>JAAWCJ010000038.1 GCA_022793195.1 Lachnospiraceae bacterium | reverse complement strand
TCCTTTCGGCGGTCCCACTTCCGCAGTAACTACAAATTCACCACGTTCAAATGCTTCAGTAATTTTCATGAGCCATTACTCCTAATCATTATAATTTTTAACAGTTTCCTTGTTTCCCTACTTGGATACTTCGTCATCTGTTGCAAAGTTGCGAACTTGTGTCGGGCATTTTAACACATCCAGACGTCCCACCTGGGCAAGCCGTCTGTAAATACGCTCCCATCCACATTCCATTTCGCTGTCCACTTCACATTTACCGTTTTTGGAGCCGCCGCACTGTCCGTTGACCAGGCTTTTGGAACAAGCTGTAATGGGACAAATCCCGCCGGTCAGGTTCAGGTAACACTCTCCGCACTGATCGCAGTTGTATTCAAGCGGCGTCACCCCCTGGAACCCCGGAAGCGGATAAGTATCGCAGGCTGCGTACACCTTCTTGTCTTCCAGATATCCGGCAACTGTCTGCACACCGATGCCGCAGGAGAACACAAGCACTGCATCAGCTGCCTCGATCTCACTTTTATGCTTTTCCAGACGCAGCTTCATATTTTCCGGATTACAGATATAATCCGTAGTAATGATCCCGGTCACATTTCCGGAACCCGCCAGCTCTTTTTCAAGCTCCTTGGCTTCTGCTTCCGGAAAATGAACCTCCTTACATCCCTGACAGTTGATGATAAAAACCTTTTTTCCGGCTGCCAGTGATACGATGGTTTCCTTTGCTTTTAACTGGGTAATTAACATATCACTTCATCCCCCTTACTGCATTTTTTCCGGCTTTTATCTTACTCACCAACGGGATCTTAGAGGAGCATATGTACTCACAACATCTACATTCGATACAATCCATGACACTTTTATCTTTCATACCCTGCCAGTTTTCCTCATCCGCATATTTTGCGAAATACAACGGAGAAAGCTCCATGGGACATACATCCATGCAGCGTCCACATTTGATACAGGGCTGCTCTGCCGTATGGTCGGTATCAACGGCAATGATGCCATTGGAACCCTTCATGATCGGCACGTCCACATCTGAAAGGACAAACCCCATCATGGGCCCGCCTGCTTTGATTGTCACATCTTCTCCCGTCACACCGCCGCAGTAGTCGAGAAGCTCTTTTGTGCTGGTGCCAATTTTCACAATATAATTGCCAGGTTTTTTCAGATGTTCTCCTGTCACGGTCACTACACGCTCCACCAGGGGTATTCCCTTTTGAATCGCGTCGGAGATGGCTTTCGTGGTGCTGATGTTGCTGACAACGCAGCCCACATCTGCCGGAAGGCCGCCACTGGGTACCTGTCTCTTCATGACCCGCTTGATTAACATCTTCTCAGCGCCCTGGGGATATTTAGTCTTAGCCACAACCACTTCAATCCCGTCAATGCCTTCCACTTTTTTCTGCATAAGCTTAATGGCATCCGGCTTATTGTCCTCAATGACGATGATTCCCTTTTCAGCGCCTACTGTTTTGATGATGGCCCTGAGGCCAAAAATCACATCATCCGCAAATTCCAGCAATACCCTGTGATCCGCAGTCAAAAGCGGTTCACATTCGCAGCCGTTCAACAGGATCGTATCCACCGGCTTGGGCGGTTTTAGTTTCACGGACGTCGGGAAGCCGGCGCCGCCCATACCTACAATTCCGGCCTCACGGACAATCTCAATGATTTCATCCGGAGTGAGGCTGTCCAGATCTTTACCAGGTTTTACAGATTCGTGCAGAGTATTTTTTCCATCCGATTTAATAACAACGGACAAACATTCACCCCTGGTGGCATGGCCGTGATTTTCAATGGCTGTGACAGTTCCGCTGACGCTGGAATGAACCGGCGCGCTGATGAACCCTGCCGCTTCGCCAATCACCTGGCCGACTTTCACAGTATCACCCACCTGCACCACAGGATTTGCCGGGGCACCTGCATGCATGGACAGAGGAATAACCACAGTCTCCGGATCCGGGAATTTCTGAAGCGCCATATGTTCCGTAAATTCTTTCCGCTCAGATGGATGAATACCGCCGTAATAACCATCCAGCCTGTTTTCGCGGATGGCTTTTACATAATCATTCACAAACTTGAAATCAACCTTGGAATAGTCTCTGAGCTGTACAGGCTGGCTCTGGAACTCGGAAAGGCGGCCCTGTTTTTCCAGTCTCTGGTAAATTTTTTCCCACGCACAGTCTTTCTCCGGGTCCACTTCGCATTTTCCGTCTTTTGCGCCGCCGCACTGTCCGTTGACCAGGCTCTTGGAGCAGTCAACGATGGGACAGATCCCGCCGGTTACGTTCAAGTAACACTGGGCACACGCATCACAGCGCCGTTCTGTCAGCGCCATACCGTGACGTCCTCTGTAATTGAGGGAATCACTGGCCGCATATACAGGTTTTCCCGCCAGGTCTGCCACAGTTTGAATCCCAAGGCCACAGGAAATCACAAAAACGTGTTCTGCACTTTCCGGAATCATATCCTTCAGTTTCTTCTCTGTCTGGGTCTTGTTACACAAAAAGTCGACTTTCGCACTGCCGACAACGGTTTTCCCCTGGCCTGAGACGACCTTCTCAAATTCACCCAGATCCGGTTCGTCGACAGTCTCAAATTCCTTGAAACATTTGTTGCAGGCAACGATGAACAGATTGTCTTTATCAGTCAATAATGACACCAGTTCGTCGTTCCCTTTTAGCTTATACTTGGTATAATTCTCCAATTGCCCACCTTCCTTTTCCTATTGATTCACAAGCCTCATGCTACTCTGCTTTTGTCATTTTTCACCCTCTGCACTTTGTAGAAAAATAAGCATAGGCAAACGGCCTGGTTTTGCAATTATTACGGATTCAAGTATAGCACATATCATCTAGTTTATCTAGTTTAAACCTATGCTTTTGTGAAAAAAATATATATTATGCACAAAAATATGAATATGTTCCATATTACTCCAGATTTAGCTTCCATTTCATCAGAAGGAAAGAACCCACAAGGCACCCCGCAGCCACAACACCATGGAACAAAATGGTAGCAGTGCTGGTAATTCCGTAGTAAAATACTCCTCCTTCATATCCGCGCAGGAGATTAATAAAAATTGTACTTCCGAGAGCCGCAACGATACCCAGCACCACATTCACCGCCAGATAAATCCCAATCGCCCCCAACACCCGGTGTTTTCCGGCCAGCTGACCCACGCAGATGGAAAAATAAACCACCGCCACCACCTGTATCACCGTCACAAGCCCTTCCAGGCAATAGAGAGAAGCAATCAATGGATGGTCAAATCTCACTGCCTCCAGGAGACTCCAGGAAAAGACAGCAACCGGACTGTCCCAAAAATCCATTCCAACAGTCAGCACCATGGCTGACAGGACTAATGCCGCATAGGTGAGGAGCACGAAACTGACGCCACTGATCATTTTGGAAATCAGATGGGAGCTTTTTGGCACAGGAAGGGTAAAAGTCAGATATCCCTCATTGCCCATCAAATTTTTATAAAAACGCATGGCGATCAAAAGAAGCGTCAGCACTGCCACAGCGCCGCAAATCAGAAAGTAAAAAAGGACAGAACCCACCATCGCCATCACCGACAACACATGATCGTCGGAAAAGGAAAAATATTGCATGTCTGCTGCGGCAATCGAGAGTCTCGCCGTCACCGCAGCCCCCATAAGTACTGCATACATCAAAAGGAAATAAAAAATATTAGCTTTATAGTCATATTTCAACAGCTTTCCTAGCATCGGAACACCTCCCGGAATACGGCGTCGACAGAACAACCCTTCTCTTTTTTAAGGCGCTCCGCCGGTTCTGCCAGCATAACGCTTCCCTCCTGCAAAAAAATCACATCATCGAGAATCTGCTCCACATCCGCAATAAGGTGGGTGGATAAAAGTATGGTGGCCTCCGGATTGTAATTGGAAACGATGGTGCTCAGAATATAATCCCTGGCCGCCGGATCCACCCCGCCAATGGGTTCATCCAGTACATAAAGCGATGTATTCCTGCTCATCACCATAATTAGCTGCACTTTTTCCCTGGTTCCCTTGGACATGGTCTTCAAACGGTCGCCCGGATTGATATTCAGCCGGTACAACATCTCATAAGCCCGTCCTGAGTCAAAATCGCTGTAAAAATCTTCAAAATAGGAAATAATCTGATGTACTTTCATGGAGCTTCCCAGGTAAGTAACCTCCGGCAGATAGGAGATCATATGTTTTGTCTCCACCCCCACCGGATAGCCGCCGATATAAAGCTCCCCGCCGTCAGGTGTAAGAAGTCCGTTGATCAGCTTAATGAAGGTGGTTTTGCCACTGCCATTTGGTCCTAAAAGTCCGATAATCCTCCCTTTTCCCAATGACAGGCTGATTCCCTTTAAAGCCCTGCTCCTGCCTCCATTATAAGATTTTTCCAGATTCCTACATTCAAGAATGGAATTCACAGTTTCATCTCCTTTTTATTTATTTTTCCACAAACGGCCGTACCGTAGAGCCAGGCGCCTTCCCACCTTTCGGTACCAAGCGTATCTCAATTCCTTCCAGGCGTTTCCCATAACCCGCCGTCCCTGCCGGAGCGCCGTTTTTTGCCCAGCCAAGCCAGCCATAGCTCTGGGCATGGACCCGGTAATAGATATCGTACTTTTGTGCCATAACACCAGTCAGCTTAATTTCGATTGCCTCCAGCCGTTTGGACTGGCCGGAAGTCCCGCTCATGGCCCCGTCCGCTTTCCATCCCTGCCAGCCAATGGACTGAATATGGGTACGATAGGTAATTCCCCCCTGGTACGGCCTATTACTCAACTGGATCTCGATTCCCTCCAGACGTTTGGAGATTCCGCTGGTGCCACTCATAGCGCCATCCTTTTTCCATCCCTGCCAGCCAACAGACTGAATATGGGTACGATATTTTACACTGGAAACCCCGGCCCCCGAAACCGCTGGCTCTCCCCCGTTTAAAGAAGCATAACATATGCTTGTATTGGAAGAAATCCCCTGCATGTTGCGGTTAAAGGTTTTCCCTTTTTCCACAATGACAATCTGGATTCCCTCCAGCCTTTTTCCATAACCCGCTGTCCCGGAAGCTTCCCCGTTTTTTGCCCAATTAAGCCAGCCGTAGCTCTGGGCATGGACTCGGTAATAAATATCATACAAGTTTTTATCGGCTCCCGTCAGCTGAATCTTGATGGCTTCCAGCCGTTTCGCTTCCCCGCTGGTTCCGTTCATCTCCCCGTTGGCGGACCAGGGAAGCCATCCATAGCTTTGGCAATGGGTCGTATACTGGATCCCCAGATCTGCCTTCGTATCCAGCTTGATCTCAATCCCTTCCAGACGCTTGGCCATCCCGCTGGTTCCACTCATGGCCCCGTCTTTTTTGAAGCCCTGCCATCCAACAGACTGGATATGAGTGCGGTAGGAAACACTGGCGGCTTTGGCTGTCCCTGTCTGACCGCCATTTCCTCCGGTATTCTGGCTTTCCTTAACCGTATAGGTAAACGAAGCACTTTCCTCGCCGGCAGTGACAGTGGCTGTCCTGGTTCCAACGGTATTTGTATCAAATCCGTTCACCTTATATTCGCCATCGTTTAATTTTCTGACCTTTGTTCCGCCTGCATAATATGCTGTCACCGTCAGCCCTGTTTTATTGACCGCTTCCCCCTTTTCATAAACAGTTTTAGCCGGAGGAACAATTTTTAAACAGATTGGTTCATATGCATCTGCCCCTTTTATGACCGTCAGTTTTTCATCCTTATAGGAAACAGATATTTTGCTTCCGTTCCAGTCCTGCTGCGACAGATAGTACGCTACGAGATTATAAAGGACATTCTTGTTATGGGGATCCGGTATATAGCCGGAGGATATGGGCATTTTATCCCTGGTCACATCCAATATAAATTTCGTCTGTCCGGCGGCCAGGTTCTGACTGATGGAACTCACAAAAGGATCCGACCATTTTGTGATTTCCCCGCTTTTGATAAAATAATTGTTCTCCAGGCTGGTTGACTCATACCCTGCCACTGCTGACTGATGGTCAGAATGGACAAGGCCTGTGATATAATCTGTCAGTCCGAAATACATATACTGGCGATAGGTTCCCTGATATTTGTCTCCCGCGTCATCCCAGGTGGTATCCACCTGGTACCATTTACCATCCATTTTAACGGCAGTCCAGACATGGCCGTTTCCTTCAATTCGTCCGGTAGGGATTCCCGCTTTTTTGAGAAGCATTACATAACCCCGGTGGTAGGCATCACAGGTTCCTTCTCCTCTAGTAAGGGCCCCTTCCGCAGAACAATATTTCAATGAATTGTCATATTCCATATGAGTCACGATCCAGTCATGCAGCCACAAAGCTTTTTCATAATCTGTGGTACACCCCGCCTGCAGGCACTCCTCCACCAGCTGTTTTGCTTTTTCTTCCACAGACGGATAAGCGGGATCCTGAATATCCAGGCGGATCTGCCTCCCGTATCGTGGTGAACCTGAATCTACCGTTTGATTCGTACCCATATCCATGGCGTTAAAACGTATATAATAAGTCCCGGAAGCTGTAAAAGAAAATCTAAATTCGTTATTATAACTATATGCGCTGTTGTTATTCTTGCTGATGTCATAAACATTCACCAATTCAGAGGCGTCATATGTCGTTATGCCGTAGATTCTGTACTTATAATTACCTGTCCCACCCGAAGCGCTCATCTTAAAAACAGTTTCCGTCCCACAGGAAATCGTTCGGGGATACTCTACGGTAATGCTCAGTTTATTATCCGGATTCATTACGGTCAGAGAATCCTGGTCAGCTCCGGCGGCATAGAGCTGTCCCTCCTCCGAAAGCCCTGCTTCTGTCTCTGGTTCGGACGCAGTCACTGATTCCGGTTCCACTTTCCCTTCTGCCGGTTCTGTGGCTTCCGGTTTTTCCGTCTCTCCAGTCCCGTCTGCAGATTCTGTTTGAACCGTAAATTCCACTTCCCCTGCAGATGCCGCACTTTCTTCATTCCAGTTTTCACCGGACATTTCTTCCTGCTGCACAGTTTCCAGTTCCGTTTCTTCCATTCCTTCTGCATATGCAGGAATTCTGACTTCCGAAAAAAGGAGAGTCGCTGCCAGAAAAAGCCCTATCGTAGTTTTTACAATCTTCATACATAACCTCTCACAAAAATTTATCCCCTTCGGGTATACGGTTTCATCAATACCACTATAACACCAGCGTATTGTCAACTCTTCTTAAAAGTTCCAAATCTATTTTCTCCCGAAGCGTCCGGTACTTCTCCGACTCCAGGGCAGCATCTTCTGAAAGGACTTTCTCCGCTGCTTCCGCCGCTTCTTTTAAGACATCTGCATCTGTAAAAATGTCCCCAATGGAAAATTCCATCAGCCCGCTCTGTCGGATACCAAACATATCTCCAGGCCCCCGAAGCTTCAAGTCCTCCGAAGCAATATAAAACCCGTCATTGGACCGGTTTAAAATCTCCAGCCGCTTATTTTTCTCTTCCTCCTCTGTGGTATTGACAAAAATACAGTAGGACTGATCGCTTCCCCTGCCGACCCGGCCCCTCAGCTGATGAAGGCCCGCCAAGCCGAACCGCTCCGCATTTTCAATCATCATCACCGTGGCATTAGGCACATCCACCCCCACCTCAATCACTGTAGTGGACACCAACACCTGAATCTCATTTGCCGCAAAGGCAGCCATCAGCCGTTCCTTTTCCGCCCCGCTCATCCTGCCATGGAGATACTCCACCCGCACAGAGGAAGGCAGGGCTGACCGGAGCTTCTTTGCATAATCAACCACATTTTCTCCGTCCGAAACCTCACTTTCTTCCACCAGCGGGCAAATCACATAAGCCTGTCTGCCAGCAGCCGTTTCCTTTTCAATGAATTTCCATGCATTTTTCCGGTAAGAAGTATCCACCACACAGTTTTTAATGGGCAGCCGCCTCGCCGGAAGTTCATCCATGACGGAAATATCCAAATCTCCATAAAGGATAATTGCTAAAGTCCTGGGAATAGGCGTCGCGCTCATGACCAGCACATGGGGGGCGCCACCCTTTTTAGAAAAGGTTTCCCTCTGGCGCACTCCAAACCGATGCTGCTCGTCCGTAACCACCAATCCCAGGCAGTCGTAAACTACTTTTTCCTGAATCAGTGCATGAGTACCGATGACAAGGTCTGCTTCGTGGGATGCGATCTGTTCATAGACTATCCGCTTTTCCTTTGCTGTCATGGAGCCGGTTAGAAGTACGATACGGCAACAAATTTTGTGAGCTTCGACTAACTTTGTCACCGATTCATAATGCTGCCTTGCCAATACTTCCGTAGGTGCCATCAAGGCCCCCTGATAACCGCTTTCCACTGCCGAGAGAAGGGCCAGGACCGCCACAATGGTCTTCCCGGAACCCACGTCCCCCTGTACCAGGCGGCTCATCACGCTTTTTCCGCCCATGTCCCCAAGGATATCCCCCAGAGTCTCTTTCTGCGCCCCTGTCAACTCATAGGGAAGCTCCTTTAACAACCGCGAAGCTTCTTTCCCCGGCTTTACAGGAAAACCATTTTCCTTTCGTTCATTTGTTCCCCTCAAAAGCCGGAGATTCAAAATAAACAGAAAAAAATCATCAAACACCAGGCGCTTTCTGGCAAAAAGAAGCGCTTTCTCATCTTTTGGGAAATGAATTGAGCCAAGGGCAAAATTATACTCTGCCAATCCTTCCTTTTCCCGTATCCAGCCAGGGAGGTAATCCTTCTGAACAGGAAATTCTTCCAGAGCCCTTGCCACTGCCTTACACATAATCTTGTTGCTGAGTCCTGCAGTCAGGTTGTAAAGGGGCTGCATGGTATGGAGCAGCTTCCCATACTCTTCAAACCCAAGTACCGCCGGATGTTCCATCACAAGGCCTTGTGGTTTTCTCACCACCCGGCCACGGAATATGTACCGCCCTCCCGGCTTTAAGGTATTTGCCAGGTATGGCATATTGAACCAGACTGCATTTAACACCCCGCTCTCATCCTGAATCACAGCTGCCACCACTTTTACTCTCGCAGTAACCTTTACTTCCGGACGCTTTGCCACCGTGGCAGCCACCGCATACATGCCGGGCTTTTTTATATCTGCCGTATTTACCGTTTCCTCATACCGGTCGTAATTCCTGGGATATGCATGGAGCAGGTCTTCTATGGTTCTGATATTCAGCTTTCCCATCAATGCTGCAGTTTTTTCTCCAATTCCTTTCAGAACTGTAACAGAATCTGAAAGCTTCACCAAAAACCCCCTTTTTATATCTATCCGGCGTCCCCGCCTGACCCTGCCTGTCATATAAGCGCAGGGTCGGCGGAGGCGCCGGATATTGGTAACTGTCGGGATATCTGCAACCCCACTATTCCACTGAAATAATATAATAGTAAATGGGCTGTCCGCCAAAGTGAAGCTCAATATCCACTTCCGGATGCTGCTCTTGTGCTTTTTTTAGGAATTCTTCCGCTTCCGCTTCTGCCACATCACTTCCATAATAAATGCTGATCAGCTCTGCGTCCTCATCCACCATGGCAGAAAGCAGCTGCAAAGAGGTTGGCTCCACGTCTTTTCCCTCGGCCAGAATGGATTTATCGCCAATTCCCATGATATCGCCCTGTTTAATTTCAAAGCCATCTAAGGAAGTATCACGAACAGCATAAGTCACCTGCCCCGTTTTCACTCTGGACATCTCTTCTATCATAGCAGCCTTATTTTCTTCCGGTGAAAGCTCCGGTATAAAATTGATAATGGCAGTGATGCCCTGAGGTACTGTTTTCGACGGAACAACCACGATTTCCTTGTCTTCTGTCAAATGCATGGCCTGCTCCGCCGCCAAAATAATGTTTTTATTATTGGGGAAAATATAAATCGTATTGGCATTCACCTGTTCGATGGCCATCAGCATATCTTCGGTGCTGGGATTCATGGTCTGGCCGCCTTCAATGAGATAATCCACATTCAGCCCCTTAAAGATCTCATTCAACCCTTCCCCGATGGATACGGCAATAAATCCCACTTCTTTTCTGGGTTCAGCAGCCTTCGCTTTCTTTTTGGCTTCATCTTCCGCCTTTTGCTTCTCTGCCAGTTTTGCCGCATCCTTAATCAGCTTCTCCTGATGCTCTTCTCTCATATTATCAATCTTCATTCTGGAAAGGGAACCGTACTGAAGCGCCCGCTGGATGGCCAGGCCAGGGTCGTTGGTATGTACGTGGACCTTTACCAGATCATCGTCAGAAACCAACACAATGGAGTCGCCAATGGAGCCAAGGAAAGCCTTGAAATCCATTTCCGTATCCTCATCATATTCTTTTTCCAGATTAATAATAAATTCTGTGCAATAACCGAAGGTAATCTCAAAATCGTCGGCTTCCACCGCCGCCGGGCCTGCCCCCAAAGGAGCTCCTGCCTCCAGGGAAATTTCTTTTCCCAGATATCCGTCCAGCGCCCCCTTCATGACTTCCATAAGTCCCTGGCCGCCGGAATCCACAACCCCGGCCTGCGCCAGCACCGGAAGCAGTTCCGGAGTCCGGGCCAGCACCTGATCCCCGTGTTCGATCACTGTCTGCAGGAATACTTCCAGGTCTTCTGTTTCCTCAGAAAGCTCCAGCGCCTTGTCTGCCATTCCTTTTGCCACCGTCAGGATGGTGCCTTCTTTGGGCTTCATGACTGCTTTGTAAGCCGTCTCCGTCGCTCTCTGGAAAGCTTTTGCCAACACTTTTGTGTCGATAACCTCGACTGTTTTAATTTCCTTTGTCAGTCCCCTGAAAAGCTGGGACAAGATGACGCCGGAATTTCCGCGGGCGCCCCTGAGAGAACCGGTGGAAATGGCCTTTGCCAGAGATTCCATGGTAGGATCGCCAAGCGCCTGTACCTCTCTCGCCGCAGACATGATTGTCAGCGTCATATTGGTGCCTGTGTCTCCGTCCGGTACGGGAAACACATTCAGTTCATTGATCCATTCCTTCTTGCTCTCCAGCCTCTGCGCTCCGGCCAGAAACATGGTCTTTAAAAGAGCCGCATCAATTACATTTACTGCCACGACAGCGTTCCTCCTTGATCAACAGTCTATAACCCGGACACCCTCGACAAAGATATTCACCTTCTCCACCGTGATACCCGTAAATTTCTCAACTTTGTATTTCACATTTTCTATGAGATTATCCGCCACGGCCGAAATGGATACGCCGTATGATACAATCACATGAAAATTCAAATGAAGCTTATTCTCCTGTACTTCCACATTGATGCCATGAGTCAGGCTGTCCTTTCTAAGGAGCTTTACAAGACCGTCCTTCATGCTGACCGCCGCCATCCCAACAATGCCGAAACATTCCACTGCCACACTGCCTGCATATTTTGCAATGACGTCCGTATCAATTAAGATTTCGCCCATCATGTTATTAATCCGACACTTCATAAGCTGACCTCCCTTTTTTTGGTATCGTTCCGCACTATACCTATCTTAAAGTATTATACCCTGTTTCCGGCAAAAAAGGAATAAAAATTTTTTGAATTTTCCAACGAAATTCTCTTGCATTTTTCACTAATATCTGATATTATGTTTAATGTTATGGGTCTGGCATGGACAGGGGCCAGCCAAATCTGTATAAGGAGGTGCTATCATGGCCAAATGTGCAATCTGTGAGAAAGGCGTTCACTTTGGAAAAAAAGTCAGCCATTCCAATAGAAAATCCAACAAAATGTGGAGTTCCAACGTTAAATCCGTCAAAGTTAAAGTAAATGGCGGCACAAAAAAGATGTATGTATGTACATCCTGCCTGAAATCCGGTCTGGTGGAAAGGGCTTAACTGAATGAAATTAAAAGAAAAGAACGGTCATGTTAAGAGCAAAGATACTCTTAGATGACCGTTTTTTATCGTATAAGAAACTTTGTCTCTTACACGATACGTTTCAATCTATCCCCATAGCCGCTTCACCATGTAATCTGGTCAGCGCACTAACAGCCGCAGAACAGGTAATAACCTCCTGCGATGGAAGACGCCATCAGGCAAATCGTGAAAAAATTGTTCGGCAGTATTAAATATAGCGCCATGCCGATTCCCATCCAGAACAGACAGAGTCCAATGAGCCGCTTCATCTCTTCCTCCCGCAAAGATTTCTATACCATCATTCTATGCGGGAAACAAGACAGGGATTCCTATTCCACAGAATCAAAAACATCTTCAGGAATTTCCACTTCTTTTTCCTTTTTATCAGATTTGGAGAATTTGCTGATAATATCGGGAATCATATCCAAAATCTTGGAAACGCTGTCCTGCCCTTTCACGCTCACCAGCTTGGAATGTCCGTTCTGGATCACCAAAACCGCACTGGGAGTGATTTTCCCGGTCATCCCGCCGCCGCTGTTATTTTTATTTTCTCCCGCAAAAGCTCCCGCGCCTACACCAAAGGACACATCCACCAGCGGGAGAATGATGGTTCCGTCCAGATGGATTGCATCCCCTACCACAGTTTTTGTTGTGATAAAACCGTCCATTCCCTTAAACAGATGCTCCACCGTATTTTCAAACGTATTTTTTTCCTTTTCTGCTGCCATGTATTCTCCTCCTTGCTTGAAAGCCGACATTATGCCTGGCTCAAATGTTCCTTCAGATTTTGGCTCCGTTTTAAAAATCCGCGAAGCTCTTTACTAAACCATACTTGTATTCCTATTATAAGCAAAGACCAGACTCTTATTCTGCCTTTCACATAAAGGCTCCCCCCAAAATACATTCTGTTTTCAAACAGAGGGTTGATTAAAATTCTGTCTTTTATAAGGGGATAAGCAATTCCCAGAACCATCAGCGCACGTCCCGTCGCAGCCGGGTTTTCCAGGCTGAAGGTAATCCGCCCTGAAAATTTCGTTGGAAGAATATGTCGGAATAGCTTTCCTGCTTTCTCTTTCACATAATGAAAAACTTTTCTGTTCTCCTCTGCATAAAGGAAGTCCTTTATTTCTTCCGCCATACCAGAAATCTTTTTTATTTTACCACAGATTTTTTCAAAGGTACAGCCAAGGTTATGGAAAAACCCCAAAAGAAATTCTTTTATTCTCCGAAACAAATTGGCAATCCCAAGAATAAAATGTTTCAGCTTCAGAAATAATTTCTTCCAAAAAGGTAGGGGTTCTCCCTCCAAAACTTCCGGATTCTCCCCGGAAGCATCTGCCTCTCTGCCTTCCGTATTTCCCTCTTCCTTCCAAACATGAGGTTCCTGACCTTTTTCAGACTGGGCTGTTAAAAGTTCCTGCTCTTTTGGAATTGTTTCCGAAACTTCCTCCTGTTGTTTAGTACTGTCCTTTTTCTGGTATTTCCTTTTTCTCTTCCGGTCCTTCCCACGCCTTTTCCTGCTGTTATCGTCTACCTGCTCCCCTTTGTCCCTGCCGCCCAACAAAATCCCGAAGATCCGTATACGCACCCCTGTATCTTCCCGGTCGGCGCATATACGCACACTGACTGCCCGAAACAGCCAGGAAACCCTTGCTTTTACAGAAACTTCCGGAAGCCCTTCCGTTTCCTTCTCATATTTACCTGACGCCGAACATTCATAGCGAATCGGCACAAACAAAACCAACAAAATAACAACCAGGAAAAAACCGATAATGGCAAGAAGCACAATTCCAATGACTTTTAAAATGCCCAATATGACAGAAAGCATCTCATCACGTCCTTACTGATCTGGTGCACAAACCTACGGTTTCCATTCCCTGTACAGATTCTTTTCTGGAAATTCCGGACATTCCAGAAAATCATCCCCTAAATAAGCCGCCACATCCGTGGTTCCGGTAGCCTTATATGCCTCCATGACAATTTGTCCGGCCAGTTCCATGGCCTCCGTCTTTGTCCAGGCAGCCCCCACCGCATAAAGAGAAACTTTCTTATAATGGGCCTGGGAAAGAACCGGCTGAGGCAGGATATCCAGCAAATTCGCCTTGTTGGACGGCAGCACCAGAAGATACAGTTTCGGGTGCATACCGCTTTCCAGCTTTTTCAGTATATCCTTTTTCTTCCCGGCTTCATTTCCCAGATATAGCCTTCTGTACCACCAGATATTATTTTTCATGATATTGTTCCAGGATGCAACGGCGCAGAAGGTCAAGCGCCCGCACCACCGCCTGTTGGCGGATTTTCATCCGGTTTCCTGTAAAATGACATTCTTCCACGAAAACCTCATCGCCAAGATAACAGGAAACATAGACAAGGCCCTTCGGTTCTTCTTTCGAATCCTCCGGTCCGGCAAACCCTGTTACGGCAATGCAAGCATCAGCCCCTGTTGCAAACACACCGCCTTTTGCCATTTCCCTGGCAGTCTGGCTGCTGACTGCTCCGTATTTCTTTAATGTGGATTTACTCACATCCAAAAGCTTCCGTTTCGCTTTATTGGAATAAGTCACAAACCCTTCCCGGAAGCACTCGGAAGCTCCCGCCACATTGACAAGGCGGCCGGCCAGCATACCGCCGGTCATGGATTCTGCCGTTGTCACCGTCAGGCCATATTTTTTCAACAGTTTCACCACGGCATCTTCCAGCTCTTCCTCTTCCCTGGTGGAATAAATATTGACGCCAAACCGTTTCTTTAATTCTTTTACCACAGGCTTCACAAGACTTTTTGCCTGCTCCTCATCGGAAGCCATGGCCGTCACCCGCAGATGGACTTCCCCTGTTTTCGCATAAGTGGCAATGGTGGGATTTGTCTGGGAATCAATCAAGTCTAAAATCATGGTTTCCGCCCGGCTCTCTCCAATGCCGCAGACTTTTACCATTTTGGAATAAATCGTTTCCGGCCGGAGAGTCCTCAGATAAGGCTCCGCCTGCTCTGAAAACAACGGCTCCAGTTCTCCGGGCGGGCCAGGCAGCAAAATGGCGGTTTTTCCATCTCTTTCCAGAATCAGCCCGGGAGCAGTACCGTTATTGTTATCGAGGACTTTTGCCCCCACGGGTACCACTGCCTGTTTCCAGTTGTTCTTTGTAATATCCTTTCGCCTGGAAGCCTTGAAATAAGCAGAGATCCGTTTTCTGGTGCGGGCATCTTCCTCCAGAGAAAACCCCATAACTTTTGCGCAGACCTCTTTCGTCATATCATCTTCCGTAGGTCCCAGCCCTCCGGTTAAAATCACAATATCAGAGCGGCCAAGGGCTTGTTTTATGGCCTCTGTCATTCTCTTTTCATTATCTCCCACCACCGTATGATGATATACCGAAAATCCCAGGGCGGCACATCTTCTTGACAGATACTGGGCGTTTGTATTGGCAATATTTCCCAAAAGAAGCTCTGTTCCCACTGCCAGTATTTCCACAACCATATTACACATTTCCCTCCTTCAGTACATGAAGATTCTTTCTGACGTATTCCTCCAGGGAAATCACAGTCAATGCCAAAGCCAGGTATATGAAAATGTCGGTCACCATTTCAAGTTCTTCCACATCTAAAATGATCAGTATAATCATAATCATCTGAGAAACGGTTTTAAATTTCCCCCACATATTTGCGGCGATCACCACACCACTGTCAGACGCCACCAGGCGGAATCCGCTGATGATAAATTCCCTGGCCATAATGATAATCACAATCCAGGCCGCCAGCTCTTCCATTTCCACAAAACAAATTAACGCTGAACAGACAAGAAGCTTGTCTGCCAGCGGATCCATAAACTTCCCGAAGTTTGTCACCAGATTATGCTTTCTGGCAATGTGCCCGTCCAGAAAATCCGTGAAACTGGCAATACAAAACAATGCCAGGGCCACAAGCCTACCCGTATACCCAAAGGAATCGGCCAGCATGAAAAACACAAAAAAAGGAATCAGAAGGACTCGAAGTATTGTCAGTTTATTCGGCAGATTCATTTTGTTCATCGCATAACTCTCCTATAAGATCGTATTCCAATGCGCCTGTCACCTTTACCCGGACAAACATTCCGCTCATAAGGTCCAGACTTGTGTTTACAAAAATATATCCGTCCACACCGGGCGCATCCATATAAGTCCGCCCCACATAAGCATTTTCATCAGCCACCCGGCCTTCAATAAAAACTTCCAGTTCCTGCCCCACCATGGCTTCCCCCGCCGCAAGAGAAATCTCCTGCTGAAGCTCCATCACCTGATCTCTGCGTTTTGTTTTTATTTCTTCGGGAACCTGCCCCTCCATGGCAGCAGCAGGAGTACCCTCCTCCTGAGAATAAGGAAATACGCCTAACCGTTCAAATTCCATCTCATCGACAAAATCCAGCAGTTCCTCCACATCTTCCCGTGTCTCCCCGGGAAATCCCGTAATCATAGTAGTGCGGACTGCCATGTCGGGAATCTCTTCCCGAAGCCGTCCAATACGGGCCGTAATCTCCGCCCGGCTGGTCCGCCGCCCCATTCTTTTTAAAATGCGGTCACTGGCATGCTGGATGGGAATATCCATGTAATGGCATATCTTTTTTTCTGTTTTTATGGTTTCAATCAACTGGTCTGTGATTTCCTCAGGATAACAGTAAAGCAGGCGGATCCAGTGGATACCGGGAATCTCTGCCAGTTTTCTCAAAAGCTCCGGCAGTTTCTTTTCTCCGTATAAATCCACCCCGTAAAGAGTCGTTTCCTGGGCCACCAGAATCAATTCCCTGACGCCTCCGTCCGAAAGCTCTTTTGCCTCTTCCAAAAGCGCTTCCATGGGAACACTCCTGTATGCTCCCCTGACACCGGGGATTACACAGTAAGTACAATGTTTGTCACAGCCCTCCGCAATCTTCAGATAGGCATAATGCCCTCCTGTGGTGACGACTCTTCCGCCGTATCTTTCTTTCTGATGGTTAAGATCCTCAAACTTCGTTTCCCGCTTCCCTGCAAGGGCCGCTTCCACCACTGATACGATTTTATCGCAGGATGCGGTTCCTAAGATTCCGTCCACTTCCGGAATCTCTGCCAGTACTTCCTCCTGATACCTTTGGGCAAGGCAGCCGGCAGCAATCAACACTTTACACTGTCCGTCCTCTTTCTGTGCCGCCATCTCCAAAAGCGTATTAATGCTCTCTTCTTTCGCATCTCCAATAAAACAACAGGTATTGACGACAATCACCTCTGCCTGCGTTTCATCATCCGTAAATTCATAACCGGCTCTGGAAAGAAATCCCAGCATCTCCTCGGAATCCACCAGGTTTTTATCACAACCCAGAGACACAAACAGTATTTTCATCGTGTATCCATTCCCTTTCCAAGGCAGAGCGCCTGGTTTTTATGCTTCAAATTCATCCTCAGGAATATCATCTTCCCCCATCACCTTAACCATCGTCTGATGGATTTCCTCCACTGCCGTCGATAAAGGTTTATTGGACGGAGCCTTTACAAGGGCCTCCTCCCCGGCAATGAGCTGCCTTGCACGTTTTGCCGTAGCAATCACAATCGAATAACGGCTCTGGACAATGGGCTCCTCTCCCGGCGCCACCTCACTGTTTACAGCGTTGATTAAATCAGAATATGACGGATGCAGCATAATATTATTCTCCTTCCACGAATCTTTTCAAGTCATTCTTTATACGGCTCATCATTTCCAGGTTGACACCTGTTCTTTGGTGCTCGCACCGGACAATCTGATGAAGCTCTTCCACACAAGTCTCCAAATCTTCGTTTATCAGCAGATAGTCGTACGATTCCATATCTTCCGCCTCTTCCACCGCCCGTCTCAGGCGTTTTTCCACCTCTTTTTCATCTTCTGTGCCGCGGCCCTTAAGGCGCTCCTGCAGCGCCTCGATACTTGGCGGCGCCATAAATACCAAAACGGCATCCGGGTACTTTTTTTTGATCTGCAAAGCGCCCTGAACCTCAATCTCCAGGATCATATCCTTTCCCTCTTCCAGACGTCCCACCACATAATCCCTGGGAGTCCCGTAATGATGCCCCACATATCCGGCCCATTCCATCAGTCTCCCTTCTGTCTCCATGGCAGAAAACTCTTCTTCTGAAATAAAGAAATACTCTCTCCCGTGAACCTCGCCCTCCCTGGGCGCCCTGGTGGTTACAGATACCGACAGCGCATAATTTTTATATTTCTCCATGAGACGTCTGACTACGGTTCCTTTTCCCACACCGGAAAACCCGGAAATCACAAGAACAAGTCCCTTTTTATTCATCGTCTCCCTCCTTATAAAGTACCTTCTCCGAAGCTTCAGATTCATTAAACCTTCCGGCAATGGTTTCCGGAAGAAGGGCGGAAAGCACCACATATCCATTGTCCATCACCACAAGCCCTTTGGTTTTTCTCCCCTGAGTCGCATCAATGCTCCGGCCGTCATCCCTGGCGGCCTGAACCAGCCTTTTTCCCGGCGCCGAATCCGGGCTGACCACTGCCAGCACTTTATCCGTATGAACCACGTTGCCATAGCCAATATTAATTAGTTTTCCCATTCCAGTCACCGCATCTACTCAATATTCTGAATCTGTTCCCTTACTTTCTCAATGGCCGTTTTAAGCTCAATGGCTGTCCCGGAAATTTCCAGGTCGTTGGCTTTGGAAAGGATAGTGTTGGCTTCCCGGTTCATCTCCTGGGCAATAAAGTCCAGCTTTCGTCCAATGCCGTCGCCTTTCAAAAGCGCCTCCCTCATGGTCTTGATATGGCTGCGCAGACGCACTGTCTCCTCGTCCACACAGATCTTATCGGCAAAAAGAGTCACCTCAGCCGCGATTCTGTTTTCATCAATACCGCTTCCCTCCAGAAGCTCCCTTACCTTATCCTCCAGCTTCGCCCTGTATTCCCGGATGATCTGAGGGGAACGCTCCTCGATGATACCAACCCACGCTTCCATGTCATCCAGCTTTCCCATCAAATCTGAAAAAAGATGTTCTCCTTCTTTCGACCGCTGCTCCACAAACTTTCCCATGGCCCCCAAAAGCGCTTCGCCAAGGAGCTTCCAAAGTTCCTCTTCATCCTCTTCAGACTGTCCCGTGACAATCACTTCAGGATAGCGGGAAAGAGACGAAACCTTCACATCATTCTCAATGGCAAAACGGCTACTCATCTGTTCAAAGATATCCATATATTCTTTTGCCACGGCTTCGTTATAATTCAGGTTCACTGCCTTGTCGGAAAACACTTCACAGGTGACATAAATATCTACTTTTCCCCGCTGTATCTTATCCTTTAGCAGTTTTCTGATTTCTGCTTCAAAGGGATTAAACTTCTTTGGCATCTTGATTCCCAGGTCCAGATACCGATGGTTTACTGATTTCATTTCAACAGAAATCCTGTAGTTTTCATTTGATGTCTCGCATCGGCCGAAGCCTGTCATACTCTTAATCATTTTCCAGTTTCCTTCCACATAATCTAATTCATTATAGTTCATTCACCTGTACAAGTCAATGATTATACCACTTTTTGAGTTTTCCGAAACGTTCTCTTCCTGCGAAAAGCCGTGTAGACCTGCGTAGCCAGAGCTTCCGCCGCCAAAACCTCCCTGGCAGTGGGATTTATCTGCCCATATACCAGCTTTTCCATCCGTTTCACGGTACGCTCATAAAGATCCCTGTCAAAAGGAAGATCTTCTTTTTCCAGAATCTTTAAAGGCTGGTCGGAGTGGAATTCTTTATACATCTTCCTCATCATATCCATAATCTTGCAGTATAAAAAATCCATCCGTACTTCTTCTCTCATCCTTCGGTAACGCCACCGCAAATACAATCCCCTGGTAAGTTTCATACTTTTCACCAGAAAAAAGACAACAAAAATCAACAAAACCACTGGATGGAATAACCGTGTTTTTTTCCGTAAAGGCACCGATAGCTCCTCTTCTTCCCGGGCCGGAGGCTCATATTCTTCCGTAGCCGAAACACCAGGCAATTCTCCGTTTGTCCCATCCAATTCTTCGTCAGGGACGGCAACCACAATGTCAGCCTCGTAAACTTCCTCATAAAATCCCGGAGTAACCTCCATCACTCTCCATCCCATGCCATCCATATAAACTTCCACCCACGCATGGACATTCTTTCCCGATAATGTTACGGTATTCCCTTCCATCTGTCCTGCCTGTTTTTCTGTCAGTAAATACCCTTCCGCGTAGCGGGCCGGAATTCCTGCCGCCCGGTATGCAAGCACTGCCGCCGACGCATAATAGGCAGAATTTCCTTCCTTCCCTTCTTTCAGAAACCAGGTCAAAAACTCTTTATTTTCAGGCACTTTCTCGGGAATTTCCTGATACTTTGCTAAAATGCAAAGCACTGTCCGTATTCTTGAGGTGACCGTATAAAGTTCTTTTGCCCCTTCCCAGTCATCCCCCTGAAAAAACACCTGATTAATCAGTTCCTTTTGCCCCTCTTCAAGTTCCAGATAATTTTTATATACAAAAGAACGATATACCTGCTCTGCCTGCAGAAATGCTCCCGCCTCTCCATCCCTTTTTATATCCTGATAAATCCACTCACCCGGCACCTGAATTTCAGCGCCTTCCTGAGTGTCATAGTAAGTAAATCCGTATTCCCTTTCGCCAAACCACCCGGAAGCCTCCATGGACCAGTCCTGTTTCCAGCCCCCCGACGCCTCTGAAAGGGCTGATACGGTTTCAGGAAGATAGATATAGCGGCGGCTTGCCCCCACATTCTTTACAGAAACGCGCCTCTCTGTTTTGCCTTCCTCAGGAGAAGCATTTTCATAATCTGCATACTGCATACCGGGATAAAAATCCTGTCCTGAAAGCCAGGAAAGCATACCGGCAAATTCCCCTCCGTAAACCTCTGCCGGGAACGGCTTCCATCTGTTCTCTTCATATACGGAACCCACGAACCCCCTCAGATAAAGAGGGGATTCCGTCTCTGTTTCAAGCTCCAGGCGCTCATCCTCCCCTGCCAGCATACGGTCGGCTTTTAGAAGGTTCCCTTCCGGAAGCGTATCCTCCCCGAACCTGATTTTTTCAATTCCTGCTTTCACGCCAGAACGGAATTTTGCGGAATTTTGTTGCCACAAAGAGCCGTCCCATACTGCCGAAAAGGCATACAAACATATGGCGGAAAAAACCACTAAAACAAGCGATTCCAAACGGACTTTAAAAGGACCGCTCATACCGCACCAGGCCATAAGCCACCCCGCCATTAAAACAGCAATCACCCAAAACGGCAAAGCAAGGCAAAGCAGCAGGCTCAGGCAAAGCGGTACAAAAACCACAGACGACAATAGAACAAAATACTTTCTCCGCTGCAGTTCGCAAATAGCCGAAGAGAGAAACAAAGCCAGGATCACACCCGTAATCTGCAAATCTCTTTCCCCATAACCCACTGAAAGAGATTCTTCATAAAAAGTGCCAAATACCTGGTTCCAGATATGTCTGATATGGCTGGTCCATCCATAAATACACCGAAGTACATTGGAGACAAATAAAAAAAACAAAAACGCCGACAAAAGCAGACATAAAACACTTCCATAATGCCGCCCTTTTGAGACAGTATCTATTCCGGTTATAACCGCCACAGAAAAAAGTGCCCCACAGACCGGCATAAAAAAGACAGGAATTCCTCCCAACACAAAGAAGACCATCATCACGCCCACTGTGATTCCCATTGCCCCCACAGTTTTCAAGATCATAGAGGAAACCGTATTGGAATGTTTTTCCCGTCTGTCCCACAGCACCACAATTTTTTGCTTTTCTTTCATTTCCACCCTGATTTCCGTACCTAAATTAAAGCGGAATGACATGTTCAATATTCCGCAAAGTCTCAATGGAAACTCCAACTACCGTATAACCGGCGCTTCCGGAAAGATATCCTGAATCGCCCTGTACTGCCTGAAGAACCGTTAAGTCCACCAGTACGGACAAGTTTCTGGCAGCCATCTCGTTTACTGCACCTGTCACATAAACCACTTTCGTATATTGCCTGTACAGCTGCTGATCCAAAAAAGAAAACAGCGTATCGTCCCCGTCCTTCTGAATAGGATAACCCATAAGGTTGAAAAGCATCTCCTCATAACTGTGCAGAGAATCCACCGGTATGCAACGCAGTTCCCCACCGGAAAGATATCCTACAAAATGAGCAAGACTCTGGTTTAACAACGCCTGGCTCAGAGAAAGTCCCAGGTCAAACACTGCATTGGCCGTCTCCTCCGACACCTCTTTTTCACCATAAGAAAAAGCCGGGGATAACAAAATCAGTGTATGGTAATTCACCGGACGCCCGAATTCCCTGACAATGAGCTGATTCATTTTCCCTGATAACTTCCAGTGGATACTCTGAAGGGGATCCCCCTCCCTGTATTCCCGGAGGCCAAAAACTTCACTGACGTCCGAACCGCTCTTTTTCCCGTCATAAATATCTCCTGGCTGCTCCCGCTCCCTGTTTTTCTGCAACGAAACATAAAGCTGTACATCATAAGGATACACTGTACAGGCAAACTCTCCTTCCAGGGTTTTCCTCCGCGAAAAAAGGCCCAGCAAATCATAACATAAAAGTTCCTGAACCCGGACGATCCGTTCCCCGCAAAGGACAGTATCCAGAAAAAGTGTATATTCATTCTCCTTCCCTTTTCCAGGTTCCAGCACATAGAATTCTTCTTTTTTCACATCAAACACATGATTTTCACAAACCACATGGACCCGCACATTTCCTGCCGGAGGAAGGAATGGATATACAAGTTTCAACTTTATTCCGATCTGCTGTCCACAGCGGCAGCTTCGTTCTCCTGTCACCGAAAAGGATAATCCTTTTACGGAGAAATAAAACCATAAGCCGGAAATCACCGGCAGAAAAACAAACAAAGCCAGAAGAACTGGCGCCAGCCTTCCCCCGCCCCAAAGCCCGCAAAGAAAGACCGCCATACTCACCACCAGATACACAATTCTATATTTTTTCATAATTTATTTCTTTTTTCCAGGCATTTCCGGCACATCCGCAGAATCCATAATCCTTTCCAAAAGTTCTGTCACCGTCCGTCCCTCCATTTTTGCCTGAGGTTTCAGAATTACACGGTGGGTACATACGTCTTTAAATACTGCGCGCACATCCTCAGGCACCACATAGTCCCGCTCACTGAGCAGGGCTTTCGCTCTTGCCATCCGTGACAATGCAATAATTCCACGAGGGCTTACCCCTAGTTCCACTCCGTCGTCTTCCCTTGTTTTTTCACAAAGGACAGTCATATAACGCAATACCGGTTTTGTCATCCGTATGGTTGACAGATAATTCTGGACTTCCAGAACCATATCCCGGGTAACGACAGCCTGCACCTCATCCATGGTACTCTGGTTCCGTTTCTCATCCAAAATACGAATCTGATCTTCTGTATTTGGATATCCGATGGAAAGCCGTACCATAAAACGGTCAAGCTGTGCTTCCGGCAGCGGCTGTGTACCGGACATACCTACCGGATTCTGTGTCGCAATACAGATAAACGGCTTCGGCAACAGATATGTAACGCCATCCACCGTTACATTTCCCTCTTCCATGGCCTCTAAAAGCGCTGACTGGGTTTTTGGAGAAGTCCTGTTGATCTCATCGCCTAAAAACAGGTTTGTGTGGACAGCTCCCGGCCGGTAAACAACCCCCCCCTCTCCCTGTCCCGGCATTGTATACCCGGTGATATCCGACGGCATGGTATCCGGCGTAAACTGTATTCTCTTATAATCCATGCCGAGGGCTTTGGAAAATCCCAGGGCCAGCGTTGTTTTTCCCACGCCCGGAGTGTCTTCAAGAAGAATATGCCCTCCTGCATAAATTACCATCAGGACTTTTTCAATGACCTCTTCCTTTCCCATCAGCACCTTGCCGACTTCCCTCATAATCTGTTCTGACTGTTTAATAATCATTGTTACCTTTTCCTTCTTCTTGATTTACCGAAATATCTTCCGTTTCCGGATCCGCTTTGTCCAGACAATCCTCCGTTGCCAAAGTCTCTTTTTCTGCCAAAACATTGTCATTTGCGGCTGTTCTGCTTTCCGGTTCTGATTCTGTTTCCGGATTTGTTTCCGGGTTTGTCTCCGGCTCTTTTTCCGGCAGACGGCTTTCTGCCCCGTCTTTTGTCTTCAAAACATCTCCGGGCCGCTCTCCCAGCCAGTCTTTCCATTGGGCCAAGTATGCCATATATATATCATCGCCGCTTTCCATAGAATCCGGCACATAAATGGTAAGCCCCTCCAGAGACTCTGTCCCATCCCATTTTGGCGGAATCGCTGAAGCAAAAGTCAAAGTTAACGCAAGAGCCTCTCTTCCGTCAAATACCTGCCCGCCAACCACGGCCACTGCGGACGGCACGGAAAATACCTCCAGGCTGTTACAACCATAAAAAGCACGGTCTCCGATGGCAGCCATATTTCCGCCGGAACCAGATATATTAAAATTCTTTAACTTCATGCATCTTTCAAAACAGGAAACCGGCACGGAGCTGGCAGTTCCCCATGTGACAGTCGTAAGATTCGTACATCCTGAAAAAGCGCTGTCTCCAACACTTGTAACTTTTGCCGGGATCGTTATACTGGCAAGGGCCGTTCCTGCTGCCGCCCCGTCATACACAGAAGTAACATAGCTGGGAAATGTAAATTTTTCCGTACTGACAGGAATATCCAGCAATCTCGTATTTTTCGTATCCAGTACAATACCGCTGCTTGTGGTGGCATAGGTTTCCGAAGTTCCCACGATTTTCCGCACCTGGCCGCCCCATGCCGCCTCATAAGCTGCCAGCGCTCCCGGTCTCACAAATACAGAGCAACTCTTTTCTACCCCTGTCTCTTCTGCCGGCGGCGCAGGTGCATAAGAAATCATTACCCTTAAATTTTTATTGGTGGCAAAGACATTCTCCGGCAGTGTCCGCAAACTCTCCGGCAGCCGGATAGCAGTCATGGAGCTGCATCCGTCAAAAGCCCCTTCCAGGACTGACACAATATCCGTATTTGAAAAGTCCCCAAACCATGCATTGGCCCATGTGGACGACGTTGCTTTTATAAGAATCGTATTTCCTTCCCTGTCCCTTTTATAGCTCCCAAAGGAATCTGCCCAGAAATAAGGTTGGGCCTCCCCTTTTCTTTTATAGCCTGTGATCCCATTCTCCGCATAATATTCATAAGAATCCTGTACGCCATTTTCCGTCTGAAGAATCTGTAGCGCTGCTTCCCCGCCATAACGTTTTACCAGGGCCATTCCCCAAGTAATCAGATAGTCTTCATAAATCTCGTTCTCTGCGGAATCCGGCACTAAAATCTTCGTAACCGGTTCGCCCTTTTTCCCCTCCAGATTCGCATCCATCCAGTAAAACGTGGTGCCGGAAACCTCCGGTGGTTCTTTTGCTTTTACGATAATCTGATGTACGGACGCCTCTTCTCCCGGTTTCGGAGATTGATAAGCAAAAGCCATACTTCCGACGGCTCTCAGGCTTTCCGGCAAAATCATCGTCCCAACACCGGATTCGTTGAAGGCAGAGGACTCAATGGAAATCACTGTCTCAGGAAATTCCACCTGTTCCATCCCTGAATGATAAAAAGAATTTTCTCCAATGACAGCAAGCCCTTCCGGCCAGCTCTGTATCTCTTTTTTTGCAGAAGGCACCATTCTCAGTACAACATTTCCATCCTCCGTGCGCTCATATAATACGCCGTCCACACTGATATAGTTGGGATTATCTCCCGATACCACAAACTTTTCCAGCGCCGGAAAGCTGCTTCCATAATTGGTGATAATATTGGTCACGGTTTTCGGAACCACAATGGTCTTTATTTTATCATTATTAGAAATCCAGGCAAGCTCAAGGGCCTTCGTCCCTTCCGGTACTACAAAGACACTGCTCTCTCCCGTATAATTCCAGACCGTCTCTCCATCTCCCGTACCGTCAAAATGTTCTTTATCTCCATAGCTGGGGACAAAATTTCCATTCTCGTCTTTGACAATGCCTTCAAAATATTGTCCGTTTGCGTTTGTTCCCTTATGGTCGGCAATCCAGGACAATGCGCTGTCCTCGTTCTCAAACCCCATCTTTTCTCCGTCAACAAACACATAAAACTCCTTTTTCGGTTCCTCCGGCTTTTCCGGCAACTCCGGTTTTTCTTCATTTCCCCCCGAAGGCTTTTCATTGTCCCCGCCATTTCCTTCCGGCGGTTTTGCTGTCCCCCCTCCGTTTCCCTCCGACGGTTTCTGTATATTCTCTTCCTTTCCGGCTGATGGATTTCCATTTTCTGTTCCGATTGGAGGATTTAAGTCTGTTTCCAAAAAGCTCCCTGTTCCGTTTCCGTCAGGATTCACTGCGGCATCCACAGTACCGGAAGGCCTTAAATCGTCGGTCATACCATTTGGCAGGACAATCTGCTGATCATTATGATCCTGAATCGTCTCCTCCTCTTTCATTTCCGGAGCCGCCTCTTCATTTTCTTCTTCATGGTCTGACCCGTGATTCACCTTTTCGCTCTCTTCTCCCTCCCCCGATAAATCATAACCTGTTCTGTCCGGAACTTCCGAATATCCTGTCGAAAATGAAGTATCAATCTCCCAGGGGTCAAATCCCGCCCCATGGCCAGACGCTCCCCTGACCACTGTAAAAACCATGACGAAAGCCACAAGTGCAATCCCCATCCCCATCCAATGGCCACGTATATAATTTAACAGCCTTTTCCCGGCATCTTTCACTTTGAACCTCCTATTGTTTTTATCAGTTCATCAAAATCAATGGGTTTTGAAATATGCCCGTTCATTCCAATGGCAACGGACCGCCGCTTATCCTCCACAAAAGCATCCGCCGACAGTGCATAAATCGGAATACTCTTTGCATCTTCCCTGTCAAGCCCGCGAATAGCCGCCGTAGCCTCCCATCCATTCACCACCGGCATCTGGATATCCATCAAAATTGTATCATAATATCCCGGTTCATGGCTGGTAAACAAGTCGATGGCTTCCTGTCCGTTTGCCGCCCATTCCACGTAAGCTCCCATCTCCTCCAAAATACTGATGGATATTTCCGCATTAATTTCATTGTCCTCTGCCATCAAGAGCTTCATACCCTCTATAGTATATTCTATTTCAGCCATCTCTTCATGGTCTGTGGAATCTCCCACCAAAACCTCATTTTCTATGATTCCCTGCGGCTGTGACTCATCCACCGGCAATGCAAGATATACATTAAAATCACTTCCCCTGCCGACTTCGCTGTCCACCACGATCTGCCCGTCCATCAGTTTCACCATGTTATCGGCGATTGCCATTCCCAGTCCGCTTCCGCCATAATTTTTTGCAATGGTCGCCGTCTCCTGCTCAAAAGGTTTAAACAGACGTTTTAAAAATTCCGGTGAAATTCCTTTCCCTGTATCACGTACACGGATCATAAAGTGGACTTTATCTTCCAGTCGGTTCATTTGCCGGAAAGTAACGGTAATCTGCCCTCCTTCCGGGGTAAACTTCACAGCATTGGATAAAAAGTTCACAATCACCTGGGACAGGCGCAGCTCATCCCCGATCACCCTCCGTACGTCGAAATCCAAAAGTTCCATTTTAAAGGCAACGCCTTTTTCCTCTATGGTCTTCTGGAACATCGCCCTCAGCTTCTCTGCAAATTCAAACAGGTCGAAAGGTTCTTTTGCCAGCTCCATTTTTCCGCTCTCGATCCTGGACATATCCAAAATATCATTGATCAGTCCCAAAAGGAACTGGGACAGGCTCTCCGCCTTTTCCAGATATTCCGCAATCATCTGATACTCTTTGGAACTTTTACAATGTTCATCCATACGCGCCGCGCTCATTTTACTTAAAGCCAGCATCCCCAGGATCCCATTCATCGGCGTCCGGATCTCATGGGACATATTGGACAAAAAATCCGTTTTATACCGCACATCCAGCTCCGCCTGATGAATCTCCTCCCTTAAATGTTTCATTTCCTCCCGCTCATGGGTATTCTCCCTAAACCGGAACAAATACGCTTTCCCATCTTTGGAAAGTCTTATGCTCAGTTCAAACCAGGTTTCTTTTCCATTATTCCGTCTGATGGAAAAATTTTGCAAAAGTTCTTCTTTTCCATCCCATACGTTCCATTTTTGCATAAATTCACGACGGTATTCCCGCTCCGTAAGTTTCTCCAAAACCTCGATATCCGTCCGAATTTCTTCTGCCGCTATCCCCCAGATTTCTTCCACGTTCTCACTCAGATATAACAGTTTCTTATCATTCCGGCCAATTACCATATAGATAATATCTGCAGATGGATATATATTTTGAAAAAACATCTTTTCATATCGAAAGCGCCTTCTGCTCTCCTCATCTCTCCGGCGCATCCGCAGCACTGTAGTGACCACAGAAAGCGCCAGCCACACAAGAAAAACCAGCACAGCGGCAAAATAGAGAAAATCGTATGATCCCAACCCCGTCCACCCCATGTACGTAACTCCTTTAAAGACATACTGCCAGTTACCATGATACACTATCCCACACTTTTTGTGAACTACTTATCTTCATGGAAATACCGGCATTTTCCAAACCTTAACAATCCCATTGAAATTTTTTTAGATCCACACAGCCGGAATCTTTAAACTCCACGTGTTCTTCCAGCAGTAAACTGCGCTGCTCCCCAAAATGCGGCGCCAGCCTGCCTGCATGATTGACCACACGGTGACAGGGATACCTTCCATAATACTCCGCCATACTAAGGACTTTTCCCACCAGCCTTGCATTTTTATCGCGCCCGATCAGCTTTGCAATCTGTCCATAAGTAGCAACCTTCCCTTCCGGTATCTCTTCCACCACCGAAAGAATTTCATAAATTAATCCATCTGTCAACTTTACTGACATCCCCTCACCTCTATATTATGAAATTATACCTGATTCCTCCTAAAAAAGCTATGACTTATTGTAACGGCCGAATGGCCATAAAAGCATAAATATAGTTTTCTTCTGGCGCTTCCAGGCTGCTTATGTTAAAATAGCAAAATGGAGGTAAAATGAAATGGCACTGGATGGAATTGTAATCGCCTGTATGGCAAAGGAAATGAATGAACGCATGGCAGGGGGGCGGATTACAAAAATCGCCCAGCCGGAGGCTGATGCCCTGATGCTTACCATAAAAAACCAGAAAGACACGTGGAAATTATTTCTCTCTGCGGGGGCCAGCCTTCCCCTGGTTTATTTTACACAACAGCAAAAGCCAAATCCCATGGTTGCTCCCGGATTTTGTATGCTTCTCAGAAAACACATCGGCGGAGGACGGATTCTCTCTGTTTCACAGCCGGGATTGGAGCGTATCCTGGTCATTGAAATTGAACATCTCAACGAGATGGGGGACGTCTGCCGAAAAAAACTCATCGGAGAATTTATGGGAAAACATAGCAACTTGATTTTCTGTAATGACGAGGATACCATCATCGACAGCATCAAGCATATCCCCCTTTCCGTAAGTTCTGTCCGGGAAGTCCTTCCTGGACGGCCTTATTTTATTCCTGACACCATGCAGAAAAAAGACCCTTTAACCATTACAGAAAAAGACTTTTTTTCTGCTCTTTCTGAAAAGCCTGTCCCCCTCTCCAAAGCGCTTTATACTTGCTTTACCGGTTTAAGCCCCGTCATGGCGGAAGAAATCTGCCATGATGCCTCCCTGGATGGAAGGGCAGATTTCAAAGGCCTGTCAGACCTTGAAAAGACCCATCTTTTTGGAATTTTCCGTACTTTTATGGAAGACATCAAAAAAGGAAACTTTAATCCCTGTATTTTTTATGACGGGCAGGTTCCCACCGAATTTTCCGCTCTTTCTCTTGGCCATCTGTCTGCTTACGAAAGGAAGGATTTCTCCTCCATCAGCCAGGTATTGGAAACATACTATGCCGCCAGGGAAGCCGTTGTACGTATCCGCCAGAAATCTACGGAACTGCGCCATACGGTCCAGACTGCCCTGGAACGGAACCGGAAAAAATATGAGCTGCAGGAAAAGCAGTTAAAGGATACGGAAAAGCGGGATAAATTCCGTATATACGGAGAATTGCTCAATACTTACGGTTATGGAGCAGAGCCAGGCGCAAAAAGCCTCACCGCTCTCAACTATTATACCAATGAAACCATTACAATTCCTCTGGATGACACCATGACGCCCCAGGAAAACGCAAATAAGTATTTTGAACGGTATGGAAAGCTGAAACGAACCTGTGAAGCCCTGACAGAATTGATTCAGGAGACAAAAAGTGAAATTGATTATCTGGAATCTGTCTCCACTGCCCTGGATATTGCGGAGGAAGAAGCAGATTTGCTCCAGATCAAAGAAGAACTTCGGGAAGCCGGTTTTGTAAAAAAGCGGGGGCCGAAAGATAAAAAAGCAAAGATTTCCAGCGTACCCCTCCACTTCTTATCTTCTGACGGATATCATCTTTATGTTGGAAAAAATAATCTTCAGAATGAAGAACTGACTTTCCATTTTGCCTCAGGAAACGATCTGTGGTTCCATGCAAAAGGAATTCCCGGTTCCCATGTCATTGCAAAAACGGAAGGGGCCTCCAAAGAAAGCCTGCCCGACCGTCTCTTTGAGGAGGCCGGCGGGCTGGCCGCCTATTATTCAAAGGGGCAGGGAAACGATAAAGTGGAAATTGATTATGTGGAAAAAAAGCAGGTGAAAAAAGTAAACGGTGCCAAACCGGGGTTTGTTATTTACCATACCAATTATTCCATGGTGGCTGTCCCTTCCCTTGCAGGACTTACCGAACTGAAAGACTGAACATTTCCAATGGGAATCTGTTCCCGCACCTGCCTTACCTGGTCAAGGTCAATGTCTGCCGTAAAAATCCCTTCTTCTTCCCCGGCCTGAAAGAGTACCTCCCCCCAGGGGGATACCAGGATAGAATGTCCGTAAGATATATAGGAAGCTTTCCGGTCGGCGGCAGGCGCCGCCCCGATGGTAAAAAGCTGATGGTCCACGGCCCTGGCCCGAAACAAAAGTTCCCAGTGAAGCGGCCCTGTGGTCCAGTTAAAAGCCGCCGGACAGAAAACTGCCAAAGCCCCGCCTTCTGCCATATCCCGGAATAATTCCGGGAAGCGGATATCAAAACAGATGCAAAGCCCCATGGGGCCAAACTCTGTGGAAAACACCGTAGCCCCTTCTCCAGGGCTTAAGGTATCGGATTCCCGGAAAGACTGGCCTCCCCGGACATGGATGTCAAAAAGATGTACTTTCCGATGCCTGGCCAACAGCTTCCCTTTCCTGTCAAAAACAAAGGACGAATTGTAAATCTTCCCCTCTGCGTCCCGCTCCGGGATGCTTCCGCCAACCAGATAAATTCCGTTTTTCCCGGCGGCTTCGGAGAGCCTCCCCACAGTCTCCCCGTCGGCTCCTTCCGCATAAAGCGGAAAGCCGGAAGTTTCATAGGGGCAGGAAAACATCTCAGGCAGCACTGCGAAATCCGCGCCGGAGGCCGCCACCTCCCCAATCCGCTTCTCCGCCTCCAGAAGGCTTTTCTCTTTTGTTTCCCGCACTTTCATTTGAATCACTGATATTTTCATGGTTTTATCCTTTCAGGAACTTTAACACCCTCCGATTTAATAACGCCCTACTGTTCACGAATACCGTAAATACATTTCTTCCTGGGCAAACCGCACTTGTTTGAGCAGTATTGCATCAATTAAAGCAGTTACAATTTCTACATTTTCATTCATTTTATCAAAATCCGGCACTCTGCTGTTTTCTCCATGGGCAATGAAATTCCTCACAGTCACAAGTGTATCCAAATCTGATTCATATTCACTGACTCCTTCCTCATCCATTCCGAAGATCTGCAAAATTTCCTGTAAAATTTTATAGTTCAAATTGGATTTCGTATCCAGCCTCCCGGAGAAGTATATATTATGATTCAAAATTTCAATAAACTTTTTTGAAAATTCCACTCTTTGTGCGAAACTGCTCTTTCCTTTTAATCGGTCATATGTTTTATTGTTGGCATATGTTAATATATTGTACGCTACTGCTTGAGCCGCTATTTCTTTTTTGTTCATATACTCCATTAATATCTTAAAGCTGGCGACGCAATACCCTTCCCAATGGGCATAAGCCATAGGCACCGTCATTTTCAAATATATATTTACATAAGCCTCCACATTCATTTCAGCTACCGGCCTGAATAACCGCTTCATTTCATTTAGTTCTGCGACTCTCCAATCCCTTTCCCTCTCCAATTCGTGTATAAAGTCCAAATAAGCTTGTTCATCTTCCATAAGTAAATGCCTCATCTGAATAAAACCTGGTGCGCTATTTCTATTTTACTGTTGATTCTATATTTGCTGCTGCTGGATGAATTCGTATTTTTCCTGAATTCTTTATCCTTTTTCAGTAATTCGATTTTCTCTCTGAATTCTTCTGCAGAATACTTCATGCATTTTTCTAAATTCAAAGCAATATTAATCATCAGGGAATCATACATACTGGTAGAAAATTTAAGGGTTGATAATTTAAAAACATTTTTCTGAAGCCCCTGTATGATTTTACATGTTTGCTTAAATACCTCTTCTTCCCTTTTGTAATCGAAATTGATTTCTTTTTTAGATACTTTAAGCATATATTCATCCATATGTTGTTGGATGTTTTTTTCAAATGTTGTTCCGAAATTTTTCAATGTGAAAAATCGCAGAACCAACTCCTGGGAATACATCCTCTCTTTGTCTTCTTTTCGTATTTCTATAATGCTTGTAAAATACTCTTTTTCCGATAATTCCCGAATAAATTTATTGAATGTATCGCCATAGGAACGGAAAATGCAGTTTCGTATCTCCTGTTCACTTAAAAGCACTCCACCTGTATTTAACCGGTTGAACAGCTCATATCTCATATCAAATCCGCTGTCATATCTTATGATTTCCACCCGGCATACAGCTCTTTTTAATAGTAGTTTATACTTAATCGGCAGTGTATCAATACTGAAATCTTTTAATTCCTTCAAAATAGAAGCTTCTTCTAATATAAGATTATTTTTTTCTTTATCTTTTAATTTCCCAAAAAATGACAAAACCGTAGACAACCGCTGCAGGCCATCCACCAATTCCCATACATTTCCCTTTGTCTCTGCCACAAAAATAGGCGGGATGGGAATCCCCAGTATCAAAGACTCTATAAACCGCGTCTGTTTATCCTTCTCCCATCTGAAAGCGCGCTGAAATTCCGGAGAAATAATCAATTCCCCTTCATCATACATACTCATGATCTCCCCGAAAGACATATCCATCCTGTCGGCTTTGATTTCCTTTCGCGATTTTTCAATCTGCTCATCCAGTTTTTCCCTTTTTTCTTCTATAGACATTACCGACACCCCCTCCATATAAAATCTAAAAATTTCCTAAATACGGTATACGCCATACTTCCCGTTGGCAAAAACTTTTAGTGTAACCAAAATATTTTAAGTTCTCTTTCATCTGTTTTACTTAATTTTAACACCTCCCGCCTCCCATGTCCACTGATTAATTTTAATTTTCTAAATCTCTCCTGTCTTAATTTCCTGCAAGTTAAAAATGCGGAAAATCAAACGTCTCCGTCTCTTGCAACCTTTCCGAATCAGTGCTATAATCTGTTTGATTTTAAAATACCCCATGCCCGCGATGTCTGGCACCACCATAAATGAAATGGAGGTATTTTAAGTAAAACCCCTATGGAGGCTCCCCTTATGGAACAGAACGCAAAGAAAAATATTGTCGTCATCCTCATCGACCACATCTCAAGTTGCATGGCGCCCATTATTCCCATCGTCATTGCAGGAGGGCTGGTAAAACTTCTTGTGGTGATTCTGACCATGACCGGCCTTTTGGCAGAAGGGACTTCCACGGAAGCCGTACTCTCCCTCATTGGAGACGCGCCTCTTTATTTCCTGCCGTTTTTCCTGGCCCATACGGCGTCGGTCCATTTCCATGTAAATCCCGTCCTGGCCATCGGGGCTGTGGGTGTTTTGATGAGTCCCTCTTTTGTGGAACTGGCAAATAGTTCGGGAAATCTGTCTTTTGCCGGGATTCCTTTAATCAAGGCCACCTATTCTTACAGCACCATTCCTGTCATTCTTCTGGTGGCCGCCATGGTCTGGATTGAAAAACTGGTACATAAACTGATGCCGAAGGCTGTGGACGATATTCTCTCCCCCCTTGTCATCCTGCTCCTTTCCTCCCTGGCCGGACTTCTGGCCATCGGCCCTCTGGGAACCCTCATCGGAAACGCGCTATCCGGCGCCATCGCCTGGCTGCAGCTTCACGCACCCTGGCTGGCCTGGACTGTATTTGCCGCCACAACCCCCCTTCAAATCCCGACAGGGACACAATGGGTTTTTGTGGCAACTGCCATAAACCAGATCGGCAGTACCGGCTTAGACAATGGACTTATGGTCGGCTATTTTATCTTGGCCCTTTCCATGAGCGGTGTTGCCGCCGCCGTCTTCCTGAAAGCAAAAACCACTGCTTTAAAGAAAATCGCTTTAAGCAGCGGTCTCACCATTTTTCTGGCGGGAGTTTCGGAACCTGTGATTTTCGGAATCTGCCTCCGCTATAAAAAACCGCTAGTCACTGCCATATTGGGCTGCGCCGCCGCCGGGCTTTATCAGGGTATTGTCACCATCCACTGCTATGTCTACGCTTTTCCTGCCGTCCCCTCCTGTCTGATGTTTGCAAGCGGGGAAGAACCTGGCAACTTCTTAAAAGCCATGATTGCCGCCGCCATCGCTTTTGGCGTCTCCTTTGTCCTCACCCTGTTCTTTGGCGGCCGCTTGGACGCGGAAGAAAATCCCGGTGTGGAGCGCTGCTGATACTTGCGGCTCCTCAAAGGACAAAAAGAGGGTTCGTCTCCTGCGCCGGTTCCGTGAACCTTGAAGTTCTAAATGTTCTGATTTAGCTGGCAGTAAAATTTCCCGCAACCGGCTTATGATCCGCCGTCCGTGGCGGCATAAGCCTTTTCCGGACGTCCTGTCCGGAAATTGCTGGAATATTCCCCAAAACATTAAGAACTTCTAATGTCCACGTCAAGGCACAGGAGACGAACCCTTTTGTCCTTTGAGGGAACCGCAGGTATCAGCAGCCCTTCGCACCAGAATTTTCCTGGCAGGCTCAGTAGCCCAGCTCCTCTCCCACCAAAATTACTTTGATCCGGCCTGCCGGTTTGCAGTTTCTGGTGGTCAGAAGCTGGTTACAGATACAGTCGGGCGACTTACAGTCCGCACATACCCCTGTCACCGTACAAGGCGTACTCTTTAAAAACCGTTGCTGGTTTAAGGGCGCCGCCACTGTCCGTGCCCGCACCATGGCGTCCTCCGCCGTCTTTACCACTTTATTCATCCCGGCAACCACAATGACATATTGGGGGCCGAAGACAATAGCCGCCACCCGGTTTCCATTTCCATCCACATTCACAAGCTGGCCGTCTTCGCTAATCCCATTGGCGCTGGTCAAATAATAGTCCACCGTCAGTGCATCCATGGCGGCTTTTCTCTTTTCCTCATCGGTAACTGCCTGGTCCCGGTCAATGGCTTTATAATTTCCTTCACAGACAGACTTTGTCAGGCCAATATCCCGAATGGTCATGGAACCGCCCCAGGAAACAGAAGCTCCTTCTTTCATCCATTCCAAAGCTTTCTTTCTGGCTTCTTCCCCTGTTTTACAGTAACAAGCTTCAAAACCTCTTCCCTGCAGGTTCTTTACGACAGTTTCCCCTCTTTTTTCGTAAAACAATTCTCTCGGCGTCATCTTATCCTCCTTTAAAATTTTTGATTTTATTTCTCCCTGGTTTAGAAAGGCACAGGGCCTTCCCGGTATGTTTTCCCCTGGTAAACCCCCCTGTCTTTCATATCCTGATGGAGCCTGTTGAACACCCGTTTTTTGTCTCCGCTCCAAAGTGGCGCCACCAATAACCTTTTTGGTCCGTCCCCGGTAATCCGGTGTACCACAGTCTCCGGTCTCAATCGTTCCAAAGCAGCAAACAGAAGCGCTTCATACTCCTCAAAAGAAAGGGCTTTCACCTTTCCATCCCGGTAAAGCTCTGCCAGACGCGTCCCCTCCAGGATGTGAAGAAGCTGAAGCTTTACTCCTTCAACCGCCTGGTTGTTCAGATAATCAATGGTGGAAAGGACCTCCTCCCGCCCTTCTCCCGGAAGCCCCAAAATCACATGGGCAATGACAGGAATCCCTGCCTGAAACAGCCGCTTCCTGGCATCTGTAAAACAGGAAAGAGGATAACCCCGGCGGATAAAATCTGCCGTTTCTTCCACAGCTGTCTGTAGCCCCAACTCCACCCATACGGGCTTTCTCCGATTCAGCCTGGAAAGGAGGGCAATCGTTTCTCCCGGCAGGCAATCGGGCCTGGTAGCGATGGAAACCACTTCCACCTCTTCATCGTCCATGGCTTCAGAAAAAAGCTGGTCAAGTTTTTCCACCGGGCCATAGGTATTGGTATAAGCCTGAAAATAAGCGATATAACCATAAGGCATTTGTTTCGGAAGTTTTCCTGCAACTTGAAGCCGCGCTTTTTTCAGCTGTTCTGCCACAGACGCTTCTTTTCCTGCCGCAAAATCCCCGGAACCCCCCTCACTGCAAAAAATGCAGCCGCCCTTTCCGAAGCCGCCCTCTCTGTTTGGACATCCCAGGCCGCTGTTTAAAGACAGGCGGTAAAGTTTTTTTCCAAACTGCGCCTTACTTTCTTCGTCAAAAGAACGGTATGGTTTTCCATGCGATACGCAATAGGGATTCATAATGCAAGAAGGAGTCCCTGAAGCTCCTCCACTGTGGCGGCAAATGTTTTTGCCCCGGCTTCAGAAAGCTCTTCTTCACTTCCATAGCCGTAGAGGACGCCTACACAGTCCACCCCTGCCTTTCTCGCTCCGATGACATCGTTTTTCCTGTCTCCCACCATCACGACGGAATCTTTCCTGTCTTTTGCACCAAACCGGCAAAGGGCTTCTCTGATCACGTCCTCTTTTTGAGTCTGTTTCCCGGAAAGCTCAACTCCCACAATGAATTCAAAATATTGGTCGATTTCAAAATGTTTAAGGATAGGGACAGCAAACACCTCCGGCTTTAAAGTGGCGACCCCAAGGCGCTTTCCCGAAGCCTTAAGCGCCCCCAGCATTTCGGCAATTCCGGGGTATATTTCATTTTCATACATTCCCTTTTCCCGGAACCGCTCCCTGTATTTTTCCACTGCAAAGTCCGCCTGTTCTTCCGTAAATCCATAAATTTCCATATACATATCAAACAAGGGAGGGCCGATAAAAGGCGTCAGTTTTTCCCTGTCCGGCTCATAATATCCAAGCGCCTCCATTCCATACTGGACGCAGCGTGTGATTCCCTCCTTCGGGTCTGTCAATGTTCCGTCCAGATCAAACAATATGATTTCCACCATCTATGTATTCCCCTTCCATTTCCATTCATCTGTTCTTTTTATCCCGGAAAATACGATCATTTAATCTTCCGCTCCAATAATCTTTTTCGTTTTCCATTTTCCGCTGGCAAAGCGGCCGCCTGAAATCAAAACCCCCACAGCCCAGCCAAGGGGAATCGCCCACCAGATTCCACTGGCTCCCATGGAAGTTGCTGAAAACAAGTGGGCACAGACCACACGCAAAGTAAAATTCGTCAAAGTCGCAGCCATAAAGACTTTCATATCCCCCGCGCCGCGAAGCACTCCGTTGAACACATTCATCGTACCCATCAGTACGTAAAAAGTGGAAACCACACGGATATACTCAATCCCCACCCCGATGGCAGCGGCGCTCTCCCGGCTGTTCATAAAGGCATTTAAAAAAATCCCGCCAAAGAAAAACAGCAGTATCGCCAAAGATACGGAAATCCCTGCGGAAATAATCAAGCCGGAAAGCAACCCTGATTTTACCCGCTCTGTCTTTCCCGCTCCCATGTTCTGGGCTGTAAAGGTTGATACGGAATTTCCCACCTGCACCATGGGGTTGATGGCGATGGTATCAATTTTTGTGGCCGCCGTATATCCGGCGATCACCACAGAACCGTAACTGTTTACAAGCCCCTGGACAAACACAAGGCCCAGAGAGACGATGGACTGCTGAATCGTGGTGGGAACAGCCAGCCGGAACATCCTGGTTAAAAGGTGCCCGTCAAAAAGCTTCGGCTTCCCCTCCGTCTCAATCCGCCTGAAATGCCTGAGCAACACCATGAAGGACAGTACCGCGGAAATCCCCTGTGCAATGAGGGTGGCCCATGCCACGCCCGGCACCCCCATTTTCAGGCGGATTACAAAATACAAGTCCAGTATTACATTGAGGGCTGAAGACAATGTCAGAAAAATCAGCGGAAATCGGGATTCTCCCAGGGCATTGAACACGGAATTTAAAATATTGTACATAAACAAAAATACAAGCCCCATACAATAAATCCGCAGGTACGCCGCCGCATCCTCAAAAATATTTTCCGGCACCTGAATCCAGTTTAAAATCATCCGATGGGCCCCAAGCCCAAATAGGGACAATGCGCCCCCCAAAAGAAACATAAAAATCAACGATGTGGAAATGGCTGATTTCATGGTATCCGTATGTTTTGCTCCAAAGAGCTGGGAAATCACCACGGAGCATCCGATTCCCATACCCATGGCAACGGCAATAAACAAAAAAGTAATGGATGTGGTAGTCCCCACAGCCGCCAGGGCGTCTTCTCCCACAAAGTTCCCCACCACCATGGAATCCACCACGTTATAAAGCTGCTGAAACAGATTGCCCAATACCATGGGCATCGCAAACTTAAAAAGTGTGGGAAACGGCTTTCCCACGGTCATATCCCTGGCCAACGAAACACACCCTCTCTTCGCTTATTTTTCGGTACCATTCTCTCTAAAATATCATATCTTCTTCTTTTCCACAAGAATATGTTACCACAAAAAATATATTGTGTTATGCTTGTTTCTGCCGCATAAAAAATCCAATGATACGGATTTTCCATGCAGCGGGAAAACTTTATTGACAAGTTCCAAATTATGAATGGAGTGGTACGTATGACAGAAGAAAAAATGACAGCACCGCAGGAAAACAAAATGGGCACCATGCCTATCAATAAACTGCTCATCAGCATGTCCCTTCCCATCATGATTTCCATGCTGGTCCAGGCCATGTACAACGTGGTGGACAGTGTATTCGTCGGAAGGCTTTCTGAGCATGCTCTTACTGCAGTTTCCATGGCATTCCCCATACAGAGCCTGATGATTGCCCTGGGAAGCGGCACTGCAGTCGGTATTAACGCCTACCTTTCCAGGAGCCTTGGCGAAAAAAACTTTGCGCAGGCCGATGCCGCCGCATTGAACGGGATTTTCCTGGCCTTTCTCTCCTATCTGGCATTCGCACTTTTCGGCGTCTTCGGAAGCCATCTGTATTTTGCCAGCCAGATTGATATCCCTGAAATTGTAAACTATGGTACGGATTATCTCTCCATCTGTACGATTGTCTCCATCGGTATTTTCATGCAGCTCACCATGGAAAGGCTTCTTCAGTCCACCGGAAAGACCATTTATACCATGATCACCCAGGGAACCGGCGCCATCATCAATATTATTTTTGACCCGATTCTGATTTTCGGCTATTTCGGCTTCCCCCGTATGGAAGTGGCCGGAGCTGCCGCAGCCACGGTCCTTGGCCAATGTGTGGCCGCTTCCATGGCATTTATTTTCAATCTCACCAAAAATAAAGAACTGCATTTTAATTTTCGGAAGTTCCGTCCCAGCCTTTACGTAATCGGGCAGATTTATAAAGTGGGAATCCCTTCCATTATCATGCAGTCCATTGTGTCAGTCATGACCTTCCTTTTGAACAAGATCCTTTTGATGTTCTCTTCCACGGCGGTTTCCGTACTGGGCGTCTATTTTAAGCTGCAAAGCTTTATCTTCATGCCCGTATTCGGCCTGAACAATGGTATGATTCCCATTGTAGCCTACAACTACGGCGCCAGAAAGAAAAAACGGATCATCGACACTGCAAAACTAAGCGTCCTGATCGCTGTCGGTATTATGCTGGTGGGCCTCCTGATCTTCCAGGTGATTCCAGCTACCCTCATTCGTATGTTCAACGATTCACCCGATATGATCGCCATCGGTGTGCCCGCCCTCAGAATCATCAGTATCAGCTTTATCTTTGCGGGCGCCGGCATTGTCAGTTCTTCCGTGTTCCAGGCCCTGGGAAACGGGCTTTACAGCCTCATTATGTCTGTGGTCCGCCAGATTGTATTCATCGTCCCCATCGCCTACCTTTTTGCCGTAACACTGGGATTAAACGCCGTCTGGTTTTCTTTCCCCATCGCGGAGATCTCATCCATCCTGCTGGCAGTCTATTTCTTAAAAAAGACGTACGACAGACAGTTAAAAGAATTGCCAGACTAAAAGACATTACAAATATCTGGATTTATGTATGCCTGGCGCCCGCCTGTGGCGCCTTTATCCACGTTGATTTTTAGGTTTTGTTGCGCCGCTTATTGGCGTCAGCTACCGCTTCCATAAAAGATGGTCAGCGGAGCTGCCGTCGCTAGTATAAGGCATTTCTAAAGAACATCTACCCGTTCTTGCCGGGACTATAAAAAGACACCGATACTTGGAATTTCAAAGCGAATGAAATTTCTTAGTACCGCTGCAGTCTTTTTCTTAGCAAAAGCGTGTCCCGGCAAGGAACGGGCAGATTTTTTAGGTGTCTGTTTATTCTTCCCACGGAATATTGGGGTGTTCAATTCCTTTATCCCGCAGCATCAGATTCTCCACCGCTTCTGCGGCTTTCATTCCATCAAAAAGCACTTTATTGATCTCTTTGGTGATGGGCATCTGCACGTCATATTTATCCGCCAGCGCTGCGGCCGCTTTTGCAGAATAAACACCTTCCACCACCATCTGGACTTCTTCCATGGCTTCGTCCATGGTCTTTCCCTGTCCCATGAGGATTCCGGCCCGGCGGTTTCTGCTGTGCATACTGGCACAGGTGACGATCAGGTCTCCCACGCCGCTTAACCCATACAGCGTTTCCATATGTGCCCCCATCTTAAGGGCCAGCCTGGTGATCTCCGCCATACCTCTCGTGATCAGCGCCGCCTTTGTATTGTCCCCGTAGCCTAAGCCGTCCGCCACGCCTGCTGCCAGGGCAATCACATTCTTCAAAGAGCCACCCAGCTCAATCCCCATAATATCCGGGCTTGTGTAGACCCGGAAAACCTTACACATAAAAATGTTTTGAATCAGTTCGGCTGTCGCCTTGTCCTTTGCCCCCACTACGCAGGTGGTCGGAATCCCGCGTCCCACCTCTTCCGCATGGCTGGGGCCGGAAAGCACCGCCACATTGGCCTGGGGGATTTCCTCCTCGATCTGCTCCGAAAGAGTCATCAAAGTATCTTCTTCAATACCCTTGGCCACATTGACGATGATCTGCCCATTCTCCACATATGGTCTCATTTTCCGCGCCGTCTGGCGGGTAAAAACAGAAGGCACAGAAAGAACCATAAGTTCTGCCCCTTTTATACATGCCTCCAAATCCCCGGTGATTTCCATATCTTCCGGAATCGGAACCCCCGGCAGGTTCTTATGTTCCCGTTTTTCCCGAAGCATAGCCACTTCATCTGGAATCGCCGACCACACCTTCACCGTATGCCCTTTTTTGTAGAGCAACAGAGAAAGGGCCATCCCCCATGTACCGGAACCAATAATACTGATATTTGCCATAATCTTCACCTCCAGGGCCCTTTCGACCCTCTTATTTCCTGGAACCAAATTTATTTTCCGTCCCCTTTAAAAGCCGTTTAATATTCGCCCTGTGACGCCAGTATGCCAGTGACGCAAACACCAGCACCACCACATAAGACTCCGTAAGATAAACCCCCGAAAGAGACAAAAATCCGCCAAAACCAAGCCCCAGCCACATGCCTAAAAAAATCGTCACCACCAAAAGCGAACCGATGGAAACAATTCTGGTGGCTCCCACACTGATGATAAAAGCAGCCAGACAGACCAGGGTAATCCTCCAGTCCATCGTAATGATCACACCGGAGGTGGCGGCAATCCCTTTTCCCCCCTTAAAGTGCAGGTAAAAAGGATAATTGTGCCCCAGCACCACTCCTAAACCGCCATATAACATGAGGAGCGGGGCCATTTCCGGCATATTTTTCCCATAAAGGTAACGGACCAACAGGCACAAAATCACTGACTTTAAAAAATCGCCCAGGAATACGATGATGCCTGCCTTCTTCCCCAATACCCTGAGGGCATTGGTGGTCCCGGAATTTCCACTTCCATACTGGCGGATATCCTTGTGAATGATTTTCCCGTAAAGATAACCGGTCTGAATCAGCCCAAAGGCATAACCGGCCGCGAGACAGATAATGCGTTCCATGATCAATCTTTTTCCTTTCTCTCTCTGGTGATGAACCGGAGAGATGTTCCGCCGAAGCCGAAAGCGTCACGAATTTTATTTTCCAGATACCTGGTATAAGAAAAATGCATAAGCTCCTTGTCATTGACAAAGAGGACAAAGGTGGGCGGCTTCACCGACACCTGTGTCATATAAAAGATCTTCAAACGATGGCCCCTGTCCGAAGGCGGCTGCTGCAAAGCCACAGCCTCCATAAGGATTTCATTGAGGACGCCGGTGGAAATCCGCAGGTTCTGGTTCTCAATAACCACATCAATATGATCAAACAGTTTGGGAAGCCGCTGTCCCGTAACTGCAGAAATATAGAGGATATCCGCATAAGGCATAAAAGAAAGGATCTCCCGGATTTTTGCAGAAAATTTATTTACCGTACCTGTATCCTTTTCAATGGCATCCCACTTGTTGACAGCAATGATGACGCCTTTCCCCCGCTCGTGGGCAATGCCGGCAATCTTCGCGTCCTGCTCCGTCACACCTTCCCTGGCATCAATGACCAGTATCACCACATCCGCCCGTTCCACCGCAGTCACCGTACGGATAATGCTGTAACGCTCCAGTTCTTCTTTTATCTTACTTTTCCTGCGAAGCCCCGCTGTGTCAATAAACACATACTCCCTGCCATTTCTTTTAATCACCGTATCAATGGCATCCCTGGTGGTTCCGGCAATATCCGACACGATCACCCGGTTTTCCCCCAACAGTTTATTAATAATGGAAGATTTCCCCACATTGGGCTTTCCCACAATGGCAACCCGCGGCCTTTCATCCTCCTCCTCTTCTCCTGCCGCCGCCGGAAAATGCTTAACCACTTCATCCAGAAGATCGCCAATCCCCAGCCTTGAGGCAGCCGAAACCGGGACAGGATCGCCAATGCCAAGATTATAAAACTCATATACATCCGGCATAAATTTCTCAAAACTGTCCACCTTGTTGACAGTCAACACCACCGGTTTTGCCGAACGCCGCAACATGTCTGCAACTTTGGCGTCCGCATCCTGGAGACCCTGGCGCACATCGGTGATAAACACAATCACGTCTGCCGTGGCAATGGCGATTTCCGCCTGCTCCCGCATTTGTGACAGGATGATGTCTTTCGTATCCGGCTCAATTCCTCCCGTGTCAATCAAGGTAAAATACCGGTCCAGCCAGGTACAGTCCGCATAAATCCTGTCACGGGTAACGCCCGGCGTATCTTTGACAATGGAAATCTTATCCCCGGCAAGAACATTAAACAAGGTTGATTTTCCTACATTTGGGCGGCCTACAATGGCCACGATTGGTTTACTCATTGATTCACTCCTTCATATGGCCGGTATCTGCTTTCCGGCCCGCCGGCTTTCCCGGCTCCTGTCAGGGCGTTTACAAATTCCCACCCGCTTGATTGTACAACACTAACATCTATTTGTAAAACAGATTTTACTGTTTCCAGGGAAATATCATCCAAAAAGACCTCTTCTCCGCTTTTAAACATATTAACTGGAAGAAGCAATTTTTCTCCAAGTTCTTTTCCCGAAAGGCCGGCCATCAAATCCTGACCCGTAATCAGGCCGGATACGGTAATCCTCTCCCCAAAAAAGCGGTTAGGAATGGCATATACCAAAACAGACAGACCAGGAAAATGGCCGCAGACCTGATGGGCCAACTCCCTGATAAAAGGCGCGGCCAGTTGTCCCGTAGCGATGGAGATTGTCCTGGCTTCTGAAAACCACCCTGTTTCCTCCCCGGAAATTTCCGAAAGTGTCTCCCGGACTTCCTCCTCCAAAAGCCGCATCATTCCCACGCCATTTTCCAGCTGGAGATATCCGTCATACCGCTCTTCTTCCGGAAGCCCCTTTCCCGTCATCAAATAAAATTCATCGCTGGCGTGGACAAAATGGCAGCCATACTTTTCATAAAACACCTTCTGCCACCGTTCAATTCGGCTGATGGTATCCTCCATATCCTCCAAAGATAAAGGCTCCAGGGGATAAAGGCCCTCCCTGTATTTCGTAAGCCCCACAGGCACCACGGAGACGCTCCGCATATGGGGCAGAAATTTTCCCAATGCCTGGATAGTGGCATCAAGCTCACCCCTGTCATTGACACCTTTACAGAGCACAATCTGCCCATTCATCTCCACGCCCGCCTCATAAAGCTTCTCCAGCTTTTTTAACGCCTCCCCGGCAAAGCGGTTGTGGAGCATCCGGCAGCGAAGCTCCTGATTCATGGTATGGACGGACACATTGATGGGCGCCAGATGATAAGCAATAATCCTGTCAATATCATGGTCCCTCATATTGGTAAGCGTAATATAGTTTCCCTGCAGGAAGGAAAGGCGGCTGTCATCATCCTTAAAATAAAGAGTCTCCCTCATTCCCGGAGGCATCTGGTCGATAAAACAAAACATACATTTATTCCGGCAGGAACGGTATTCATCCATAAGGCCGTTTTCAAAGGAAACTCCCAGGTCTTCATCCTCATCCTTTTCCACTTCCAAAAGCCATTCTTCCCCATCCGGTTTCCTCACCAGAAGCTCTACATAAGTGTCTTCCATATAATATTGATAATCAAAAATGTCTTCTATCCTGTTGCCGTTGATCTCCAAAAGAAGATCACCTGGCAAAAGTTCCAGCTCCTCTGCCATGGACCCCGGAACCACATGGGTAATGACATGTCCCTCTTTTTTCATAAAAGCTCCATTTCCAGCCGCAAAACCGACAGCGAAATCCTGTCTCCGGCTGCCGGATCCTCCGGCATTTTTCTATCATACCAACATTTCTTTCCTTTGTAAAGATTTGCGGCTTTTGTGTTTCTTTTTGTACTTGCGAAATACCTCAGGAAATGTTATAAATTGTATATACGGATACCTTGTCCATTTTAGAGTAGATTTATAAGACAATAACCGGAGGCCTCTCATGTCCAATAATTACGCGTTCAAAAATACAATTCCCGTGGCACCCCTGAAGCTCTGTGCCCTGGAAAGCTGCAGAGACTTTGCCGAAAAGGTAAATAAACATATTGTCCGGTTCCGCAAAAACGATACGGAAGAGCTTCTCCGCCGCCAGGCCAGTGTGGAATATCGGGGATACGACTGCGATTCTTACCTTCTGAGCGCTTCCTGCCCCCGCTTTGGCACCGGGGAAGGAAAAGGTGTGATCAATGAATCTGTCCGCGGCACAGACCTCTTTATCATGGTTGACGTGGTCAACTACAGCCTGACTTATACGGTATGCGGACATCAGAATTTCATGTCTCCCGACGACCATTATCAGGATTTAAAACGGATCATCGGCGCTTCTGTCGCCAACGCCCATCGAGTCAATGTCATTATGCCCTTCCTTTATGAAGGACGCCAGCACAAACGTACAAAAAGGGAATCCCTGGATTGTGCTTACGCCCTGGAGGAGCTTTCCAATATGGGAGTCAGCAATATTATCACCTTCGATGCCCATGACCCCAGAGTTCAAAATGCGATTCCCCTTCATGGTTTTGATAATTTTATGCCCCCTTATCAGTTTATCAAAGCTATTTTCAAACAAAACCACAACCTGACCATCAGTAAAGAGCATCTGATGGTGGTCAGCCCTGACGAGGGGGCCATGGAACGGGCCGTTTATTTTGCCAACAATCTTGGTGTTGATATGGGTATGTTCTACAAACGCCGTGATTATTCCACTGTCGTCAACGGACGCAATCCCATCGTAGCCCATGAATTTTTAGGAGCCGATGTGGCCGGAAAAACCGTCATCATCATTGACGATATTATCTCTTCCGGCGAAAGTATGCTGGATACGGCAAAGGAATTGAAAAACCGCCATGCAGATAAAGTCATCGTCTGCTGTACCTTTGGCCTCTTTACCGACGGTTTTGAAAAATTTGATGAATTTTATAAGAACGGTTATTTTGACTACATTGTCACCACCAATTTAAACTACCGTCCCGCTGAACTTCTGGCCCGCGACTGGTATCTGGAGGCGGATATGTCCAAATTCACAGCCGCCATCATCAATACCATCAACCACGACCATTCCTTAAATGAAATTATCGACCCCACCGCAAAAATCCAAAAGCTGGTGGCCAAGTACAACAAAAAACGACAAAATCAGTTCCGGCAGCTGGAGCTGGATTTTAATTAAAAATATGGAATTGATATGAGCCCGGCGGCTGCCTTTGTCCTGCGGCAGGTGCAGACGCCGGGTGGATTATAGACGCTTCCCATAAGAACTAAATTTCCGTCACTTCCCCTTTTTCTAAAATCTTCCTGACCTTTTTTCTGTAAGGTTCTGATATTTCATTGGAGATCAACCGGTCTATGATAGAAAAGTCCCCCCAAAAGTGCATGGGAAAAGCTACATCCGTATCAGTAACTCTCATAAAATAATCAAACCCCCAGAAATACCGTTCTCCCTGCCTGGGGTCAAGGGGCACAAAAGCCGCGTCAAAATGACGGCCTCTGACCTTTTCCATCTCACTCTGAAATCGTCTGGTCATGTCTTTATATTCCATTTCCGTTTCCCCAATCCAGGTCCACCAGTTGAGGTCTCCTGCATGATACAGGCTTCTTCCTTCGTAATCCAAAAGAAACGCCACCCCTTCATCGGTGGAAGTGAGGGTTTCCACTTTCAGGGACTGTCCTCCCACCATGAAATCTATGGCCTGATTCTTCCCCATATAAGTAATACGAGCGGCGGCCTCATCGGAAATCCCCATCCGCCTCCGGTAGTTTTCACTCATGCGGATATCTTTTGAAAGAAGGAACCGAACCGTGGGATATTCCTTTTCCAGTTCAAAGATAGACCTGTTAAAATGGTCCTGATGTTTATGGCTGGCAAAGACCACCAGTTCCTTTTCCTTTGGAATCACCGGAAGTTCCCCTTCAAAATAATCAAACAAAAACACTGCTCTTGAAAATTCCACAGAAAAACTGCTGTGGTGGATGTATGTTACTTTCATGACTCTCCTTCCCGGTTCTTCCAATGATTGGCCCCATCGTCGCCATCATCAGACGAAAACACTCTCACTTTTAGGCGTCACCGTATAAAATTTGTACGGACAGACGGCTCTTTTTCGGGGAGACCGTATTTCTCTTTCCCCATTGCAATGCTTTTCATCAGAAAAGCCATATTTCCCGCAAGGGTCCGCATACTTTGTAAGCCCTCCAAATCCTGGCTGGCTTCCCCTGCCGCTCTTCCGTGGACACTGTTCCAATATTGCCCGGAAGCCACCGGCATACCGGAAATGGTAAAAAATTTATTCAGCTCATCAAAGGTGGCAGAAAGGCCCCCTCTTCTGGCAGCCACCACGGCAGCCCCCACTTTCATGGTCTTGTCAAAATGTGTACTGTAAAACAGACGCGTTAAAAAAGCAACCAACGTTGCGTTTGCAGAAGCATAGTAGACGGGACTCCCTACCACCAGGCCGTCACACTCTTCAAATTTGGGAGCGATCTCATTTACCACATCATCAAATACACATTTTCCGGTTTCTCCACAGGAATTACATGCGATGCAGCCCCTGACTGCCTTATTCCCAATATGTATCAGTTCTGTCTTTATGCCTTCTTTTTCAAAAACCTTTTCCATCTCATGTAACGCCACGGACGTATTTCCCCCGGCACGGGGGCTTCCGTTGATTAAAAGTACCTTCATTTACAAATCCTCCTTTTCAAAGATTTTCGGGCAGGTATTTTTTTTAACAATCAGAAAGGCAGGGAATAAATATCAAAATACCTCTTATTTTGTGACATCCCCGCCTCTCTTAAGAATTGCTCATTTTTATTATACTGTATTTTTGTTTGTCTGAATACCCCATTCACTCCCCGTATTTTTCTTTTAGATATTCTACGTAATATTTTGGATTCAGTTTCTCCCCTGTCATTTCAAGAAGTATCTCCTCTACCCCTTTTGAGGCTCCGAAGCGATGAATCTTCTCTCTCAAATATCCGGTAATTTGATCTATATCGCCTTTCCGAAGAAGTTCTTCCACATCCATCTGTTGATTCATCTGATGGTAAATCTGGGCCGCCATTGCATTTCCCAGAGCATACGAAGGAAAATAGCCAAATTCCCCCAAGGCCCAGTGGATATCCTGGAGAACACCTTCCCCTGCCGTTTTCGGAACGACACCCAAATATTCCCCATACAGGCTTTTCCACTCCTCTTCCAGTTCGGATACCGCCACCTCCCCGGATATCAGTCTCTTTTCCAGTTCATAGCGAATTATAATATGGAGACAATAGGTGAGTTCATCTGCTTCCGTACGGATGAGCCCTGGTTCTGAACGGTTGATTGCCCTGATAAATACATCTAAAGAAATATCCTCAAGCTGTTCCGGAAAATTCTTTTGCAGCTTTCCATAAATGGGTTCCCAGAAAGCGCGGTTCCTTCCGATCATGTTTTCATAAAACCTGGACTGGGACTCATGAACACCGCATGTTCCTCCGGCAAGCAAAGTCTGAGTAATCCAATCCTCGTTTCCCTGTTCAAAAATACCATGGCCGGCTTCGTGGATTGTAGAAAAAACGGCACTCTCCAAATTGTTTTTATAATAATGGGTCGTAATTCTCACATCATCTTTATGAAAGCTGGTGGTAAAGGGATGTTCACTTTCTGACAGGACACCCCGCGAAAACTGAAAACCGAGATAAGCCGCCAGCCACTTATTAAAGTGCCTCTGCTTTTCCACGTCAAAATTCTGAAACAGGAAATCACAGGCTATGGGGCAAACCTTATTTTTTCGGGTTCTTTCTTTTACTAATGGAAGAATCCCTGCTTTTAATTCTCCGAAAAACTGATCCAGTTTTTCTATGGTAAAATCTTCCTCATAATCTGAAAGAAGGACATCATAAGGCCTCTGCCCATCCTTTGCCCGGCGGCAGGCGAAATTTTTCCGCATCTCTACAATTTTTTCCAGTACCGGAATAAACGCCGAAAAATCATTCTGTTTCTTTGCCCTGCTCCATGTCCTTACAGACATTGCCGTCAGCTCCGAAAAACGGCGGTATTCTTCCTCCGAAACAGAAAGAAGCTTCTTCCTCTCTTTTTCCACCTTTGTTACAAGTGCCTGTTTTCTTTGTGAAAGGCTTTTCTCTGTTTTTACGTTCTCTAAAAGTTCTCCGGCCTTTTCTCCGGTAAGAAGTTCCTGGTATACTGCTGACAAAGCCCCATAAGCCTTTGCCGTCTTTTCTGACGCAGCCTCCGGCGCAAGGGTTTCATTGTCCCAGTCAAACAATGTGAGCGCTGTCCGTATGGCGTTTTCCTTTTCTAAAAATCCGGAAAAGCTGTCCCAGATATCTGTCTTTTTATCTTCCATATATTCCTCCATCACTTTTTGCAAAAAGTCTGCGGAACAAAGAAGAGGATACCTGCGCATCCTCTCCTTTATTGTATCCTGTTTTCAGTTAATCATTCCTGCTGGTCCAAAGACTTCTTTTCTTAAGATCCTGATATTCATGATAGGCTTTCTCCATAATCTGCTTTTCATTTTGAAACTTTAACAAATGGTACGCCTCATAAAATTTGTAATATCCCGAATCCAGAAAATATTCTTCCCGCTGTGGTTTACTGTAATAGCTATCGGCCATCATCAGATACCAATATACATCCTTTTCCACCGTATCCTGCGGAATATTAAAAGAATACTGGCTTTTTCCAATATACTTCACAATGGATGCCTGAACGCCTGTCTCCTCCCTCACCTCACGAAGCGCCGTCTCTTCATGGGATTCATCTGCTTCTACAGTTCCTTTCGGCAGCACCCAGCCCTCATATTTATTTTTATAATTTTTATAGAGGACAAGGATTTTTCCCCGAAATATAACCACACCGCCGCAGCTCGTTGCTTCAATCATCGCAATTCCTCCTGGTTCTGGTGTGTGTGTCTATTGTCCATAGTATACCCCATTTTAGAAAGGGAAGCAAGGGGACATATTCTTTGAGTTTCCATATTAAAAAATAACGGTTTTGGACTTGAAAGAACGGATTTTCTTCCTGTATAAATATGGAAACTCAAAGATATGTTCACCTTGAAAAATATCCCTCGAAAATCTTTTTCGCCCCTTTTGTGGCCACAGAGCCTCCTGTACCGCCATTTTCATATATAATGCTGACCACAATTTCCGGGTTCTCTGCCGGGGCAAACCCCACAAACCAGGCGTGGCTGTCTTCTTTATTGGAATTAAACTCTGCGGAGCCTGTCTTTCCCGCCACCTGATACGCGTCAGACTGAAGGGAAGGGCTAGTACCTTCATTGACAACAGCCACCATAAAATCCGTCAAAGTCTCCGCCTCAGAAGCTGATAAAAGTTTTCCTGCCGATTCCGGCATAAACTGTTTTACCACTTTTCCACCAGCGCTCTCCACACGTTCCATCACATAAGGAGACATCAGTGTCCCGCCGTTGGCAATGGCTGATACGATCATGGCGTTGTGCAGGGGGGAAATCATGGTTCGTCCCTGTCCGATTGAAGTCTGTACACGCTCCGAAAGGCCGGAACTCCCATCCAGGACAAAAGAACTCTGCCGATATTCCATCCCCTCCGGCAAAGGCAAAGCCTGATTAAACAGAAAACTTTCACATAAAGAGTGGAATCTGTCCAGATCAAGAGTCTGTCCAATGGTCGCAAAAGACGTATTACAGGAATTGGCAAGGGATAGCCGCAGGTCGAGAACCCCGTGGACATGGCCTTCATAACAGCTCATCACAGAATCCCCGTATTTCATACTGCCCTCACATTCATACTGATAACTTCCCCAACTTTCCGGATTTTCCCGGATATATTCCAGAGTCGTAAGAAGCTTAAAGGTGGAGCCAGGCGGATAAAGCCCCTGGGTTGCTCTGTTTAAAAGGTTGGCCTCTTCATTTTCCTCAGAAATCAAATACTCCCAATCCGCTGCCACCGTATTGGGGTTAAAATCCGGTTTGGAAACCATGGCCAGAATCTTTCCTGTACCCGGCTCCATGATAACGCAGGCACCATTGTAATCACCAAGGGCATCATAAGCCAGTTGCTGAAGATATGGATCCAGGGTCGTCACCACATTGTCCCCGGGATTTTTCACTTCCTTCATTTCATTATCCACCTGTTCCAGAAGACTCAAATGGGTGGATAAAAGATACTGGTTCGCCGCTGCCTCCAGGCCTGTGGTTCCCGCATCAGAATATCCTGCCACATGGGCAAAAAGATTACTGTAAGGATATTCCCGCGTTTCATTCCCTTCCTCATCCTCCACGGTCCGCGCCAGCACTTCCCCATTCTTTCCACGGATTTCCCCACGGACCACCCGTGTGGAAAATGTATCCAGTCTGGCATTGTAAGAACTGTCTATGGTGTCCTCACTCTTTACAACCAGATACCAGCAGAAATATCCAATGACCGATAAAAACATCAGCGAAAAAAATACGCTGGCCATCCGGATCTCCCTATTTACTTTTCTTGTACGCTCTTCTACCTGGAGAATTTCTTCTTGTTCTTTCTCCTGGTTTTCCAGCGCCCGCTGTACCCGTTTCATATCTTTTCGCGTATAGGGCCTGTCGCCTTCGTTCAAGTTTTTCTTCCTGCTCAATTCGATCAACCTCATCCTGTTTTAAAATATAAAGTCCCTGTATGATTCCGAACATGATAAAAGTACTCAAAATGGAACTTCCACCATGGCTGACAAAGGGAAGCGTAATCCCTGTGGAAGGAATAAATTTAATGACGCCTCCAATATTTAAAAACACCTGGGCGCCATAAACTGCCGCCAGCCCAAAGGCAATAATCTTATAAAACATCCCGTCCATCCAGGTGGAAATCCACAAAAACTGCAGCAAACAGCTGAGACAGATTAAGATCAGGGCAATGGCAAAAATCCCTCCCATCTCTTCCGATATTCCTGCAAATATAAAATCAGATCGCACCACCGGGATTTTTTCCGGCATTCCCTGGTAAAGCCCCGTCCCCAGAAAACCTCCGCTTCCAATGGCAAACAAAGACTGTAAAACCTGCCACCCGTCTCCTGTGGCATCCATCCAGGGATCCTGCCAGACCTGCACCCTCACCTTCACATGGCCGAAAACCTGGTAAGCTAACACCGCGGCTATACTTCCGGCCGCCGCCCCTCCAACCAGATAAAAATAACTTCTGGTGGCCACAAACAACATAAGCAGATACGCAATAAAATAAATCAGCGCCGCGCCCAAATCTTTGGAAGCCACCAGGATCAGCACATGAAGGGCAGCCACCGCCGTGGTGACAAATACCCGCTTAAAACTTAAGCTGGTCTGAAACATGGAAGCCACAAAAAACACAAATGTAATTTTTACAAATTCCGAAGGCTGCAGAGAAAAAAGCCCGCCGATATCAAATGACAGATACGCCCCGTGCTTAACCGTACTGAAAGCAAAAATTGCCATAAGGGCCACAATCCCAATACCTGCATAAATCCAGCCAAAGCGCCACAGATACCGCATCTGACGAACAATAAGAGGCACCACCATCGCTATGGAAGCCGCCACCGCCGTTATAATAAAATGTCGCACCGCCCCTTCTGCGCCCAACCTGGTCAGCATAATAAAACTGACGGAAAGCAACATACAGGTGTTGTTGAGTAAAAGCCTGGAAGCTTTTTTGTAAAAAATCCGAAACAACACCAGGTACAGGATAAAAAAAGCTACCTGCACCAGATAAAAATAAATCATGGCAGTCTCGCCGGTATACAGGATGATTGCCAGATACCCTGTCAAATGGAGGGCAAACATACAAAAAAGCTGCATCCCGCAAGCCTGATTCCTCCCTTTATGCGTCTTCATCCTTAAATAATGATACGTCGACAACGTATAAAGGAGGATCAGGACAAGCATAATATATTTCGCTGTCTGAATTCCTATATTTGTCACATTTCCACCTATTCCACTCCCCGCCGGAAGTGCCCTCTTGTCCGATTTTCAGGCTGTCTGCCCGGGTCCTCCCCCTTAAGCGCCGCAGCGTAAGCCCTGACCACGCTGGAAACTTCTGCATTTCCCTCTGTGGTAAACTGCAGGCGCAACATCTGCGGATTCATTGCACATACCTCTAAAAGTTCCGGCGCCAGCCAAAGCGGCGCGCTGTTGTAAATTACATTATAGCAAAAACGGCAGTAAGATTTTACCGGAAAACGCATTTTTTTCCTGTCGCTCAGTACAAGCCTCTCCTGCTTTCTGCCCTTTTGGCACCTTCCCACTGTTTTTCTGATACACTGGGCCGATACCATCATAGGCAGTCTGCCATACACCACCATCTCACTGCCTGAAAGCCCACGCTCCTTAAGTTCCCTTTCATTCAGTTCTAAGGGCGCTGTGTCCATGGCGATACCACGATTAAAAAGCATCTCCCTGGCCTCTTTATTAAAAGTATAGAGGGAAGCATCTGCCACGAATTCATACCCCTCTCCAAACTCCTCCATCAAAGAAAGCTCATCCACCGTCCGCAGAAGAAAACCGTCCGCACCGGAATACTCTGTGACAGAAAGGGAAAACCCTTCTCTCCAGATTCTCGGAAGCGCAAAAAAACATTCCTTTCCCGCCTCTTTACATCTCTTTGCCAATTCTGAAAGCCGCTCCGGTTCCATAATCTCTGTGGAAAGATAAATCCTGCCCACAGCCTGTTCCTCCAAAGCCCCTGCAAACTGAGCTTCCTCCTCCACTAAGACAGAAAGACATGGCATGGAACTCTCTTTTCGCCCCTTTGGAACTTTCATCTCTTCACCATGAAAATATTCCCGCTTCCTCTTTCCGCTTTGCCTTCGGTACGGTTTTAAAATCTCTTCCTGAAGGGCCAACGCCCCTTTTCTGCGAAGTTCGTTCAATTCCCCAACAGGGAGAAAACAATGTTCAAAAAGCTCTATATCCAGCTCTTCCAGGACAAAAGGCGTTTCACCCAGTTTTCCAATCTGTTTTCTTAGGCTTTCTGCCGTAAGCGGGCTATTTTTAGCCGGAAGAACGATACCACCCTCCACAGACACGGCCATCTCCCCCATACTAAAAGACAGTTTAGCAGGTAAATCTTGAGTAATCTTTAAGTTTCCCTTTATTTTTTCTTTTCTTTCCGGTTCCACATACTGTTGGTCTAACCTTTCAAACAAAACGGTATCCACCGGCCGGCGGACCGGCTTTCCTGAAAGAGAACACATAGCCCTGCCATTATGCCCATGGAAATATCCGTCAGAAAATCCTCCCCTGTCGAAAAGTTCCAGGAGGAAATTCAAGTCCTCCGATTTTATTTTCCAGCTCTTTCCCCCCACTTTTCTATATATATCCACATATTTTCGGTATATGCTCACCACTCCGGCCGTATATCTGGGGCTTTTCATACGTCCTTCTATTTTCAGGGAACAAACACCCGCATCCAGCAGCTCCCCCAGTGACTGAAGGCCGCACAGATCCTTCAGATTCATCAGATACGGCTCTTCCACCTTGGAAATACGCTTTTTCCCTTCCCAAGCCTCATAGGGAAGCCTGCAGATTTGGGCGCAGCGCCCCCTGTTTCCGCTCCTTCCGCCCGCCAGGCTGCTGAAAAGGCATTGGCCGGAATAAGAATAACACAAAGCCCCATGGACAAACGTTTCTATCTCAATTTCCACCTGTTCCCGGATTTTTCGGATTTCCTCCAGAGAAAGCTCCCTAGCCGTAACAATCCTGGAAGCGCCCTGTCTTTTTAATTCTTTTGCGCCACGGACTCCTGTGATGGTCATCTGAGTGCTGGCATGGAGCTTAAGATCAGGAAACAAACGACGCACCGCCTGCCAGACGCCAAAGTCCTGGACAATCAACGCATCCACCCCCGCCTCATAGGCAGGAACCAGAAAATCATAGAGTTCCCCGGAAAGCTCCTGCTCTTTTAAAAGCGTATTGACTGTTAAATAAAATTTTTTTCCATGGAGATGGACATAGTCAAGGGCCTCCAAAAGTCTCTCCTGATTTGGATTTTTGGCATAAGCCCTGGCGCCAAACTTGGCACCCCCCATATACACTGCATCGGCCCCTGCGTTCACCGCCGCTTTCATGCTTTCAAAGGAACCGGCCGGCGCCAGCACTTCAATAAATCTTTCTTTCTTCATAAATTTCCCTTATGATTCCCGGGCAGAAAACAGGGGGCCTGCCTGTAAACGCTGCCCCCGACTCTTTATCCCTTTTGTTCCTTTCCCTGTGTTTCTTCCAGCTCCCGTTTCATTTCCTCCAACTTCAGCTGAACTGTCACCAGCTGGTGCTTCAGACTATAAATCTCGTTGGCCTGGGCTTCTGTCTGGGCCTCCAGTTCCTCCAGCCTGCCCATGGCCTTAAAATAATCATCTGCCACATTCAGCTGAAGCAGTACATTTTGATAATCCGGCGTCTGACGCAGAAATCCGTCTACTCTTCGTAGTTCCGCGCTTTTTCCATTCAGATAACCGGCAACCCTCTGAAGGTATTCTTCACTTTCATAACCACCTAATGTATATACTTTTCCGGCAATAATTACATCCGTGTAATTCCTGGAATTCATCCCGTTTCTCCTTATGTACCTGTTCTGGACATTCATAATAACATTATAAAGGGAATCCCTGTAAAAAACAACTGGAAATACACAACTTTGAGAAAAAGCCACAAGATGTAGTGTCATCGACCTGTTTCGACACCGATACTGTCGGTATTGGGAAGACAGGGGATTCCCAGGTGATGATAAGCCCTTTCCGTGGCCATCCTTCCCCGGGATGTCCGGTTGATAAATCCGTTCTTCAAAAGATAGGGCTCATATACATCCTCCAAAGTCCCCACATCTTCTGAAAGCGCCGCTGCCAGTGTTTCAAGCCCCACCGGCCCGCCTCCAAATTTTTCAATCATGGTAAGGAGCACTTTTCTGTCGGTATAATCCAGCCCCAGCCTGTCTATATCCAAAAGATCCAGGGCATTGGATGCCACTTGTTCCGTAATGACGCCATCATAACGAACTTGTGCAAAATCCCGGACCCGCTTTAAAAACCGGTTGGCAAGACGTGGCGTCCCCCTGGAACGGGAAGCGATCTGTCTGGCTCCTCTTTCTTCGATCTCCACATGCAAAACCGCAGCAGAACGCATAACAATGGCCAACAGCTCCTCCTCCGTATAAAATTCCAAATGATGCACCACACCAAAACGATCCCGCAAAGGGGCCGTCAAAAGTCCGGCCCTGGTGGTGGCCCCCACCAGGGTAAAATGAGGGAGATCCAGGCGGATTGAACGGGCAGAAGCCCCTTTTCCAATGACAATATCAATGGCATAATCTTCCATAGCCGGATATAGTACTTCCTCCACCTGGCGGTTCAGGCGGTGGATTTCATCCACAAAAAGGACATCCCCGTCATTTAAATTATTTAAAATTGCCGCCATTTCCCCCGGTTTCTCAATGGCAGGCCCCGCCGTGATTTTAAGCTCCGAACCCATCTCATAAGCCAATATCCCCGCCAAAGTTGTCTTTCCCAATCCCGGCGGCCCGTAAAAAAGTACGTGATCCAGTGCCTCCCCTCTGGATTTTGCCGCATCAATATAAATCCTTAGCATGTCCTTTGCTTTCTGCTGTCCGATATATTCATCCAGGGAGCGGGGACGCAGATGGTTTTCTATACCCTGATCCTCTTTGATAAACTCTGTATTGATCACCCGTTTCTCCATAAACCGGTCATTCCTTTCTGCCTACAATAGAACCCCTAAAATGTATCCTGGATATTTTAGAATAAAGCCATCTGCCGAAGAGCCGCCTTCAAAATATCTTCTACTTCCATCTCCCCGGCGCCTTTTACCTGATTCACCGCTTTCATGGCCTCTGAAGCGCTGTATCCCAGAGCCGCCAGCGCCTGCACGGCTTCCCCCCTTTTATCCTGGGAAGAAGCACCTGCGCCGCTATCTGCCCTTCCTTCCTCATGGCTTCTCTTCTGTTCAAAGGCATCTTCCAATTTAAATTTATCCTTCAGCTCCAATATCAGCTTTTTAGCCGTTTTTATACCAATGCCCGGTGCCTTTGATATGGATCTGGCATCCTCCGACAATACTGCAAATCTCAGGTCGTCCGGAGATATGACAGATAATACGCCAATAGCGCCTTTTGGCCCAATGCCATTCACACCAATCAACAGTTTAAAGACATCCAAATCTTCCCGGGAAGAAAAGCCATAGAGTCTGGGCGCTTGATCCTGTCCTATATGAAGGTATGTATAGATTTGTATTTCTTCACCAGCCACAGCTTCCGACAAAAGAGAAAAAGGCACCTGTATCTGGTAACCAATCCCTCCTGTCTCCACAATCAATGATTCCTCAAATTTTTCTGACAGTCTTCCTCTGATATATGAAATCATTTTTTCTTCCCTTTCATTCCATTTCTCAAAAAACAGTTTAACACAGTTCCATCTTCAAGGCAAGTATTTTCGCACACGCGTTCTGTTTTTCTTGACATGAAGTCCAAATCATTCTATAATAAACCCATGATCACCATTACAAAAGAATTTGAATGTACAAGTCCATATGATTTATCTCGTTTTGGAGAACCGGAAAAGCTTCTCTTTTTTGATATTGAAACCACCGGCCTTTCCGCTAAACAGGATATGGTTTATCTGATTGGCTGTGTCTATCTGCGGGGCGGCAGTTGGCAGATGAAGCAATGGTTTGCCGATTCCATCCATGCCGAACAGGAAATCCTGATTCATTTCTTTTTGTTTGCCTCCCGCTTTTCTACCCTGATACATTTTAACGGAGATACTTTTGACCTTCCTTTTCTCCGGGAACGGACAGCCCACTATCAGATGCCTGTCCCTGAAAAAAAGCCGGTCAGTTTTGACATTTACCGAAAGGTCCGGTTTTTAAAAAAATTTCTTAATCTTCCTGACTGCCGCCAAAAAACTCTGGAATCTTTTCTGGGTATTGACCGAAAAGATCTGTATGACGGCGGCCAGCTGATCCGTTTCTATTGGCAGTACCTGCGTACAGGAGAGGCTTCTCTCTATGAAGCGCTTTTGCTGCACAATGAAGAAGACATCCAGGGGCTTCCTTTCCTGCTTGCCCTTTTATCTTACCGTGATTTCTTTCAAGGGCCTTTTCGGACAGAAACGGAACAGACAAGCCCCTGCCTGGCAAAGGATGGAGCCGCCGGCAGAGAACTCATGGTCACCTGTATCAATGATTCCTGCTCCCTGCCTGTTCCCTGTTCCTTTTCCGGAATAAACTGTCAATTTTCCTGCCATGGAAATAGCCTTATCCTCCGCCTTCCCCTTCTGGAAGGTTCTTTAAAATATTTTTTTCGTGATTACACCAACTATTACTACCTCCCTGAGGAAGACAGGGCCATTCATAAAAGCGTTGCCGCCTTTGTCGACAAAGAACACCGGAAGAAAGCGACGGCCAAAACCTGTTACCAAAACCACACCAGCCTCTTTTTTCCTGTACCAAAGGGTATTTGTGAAAACTATCCTCTTTTCTATTCTGAATACAAAAAAAATCCACCTTATATGGAATATACAAAAGGACTATGGACAGATTCTTCTTTCCTTCAGGACTTTCTTCTTGCAACTCTTCCTAAATAGTGTTATGCTTTCTTTATTCGGCGTCTGTTTTTGTCGATTTATATAAACGATTTCAGGAGCTTTTTATGTTGAACCCACGTGACCTTTTAAGAAGGCTTATGATATATTACGCCAGTGACCACGAACTTCTCTGTCCTTATCAGCTGGGTGACACCATTTATGATGTCTATGCCGCATACAGGCAGTTCAACTGCTTTGAATACGCATTTATCCGCAGCACCTTAAACTTACCCCAAAAAGATATTCTTCATTTTAAAGAACAGCTCACATCCATCGTTGAACCACAAATGGTCTGTAAAGGTGAAGTCTCCCCACCCTCCAGCCATATCTATACTTATATGACAGGCATCTTTATCAGTGAACAGAAAATCACCGATGATGTCCGCCGGACAATCCGCCGTTTCCGCTATTATAAGGGATATGGTTACTATAAAAGTGGCTACTGCCAGGCTAGAATCGCTGCCTTTGATATGGAAACCGGATCTCTGATCATAAACCCTGCCGCAAAAGAGCTGCTGCTGGAATATCAACGAATCTTATAAAAAAGAATCCTGCTTCGGTTTCCTATCCGAAAATAAAAACGCCTTCGGAGTATCCAAAGGCGTTCTATATATCTTATATTCTGATCTTACTCTTCCACAGGAGCTTCTTCTGCCTCCAAAACATCTGTTTCTTCTGCTGCAGGCTGCTCTGCCGGCGCTTCCAAAACCTTCATGCTAAGGCTGATTTTCTTTTCTTCTCCATTAAAATCAACCACCTTTGCCTCAATTTCCTGGCCAATGGAAAGCACATCAGAGGGTTTCTCCACGTGCTGTCTGGAAATCTGGGATACATGAAGCAGCGCATCGATACCAGGCTCCAACTCCACAAATGCACCGAAATCTGTCATCCTGGCCACACGGCCCGTCACAATATTGCCCACCGCATAATTTTCGGCAGCCATCACCCAGGGATTCTCGTCAGGGAACTTAAGGCTCAGCGCGATCTTGTCGCCATTGATATCCTTAATAAAAGCACGGATCTCTTCTCCAACTTTGAATACCTTCTTAGGGTTCTCTACCCGCCCCCAGGACATTTCTGAAATGTGAAGAAGCCCGTCTGCCCCTCCCAGGTCAATAAATGCGCCAAAATCAGTAATATTTTTAACAATCCCTTCTACGATCTGGCCAACTTCAATTCTCTCAAACAATTCTTTCTGCATCTCAGCTTTTTTAGCCAGCAGAAGCTGTTTACGGTTTCCGATGACCCTTCTCTTGCGGGGATTGAATTCTGTGATGACAAATTCAACTTCCTGATCCGCATACTTGTCCAGATTTTTCTCATAAGAATCAGAAACAAGGCTTGCAGGGATAAACACTCTGGCGCCTTCCACATTTACGCTTAAACCGCCATCCAGAACCTGGGCCACTTTTGCCGTCAACACTTCGCTGTTGTTGAATGCTTCTTCCAACCGCTTGTTTCCGCGGTCAACGGCCAATCTCTTATAAGATAAAAGCACCTGGCCTTCCCCGTCGTTTACCTTGAGAACCTTAGCTTCCATTTCGTCACCCAGCTGGACAACGTTCATCAAATTCAAAGAGGAGTCATTTGTATATTCATTTTTACTGATAATGCCGTCTGACTTGTAACCTATATTTAAGATGATCTCGTCTTCTTTAACACCGATAACTGTGCCAGTGACTACCTCCCCTGTTCTAATTGTCTTCAATGATTCTTCCAGCAACTGCTCAAAACTTAACTCTGACATTCCTATGAACCTCCTCTATGATATAATTGGGAGTTGACGCCCCCGCCGTAATACCTACACTTCGTTTTCCCTCCAGCCACTCATATTTTAAGTCACGGATTGTTTGAATATAATAGGTATCGTTGCATTCTTTTCTGCAGATTTCATACAATTTCTGAGTATTGGAACTATGCTTTCCGCCAATCACCAACATCACATCAACTTTGGAGGCCAGCTGTTTTGCTTCCGCCTGCCGTTCATGGGTAGCACTGCAGATAGTATTGACAACAATACTATCATAACTCTTTTTTAATATTATTTCAACAAGAAGTTGAAATTTATTGTAATTAAATGTCGTCTGTGACACAATACACAGCTTTGTGTCCCCTGGAAGGCTCAATTTCTCCGCTTCTTCCGGCGTTTCTATCACATAGGCCTCTCCCTTACACCACCCCCGGATTCCTTTTACTTCCGGATGACTGGCATTTCCTACAATCACGATGGCCGTCCCCTTTTCAGATTCCTCCCGGACAATACGGTGAATCTTTTTTACAAATGGACAGGTAGCGTCCACCACCTGAAAACCCTGGGCCTCAAGCTGTTCATATACCTTCCGGCTGACACCATGGGAACGTATAATAACCGTTCCGCCCCGGATTCCTTCCATTTTTTCTTCATCCAGTACGCAAACGCCTCGTTCCTCCAGATCCTTTACCACCTCTTCGTTATGGATAATCGGTCCGTAGGTATAGATGGGGCAAAGGGCTGCCTCTTTCTCCGCCTGCTCATATACAGTATCCACCGCCCGTTTTACACCGAAGCAAAAACCAGCAGTTTTAGCTACTATTACTTTCATTCCTGGCCGTATTCCTTTTTAATCTATTGTTTTCCAAAAAACCTCTATTCCTGTCCGCTTTTCCCTTCTTTTTGGGATAAAGCATCGAGGATTGCATCCGCCACTTCATCAATGGTCATATCCGACGAATCCAGGTAGATGGCATCTTCTGCTCTGCGCAAAGGAGAATTTTCCCGGTGCATGTCATGATAATCCCGCTCTTCAATATCTTTTTCGATCTCTTTTATATTACAGGGAATCCCCTTTTCTGTCAATTCCAGAAACCTTCTTTTTGCCCGCGTTTCCACACTGGCTGTCAGATAAATTTTCAGATCAGCTCCAGGAAGCACTACGGTTCCGATATCCCGTCCATCCATCACCACGTTTTCCAACGCCGCCATCTTTTGCTGAAGCTCCACAAGTTTCTCCCTCACTTTTGCATAGCCGGAGATTGCAGAAGCCATTTTTCCTGCTTCCTCTGTCCGAAGAAGCCCTGTTACATTTTCTCCATTCAAAAAAACCTGTTGTACTCCGGCTTCATATACGATGGAAATATCCGCCCCTTTGCAGGCATTGCAAATGGAATCCCCATCCTCAGGGCTAATCCCAAGATTGTGGAAATAAAGTCCCATGGCCCGGTACATCGCCCCTGTATCCACATAAATAAAATTCAATTTTCCAGCCACCATTTTTGCAATGGTACTTTTTCCGGCCCCAGCCGGTCCGTCAATGGCAATATTGACACTCATGTCCTGTCCCTCTCTTTTTGTCAGTATTTTTCTTTTTGAACCTTACATTTTTATACATTCAGCCTGGCGCCCTGTCCCGCCGCATAACCGGTGGACCAGGCAATCTGAAGATTATATCCTCCGGTCATACCATCTAAATCCAGTACCTCTCCGGCAAAATAAAGGCCGGCCACCCGTCTGGACTCCATAGTCGCAGGATTGATTTCCCCTACGGATACTCCTCCCTGGGTAATAATTGCTTCATTATATCCCCGAAGTCCCGTCAGCGTAAGGGTAAAGGCTTCTGTCAGGGTAACCAGCCGTTCCCTCTCTTCTTTGGAAATTTCATTGACCCGTTTTTCGGCCGGTATCCCGCTGCGCAAAACCATCACAGGAATCAGCTTTGACGGATACAAATCCCCAAGAGCGTTCTGGAACTGTTTATTTTTTGCTTTTTCAAAATCCTTCAATATCCTTTTGTCAAGCTGTTGCCTTGTGAGGGCCGGCTTTAAATTGATGGAAAGCGTCAATGGATTCTTCCCAAGCTTCTTTGCCGTTATGCTGCTTCCACTTAAAATTGCCGGGCCACTGACTCCGTAATGGGTAAACAGCATTTCTCCAAACTCTTCATACAATTTCTTCTTGCCGTTACAGATGGCGACATTCACATTTTTGAGAGAAAGCCCCTGAAGCTTAGGAACCCATTCCTCCGCTGTTTCAAAAGGCACCAACGCCGGACTACATTTTTCCACCCGATGTCCCATTTCTTCTGCAAACCGGTATCCATCCCCGGTGGAACCGGTGGAAGGATAGGAAAGCCCTCCTGTGGCCACAATCACCGCTGAAGCTTTGTGTACAGTTCCATCTGCCGTACGGACGCCTGTAATACGCGGAAGGGTTCCATCCGGGCCTCTGCCATGGTCCAACGCTCCATCTGGCGAAACTTCACTTTCTTCTGTCAAAAGTTTTTCCGCCGTTTCCTGCAAGTGAATTTCCACGCCTCTTTTCGCAAGCTCTTTCAACAGGCAGGAAATCACATCTGAAGAATGGTCGCTTACAGGAAATACACGGTTCCCCCGCTCTGTTTTCAGCTTAAGTCCCCGTTTTTCCAAAAAACGTTTCATATCCTGGCTGGAAAAGCCATAAAAAGCACTGTAAAGAAATTTTCTGTTGCTGACCACATGGGACAGCAGACTTTCCACGTCACAGTCATTTGTCACATTACAACGGCCTTTTCCTGTAATAAACAGCTTTTTCCCCAATTTTTCATTTTTCTCCAGAAGAATTACCTGATTTTCAGGCGCCGCCGCCTCTATGGCCGCCATCATTCCGGCGGCACCGCCACCGATCACCACAATTCGTCCCATTGATTCCTCATTTCATCCCATATCCCACTTCTCAGTCATCCTTCCAGCAGGTTTCCAGAAATTCAAGAATATCACCGGCCCCCGGCGGGCAGCCTTTCAAAGAATGGGCACAGCTGCCGCAACAGCGCCCAATACCGATCTTCCCTGTTTTTCCCTGCCATCCCTGCCCGATGGCAATGGGATTCTTTAAAAGTTTTTTATCCAACAGCCCTGCTTCATCCATCCTGTTTAAGGCATGGATCAAAGAACCGTAGCAGGCACTGCATGCATGGTCCGCATGGACATACCGGGAAAGCTTCTCCACCCTTCTGGAAGGCTTTTTTACAACAGAAGCTGCCGACGGTTCATTTAACATATGAAGTTTGGCTTTTTTCAGGTCAGAAGAACCTACACCAAGGTTCTCTGCCATCTTAATATAAGGGACATCTGATACGGAAAAGCCCATAGTATCACAGACAAAGGCGTCGCAAAGCACCGGATCGGCAAATCCCAGAACCCTGTCCATGGAAACAGGATTGCCGCCTTCCTCAAAATCCAAATCGCCGCAGATATTGTCCACCAGAATGAAATCATTGCGGGCAACCGTATTTAAATGGGCAATGGGCTTATGCAGCCCCAAAGTGTGGAACCGGCGTTTCTCGCTGTTTGGAATCACACCCTTATTATTTTTTAAGGCACAAGTCACGGTAGTCTGGCAATGCCCTTTTAATACAGGTACATTGATCATAAAATCCACCGAACGGGCAGTGTCACAAACCTTAATCCGCATCCCGGCAGCATCATATTCCTGAAAGCTGTCCTTTTGAAGATTGACAAAGGGAACCTTATAACGCCTTAAAATTGGTTCATAGCCTGCCGCCTGGAAAGCCTGTCTTGTATCTGCTCCCACCCAGGACCCTTCCATAACCGTAATCCGTGAAAACCCGCGTTCCTGCAAATATTCTATAATCCCGGCCAAAAGTTCACCGTGGGTTGTGGCTCCCGAAGAGGGGGCGCTGGCTGCCACCAAATTCGGCTTAATTCCAATGGAAGCCCCTTTGTCTCCAATCATATCTGCAAGTCCCGCCGCTTCCAAAAGTTCCTTTGTCATCTCCAGATAATCTGTCCCATGAATCAAATAAATATCATTTCTATTCATAAATTCCCCACCCAAAGCCTCCTATGTTATAAATTTACTTTGCATTACCTGTTCTTTCTATATGTCCAGCCGTTTCATATATTTCTTCAGCCTCTTTTCGGAAAGCTTCTTCTTTCTCCCTTTTGCCACCACCGTCAAATTTTCCGTCCGAAAGATTTCCCCTGCCATCCTCTTCATATCTGACTCCTGCACCTTTAAAAAAGCCTGCTTTTTCGCCTCAATATCCGGATAATCTTCCTCCATAATATGACAGTCATAAGCCCTGTTCCAGTTAAAGTCCCCGGCATCATCCACCTCAATATCACTGTTATCCACATAAATGGCCCGGACATACTCTAAACTCCCGCCTTTTTTTTTCAACTGCCGGAATATATCAATGGTTTTTTCAAAGGCCTTATAAAATTTATCGGAAGACACTTCATAGCTAAGCTGCAGACTTCCAATATTTTTGTATCGCTCAAACTGATCGCTATAACTGTAAATGTAACCTGTTTTTTCAGAAAGCTCCTGATAAACAGGACAATAATCTCCTGTAAAAAGCATATTATAGAAAAGATTCAACATGGCGCCGCTGTATCTGGTCACATCCACGTCAAACGAAAAAGAGACCTCCGTACAGTTTCCTTCCGCCAAAATTGGTTTTTTACTGCGTTTAAAAAACCCGTTTGGAACAGGGGCGAAATTCTGCCGGATTTTTGCCTCATGAAAGCTGTTTCCCTTTTCCAGCTCCTCTAAAAAATAAACCGTATCCTCCCCGGAGCAATTTCCCGTTATATAGAAAAACAAATTCCTGTAGTCAAAAAAAGTCCTGCGAAAATCTTCCAACTCCTTTTTTTTCATTCGTTTTAACTGCTTCTTTTTTCCTGCAATCGTCCTTGTGAGGGAGGTTCCTTTCCAGACTGCCCGCTCTGTCCTGGCCTCCAGGGATTTTTTCTTATCATACTCCCGGATTTCAGCATAAATCCGCTTCCGTTCCGTATCAATCTCTTTTTCTGAAAGCGCAAGGGGTTCCAAAAGACGAAGGAAGATCTTCGCCGCCTCCCGGAAATGAGCTGTCGCTCCACTGATGGAAAAATGGACAAATTCTTTATAAGTAGCTCCATTTAAAGAAAGTCCCAGTCTATCCAGAGTCTGATACAATTCTCCTCCCATCAGGCGATTAACATTCCGAATCACCACATGTTCAAAAAAATGGGTAATCCCATTTTCCTCTTTTTTCTCATACATGGGGCCTGCCTTTACATATAAACAAAGGCAAAAATTATGCAAATGTGGATTGGGATAAGAATAGACAGGAATCCCTGCCGTTGTTTTGAATGATTGCTCCATACCTTCTCCATAATAAAATTCAAGTCTCCGTATTTTAAAATTCACGGAAGAGAACCGGATGGTTTCGTCCTCGAAAGCATCCGGTTCTCTTCCTGATATTTCCAAAACGGAAACTTAAGTTTCTGTTATACCGGGTAAGCCCCATCCTTTGCAATGGTCGGGTCTACCTTGGTTTTCTGTGCCTCTCTGTATTTAAAGAAATCTACAGCCACCTGAGGGAACAGCGCATAAGAGAGGACATCTTCATCCTGCTCTTTCCACTGAGCCATCTCCTTTTCATACTGCGCAAGCTTCGGCTCCAGCTTGTCGGCAGGACGGCATGTAATCCGCTCCGCATCACCGATACATTTTTTAATGACATCAGGATCCATGGGCTTTACGGTCTGTCCAAACTCACCCCTCAGCAGCTTTTTGGATTCGTTGGTCACCATCTTGTAACGCTCGCCCATCAATACATTAAATACGGCCTGGGTTCCCACAATCTGGCTGGAAGGTGTAACCAGAGGCGGCTCGCCGAAATCTTTTCTTACTCTCGGAACTTCTTCCAGCACTGCCTGGAATTTATCTTCCGCGCCCTGTTCTTTCAACTGGGACAGCAGGTTGGACAACATTCCGCCAGGCACCTGATACATCAAGGTCTTGATATTTACACCCAGAACCTTGGGATTTAAAAGGCCGCTCTTAAGGGCTTCTTCACGAATAGGCGCAAAGTACTCTGCAATCTCAGAAAGCGCCGTGATATCAAGGCCGGTATCATAAGGCGTTCCCTTGAAAGCCTCAACCATGACTTCCGTAGCCGGCTGGCTGGTTCCGAGAGCCAGAGGGGACATGGCCGTATCAATGATATCGCAGCCTGCCTCCACCGCTTTCATATAAGTCATGGAAGCGACACCGGAAGTATAGTGGGTATGCAAATCAATGGGAAGAGTCGTGGCAGACTTAAGCGCCTGTACCAGCTCTGTTGCCTTGGCCGGAACAAGAAGCCCCGCCATATCCTTGATACAGATGGAATGGGCACCCATATCCTCAATCTTCTTTGCAATGTCCATCCAGTAATCCAAGGTATAAGCATCACCCAATGTGTAAGACAGCGCCACCTGCGCATGTCCTTTTTCTTTAATGGCAGCCTTTACCGCACACTCCAAATTGCGGATATCGTTCAGGCAGTCAAAAATACGGATGATATCAATACCATTGGCAATGGATTTTTGTACGAAATATTCCACCACATCATCGGGATAGTGGTTGTAACCCAAAATATTCTGGCCACGGAAAAGCATCTGGAGCTTCGTATTTTTGAAGCCATCCTTTAATTTCCTCAAACGCTCCCAGGGATCTTCCTTCAGGAAACGGAGGCAGGAATCGAAAGTGGCTCCGCCCCAGCACTCCACAGCATGGTAGCCGATTTTGTCCATCTTGTCCACGATGGGGAGCATTTGCTCCGTAGTCATTCTTGTGGCGATCAAACTCTGATGAGCGTCACGCAGTATGGTTTCGGTAATCTTTACCGGTCTTTTTGCAGCTTCTGACATGTTATTTCCTCCTGTCTTCTATATTAAGAGATCCTTATTTCACACCGAACACAGCCATAAACGTACCGGCGGCCACAGCCGTACCGATCACACCGGCCACATTGGGACCCATGGCATGCATAAGCAGGAAGTTGGTGGGATCAGCCTCCGCACCTACTTTCTGAGATACGCGGGCTGCCATAGGAACAGCCGATACACCGGCAGAACCGATCAAAGGATTGATCTTGCCGCCGGACAGCTTGCTCATCAGCTTTCCGAAAAGGACGCCTACTGCCGTACCAAAGGCGAATGCAACAAGGCCCAGAACCACGATCTTGATGGTAGCAACATTCAAAAATGCTTCTGCACTGGTGGTGGCGCCTACGGAAGTCCCCAGCAGGATAACCACAATATACATCATTGCATTGGAAGCAGTTTCGGTAAGCTGTCTTACCACTCCGGACTCTTTAAACAGGTTACCAAGCATCAGCATACCTACCAGAGGAGCCGTAGAAGGCAGGATCATACAGACAACGATGGTGACGATTACAGGGAACAGAATTCTCTCCAGCTTGGAAACAGGTCTCAGCTGTTCCATCTTGATCTTCCGCTCCTTCTCTGTGGTCAACGCCTTCATAATGGGCGGCTGGATAATCGGAACGAGAGACATATAAGAATAAGCCGCCACGGCAATGGGGCCTAAAATCTGCTGCTGTCCCAGTTTGTTGGCTAAGAAAATAGATGTCGGGCCGTCGGCGCCGCCAATGATGGCGATGGCCGCTGACTCCATCCCATTAAAGCCCATCAGCATGGCACCGATATAAGCGGCATAAATACCAAACTGGGCTGCCGCGCCGAGAAGGAAACTCTTCGGATTGGCAATCAGTGGTCCAAAGTCTGTCTGGGCGCCCACGCCCATGAAGATCAGACAGGGCAGGATGGCCCACTCATCTAACATGAAGAAATAGTGAAGCACACCGCCGGCCTGCTCCACGCCATCCACCACTGTCGGCTCCGCCATAATCTGAGGATAAATATTTACAAGTAACATGCCGAAGGCAATGGGCGTTAAGAGAAGCGGCTCAAAGCCCTTGGCGATTGCCAGGTAAAGGAACACGCAGGCCACCACGATCATCAGATAGTTTCCCCAGGTGAGGCTGAAAAACGCAGTCTGCTCAAGCAGGTTCCCCAACGTATCTAATATATTCATTGCGCTACCTCCCATTTCGCATTGTAAATAAATTTCGATTTCCGCATAAAAACAATGGAAATGAGCATTAATTTAAAGTTGCAAGGACTGCGCCAGCTGCAATCTCCTGGCCTACGGTCACGTCGATGCTGGCCACAGTACCGTCCTCAGGAGCAACAACAGGAATCTCCATCTTCATGGCCTCGATGATGACAACTGCGTCACCGGCTTTCACTGCCTGGCCTACGGAAGCTTCTACCTTGAACACCTTTCCTGCCGCACCAGCCTTCACCTGGATGCTTCCCGCTCCTGCCGCAGGGGCTGCCGCTGCCTTAGGGGCCGCTTTGGGAGCAGCCTTCGGCGCTGCCTTGGGAGCAGCTGCAGGTGCGCTGCCTGCTCCTGCCTCTTCTACGGTTACGTCATAAGCTACACCATTTACTGTAATTGTATAATTTTTCATTATAATTTCCTCCTTCTTGCCCGTTTTCTCAGGGCATCCAGGTACACCCTTTGTGGTGTTTCCTCCTGATATATTCCGTTTACCAATTTCTGTTTTTCGCTCTCTTAATGGAACGCACCACAAAGCCGTCTGTGGAACCGCTTCCCATGGAAGCCGCCACCGCCGCAGTGATCACCGCCACCAGCTCCAGGTCATCTGCTTCCTCTTCTATCACAGGCGCTGCCGGTACGGGGGCCGGTGCTTTTGGCGCCTCCGCTTCCTTCTCTTTCCCTTCCATGGCACGGACCGCCTTGCTCATCAGGATGATCACAACAATAATGATGATCAACACTACGAACACAGTACCCATACCTAAAATGGTATTGGAAAGCGCGTCTAAGAAAATATTGCTTAAACTCATATGATCACCTCATTTTTATACTGTGCCGTGCTTCTTTGCAGGACGCTCATCCCTTTTGGTGAAAAGCATCTCGAAGGCTCCGATCACATATTTTCTGGTATCCTGCGGGTCAATAATATTGTCCACATAGCCTCTCCTGGCTGCAGACAGGGCGCTGGACTGAAGCTCTGCATAAGCTTTTGTCTTCTCTGCAAGAAGGGCTGCGCCGTTTTCTGCCTTTTCGATCTCGTCGGCATAGATGATCTTTGCCGCACTCTTTGCATCCATCATGCCAATGGAAGCGGAAGGCCATGCAAACACCACATCGGCGCCGATAGACTTACTGTTCATAGCCACATAAGCGCTTCCATAAGCAGCGCCTACAATGACGTTTACTTTCGGTACGGTTGCATTCGCAAAGGCATAGGTCATCTCTGCCACAGCCTTCGCAATCTTTCTTTCCTGATGCTTATTGGCTTTATATCCCTTTACATTGGTAAGAGTCAGTACCGGGATACCAAAAGCGTCACAGAATTCCACAAATTCCGCTGCCTTTTTGCAGCCTGCACTTGTTAAAACACCGTCAAAAGTCTCTGTGACATTACCTTCTTCATCGCATATTTCCGAACGGTTGGCCACTGCGCCAACTGTGCTGCCATTCAGGCGAATGAAACCGGTTACCATCTCTTTCGCATGTGCTCTTTTTGTTTCAAAGAAGAAATTGTCATCTGAAATCATGGACAGGGCAATGGAGGTATCTCCTGTACAGTTTTCAAGATCTTCACATACACGGTTTAAATCATCTGTACATTCATCAAAAGAAAGGTCATCCTCATTGTTGGCAGGCAGTACAGAAACCAGTTTTCTGATCTCATCGAAAATCTCTGCCTCAGATGCCGCAACGTCCACAGAACCCACTGTCTCGCTCTGGTATGCCGCAGATGCCGTGTCGCATTTAGATACGGAATTTCCATCCAGTGCATTGGGAGCGTTTACAAACAGCTTTGCACTGTCCTTCTCCATAAATGTAAAATCAGTCAATGCGGGAACCACACCCATGCCGCCGCCGCAGGTGCCAAATACAGCTGTAATCTGCGGAATCACGCCGGATGCATCTGCCTGGTTTTTATAAAGCTCACCAAACGCCTGAAGGGCATCTGTCCCCTCCTGAAGTCTGAGTCCCGCGCAGTCGATCAGTCCGATGACCGGCGCCCCCATCTTCATGGCCAGGGCATATACAGCGGAAATTTTCTTTGCATGCATTTCACCCATGGAACCGCCAAGTACGGAAGCGTCCTGGCTATATACATATACCAGGCTGCCGTCAATGGTGCCGTATCCGGTGACAACGCCGTCCGCCGGAGTCTCTTTGTCCGCCAGATTGAAATCGGTGCTCCTTGCAGTTACATAGCTTCCGATTTCCACAAAACTCTGAGCGTCAAGTAAGCCGGCGATCCTCTCGCTTGCTTTTCCTGTAGATAAATTACTCATTTTGCAGTCCTCCATTTTCATTTATAAAAAGTAAAACCATTTTCTGCCGATTTTAATTATAGCTTACACACAACTATTTATCAAGAATTATTTAAGAGTTTTGACATCTTTCCTTCAAAATTTTCATAAGAATATTATAAACAAAAAAAATCTGCCGGAAAAATAAATCCGGCTGAATATATTCCTGACATTTTCTTCCAGTTTTATATCGTAAAGGGCCACATTCCCCTTAAAACCGGTGCGCCTCCTGCCTGTCTCTGCTGTTGACCACGTTGATTTTTGGGTTTTGCTGCGCCGCCTTTTGCCGTCAGCCGCCGCTATGCTCACAAAACCTGCAAAATCTGCCTATCGGTCAACAGCAGAGACAGGCAGGAGGCGCACCGGTTTTAAGGGGTTAATATGGCCTACAGCAGCATAAGTTTAAACATGCATTTAAAAGCAACATCTGGCAGCACCAGCCGCCGGCGTTTCCCATTTCTCTCCCATAACCTTCGCCCATGGAACGATACCAGCTTCCGCCGGATTCCAGCTGCGAAAGAAGCATACGGAAACGGGCATTGTCCGGCTCCAGTTCCACAGCTTTTCTGGCAGATTCCATGGCCTGGATATTATTTCCTATACCGGAATTCGCTACGGCATGATAATAATACCAGGTGCCTCCCCGGTCCTTGATACCGTCCAGTACGTTCAATGCCTCCCTGTAGTGGCCGGAATTGATATAATTGGCCGCTGCCCGCAGATGGCTGTCTGTCTCACTCTGATAACGACCCCCCTGGCCGCCAAAGCCGCCGAAACCACCAAATCCCCCAAAGCCGCCGAAAGGATTCCCATAACTTCCCTGCCCGTCCCCGTCATAGCTGCCGCCTCCGTAGCCGGAGTTTCCGCCCTGCCGCTTTTTCATAATGATATCATAAGCCTGCTGGACTTCTTTAAACTTTGCTTCTGCCATTTCCGGATGGGCGCTGTTCACATTGGAATCCGGGTGATACTTTCTGCTCAAATTCCGGTAAGCTTTTTTCACTTCTTCATCGGAAGCCGAAGGATCCACCCCCAGCACTTCATAAGGATTCATTCTAGTTCTCCCGTTCTTTCTTCCCGTTTCTTCACAATACAATCATATTTTGTCCAAACACCAGCATACAATATATTCCTTAAAATAGCAACATCCTTTATGACCGGCAGCCGTTCAAAAGCCCTTGCACAGCCGGCCATCATCATGTTGAGTGTCTGGAAAAACCATTCTTCAAAATCCGGCCTGTCCTTCTGGAACAGAAGGGGATTGTACCTCCCCCGCTTTTCATCCTGCAAAAGGTCTTCATAAGCATCCATCAAATAAACAAACTTCCCGAGATAAAAACCCACCGTCTTGAGGCTCTCTTCCCATGCATCTTTTTCATAAACCAGGATTTCCCCCAGAAGCTGTCCCATGCAACCTGACGCCCCATCCAAATCCGTATTATTCTCCCCCTCATAACCGTGGAGCCTTTTAATACAGGAGGACACTGCCTTCCACTGCCGCGGATATCCGGTTTCCAAAATTTTACATTTTCTTTTCAAAATCCCGGCTGCCGCCAGACTGGCAACATGCCTGTCATCCTGCCAGTCATCCATCAAATTGTGGTAAGCCAAAATCATCGTCATATCCGCCGCATAATCAATATACGGATTTTGAATGGACAGATGCTTCCCCGCCGGATGGAGCACACACCGGCGCATGGCCCGATATTCTTTTCCTTCATAAAGCCCCGTAAGCAGGGCTGCCAGAAATACCATATCGTAATTTAACGCCATCTGCCCGGGAAATCCATACCGCAGTCTTAAGCTCCGGCAAATTCCGCAATAATAGCCCTGGTAACGCTGAAATTCCCGGATTTTAAGCTCCGGTTTATTGATTGTCACATAGCCAAACACCCGACCTTCCTCCTCTCTGCCACACCCTATGCAAATTACACAAAAAGGCAAATCCAACGTTGGCTTTATTATACATAAAATTTCAGGGTTATCCAATCCTTTTTTCTTTACAGCTCCATTAAAATCCATCCCAGAACTGTTCTGCAGTTTTCAGGAAACACCACTTAAAGTCACGCCTTCCCACAGCCTCTGCCGTGCGGATTTCACTGAAGGCCACCACCTCATCCCCCAGGCGATACACGATCTTCCCCACTTTCCGGTCTTTCGCCACAGGGGCCATCAGTGAAGTTTCCAGTTCCATTTCAATATCCACCTGTTCCCCCTCTTTCATAAGAAGCCGCCACCTGCTTCCCTCCCCTTTCACCTCCACCAGTGGAACCTCAGCATTTCCATCCGGCTCTCCTGTATTTGCAATTCCCTCTTCCACCGGAATACCGGAAAGCTCCGGCTTCTGGTAAATATCCCTGTATGTATAAGCAGAAAGCCCGTATTCCATCAGTTTCCTGGTATCTTTCCATTTATATGTTTTATTATTGGGCCATCCGCATCCAAGAAGCGCCACAATCAGTGTTTTTCCATCTCTGGATAACGCTCCCACATAACAGTACCCCGCTTCCCCTGTAAATCCTGTTTTTCCGGAAAATGCCCCCTCCATCATGCTAAGAAAAGCATTGTGGTTATTGCAGGAAAAATTTCTCCCGGCGGCCTGAAACTGGTAGGAGGCCGTCCCTGTGATCTCCCGGAACCGGTCTTTTTTAGGAGATTCCATCGTACAATAGCGCATGATACGGGCCAAATCCGCCGCTGTGGTGGAATGGGATACCGTGACTCCGTTTTCCTCTTTTTTTGCATCCAGACCGTTTGGCGTCAAAAAGTAAGTATCCGTGCAGCCAATCTCCCTTGCTTTCTGGTTCATCAGTGTTGCAAACCCATCCACGCTTCCTGAAACAGCCTCTGCCACTACCACCGCAGAATCATTATGGGATTCCAACATCAACGAATAAAGTAAATCCTTCAATACATACTGCTCCCCATCCCGCACTCCCAAGCGGACTTTCGGCTGGGAGGCCGCCTGGGAAGAAGCCGTAACCACCGTACTTTCATCCAGATTTTCCAAAGCAAGGATACAGGTCATAATTTTTGTGGTACTGGCCATGGGACGTACCTCATAACCGTTTTTCTCATAAAGGACCCGCCCGGAATCCCCGTCCAGAAGTACTGCGCTCAGAGCGTAAAGTTCTCCCGGACCTTCCACCGCTCCTGCTGCTGCCTCCTGGGTAATCCCTGTTTCTTCCACGTTTGTTTCTTCTATTTCCTCTCCGCCTGCCCACACCCTCCGGCCGGAAATAAAAACTGCAACTAAAGACAGCCACAGCAAAAAAATCGCCTTTCTTTTTCTTCCCCGCATGACAGATCTCCTTTAAAAAATTTCTTTTTTTCATTCTATGCCGGAATCTTGTCTCCATGCCAAGTTCCTTCTCGTTGACAAGCCTTCTCACAGATGATAGACTCATGAAAGAAAGAAGGGATGACAGATGACAAAAACAGGAATTCTGGTGGTCAGTTTCGGCACCAGCTACCAGGACGCATTTATAAAAAATATCCGGGCCATTGAAACCGCCATCGGGGAGGCGTTTCCGGAATGTGAAGTCCGTCGTGCTTTTACCAGCGGCATGATTATAAAAAAGCTGAAAAAAAGAGACGGGTTCCATGTGGATACGGTGGAAGAAGCCCTGGAAGGGTTTCTGGCCGATGGCTTTACCGACCTTATCGTCCAGCCCACCCATATCATCAACGGTATTGAAAATGACAATATGCTGAAAGCCCTGGACGCCTGCAAAGGGCGCTTCCATTCCATCCGTGTGGGTACTCCGCTGCTCACGGACACGGAAGACTACCGCGCCCTTATCGACAGTGTCACAAAGGAATTTTCCAATCTCAGGGAAGAAGAATTCCTGGTATTCATGGGCCATGGCAGCGAACATTACGCCAATGCGGTCTACCCTGCCCTGGATTACATGCTGAAGGCCGATGGCCATCAGAATATATATATCGGCACTGTGGAAGGCTATCCCGACCTTAATCTTGTCAAAGACTTAGTCCGAAAAAAAGCACCAAAAAAAGTCCTCCTGGCCCCTTTGATGATCGTGGCCGGGGACCACGCCATCAATGATATGGCCGGGGACAGCGCAGATTCCTGGAAAAATGAGTTTTTGGGGGAAGGCTATGAAGTCTCCTGCATCTTAAAAGGCCTCGGGGAATACAGAGAAGTTCAGAAACTTTTTACAGAACACGCAAAAAAAGCGGCAGCCCTATGACAGGCTGCCGTTCACACGCGAAGATTGTGCCACACAATCTTTTTATGATCTGTTTACTCTGAAATCCCCGACATGACTGTTTCCACAATGCTGTCGTCCAGGACACTGCAGGGTGTCTGATAGCTGGTTTCCGTCACTTCACACTGGACGACGCCTCCATCTGGCAAAAATGTCCATATTCCGTAATCCACATAATAGCTGTCTTTCTCATAAACATAAGAAATCTTCACATAGCTCACATCCCTGCCGTCCACATTGACCGTCTTTTTTTCCTGGACCTCCACATCACTGTAGCTGTCGTCTTTTTCATAATACTCTACATCCGATATATAGTATTCTTCCATCTCTTCTTCTGTATAATCATCATCCAGCATGTATCCAATATAAATATCATTGAAAGGCTGATCGGATGTATCCGTAAAAGTCAGATACTCACTGTCCGAATAAGGGGACACCTCATATCCTTCCGGAACGGCAACATTTACACTGCTGTCTTTCCCAAAGAAGTGGGTAAGGGTGTAGGTCCCGTCGGCATTTTGCAAAGGAGCCGTATCCCCACTTTCCGCTTCGCTTTCCTGTCCACTTTCGGTTTCCTGTTCAGGCAGGGAAGAAGGAATGTCGCTCTGGGGCTCACTGTTATTTAAAAAGCTGTCAAGGGAGCTCTGGGTATTACTGCTTCCCCCGGCGGCCTTTTTCACACTTTCCGGCACCACAATTTCATCCACATCATCGAAGCTTTCGTAGGTGCAGGTCATGATAAAATCATCGATGGAAACTTCAGCATCCCCTGCCCCGGCGGCTGCCATAGCGCCTTCCATCAGTCCTGAAAGGGCGTCCCCACAGTCCATCACTGCCTCCACCGGCATTTTTGTCTTGGCATCAATCTTAAGAACCACGTCCATGGTCATGTCGGACCAGTCGATGTCTCCCATGGTTCCTGACATATCTTCCATGACATCTTCCATGTATCTTCCTGAAATCTCCCCTTCCAGGACATATACCTCTCTGCCATCTATCTTTTCTGTCTTTTTCTGCAAATCAAAGGATGTGCCGTCGGCAAACATACCGTTGATCCCTGCCATCTCGCTGCCGTTTTCAATGGGGGCCTCTGTCCTGGTCCACTCGCCGGCCATCCCGGCATATGAAACAGCCTTTCCATCCTCGACGACACTGTAGCTTTCCATCTCCATATTGATTCCCATTAAGTTCATGGACAAATTTCCTTTGATATAAGCGGCCGCAGGATCCTTCGTCGACTCTATATCCATATCCATGTTCATCTCTAAATCCATACTGATGCCGCTCTGCTTCATCCCCATGGTAATATCAGCCTTTAAATTCATACGCGCTGATTCAACCTCTTCCATGTTGGCAGATACTTCTTCCATCAGGCTTTTGGCTGTCACCTTCTCTTTTCCGCAGCCGGAAGCCGACATCAGTAAAAGGACCAGCGCTACCGCCAAAAACAGGCGGCAATACTTTTTTGCTTTCATTATAAAACCCTCCCTCATCCGTATCGCCGGTTGGCAAGAGCATACAGATTGGAGTGTGCACATCCTTGTCAATCGACAGTATCATTATTTTTTTATTATACTATATTCCACGTGTTTCGTCCAGCATGTAAAGAAGCGCATTACAAATGGCTGCCGCCACATTACTGCCGCCTTTCCTTCCCCTGGATACAATATAAGGGACTTCCGTTTCCATAATCAGTTCCTTTGACTGTACCACATTCACAAACCCCACCGGGACGCCAATCACCAGGGCCGGAGACAGCTGCCCCTCCCGTATCAGCTCATACAGCCGTATCAGGGCCGTCGGCGCGTTTCCAATGGCAAAGATAAGCGGCCCCTTCATAGACGCTGCTTTATCCATGCTGGCCACAGCCCTGGTGGTTCCATTTCTCTTTGCTGCCTTCGCCACATCTTCATCGCCCATAAAGCAATAGACCTGTCCTCCATATTTTTCCAGGACGCGTTTATTGACGCCGGAATATCCCATCTTTGTATCTGTCACAATGGAAGCCCCGGACCGGATGGCTTCCATGGCCCGCTCCATGACTCCATCGGAAAAACACAGCGTATCCGCATACTCAAAATCTGCCGACGTATGAATCACCCGTTTGATTAGCGGCGCCTTGTCTGCCGGAAGGATCCTGCCTCCAAGCTCTTCCTCAATGATCTCAAAACTCCGTTTTTCAATGTCCCCCGGCAGCACATTTTCAAGCGTAACTTTCATTTGTCCCTCCTGATTTTCCATTCCTGTTTCACAGCCTTTTTAATATTCAATACCTTTCCTCGCACAGATTCCTTTGTCAAAAGGATGCTTTACCTTTTTTATTTCCGAAACATAATCAGCCAGGTTCAAAAGTTCCTCCTCCGGATCCCGGCCTGTCATGAGAACCTCCATGCGTTCCGGCTTTTCCTGAAGCTTCTCAAGAAGCTTTTCCTTCTCCACAAACCCATGTCTGCAGGCAGCAATGATTTCATCCATCACAAGAACCGTATCCCGCGCCTGGGCCTGTTTTTCCGCCGCCTCCCAGGCTTCCTCAAAAAGGGCGCCGTAAACTTTCGCCGCTTCCTTTTTTTGTTCTTCATCCATATCCCAGTAAAAACCAAAACAGTCTTTGCAGGGAATCAAAAAAATCCCCGGAATGTGGGAAAGGGACCTGAGTTCCCCGGAATCTTCATCTTTTAAAAAACGAACCACAACAACAGAAAGCCCTGCTCCCGCGCTTCGTACCGCCTGCCCGATGGCCGCTGAAGTTTTTCCTTTGCCGTCCCCGCAGTAAATATGAATCAACCCTTTCATAATTCCCCCTTAAGCATATCCCCATACTGCTTCTCTATGGCTTCCTTCATTTTGCAAAAAGCCGGAAGATACTGTCCTAAAATATGGTCAACCAGCACCCTGGCGGCCGCCCCATCATATATATGCGTCATACTGTTTCGTTCTTTTAACATAGACAGCCATATGTCTTCATCCATAAAATCATAAAGGGCATAAGCGGCCTTAATGATCTCCCGCGGTGAACCGCTGACAGCCGTCCGTTTCCCTTCGTACTTCAAAAGCTCTTTTAAAAGCTTCCATCCCAGTTCAAACTGAAGAAAAAATTTATCAATAATTCCACTTATGATAAATTCATTTTCCCTGTCTTCCTTATCTGCTTTCATCAGTATCATAAGGTTAGAGACAAAATTTTCATATTTTTTCATAGAGCAGTATCCCTTCTCCCTGAACAGAATCCACAAATTCTTTTTTTAAGGCATGTCCCAGATCCACCACATCAAACTCCAACAGCGTGGAAGTTTCTTCTTTCATATCCATTGTAAAACTTAAGATATCCCCACCTAAAACAGCCAGGTCAATATCACTGGCCCTCCCATAATCCCCTCGCGCCCTGGAGCCAAATAAAACCACCCGATGGAGACAGCGCTTTTCTGCAAAAGCCCTGATTTCCTCAAAAACCTTCTGTTTAATCCCTGTTATTTCCTGGAGTTTTATATCTTCTGCATATTTTACTTCTCTATTCATATCCCTTCCTCCAGAATCCGGTAAACAGCTTCCATGTCCATATTCCGGCGTATGGCGTCAGCCAAAAGGTCATACTGCCGTTCTTTATAAGCAGCCATATCAAAGGTCCTGACCGCTTCTGTAGACAAACCTTTCCTCCCACAGAGGATTTCCAGCAATGCCCTCAGTGTTTCTTCCTCATCAAAAACCCCGTGGACATAAGTACCGCAGACATTTCCGGCAAAAGCCCCGTCCACTGTGCCGGAGGGGGAAAGTCCCGTAAGCGGCTCTGCCCCTTCTTTTAAAACGCTGATGCCCATATGGATCTCATAACCTTTTAAGGCTGCGCCTGAAAGACCGGAAAAAGCGCCTGATATCTCCAAAAAACGGCCTTCTGTCTGTGTTCTCGTCTTTTCTTTTTCAAACACCGTATCCATGGGAAGAAGGCCCATGCCGCGAATCTTCCCTCCCGCTTCCACACCGTAAGGGTCGGAAAGGGTTTCCCCCAGCATTTGATAACCGCCGCAGATTCCCATGACCAAAGTTCCCGAAGCCGCCGCCTTTCGTACTGCCGCCTCCAGGCCGTTCTGCCTGAGCCACAAAAGGTCTTCCATGGTATTTTTGGTGCCGGGAATCAGAATCAAATCCGGATTTCCAAGCTGTCCCGCCGAAGTCACATACCGGAAATTTACGCCGTCCGCCGCCTCCAGCGGCCGAAAATCCGTGAAGTTGGAAATCCTGGGAATCCGGAGGGCTACAATATCCAAAAACCCTCCTGTCTCCTTCCGGCCAAACCGCTCCGTCAGGCTGTCTTCGTCGTCAATATCCACCTGAAGATAAGGGATAACCCCCACCGTTGGAATCCTGAGCCTCTCCTCCAGCATTTGAATCCCCGGTTCCAGGATGGTTCTGTCTCCCCGGAATTTATTGATCACAGTGCCTTTCACCATGGCTCTCTCTTCCGGCGTGAGAAGCTCCACCGTCCCCACCAGCTGGGCAAACACGCCGCCCCTGTCAATATCCCCGGCCAAAAGGACCGGCGCTTTCGCAAGCTTCGCCATTCCCATATTCACAATATCGTCTGTCTTTAAATTGATTTCCGCCGGGCTTCCGGCCCCTTCCAAAACAAGGATATCATATTCTTCCTCCAGGGAACGGTAAGCCTCCATAATATCGGGAATCAACTCTTTTTTATACCGGAAATATTCCCTGGCCGGCATATTCCCCCGCACCTCCCCATTTACAATGACCTGGGAGCCCGTATCATTGGTGGGCTTAAGGAGAATCGGGTTCATCCTCACCGAAGGCTTAATACCGGCAGCCTCTGCCTGCATCACCTGGGCTCGCCCCATTTCCAACCCTTCTTCGGTGATAAAAGAATTCAAAGCCATATTCTGGGACTTAAAGGGGGCCACCCGGTAACCGTCCTGCTTCATAACCCGAAGAAGTCCCCCTGTCAGGAGGCTCTTCCCTGCATTTGACATGGTTCCCTGTATCATGATCGCCTTTGCCGCCATAGTTCCTCCTTATCACATCAGACATAAAGCCTTACGCCTTTTTTCCGAAAACCTGTTCCAGAACCCTTACAAACTGTTGGTTCTCTTCATGGGTCCGCACTGCAATCCGGTAATACCCGGCAAAAAGTCCCCGGTAGTTGCCACAGTCCCGAATTAAAATCCCCTGTTCCAAAAATGCCGCTTTCAGATCTGCCCTTCCGCTGTAAAAGAAAAGATAGTTGGCCCTTCCCCCATAAACCTGCAGCTGGAACCTTTCCAGGGCGTCCTTTAGAAACTGCCGTTCCTTTCTGATATAAGAGACTGACTGCTTCAGATAATTGTTTTCCAAAAGGGCCGCTTCCCCTGCCGCCTGGGCCGGCGAGGATACATTCCAGGAAGGTTTATACCGATACATGGCTTCTATTAAGGGCAGGTTTTCACTGGCCGCATAGCCCAGCCGAAGTCCCGCCATGGCATATGTTTTCGTCATAGACTTAAGGAGGAGCACATTTTCCGACTGCCGGAAACTGCCCGGATACCATGGCGCTTCCTCTCCCGTAAGCTCCATAAAGGATTCATCCAGAAAAAGAAGGCTCCCCGTTTTAAGGCACCGCTCCAAAATCCGGCTCAGAAAGTCCTCTTCCAGAAGGATTCCCGTGGGATTGTTGGGGTTACAGACCACCACCAAATCCACTTCTTCCGTGACAGCTTCCAAAAAGTCCTCTCCCGGAAGGAACCCTTTTTCCGCCTCCAGTCCATAATACAGGCACTCACAGCCATACGCTGTCAGCGCTTCCTCATATTCTGCATAAGTCGGCGCCAAAAGCAGGGCTTTCTTTGGCTTTATGGCCGCCGCTGCCAGAAAAACCAGTTCTGTCGCCCCATTACCGCAAATGATATTCTCTGGTCCGGTACAAAGGCGGTTTCCAAGGCTCTTCCGAAGGTTTTTACAATCCGGTTCAGGGTAGTGCTCTGCCCGTCCCACAGCGGAAACCGCGGCTTCCCGCACAGCCTCCGGCATCCCTAAAGGATTTAAATTTGCCGAAAAGTCCAGAATCCTTTCATATTCATAAATGTTGCCACCATGGATATGCCTTTCCATACTGTCCCCTCCTTCCAGCCCGGATATCATGCCCGGACGGACACCGCCATCCGGCGTTTTGTCAAAAATACAGAGCCGCCGATAACCCTCCGAAAACCAAAAGGCCCAGCGCCGCCGTTCCATACATAAGCCTGTTGGCCAGCCGGATGTCTCCTGGAACCACCGGCCTCTTTCCATCGCCGATGGTTTCCTTTTTGTGAAGGACACCAAAATACCAAGCGTCCCCGGAAAGCTCCACCCCCAGCGCACCGGCACAGACGGACTCCGTCTGCGCGGAATTGGGACTTTTATGGTTGTATCTGTCCCTGCGGCAAATTTTAATAGCCCCCCGGATATCAAGCCTTAAAAATCCGCTGGTTAAAATCATAAGAACCGCCGACAGCCTGGCGGGAATAAAATTACAAAGATCATCCAGCCTGGCCGCAGTCCGGCCGAAATAAAGATATCTGTCATTTTTATAGGCAATCATGGAATCCATGGTATTGACCGCCTTATAAAAAAATCCCAGGACCGGGCCGCCGAGAGCCATGTAAAACATGGGGGCGATTACGCCGTCGGAAGTATTTTCCGCCACTGTTTCCACAGCCGCTTTCGCAACCCCCTCTTCAGAAAGTTTAGCCGTATCCCTTCCCACAATCATGGAAACGGCTTTTCTGGCCCCATCCAGATCTCCCTCCGCCAGGCGGGCATAAACTTTCATGCTTTCCACCCTCAGGGATTTGGCGGCCAGAAGCTGGTAGCACATGATACTTCCCACCGCCAGCCGCACATAAGGATGCAAAAAACCGGCCAGCTGGAGAAAGAAGAAAGGAACTGCCGTGGAAAGTGCCAGGACAAAAACCACCAGCACTGTCCCCCCAAAAAGTTCCCCTCCCCTGGTGGCAGGAAAACATTTACGCATAAGCTTTTCCAGAGAAGAGATCAATGCCCCAATCAGCCGTATGGGATGAGGCAGCCAATGGGGATCCCCAAAAACCATATCCAGGCAAAAACCTATTCCAAGTGTCATTACAAATTCTCTCATATCACGGAATACTCCTGATATCTGTCAATTTTCGTTCCCCCGCTTTCCACCGTTCCTCCGAAAGTTCTGCCCTGTAACCACAGCCATTCTTTGCCTGCCAGTGGTAAAAGCTTTCCTTTGGAAAAGAAAAATGCTCCAAAACCGCCATGATGCTCCCTCCATGGACCACAAATGCCCCGCAGGATGCATGTTTCACGAGAAGTTCGGAAACAACCTCCTCAAAGGCCTGCACCGTCCTCTTTACAAAATCCTGTTTGGCTTCCCCTCCGGGAGGAGCCAGGACGCCGCCACTCTCTATCCATTTTCTGTATGCAGGATTCCCGACAAGCTCTTCGTAGGCTTTGTTTTCAAATTCCCCGAAATCACATTCATTGAATCCGTCCCTTACCGCCAATTCCACTCCCGGAAAAAGAATCTCCGCCGTCTCCTTTGTCCGAAACAAGCGGCTCACATAGACAGACATGGGCTTTTTTAACCCTGCCCCCCCATGTCCGCCTTTCCAAAGCGCTTCCGTAAGCTCCCGCCTTCCTGTCCCGCTTAAATGCTGGTCCGTGGAACCGATATATCGTTTTTTCTCATTTCCTTCCGTCTTTCCGTGGCGGATTAAATAAATTTCCATTCCCGGCCTCCCAGGCGTCACCCTTTGATTTTCACCGGAATCCCGGCTGTCATCCGGTAAACCTCCCCGGCTTTCTTCGCAACCACACAGAGAATCCGCCCTGTGATCTCCCGACGCTCCCTGAGTTCTGCATCCAGAGGCACAATCCCGCAGCCGATTTCCTCTGCCGTCAGGATCATCTCCTTTTTCCCCATGGCTTCCTCCAGGATAACCCTTTCGATTTCCTCTCTGGAATATCCCTCTTTAAGCAGCGCTTCAATCCTTTCATGAATATTGAGAATCACATTTTCCTTTTTTCCCCCGGAAAGTTCAAGGGCAAAGTCCCCTTTCCCCTGATATGCCCCGCCTACAATCAGTACCATACTCCCTGTCCTCCTATTTTACCACAAAACGCTTGCAAACACTACGGCAATTCCCATAACCAGTTCGCAAAGCTCCAGAAACCATCCTGCCAAATCCCCGGTGATTCCCCCGAACTCTTTGTAAGATTTATACCGGTAATATAAAAATGTAAGGAACCCGGCAACCACAGCCCATGTTCCGGCCACCGGAAAGAGGAACACCATCCCCCCTCCTGAAACAAGAAGGTAAACTACCAGCGCTACCCTGGTAATCTTCTTTTCCGCCCCGGTGGAAAAAGTGGCTAAAAGCCCGTCTCCCCTGGCATTTCGAAATGTGACTACCGAAAGGCCGGAAAGCCCTCTGGAAAACACAAAGGATAACGCCATCACTCCCATAGCGCGCCCAGAAATCCCGCTCCACATCCCGAAAGAGGCCATCAGGTACATGCCTCCGGAAATGATGGCAAATGCCCCGGTGTGGGAATCTTTAAGTATTTCCAGCTTCTTTTCTCTGTTTTGGTGGGAGGAAAGAGCATCAGAAGTGTCTAAAAAACCATCCATGTGGATTCCCCCTGTCACCAAAAGAGGAATCAGGGTAAGACCGGCGCAGCAAAAGGAACCCGCAAGGCCAAAAGATCTACAAAACCAGGAAAAACCATATGCCAATCCTCCCACCACCAGGCCGATCAGGGGAAAAAAGCACATGACATATTTCATCTTTTCTTTGGACCAGTCCGCTTTTGGCACAGGAATCCTGGAATACATGGAAAACGCCAGCAAAAATGAATTAATCATAAAGGGCCCCCTTTATAATAAACCGGTATCGAATAAACCACCTCCACGTACACATCGCAACGGGACGCCAGTTCCCTGTTGATTTTCCCCAGAAGTTTTCTGTAGTATTCTGTGGAATCTCCGTAGTGTATTCCGTCGGAAAACACCTCGTTTGTCACCACCACCAGATTTTCCGTCCGGGAAAGCAACATGTCAATCCCCGTAAGGATTTCTTCCACAGCCTGCTCCCCTGCGCCGTCCTCACGGTAAAGCTCATTGGCTGTCAGGTTCGACATACATTCTAAAAGCACCGACGGCTTTTTTCCGTTTTTATCGGAAAATGCCACGCTTTTAAGGTTTATATAACACTCTGCGGTCTCAAACCCTTTTCCCCTTCTCATGGCTCTGTGACGCTTAATCCTTCGGATACTTTCCTCACCAAAGGGTTCCATGGTGGCAATGTAAATCCTGTTTCCGCCTTCATTTCCATCAAGCTTCAGCAAAAGATTTTCACTATACTCCGATTTTCCGCTGCCGCTTCCTCCTGTCACTGTCACAAACATGTGCGCCTCCGTTATACAGATGATTTCACCAGTGTATCAGCACACTATTCATAAAGGTTGGTACTGCTCCACCTGGATGTCGTCAAAAGTGGCCATGGAATGATAGACCGTAAATCCCATGTCCAGGGCGGAAAGCCCGGCCACAGCCCCTGTCCCTTCCCCCAGGCACATCTCACAGCAAAGCATCGGTGAAAGGTCCAGGGCGGAAAGTACCAGGCCGCCCGCCGGTTCTTTCGATATATGGGAAGCCACCATAAAATCCTTTGCCTCCGGCAAAAGCCTTACGGCCAAAAGTGCTGCCACACTGGAAATAAATCCGTCCACCAGTACCGGGATCCGGTAAACAGCCCCTCCTAAAAACACGCCTGTAAGGCCGGCAATATCATAACCGCCCACCTTGCTTAACACATCCAACGGACATTCCCTGTCCGGCTTTAACTGTTCCAGTGCGTGTTGAATGACAGAAATTTTTCTCTGAAGCCCCGCATCGGAAAGGCCGGCCCCTTTTCCTGTCATCTTTTCCACCGGCTCATCCAGGAGAACGGAAGCCACCGCGCTGCTGGTGGTGGTGTTTCCGATTCCCATTTCTCCGGTGGCAAGAATCTCATACCCCTGGGACTTTAAACGGCCCGCCAACTCCATTCCCACCAAAATGGCCCGGAGGGCTTCCTCCTTGCCCATGGCCGGTTCCTTTGCAAAATTTTTTGTTCCCCTGCCAACTTTCCGCAAAAGAAGAGTCCGTGGCTTAATCTCCTCTTTTTCTTCCGGGACTCCCGAAAGACATATCCCCTCCGTCACCATTCCGATATCCACAGGGAATACATCCACACCGGCCGCCTCTGCCATGACCGTCACCGTTGTGCTGCCATGGGCCATATTCTGTGCCACAATGGCCGTCACCTCTGCCCCCGTCTGCGTCACTCCTTCTTCCACCACGCCGTTGTCGGCGCACATGGCGATGAGGGCGCGTTTCCCAATCTGCGGCTTCACGCTTCCACTGATCCCGGCGATCTTAGTCACATTCTTTTCCAAAAGCCCCAGGCTTTTCAAAGGCTTCGCAATGGAATCCCACCGTTTTTCCGTCTGGCCCATCACTTCCTCATCCAGTCCCCTCACAAGGGACAGCCGTTCCTTAAGTCGCTCCTTAAGCTGTTTTTCCTGTTCCCTTATCCCATTTTCCATTGGCCTTCTCCTTATCCCTCATTCACATTGGGGCGGTGAGCCAGGCAGGTCCGGCTGCCTTTCCCCCGCTCTTTCCTGTACTTTTCTCCATTTTCTGCAGGCAGACAGAAAATTTTCTGCCGCCGTCCGATTGCCATAATAATAAAAATGCGGAAACCCTGCCAAAAGATTTTTCCTGTTTACCATACAAGGCCAGCTCCTCTTTCCCTCCGGTTTTTCGGCCAGAAACGCATTTCCATTTTCCGTACTGTCCCAATAATGAAATTCATGGGCAGGAAAACGGCTTCCGGCATCGCCCAAAAGGGAATCCTCCCCGGCAGTTAAGGTCACATAACCAAAACGGGAAAGCTTCGGCGTCCGAAAGCCACGGCCGGGCAGCACTCCTGCCATGGGCCACTCTTCCCCACTTTCATCTTCCAGGGTTTTGTGAAGGTATAAAAAACCGCCACATTCCGCCAGGCAGGGAATTCCGTTTTCAATGGCTTCCTTTACAGACTTCCTCATGGCTTCATTCTCCGAAAGCTCTCTTCCATAAAGCTCCGGATAACCGCCGCCTAAAATCAGGCCGTCGGCTTCCTTCGGGACTTCCCTGTCTTTTAAAGGGCTAAAATATAAAAGCTTTGCCCCAAGTTCCTCCAACAGGTAAAAATTCTCCCTGTAGTAAAAATCAAATGCGCTGTCCCTGGCCACGGCCACCCGTACCGTCTCCCTGTGGGAAAGTGAAACGCTTCCGGGATTTGTGCCGGCGGCAAAAGCCCCGCCTGCATAAAGGGCGGGAGCCGCCTTTGCCAGGGCCAAAAGTCCCTGCAAATCCACGGTTTCCCGGAAAGATTCTGCCAGGGCTTTCAGCCGTTCCTGCAAATTTGCAATTTCCTCCGGCCGCTTTAAGCCAAGATGGCGGCTTTCCAAAAAACCTTCGGAAAGCCTCGGCACATAGCCATAGACCTTCACAGGAAGATTCTCTTCAATGAGGCTTTTAAGGCGTGGATACAGCATAGGGGACACTTCATTGAGAATCACCCCCTGAATCTGCTTTTCCCCCTCATACTCCATAAAACCCCGGATAAGGGGAACCACAGAGCGGCTCATACCGCGGCAGTTGACAATGAGTACCACAGGGGTTTCTGTCCACGCCGCCACCTCATAGGAGCTGGCCCGCTCAGATATCCCTCCCAGCCCGTCAAAATACCCCATGACGCCTTCAATGATGGATAGCTCTGTCCCTTCTGCTCCCCTCTTTAAAAGAAAACGAAGCGTATCTTTGTCGGTAAAGAAACTGTCCAGGTTTCCTGATTCCACCCCCAGCACTGTCCTGTGGAACATGGGGTCAATATAATCCGGCCCACATTTAAAAGCCGACAGTTTCTTTCCCTGCTCCTTCCATGCGGCCAAAAGGCCGCAGGTAATGAGGGTCTTACCGCTTCCGCTTCCCATCGCCGCCAAAAGAAGCCTGGGCGTATTCTCTGCCAAATTTATTCCCCCCTTCCGGTAAAGCTGAAGATATAAACAGGATTCATCCCCATCATCATCTCATAACTCCCCACCTGCTTCCCTCTGGAAGCGGCAATCTGGGAGACTTCCGTATCCTTCACAGGAAGCGTTTTTAAAAGGGCACATGTTTCCGCCACCGTCTCCAGGGCAATGGCATTGACCACCACCCGCACATTGGGATTTTTCTTCAAAAGACAGGCCACAATCTCCCTCAGATTTCCGGCAGAGCCTCCGATAAAAGCATGGGTAGGCACCGGCAGACCGGCCAGGGCCTCCGGCGCGCATCCTGCCACCACTTCCAGGTTTGGAACGGCAAATTTCCGTTTGTTTTCTTCCAGCAGCTTCACCGCTTCCTCTTTTTTCTCTATGGCATATACCTTTCCATCTGATGCTTTCAGGGCGGCTTCCACGGAAACGGAGCCTGTCCCTGCCCCGATATCATAAACCACCGAATCCCGTTTTAATTCCAGGCGGGAAAGGGATACGGCCCTCACTTCATACTTTGTCATGGGAACCTGTCCCCGGATAAATTCATCATCAGAAATCCCATGGGTGACAATCTGTGTCCCTCCCTTTGGATTTTCAATGACTGCCACTGCCAACGCCCCGGAATTTGCCCTTAGAAGTTCTTTTGGCGTCCCGGAATAAATCTTCTCCTCTTCATAAGAAAGGGTTTCCCCCACTGTCACTTCCACGTCAGAAAATCCGTAAAACAGCAGACATTCACAAAGCTTTTCCAAGCTCCCTGCCCCGCCTAAGAGAGTAAATACCCGTCTGTTCTCACGGACTGCCCGGACGATATTTTCCGCCCGCCCATGGACACTCATGAGCTTTGCCTCATCCCACGCTTTTTTCGTCCGCGCCGCAAGATAGGCGAAAGAAGAAATTCCGGGGATGCACACCACATCAAACCCCTTGTCCGAAAGAAGGGGGAGCAGCTTCTTCGCCCCGCTGTAAAACCCCAGATCCCCGGAAAAAGCCACCAGGGGCTTTTGATATTCTTCATGAGTTTCCAAAAACCCGGCAATTTCCGTTTCTTTGTAGGCGGAAAAAGAAGGTTTTCCAAAATCTTTCAGGGCTTTCGTCATCCTTCCGGCCCCGATGATGACGTCACATGCCCGGAATGCCTGTTTTGCCTCTTCTGTCATCTGGGAAAAAGCTCCTGTGCCGATGGATGCAAAACACACTCTCCTGTTTTCTTTCCACTTCTTTCCTGCCATTTTCAAAATCTGCCGCTTCACCTGGGAAAAGGAAAAACCGCCTGTTTCCTTTGGCCTTCCCACCACCACAACACCGGCCCCGGCCCGCTTTGCCGCCCGCAGTTTTTCTCCATAGCCCCCTGCTTTCCCGGAAGCTTTCGTCACCAGCCAGGAAATCCCATATTCCTTCATGGTGGCATAGTTGATTTCCTCTGAAAAAGGCCCCTGCATACAGATCAGATTCCTTCCGGCAAATCCAAGGTTTCCCGCCAGCCGCACCGATTCTTCCGTGGAAAGGACTCTGGCAAACACCCTTGTTTTGTAGTCCGGGAGCGCTGTATATTCTGAAAGCTCTTTGCTGCCTGTGGAAGCCAGGATATTCCCCTCCCGATCGCCAAGATAAGCCACGGCCTCCCCCACACTATCCACAAAAACCGCTGTTTCCTCAGATTCTTCCTCTTCCCTGAGAAGCCGCAAGCAGGAAAGCCCCGTATTTTCTGCCGCTTTTTTGATGTTTTCGGAAACAGCCGCCGCATAAGGATGGGTCGCATCCACCACACAGGCAAAATCTCCGCCTGCCATCAGTGATTCCATCTGCCCCTCATCAAGCCGCCCTGCCAGGCGGACCATCCCTTCGCCTTCCGGGAGGAGCGTCTCCCCATATTCTGTGGCCACACAGGCTGTTACCGGAATGTCCGCTGCCAAAAGCTCCTCTGCCAGAAGTCGCCCTTCCGTAGTCCCGGCAAAAATCAACACACGTCTCACAAACGATACCCCCTGGGTGTTACCATTTTCCCATTTATATTCTTTGTCTGGGAATTTCCAATCCAGACTGTCGTAAACATATCCACCTGGGTGTCGTGAAGCCTGGAAAGAGTCAGCACACAGCCCTCTTCCCCTTCTCTCCCAATGTTCTTCACATAGCCGCAGACAGTATCCGGGCTTCGGTGTTTTAACACCAGGTCACAGGCCTTTTTCAGGTAATCCTTCCGCTTTTTGCTGGATGGATTATAAAGGCAGATAACAAAATCCGCCTCTGCAGAAAGCTCCAGCCGTTTTTCGATTTTCTCCCATGGAGTCAAAAGATCACTTAAACTGATGACGGCAAAATCATGAATCAGGGGAGCCCCCAGCACTGCCGCGCCGCCGATGGCGGCCGTCACCCCGCCGATGACTTTAAGCTCTACACCGGGATAACGGACACCAATCTCATACATCAGTCCGGTCATCCCGTAGACTCCTGCATCCCCGCTGCAGATCATCGCCACGGTTTTTCCCTTTTCCGCTTCCAAAAAAGCCAGTTCACACCGTTCCGTCTCCCGCCTCATGGGCGTGGTCAAAAATTCTTTTCCCGGAAAATGTTCCTTCACCAAATCCACATATACCGTATAGCCCACAATGACGTCACTGTTTTTCAAAGCCTCCGCCGCCTCAATGGTCATTTTCCCATAGGCGCCGGGGCCGATTCCAACCACATAAAGAATACTCAATGATTCTCCTCCTTACCAGTCAAAACGCAGCTTCTGCTCCCTTTTTGCCGCAGCTACGGTGATTCCTTCCCCCGCCTGTTTGGAAAACAGCAGGGCACCTCCCCCACTTCCCATCACGGCGGCCCGCTCACAGACACAGTCCACCCCCACTGTTTCTTCCACAAAACCAGAGTGGGAAAATGCCCCGGAAAGTCTGCCAAGCTCCTCTCCCGTATACCATAAAAAAGCCACAGACAATTCCTCCACCAGCTTTTTTAACCCCTCTTCTTCCTTCTTTTTTTCAATGGTGGCCACTTGCTCCAGGGCCTCCATAAAAATCCCAGCAGCAAAAAACGCTTCCTGAAGCCTGCCAAAAAGCTGCTCTTTCTGAATCCCCCTGCGGCATCCCATGCCCGCCGTCACCGTTTTAGGCACCAGATAAAGGATTTCTCCATTTCCGAAAAACCGCTGCTCCGATACGGCCACCTTAAGCCCCGGCTGCCTTAAAAACTCATCCTTTTCTTCAAAAAAAACAAGCTCCCCAGGCAGCTTTCCGCAAACGGGCTGCGAACTGTAAAAAGGAATCTGCTTTCCGGCAACCACTTTTGCCGAACATTTCTTTGCCAGTTCTCTGTCTGAAAGAAACAGATGATTCTTTTTTGCAAACACATCCACAGCAAAAAGGCCATTCAAATCAGTGGCTGTGGATACAACGGGAGCTGCTCCCGAAAGGCGCGCCGTGAGGCGGCCAAGGTCATTGGCGCCACCCACATGTCCTGACAGGAGCGGTATGGCAAATCCCGCCCCCTCATCAATGGCCACCACTGCCGGATCCTGAAACTTATCTTTCAAAAACGGGGCTATCGCGCGGACTGCAATCCCGCAGGCTCCCACAAAAATCAGGCCGTCATATTCTGCAAAGGCCTTTCCTGTCCATTCCCTGAGGCTCTCTGTCACATAGGCTGTCCCGGATATTCTTGTCTCCTGACAGCCCTCCTCCCGGCCTGATTCTTCTTTCCCTAAAGCCCGTTTTTCAAATCCGTCCACATCATAGCCCAGTTCCCCAAATCCGCTACAAAGGAGACGGTTCAGCCTCCCTCCCCGCTCCGTAAAGCTGATAATGGCAAGACGCATGATCCCCTCCTATTCCACAGCCCTCCGAAACTCCGTGGTAAAGGCCGGATTATAAAGCTCCGAACGGCTATATTCCCCATCCAGCACCTTTCCCACCACAATCAGGGCCGTCTTTGTGATCTGGTATTTTTCAGCCGTCTCTGATAAGGTGGATACCTTGCAGCGGAAAACCTTCTCATCGGGCCAGGTGGCTTTGTAGACAATGGCCGCCGGTGTATCTTCACTATAACCGCCCGCCATCAGCCGCTCTTCCAGGGCCTTTAGCATCCCCGTACTTAAAAAAATCACCATGGTGGCCTGATGGGAGGCTAATTTTGCAATTTCCTCCTTTTCCGGAACAGCAGTCCTTCCGGCCATTCTGGTGATGATCACAGACTGGGACACATCAGGAAGGGTGTATTCCGCATGGAGGGCAGCAGCAGCGCCACAAAAAGAACTGACGCCAGGACAGACTTCATAAGGAATCCCCAGCTTATCAAGCTCATCCATCTGTTCCCGGATGGCGCCATACAGACAGGGATCACCTGTATGAAGTCTCACTGTCCGTTTTCCTGATTCCTCCGCTTCTTTTATGGTCTGAATCACTTCCTCTAACGTCATATAAGCGCTGTTATGGACTTGGCAGCTCTCTTTTTTATAGTCCAAAAGCGCCGGATTTACTAAAGAGCCGGCATAAATGATCACATCTGCCTCTTCTAAAAGCCTTTTTCCACGGACAGTGATCAAATCCGCCGCGCCGGAACCGGCCCCCACAAAATCAACCATGATCTGCCTCCTTTACAATCAGCAGGGAATAATACCCGGCATGTTCATCAATTTCTTTTGCCGAATAAAACACCCTTTCCTGTTCCATCCCGCAGTTCTCCACCATATATACCGGACAGTCTGCTGCCAACAATGCTTCTTTCACCTGCCTCATGGCCTTTCCGGACTTCATGAGAATCTTTGTACCGGGAAGGGACAGGGCCTCTTCCACCCCGTAAGTGGCCGGTATCACATGGAGCTGTTCCCTGGTTTCCGCCAGGCTGATTCCCAGCCTGGCAGCCGCCGCACAAAAAGAGGGGACACCGCTCACAAGCTTTGCTGTAAAACCGGCCTCCTTCACCCTTTTATGGATATACAGATAGGTGGAATAAACGGTCACATCCCCAAGAGTCAGAAACGCAAGATTTTTTCCTTCTCTCAGTCGGCCAATGACCTGGGCCGCCCCCTCATCATGGCTCTTCCTTAAAAGTTCCTTATCCTTTGTCATGGGCATATGAAGATAAAGAAACTCCTTGCCTTCTATCCCCTCCACTGCGCCCTTTGCAATCTGATAGGCCACACATTCTTCTTTTGTCCTGGATGGCAAGACCACCACATCCGACTCCTTTATAACTCTGACTGCTTTCAAAGTCATAAGTTCCGGATCTCCGGGGCCCACGCCCACTCCGTATAGAATTCCATTTTTCATTTTATTTTCCCTATTCCCAGGCTACATCCGTTGTTTTCCATCTCTCCAGCATAGCGGCAGCTCCCGCTGTCTGTCCCAAAAGCCCATACACATTGGAAAAAATCATAACCTCTGTTTCAAAGGCCCCGCCTGACCGATGTTTCAAATAAAATCCTGCCCGCTCTGTCACAACTTTCATGGCCGGTTCCAGATATCCGGCTTCCTCCAAAACCTCAAGGCCCTGGTCTGTGGTGGGCGCTTCCAAAATTTCCAAAAGAACCGGCAGAGGAGCGCCTGCTTTTATGGCAGCCGCCGCCAGAAGCTCCATCCGGCTGTCGGCATTTCTGGAATGGGTGTTCATAATACCCCCGGACAGTTTGATGAATTTTCCGATGTGCCCAATAAACAAAATCCCTTTCGCCTTAAGCTCCGCCGCAAAATCCACCGTTTCTCCGATATAATTGCTGCACTTCATGGTATATTCCGTATCAATCCCCAGTTCATTTTTGGAAAAAACCGTCCCATAATTTCCCGGAATCACCACCAGATAACCGTTTTTTCGCTTTAAAAGGACTTTCATCTCCACTTTTATGGAATCAATCAGGGCTGATTCACTCATAGGCTCCACAATCCCCGTTGTTCCAAGAATGGAAATCCCACCCTTGATTCCCAGGCGCGGATTAAAGGTCCTGGCGCTGCGCTCCTCCCCCTCCGGCACAAAAACAGTCACTTTCAGGCTTCCCACAAACCCGCAGGCCCTGCTGCTTTCCAAAACAGCCTCTGTGATCATCTGCCTGGGCACCCGGTTGATGGCGGCCTCCCCCACCGGCTGTTCCAGCCCCAGAAGGGTAACGCGTCCCACGCCTTCTCCTCCGTCGATGAAAACCTGGGGAACGGGGGATTTTTGCTCCTGCTTCCCGCCGCCTTCCTTTGCCGCATATTCCACGCGGACGCAGATCAACAGGCCGTCCGTCACATCCGGGTCGTCCCCGCCGTCTTTCCTCACGCCGCAGCTTACAAATCCCTCTCCGCGGACAATGTCCCGGATATCCAGCCGGAGGAGAAGCCCTTTTGGCGTCATCAGTTCCACCTGGGATATCTCCTGTCCCGTAAAGAGCATCCCGGCCGCCGCTTTTGCCGCCGCTGCCGCACAGGAACCAGTGGTATAGCCGCACTTTAACCGCCGGTTTCCTTTCACCACGTATTCCTCAAACATGACTGCCTCCCCCAAACTCCTCCCGGAATATCCATAAACCGTAAAGCCTTCAAACCAGCTGCCTCCGCAGAGGGCAATTCGATAAAGAAACCCGCTCCGCCAGCCCTAAAAGCCCATTGTCCCTCAAATAATCCTGCAAAATAGAAGCCGACTGGGTAGATTCCGGCCCAATGATGATCTCCTCCACCATATCCCCCAGCCAGATTCCTGCCTTTTTGCACATGGCCATCAAATCCAGGGGATAATACTTTTTGATGCGCTCCACTGTAATGTGATAACAAGGTTTTATACCGAAATATTCTTTCCCAAGGAGGGAGAGAACCAGGCGGACTTCTCTTTCCGAAGAAAAAGAAGGATGCTTGAACACCACAGACTGAAGCCAGGCAATCTTCATCGCTTCCCTGATCTTCGGGTTATTTTCCAAAGGATACACCTCCTGCTTCGCCAGGCGGTAAAAAACCTCCGTCAGCTCATGCTCTGTCATATCCCCTTCATAAAAAACCGTCTGCAGCGACAATTCTCCTTTTGCCAGTTTCTCTAAAAACTCTCCCCGAAATGCAATACAAACGCCCCGGCCCCGGTTTCCATACCGCTCCCACTGGGCCGCATCATCACGGTACAAAGAAAAACAGGCCGCATAAGCAGAATAAAAGAAATCTTTCTTAAGCTCTTCTTTAAAAAGCCTGCGGACCCCCTGGGCCCTCTCCTGGTCGCCTTCTGCTTCCAGCTTTTTTGCCACAGCTTTTCCCAGGCCCCCCATAAAATGACGCATCTCCGCCGCGTCATTCATATTCAGGACATTATTTACCCGAAGCTGTGCCTGGTGGATGATTCCGTCCAGCGCCTGAAAATCCGTATAGTGATAAAGGATGTCTTTCTCATATCCTGCTGTATTTCCGGCCTTCACTTCTTTACTCCTGATTCATAAAAATCTCCGCCATAGGGGAATCCCCGGGAAGAATCAACGTGTTGCCACCGCCTGACAGGGAGGCCTTTGCCGCTTCCAGAGAGCGGGTAAACGAATAAAACTCCGCCCGTCCCTCGTCTGAATAAGCTTCCGAAAGGATCCGCATATATTCTGCCTCACCTTCGGCAATGATCTTTGCCGCCTGGGCTTCTGCATCGGACAACATGATCTCCACTTCCTTGTCGGTGGTATTCCTGATTTTCTGCGCCTCCGAATCGCCCTCTGCCTGGTAAGTGGCTGCGATCTTGCTCCGCTCAGAAATCATCCGCTCATAGACAGCTTCCTTATTGTCTTCCGGTAAATCCAGCTGTTTGATTTCCACGGTTTTCAGCTCAATACCGTAAGAGTCCATGGCGGCCCCCACACCTTCCCTCACGGCTGCCTGCAATTCTCCGTCCCTGGCGGCAATCACATCATTCTGTGTCATATTGCTGATGATATTCTTTGTGGCATTATAAACTGCCGCATCGATTCTCTGTTCCGCACTTTCCTTGGAAGAATTCAGGGTTTGTGCATATTTTAACGGGTCTGAAATTCTCCACAGGACGTAGCTGTCCGCAATCATGGTTTTTTTGTCCATGGTGATCACATCGGACTCCGGAAGGTCATATAAAAGGAGCTGTCCCGGCAGCTTGTCCGCAGTCTCCATAAAAGGAATCTTGAAGGTGATACCTGCATTTTCAATGATCCTGTCCACTTTGCCGAAACGGCGGATTAAACTGTACTCATTTTCCTTTGTGATGACAATGGAAGAAGCAAGAAGGAGCACTGCCGCCACTGCCACTAAAATCCCGATTATTTTTTTCTTCACGGCTTTCCCCTCCTTTAATTTTCAGCTCCGGTCTCTGTTTCGCCTGAACCGGCTGTTCCCTGCTGGTCGCCGGCAGTTCCTCCACCTGTGGTTCCGCTCATGGACTCACTGCCCGCAGCCCCTGCCGCCGCCTGGCCAGACGAACCGGAAAGCTGATCCATCAACATGGTGTTGACACTGTCTGTCCCGTCGATAATCACTTTCAGATTGGGAAGCACATCCTCCATGGTTTCATAAAACATTCTCTGCTTCGTCACCAGGGGGTTCTTCACATACTCTTCGTACTGGGCATTGAAAATGGCAACTGCCCCATAAGCCTCGTTAATTCTCCTGGTCTTTGTGGATTCCGCCTCCTGCAAAATCTGATCCACATCAGCCTCCGCTTTCGGAAGCTTTTCATTGCGGTAACGGTTTGCATTGTTGATGGAGGTTTCTTTCCCCTGCTTCGCAGTCTCCACATTCTTAAAAGCTGCCATAACATCCGCTGTGGGCGGTTCCGAATCCTGAATGGTAATATTCACAAGCTGAAGCCCGATATCCTGTTCTTCCATCTGTGCCAAAAGCATTTCCTTAATATTGGACTGGATTTCATTTTTCCCGGTGGTCAGGACACTGTCCACGTCATAATTGCTGACCACGCTGCGGATACAGCTTTGCGCCAGGTTCCGCAAAATCTCCTCCGGCTGTTTGGACGCAAAAACTGCTTTTACCGGGTCGGATACCCGGTACTCCACATAAAAATCAATATCTACAAAGTTAAAATCCGAAGTGATCATCACCGCTTCGCGGTCCACCACCTGATCTTCACTGTCAAAGCCCACGGAAAATCCCTGGATGGTGGTGTCCACCTTGGTCACCTGTTGAACAAAGGGAATTTTAAAATGAAGGCCCGATTCCGTCACTGCCCCCGGCACCCCGAATGTAGTGACCACTGCCTGCTCCTGCTCCCCGATGGTATAAGTGGCGTTCATGGCCAGTACTGCCACCAAAACCACAAGCAAAATAATGCCTGCCACTTTCCCCCCGTTTTTCACAGCTTTTCTGCCACGGCCGGACTTCTTTTCCTTTTTCGGCTTTTCCTGCTCCTCTTCCTCTCTGTCAGGCTTTTTGGAAGAACCGCTTCCCGGTTTTCCCCCCATCAGCACATTCATGATGTCGTCAAATATATTTGCCATTCGGCTCCTCCTTACAGGTTTACGAACCTTGATAGATTCCTTTCTGTTTTACCACCTTGGGACGATATCCGCCTTCCTCCAAAGCCTTCACAATCTGCGCTTTATGTTCCGTACCGAAGGCCTCCAAAGTAATGCGCAGTTCCACGGCATCGTTTCTGTTGATGCTGACAAACTGGTTATGCTCCAGCTTGATGACATTGCCCTGCATCCCGGCAATGACAGAAGCCACATTTACCAGCTCACCCGGCTTGTCCGGCAACAGTACGGATACCGTAAAGATTCTGTCCCTCTGAATCAGTCCGTGCTGCACAATGGAGGACATGGTAATCACATCCATGTTTCCCCCGCTGATGATGGACACTACCTTTTTATTTTGCACATCCAGATGCTTCAGGGCGGCGACCGTCAAAAGGCCGGAATTCTCCGCCACCATTTTATGATTCTCCACCAAATCTAAGAAAGCCACAATCAGCTCCGTATCATCCACGGTAATGATCTCATCCACATTTTTCTGGATATGGGGAAACAGAAGATCCCCCGGGGTTTTCACCGCCGTACCGTCGGCAATGGTATTGACTTTCGGAAGGGTCACTACATTTCCCTGTCTGAGGGATTCCTGCATACAGGCAGCCCCTGAAGGTTCCACACCGATGACTTTGATATTGGGATTTAAAAGTTTGGCCAGGGCCGAAACACCTGTGCAGAGGCCGCCACCGCCGATGGGACAGAGGATATAATCCACCGTCGGCAACTCCTTGACGATTTCCATGGCAATGGTTCCCTGGCCGGTGGCCACCGTCAGGTCATTGAAAGGATGGATGAAGGTGTATCCTTCTTTCTCCGCCAGTTCATAAGCATATTCGCATGCTTCATCATAGACATCACCCTTCAGGATCACTTCCGCCCCATAGCTTTTTGTACGGTTCACTTTCATTAGCGGAGTGGTGGTAGGCATGACTACAACTGCCTTTACCCCGAATTTTTTTGCCGCATAGGCAACCCCCTGGGCATGGTTTCCGGCAGAAGCGGTGATTAACCCTTTGCTCCGCTCCTCCTCCGTCAGGGTACTGATTTTGTAATAAGCACCCCGGACCTTATAGGCCCCTGTATACTGCATATTCTCCGGTTTCAGATACACCTTGTTACCCGTAAGGTCACTGAAATACTCGCTGTATACCAGTTTTGTTTCCGATGTTACCCGGCTGACGATTTCCGCCGCCTCTTCAAATCTTTCAAGTGTCAGCATTTTTCTTCCCTCTCTTCGTTTATTCCACAGACTGTAGCGCTCCATAAATTTTACTTTCAACGCCTTAACCACATCGCTTTTTCCTAAGGTTCCCCCACCTGGAATAAGGCATTTACAAACTCATCCGGGTTAAATTTCTGCATGTCGTCCATCTGTTCCCCGATACCAATATACTTCACCGGAATCCCAAGCTCCGACTGAATGGCCACCGCAATTCCGCCTTTGGCCGTACCATCCAGCTTTGTCAGGATAATTCCTGTGATGTCCGCCACTTCCCGAAACTGCCTGGCCTGCTCCAGCGCATTTTGTCCCGTAGTGCCGTCCAGCACCACTAAGGTTTCCCTGTACGCTTCCGGGTACTCTTTATCAATAATCCGGTGGATTTTCCGAAGCTCTTCCATTAAATTCTTTTTATTGTGAAGCCTGCCTGCCGTATCACAGATCAGCACATCCGTATTTCTGGCTTTCGCAGCCGAAACGGCATCATAAACCACAGCCGCCGGGTCAGACCCCTCCTGCTGGGCAATGATATCCACGTTGGCTCTGGAAGCCCATTCGGAAAGCTGTTCGATGGCCGCCGCCCGGAACGTATCGGCAGCTGCCAGAAGTACTTTTTTTCCCTGGTCTTTCAGCTGTCCGGCCAGCTTTCCCACGGAAGTCGTCTTTCCCACTCCGTTGACGCCAATCACCAGCACCACCGAACGGCGTTTTTCAAATTCATATGCATTTTCTCCTAAATCCATCTGTTTTTTGATGGTATCAATGAGAAGAGCTTTGCAGGAGGAAGGTTCCTTGATTTTTTGCTCCTTCACTTTTGCCTTCAAATCCTCAATGATGGCTTCCGTCGTGTGAATTCCAATGTCCCCCATAATCAAAGTCTCTTCTATTTCATCATAAAAGTCATCGTCAATGGCAGAAAATCCATTGAAAATGGAATCAATCCCAGCGACGATATTGTTCCTGGTTTTGCTGAGTCCTGCCACCAGGCGTCCAAAAAAGCCTTTTTTCTCCTGACTCATACACACTCCTCCTCTATTTTAATAATGTTACACCTTGTTCTGCTATTCTGTCAAATAACTATAGACTAAAGCTGTTATGCTGTCAGGTTATGCCGTCTGTTCTGTCAAATCCACCGACACCAGTGTGGACACGCCTTTTTCCTGCATGGTAATCCCATAAAGGCGGTCTGCCACCAGCATGGTCCCCCTTCTGTGGGTAATGACAATAAACTGGGTATTCATTTTCAGTTTTCCCAGATAAGCGGCAAACCGGCCCACATTGCTGTCGTCCAAAGCCGCTTCGATCTCATCCAGGAGGCAGAAAGGCGAAGGTTTCAAATTCTGGATTGCAAACAATACACTGATGGCCGTCAGGGCTTTTTCCCCTCCCGAAAGCTGCATCATATTTTGAAGCTTCTTTCCCGGAGGCTGGGCGATGATCTGGATTCCTGCTTCTAAAAGGTCTTCTCCCTCCACCAGCTCCAGTGTCCCCTTTCCACCGCCAAACAATTCTTTGAACACCACGTCAAATTCCCTGCATATATCCTGGAATTTTTCTTCAAACTGCCGGCGCATCCCCTGATCCAGTTCTTCGATGACCTGAATCAGGCTTTCCTCCGCCTGCTTCAAGTCGTCGTGCTGTGCTTTCATAAAAAAATACCGTTCTGAAATTTCTTTATAATCTTCAATGGCATTTACATTGACAGCCCCCAGCTCCCTGATGGCCTGTTTTAAAGAAGCGATCTGTTTGCGGATGGCCGCAGCGCTCAGTTCTTCCTCAAATACCATTTCCGCCACAGCAGACGGCGTCAGCTCATACTCTTCCCACAGATAATGAATCTGCTGCTCAATGGCCTCCTCACATTTTTCCTTCTGGTTTTCCAAACGGTAGTGTTCTTTATCCAGATTGGCGATCTCCCCGGACATGGTTTCCTGCTTCTCAAAAAATCCGCTTTGTTCCCTCTGAAAGTTTTCCCGCTTTTTCGTATCCTCCTCAATAACCAGGGCAAGCCGCCCTGCTTCTGTCTGCTTCTCTTCAATCTGCTTTCGGATGAGGCGTATCTCTTCTCCCTTTTCTTCGGAAGAAACCTGGCAGCGGCTAAGCGCTTCCTTTCCCGAGGCATATTCTTTTTTAAGCTCCTCAGACTCACGTGAAATACGGAGGATATTTTCCAGGATAAACCTGTCTTTTTCGGATAAGGAAGAAAAATCAAGCTCCGCCTTCCGAAGGGTTTCTTTCCGTTCTTCCCGTTTTCCCCTTTCCTTTACCGCTTTGGCTTCCAGCTTTCCGATTTCTTTTTCATACTCTTTATTTTTGACTTCCAGGCTCTTTGTCTCCTTCCTTAAGGCCGCCTTTCCATCTTCAATCTCTTTCAGTTCACCGGAAAGTTTCTTTCCCTCCAGGCAGATATCCTCATATCCTGCCGCGGTTTCCTGCACTTTTTCCCTGGCCGCGGAAAGGTTCGCCACCAGGGAGGAAAGCTCTACTCTGACAGTTTCACTTTCTTCCCTGTTTTTCTCAAGGCCGGACCGAAGTTTTGTAAGGTTTTGCTCCACAACTGCCGCCCGCTCTTCAATCTGGTTACACTGGGCCAGAGTCTGGTTCATAGCCCGCTCTAACTCCTCCAGCTCCCGCTTTCTTCCCAGCAAATTGCTGCTGTTTTTAAAAGCCCCGCCTGTCATGGAGCCGCCAGCCGCTAAAAGCTCCCCCTCCAGCGTAACAATCCGCAGAGAATATTGGTATTTCCTGGAAATGGAAATGGCATGGTCAATATTGTCCACCACCAGAATCCGGCCCAAAAGGTATTCTGCCAGCTGGTCATAGCCGCCTTTGACCTTCACAAGCGTATGGGCAAGGCCGATCACGCCGGCCTCCGAAAGAGCCTCCCTTTTCTGAAACCCACCCCTTGCCGTGATACTGGAGAGGGGGAGGAATGTGGCCCGCCCGAATTTATGCTTTTTCAAATATCCGATCAGATTTTTAGCCGTAGCCTCTGAGTCGGTGACAATGTTCTGAATAGAACCGCCCAGAGCTGTCTCAATGGCCGTCTCATACTCTTTCGGCGTTTCCAGAAGATCAGCCACAACGCCGATGATTCCCGGCATGGAAGCTTTCACCTCCATAACCCTCCGAATACTGTTTCCATACCCTTCATACCGCTCCGCCAGGTTTCGCAGGGATTCCAGCTTTGTACGCAGGGTGTGATATTCCTGCTGCTTCTGATTTAAGTTCTTATTTTCCCGGTAAGATTCTTCCTCCACCTGCTTATACTTAGCCTTATCTTCCGTACAGGCTTTTTTCAGACACTCCAGGGCCGTCTCCTTTTCCCGCAGCTTTGCCGCGATCTGTGCTACTTCCTGATGCCTGGCCTCTTCTTCGCTTTTTATGCGGAGCATACGGGCTTCCAGCTCTTTTTTCCTCTGCTGGTTCTGCTCCTTTAGGGTCTCAAAACGCTCTTCTTTCGCCCCCAGGGAAGCCTTGTCGTTCATCCCAGCTAAAATACTGTTTCTCCTGCTTTCAATCTCAGCTTCCAACTGATGAATCCGTTCCTCATCCTGGAGAATTTTTTCTTTCAGTTCTCCCTGCTCATCATCCAGGGCATCCAATCGTTTATTCAGCTCCCCTTTTTGTTCTACAAAATCAGCCTTATCCGCTTCTTTTTTCCCCAGTTCCCCTTCAATGGCCGCCAACCGTTCTTTTACCCGCTCTTCGTTTCCCTTTTCCATACGAATCTGCTCTTCCAGCACCTTGATCCGCCCTTCCATGGATTCGGCAGACAGCTTTCCTTCATTTAAGGTATTCCTGTTTTCCTCCAGTCTGCCGTCCAGTTTGGAAAGTTCTTCCGCCATCTGGTCATACTGGCTTTTAAGGGCCGCTGCCTGCGTACGTTTTTGGGAAAGCTCCCCGGACACGGTTTCAATATTTTCCAAAATTTCAGAAAGCTTTTTTCTCTGGACAGCATTTTCCAGGTGGAAGCTCTGCATGTCCAAGCTTTTCAGCTCTTCCTTAAGCCTCAGGTATTCTCGCGCCTGTTTTGACTGCTCTTCCAAAGGCCCCACCTGTTTTTCAAGCTCCGCCAAAATATCTGTGACGCGCACCAGGTTCTGCTGTTCATTTTCCAGCTTTTTCTGAGCAATATTTTTTCTTTTTTTAAATTTTACAATTCCCGCCGCTTCATCAAAAAGCTCTCTCCTGTCCTCCGGCTTACCGCTTAAAATTTTATCAATCTGTCCCTGGCCGATGATGGAATACCCTTCTTTTCCAATTCCTGTATCATAAAACAGTTCATTGATATCCCTGAGGCGGCATGAACCTCCGTTCAGCAGATATTCACTCTCCCCGGAACGGTAAACCCGCCTGGAAACTGTCACCTCATCGTATTCAATGGGCAGGGAATGGTCGGAGTTGTCCAAAGTAATAGCCACATAAGCATACCCCTGGGGCTTTCGGTTCTGTGTGCCGGAAAAAATAACATCCTGCATATTGACGCCGCGAAGCTGTTTCGCGCTTTGTTCTCCCAGGACCCAGCGGACTGCATCTGCCACATTGCTTTTTCCGCTGCCATTTGGCCCTACGATTCCGGTGATGCCGTCGTTGAATTCAAAGAGTATTTTGTTTGCAAATGATTTGAAACCCTGTACCTCTATACTTTTTAAAAACATCGGCCACTATTCCTTTTCTTTCAGCGAAAGGATGGCCCTATATGCCGCCATCTGCTCCGCCGCCTTTTTCGTACGTCCTTCTCCCACGCCCAAAGTCCTGTCGCCTATCAGCGCCTTTACATGGAACACTTTTGCATGGTCAGGCCCTTCTTCCCCTGTCAGTTCATAACTCAGGTTTCCGTCTATTTTTCCCTGTATCATTTCCTGGAGGATAGTCTTGCTATCGTAAAAAAGCTTTTTATGTTCCAGGTCATTCATCACATGACGAAACACAAACTCCTTTGCATTAGCAAAACCACCATCTAAGTAAATGGCCCCAATCAAAGCTTCCAGGGCATCCGACAAAATAGAGTCCCGGTCTCTGCCGCCTTCCGCCGATTCTCCTCTTCCTAAAAACAGATATTTCCCCAGCCCCAGCTCCCTGGCACAGCGGGCCAAAGTCGGCTCACAGACAATACTGGCCCTGAACTTTGTCAATTCCCCCTCCGGTTTATCGGAATATTCCCTGTAAAGGTAATCACTGCTGGAAAGCTCCAGTACGGCGTCTCCCAAAAATTCCAGGCGTTCATTGTTGCCTGAACGCCCCATACGGTGCTCATTGGTATAAGAACTGTGAATCATGGCATGAAACAGGAGAGACTTGTCCTTAAACCGATAGCCGGCCTTCTGTTCCAGGCCTGAGAGTTTTTCATAATCTCGCTTCATGGTTTTTCCCTTCTGCCTAATTTGCATAAAAAAGATTGCACTCCGCGCAATCGCCGCGCGTGAGCGGTGCCTGAAAGGCTAATTTCCTCTCCGCGAACTGCGCTTCCCCCGGAGGGATTTTTGTCGTATGGGGAACGAAGTTTCCTATACGATAAATAAGAATCCTGCTATAGCAGGATTCTCCGCCTGCGGCAAGTATAAAGCCCCGTCCGAATCCGGCCAGGGCCTTTGTTTTCCATAATAAAGCGGCCTTAATTGCAGGCGTTTTTAATCTGGTCCACAGCATCTCCCACTGTAACGATCTTCTCTGCCGCCTCATTGGGAATCTCAATATCAAATTCCTCTTCAATTCCCATGATGATCTGGAATACGTCCAGAGAATCCGCTCCTAAATCATCCACAAAGGTAGTCTCCATCGTAATTTCATCTTCATCAACATTCAGTACCTCTGCAATAATCCCCTGTAATTTTTCAAATTCCATAACTGTCACCCTTTCTATTTATTTTCCGGCTTTTCTGTAAAAAGCTCTTTTATTTTTTCATTGATTTTTTGCTCCTTGAATGTCACGCACTGGAAAATCGTATTTTTGACTTCCTTTGCACTGGCATTTCCATGGGTTTTCACCACCAGGCCGTTGAGTCCCAGCATAGGTGCCCCTCCGTACTCCGTCGCGTCAAACTCCTTAAGGGTTTCTTTTAGCGCCGGCTTCACAAGAAGCGCCCCCATCTTTGAACGGAATGTGGACATCATTCCGCCTTTGATCTTTCCAATAAGCGCAGATCCAAGCCCTTCATAAAGCTTTAAAATCACATTGCCGGTAAAACCTTCCGCTACGATCACATCTGCGCCTCCATGGGGGATTTCCCTGGCTTCAATGCTTCCCGTAAAATGAATCTCCTGACATTCTTTCAATAGGGGGAATGTTTCTTTCACAAGGGCATTTCCTTTTTCTTCTTCCACTCCTACATTGACAATGGCGACTCTCGGTTTTTTAATGCCTATGACATGTTCCATATAAATAGAACCCATTTTGGCAAACTGAAGAAGATGGCTGGAACGCGCATCCACGTTGGCGCCGCTGTCCACCAAAAGTGCCACGCCTTTCACCGTAGGAATAAGTGTTGCAAGGGGCGGCCGTTCCACACCGCGTATCCTGCCCACCACAAGCTGTCCGCCCACCAGAATCGCTCCTGTGCTTCCGGCAGAAATAAAGGCGTCCGCTTCTCCCCGCTTCACCATGGTTTGTCCCACCACAATGGAAGAATCTTTCTTCCTCCTGATGGCCATAACCGGAGCTTCCTCCGTCGTAATCACTTCTGAAGCCTCTGTCACCGTCAATCTGTCCTTGGGATAAGTATAATCGGAAAGGCTGGCTTCGATGGCCTCTTTCTTTCCCACCAGAAACACCTGAATGTTTTCCCTGGCATTTACCGCTTCCACCGCACCCTTTACCATTTCTCCGGGCGCATTGTCACCGCCCATGGCATCCAGGGCAATCTTCACTGTCTCCTGCATACTGCTTCCTCCGTATTGATTCTAAGAATTAATATACACAAAATCCACATATAAATCAATCTTTTTTAAAGTTTTTAGATTTATACCACAAAAAACCGCAGCCTCTCTTTTCAGAGAAACTGCGGCTCCATATCCATTCTTTTCTCAGTCAACGCTAACGATTTCTTTCTTATTGTAGCAACCGCAAGCCTTGCAAACTCTGTGGGGCATTGTAAGAGCGCCGCACTTGCTGCACTTCACTAAATTTACCTCGCCCATTTTCCAGTTCGCCCTGCGGCTGTCTCTCCTGGCTTTAGAATGTTTATTTTTCGGACAGATAGACATGGTCACACACCTCCTTAATCCATTATTTTTCTTTTCACGTACTACTGGTTTGCGTCTTTAAATATGTCACGGATCACTGCCATCCTAGGGTCAGGCTCTGTAACATCACAGCCGCAATCTCCATAATTGAGGTTTGCACCACATCTATTACAGATTCCCCTGCAGTCCTCTCTGCACAGAACCTTCTCAGGCATATGCATAAACAGCTCGTCGCGAACCAAGCCGTCCACATCCAGCACATATTCTTCAATATATGTCTGTTCTTCCAGCTCTGCCCCTTTTTTTCCGAAATCCGCCATGCGGCTGACCGTATAAGAAAAAGGAATCTTCACCTCTTCCAAACATCTGTCACAAGGCATCCATAACGAAAAGGATACATCCGCCTCAATCAGCAGCTTTTTCTCTCCGGTATTGGTAATCCTGAGCCGTACCGTTTTTTTGTCAACCACCGGATAGCTGCTCACGCCGTTATCAAATGTGTCAAACTCCAATTCTGCCTCCCAGGTTTTTGTCTCCCCCGCGCAGGCCAAAGAGTCCGATAAATGAATATGCATACTATTCTCCTGATACACACCTGTACTATTATACACAGGTGTTTTTGTTTTGTCAACCGTTATTCAACTTGATTTTGTACTACTGAGCCTGGGACTGTACTGCAGTGATGGCAACGACGCCTACGATATCGGCAGCGCTGCAGCCTCTGGACAGATCGTTTACAGGAGCTGCGATTCCCTGTGTCAGGGGGCCGTATGCCTCTGCCTTTGCCAGCCTCTGCACCAACTTGTAACCGATATTTCCTGCATCCAAATCAGGGAAAATCAGCACATTGGCCTGCCCTGCCACATCACTGCCGGGAGCCTTGGAAGCGCCTACGCTGGGAACGATGGCGGCATCAAGCTGCATCTCGCCATCCAGCTTGAGATCAGGATATGCTTCCTTGGCCAGCTTGGTTGCTTCCACCACTTTATCCACATCGGCATGTTTTGCGCTGCCCTTTGTGGAATGGGACAACATGGCAACCTTAGGCTCCTTGCCCACCAGAAGTCTGAAGGACTCTGCAGAGGAACCTGCGATGGCAGCCAGCTCTTCCGGATTGGGATTCTGATTCAGGCCGCTGTCGGCAAAAAGGAATGTCCCGTTCTCACCCATATCACAATCAGGCACCACCATCATAAAGAAAGCGGATACCAGCTTTGTACCGGGTTTTGTCTTCACGATCTGAAGGCAGGGACGTAATGTATTTGCCGTGGAATGGCAGGCGCCGGACACAAGGCCGTCGGCATGTCCTGCTTTAATCATCAGACATCCATAATAGCAGTAATCATTGAAAATCGTTTCTTTGGCTTTTTCAGGCGTCATACCTTTGGCTTTTCTCAACTCCACGAATAAGTCGATGTACTCCTGAGTCCTTTCATATGTATGAGGATCAATGATGGTGGCACCGGAAATATCAAGCCCTTTGCTGTTTTCCGCAACCTCTTCCGGCGTCCCAATAATAATCAGGTTTGCAAAATCTTCCGCTAAGATCTGCGCTGCCGCCTCAAAGGTCCTCCTGTCCATAGACTCCGGCAGGATAATTGTCTTTTTGTCACTTTTTGCCTTTGCTTTGATCGTGTCAATAAATCCCATGATATTGACTCCTTTCGTATTTATAAAATTTTCATTTTTATTCAAATTGCAGGCCTCCGCCCTCCGGGAAGCCCCATAACCACATTTATTATAACTCATTCTTTTCCACTTCTCAAGCCAAATTTCCTGTGGCTTCCAAAAATGCTACCGTTTCCGAAAGTGCCCTTACCTCTTTTCTTTTTTAAACACAAACAGCTTACTGAGCACATAGTTTCCCGCCATCACAAGAACCTGGCTCACCAGTTTTCCGATTTTATCGCTTCTTCCCAAAAGCGTCACAAAAACATACATAACCGCCATATCCATAAAGAGGGTGGTCACCCTGGAGCCCACGAACCGGACCGCTTCCGCCAGGCGGTTTTCACTGTGGCTTTTAAATACAAATCCCCGATTGATAAAATAGGCAAACGCCACTGCCAATATCCAGGAAATCACATTTGCCGCCTGAAGTTCGATGGCATCCGAAGGATCTAAAAACGTCAACACACAGGCGTAATACACTACAAGGCACACCAGCGTCGTCAGTACACCGGCTATGAGATAATTGACGATTTCTTCATATTTTTTATATAATCCCATACAAAATTTCCACATCTTATTCACTCTTTCTCATTCTTTTTTCCTGTTTTACGTTTTTATAAAAGCCTTCCACACGGCCATAGCAGCTTCTGACCTGGGCGCTATTATTCAACCGCAGGACATTGTCGATTCTCCTGGAAACAAAATCTTCCAGCTTTTTCATATATTCTTCTCCCGTAATGGTTCCCTCCGCCACATAAGTAAGGCCCTTCTCCCAGCTGGCTGTGAGGTCGGGATTCAAAAGAGGCCGGATGGACATATACACCGTATCGTGAATCACCTCTCCCAAAAGCGTCGGTGTAATCACCTGTGTTTTTTTATTTAAAGCCAGATATTTATTGTTCACCAGTTTTTTCAGGATTTCCGCCCGCGTGGCGCTGGTGCCGATTCCGCTGCCTTTAATCTGTGCCCTGAGTTCCTCATCTTCAATCAGCTGTCCTGCATTTTCCATGGCGAGAATCATCGTACCGGAAGTATAACGTTTCGGCGGTGACGTCTCCCCTTCTTTCACGGAAATGGCCTTCACCGGAAGCGTCCGGCCTTTCACAAGCTTTTGCAGGGCCTCCAGAAATTCCGGGTCGCTCACATCCGCTTCCGCACCTTCCCCGTTTTCTTTTTCACCCTTTTCTTTTACTTCTGTTTCGTTTTTCCCGTCCTCTTTCTCCCCATTTCCCCTGGCGTTCTTTTTTCCGTCCGAAGTATATCCCGCCACCGCCAGATAACCTTCCTCCAAAAGCACACGAAATCCCGCAAAAAAATGTTCTTCCCGGATTAAAAGCTCCAGATTCCACTTCTGGTAAACAGCCGGAGGGTAAAAAACACTTAAAAACCGCCTTGCAATCGCTTCATAAACCTTTGCAGACACACCGGAAAGGTTTTTTAAGTTTCCAATGCCTTGTCCTGTGGGAATAATCGCATAGTGATCCGTAATCTGCTTGTCATTGACATATCTTGTTTTTGCAATCCCTTTATAACTTCCCGTTTCCAGGATATGGGAAGCAAACTCAGAAACAGCCGCTACCCCCTCAAGCCCCCGGATATTTTTATGGATTTCCTTTGCCACTGCCGTGGAAAGGACTCTGGCGTCGGTCCTGGGATACGTCACCAGTTTTTTTTCGTAAAGCTCCTGCACCACCTTTAACGTTTCATCGGGGCTTAGTTTAAAACGTCTGGAACAAGTATTCTGAAGCTCCGCCAGATTAAAAAGCAAAGGGGGATTTTTCTTCTCCTTCTTTTTTTCTATGGAAGAAAGAAGCGCTGTCACCGGTTTTTCTTCCATTAAATAAGCAGCCAGCTCCTCCGCCTTTTCTCTCTCTAAAAAACCGTTGTCTTTATAGAGATACGGCGTCCCAAAATAACGGCTTCCTTCCACAGCCCTCCATTCCGCATCAAAAGACTTCCCCTCACAGGAAACCGAAGCCGAAAGACGGTAAAAAGGCGTTTTTACAAATTCCCGGATTTCCCTCTCTTTCCGAACCACCATCCCCAGTACACAGGTCATCACCCTGCCGACACTGACTACGGTTCTGTCCGACCTCATACATCCGGAAATTACATTCCCATACCTTAAGGTCAGCAGCCTGGAAAAGTTAATTCCCATGAGATAATCCTCTTTAGCCCGAAGATAAGCAGATTCCGCCAGATTGTCATAAGCGCTCAAATCTTTTGCTTCCCGGATCCCTTTCAGGATTTCCTCTTCTGTCTGGGAATCAATCCACACCCGGAGTCTTCTTTTTCCCCTGACTCCAGCCATCTGTTCCACCAGACGATAAATATATTCACCCTCCCGCCCTGAGTCTGTGCAAACATAAATCGTATCTACATCTTTCCTGGTGAGAAGGCCCTTCACTGTCTGAAACTGCTTTTTAACGCCCCCTATCACCTCATACCGAAATGTATCAGGCAGAAACGGCAGTGTCTCCAGGCTCCACCGTTTGTATTTTATATCATAAGCTTCCGGATAGCTCATGGTGACAAGATGGCCCACACACCAGGTGATAATGGTATCCTCCGATTCCACGTAACCATCTCCCCGCCGTCCACCCACATGCAATGCTTTTGCAAATTCCTGGGCAACACTGGGCTTTTCCGCAATATAAAGTGCTTTTCCCATAGCTCAGCTTCCTCCAACGGTCTCTATCATACCATAAGACTCTCCGTTATACAATACGGCAAAAAACCGAACGACAGCCACAAAATACCGGAAAGATATCACTTCCGGTATCCCATGGCCGCCATCCGGCGCTTGTTAAACAATCACTCTTTTAAAATTCTTTCTCTGTCAGTCCGTCCCACCTTCTGGTGATCTCAGGGTACAGTTTTCTATACCGGAACTCCATAACAAGAAGAGCCATCAGCACACCAAAAGAAGTCCACAGCGCTGCCATCCACAAAGCAATATTTGTAGTATCCCCTGTCTGTATATTTGACGATTTCCCGTCGGTGACAGTACCGGAGCCACTTCCTGAACTGCCGGAGGTGTTATTGGAATTTCCAGAGGAAGAAGCACCGGAATTGCTGCTCACGTACAGCCACTTTGCCACAACCGTCACGTCTTTTGCCGGCATGGTAAACGTAGTGTCTGCGCTGCTTGCATTGGCAAATGTAATCTCATCATTGGTCATCCATCCGTCAAACCGGTAGCCCGGACGGGTTCCTGCATGAATCGTAACCGCCGCTTCCTGCTCATAGCTTCCGGCGCCGCTTTGCGCCGCATAGCTTCCATTGACCGTTACCGTATAAGTCTGCCCGGGAGCCTCCTCAAACACTGCCACCAGATCTCTGTCCCCAGTGACTAAAAAACGATACTCTGCCTCTGTACTTACCTCATTCCCATTTTCCGTCCACCGGACAAACCGGTAACCTTTACTGGGTTCCGCCTTCACCGTCACTTCCGTGTTCTCAGTATAAGTTTCACTGCGCGGCGTGGTCTCACCGCCCGCCTCCGGGCTGGCGCTTGTGGTAATCTTGAAAGTCTGCGGCGGTTTGGGATCCCCAACGGCCTTAAAAAGCGCATAAATCGTGTGGTTTTCCATCACATCCTCAAATGTATACCGGCTCCCGCCCTCAAGCTGATCCGTCACATCCGTCCCGTTATCCAGGCCGTCCACCATAACCCGGTCAATCTCAAATCCTGTGTCCGGGGTAATCGTAAAGGTCAGGCTTCCCCCTTCTGAAACGGTCTGCCTTCCTTCCGGACTGATACTTCCACCATTTCCCGCCGCTGCCTCAATGATGTATTCCTGCACCGTATCGTCCGTCACAGTAAAATCTGCCGTTACACTCGCCTCTGCGCCGTTGCTCCCGGAAATCAGGATTGTTTCCAAATGCTGGTCAATGGAAAGCCCTGCCTTTGGCCGCACCGTAAATTCCGCAGAGTCACCCACCGGCAATGTTGTTTTACTCAAAGTCCCGATTTCATAATCTCCGGAAACCGGCTGTGTCAGGATAACTTCCCTGTTTCCCACATTTTTAACTGTAACTGTCTGTGCTTCCGGCTGGGTATAGCCAACCTTTGCCCTTCCGAAATTCAAATCCTCCGGGGTAGCCTCGATGGCATAGAAATCAGAAATACCCTCTGGAACGGTAATCTTAAAATCCGCACGGCTTTCATTTCCCGCCGCGTCCTTTGCGATAATATAGACGTCCCATGCGCCTTTCGTCAGGTTATCCAGTAAAATTGTCTGTTCCTTTGTATCACAGCCTCCACCGTCTTTCCATGCAGCTATATCTGCCGGGGCCGGATCACCCTCTGCCACTACAGCATAACGGTAAGTACCCTCCTCACTACTTTTAAATTTCACAACCGCTTCCGCCTCACTTTTGCGGACCGCATCGATTCTTGTAAGTACAGGCGGCGTACCATCCGTCACCGTAAGGTCAATATTCCGAAAATCACTGGCATAATCCGTATTTCTGTCGCCATTGTACTGCTCACTGAATACTTTAAGAATGTATTCTCCTTCCGGGAGGCTCTCCGGAATTTTAATGTCCATATCGCCGCCTGCAGTTTGGTTCACAATTCTTCCATAATACAGGATATCCCCACTGTCTTTTTCCTCAATCATGGCAGAAACAAAATCCTTGGCATCCGTTCCCGCGCCGGAATATGTGACCTTTACACTACCCCCGTTTTTTACAGTAACGCTACTTCCTCCGGCTGCAGGCGCTGCAGTAAATCCGTTCCGGCTGCTGTCTTTCAGTGTCAGTTTCCATTCCGACGGAGTCTTTTCTTCCACTGCCTTAAGTGCATCCGCCCCGGTAGCGCCGCTGCTTTTTCCATTTGCCGCCGACGTAAAAAGGACAGCATCCATATTCAGGTTCATGGCCGGGCGGGCATAATAATTTTCCATCGGCTTACACATAGCGGAAACACCCGTGTCGTCCATATAAAGTATATTGCTGGTATCTGCTTTGGCTGTCGAGCGAAGCCACCAGCCCCCTTCTGTTCCATTATAAGAAGCTTTGCGTTTATCGGGCGTTCCCAGCCCATAAGCTTCTTTTTGTGCCTCTTCATTGGACAGAAAAAATACCGTGTCGCTTGGTAAAATATTATTGATCGCCATCGATTCAACGCCGCTATCACCCATATACTCAGCGTCACTCTTTATCGTCCGCATGAGCGCCGCCAGCTCCCCGGCCGAAAGGGCCACTGCGCTTCCTACTGTCTCCCCGGAAAAATTCCGGCACCATTTCTTGGCATCGCTGGCATGCCATTGGGGACCGGAACCACTAAATACGATGGTTTCCTTTGCAGGATCTCCCGACGCCAGTAAAGCATCCGACAGCAAAAACAGATGGTCACTTGTTCCGTCGCTTGCCTCTTCATCCAGTACCCGCCATTTAACCGGATTACCCTGCCACGTTCCGTAATAAATATAATCATATCCCGCTGCGGCGTCATAACCGGAAATGCCGCCGTTTGAATTCGTTGCATTTCTTATTTGTATGGCGCCCGTCCCCGCCGCACGGGCTATCCCTGATGTCCCCGGTTCCGCCAGGGCGCCCATGGGCATAACGCCTGCCATCAGACATACAGCTATTAAAAAACTGAGAATTCTTCCTCTTCGCCTCATCACAACTTCCTCCAAACATTTTGAACTTTCCTTCAAAAGCAAAATCATTTTCTATCCACCGCCATTTATCCACCGGCGTTCCTTATGCCGTCCTGCGCTCCAGTTCTTCGATGCGCGCTTCCAGCCTGTCAATTTTTCTAATTAAGATATCAAGAGTATCTTTTTCTAATTTACATGCGTTGATTTCATGCTGCATGGCTTCCATACGCGTTTCCATTTTATCCATCCGATACTCCAATGCATCAAAACGCTTATTGATACGTTCTTCCATACGCCCCATTTCGTCAATGACAAAATTGAACATTTCTTTCATTTCCTGATTCATAAGCCCCCTCCTGGAATAACGGTAATACTGCTTTTACTTCTCAATATGAATATTATATCTTAGAAAAAGCAGGTTTGCAATCAAAAAACTTTAAGTTTCCCCGATTCCCCTCATTTGTATTCAAAATAAAAATGTGTTATACTGGCCTACAGGCAAATCCATACTTTTCATCTGCCTGAAAGGAGTTCCCATGGCACAAACCCCTTTGATTTTTCATATCGACGTAAACTCTGCCTACTTAAGCTGGACGGCCGTGAATGAACTCAGGAAAGGACGGCCGGAAGACCTGCGCCTTATGGCTTCTGCCATTGGGGGAAACCGGGAAAAGCGCCACGGTATCATCCTGGCAAAATCACCGAAAGCCAAGGCCTATGGCATCCGTACCGGAGAGCCGGTGGTGTCCGCCTTAAAAAAATGCCCGGAGCTTTTACTCCTTCCCCCCGATTTTGAACTATACGACAAAAATTCCAGGGCTTTTATCGAGATCCTGAACCGCTACAGCCCCTGTGTAGAACAGTTTTCCATTGACGAAGCTTTCATGGACATGACCGGCACGGAACTTTTATTTGGAACGCCTTTGGAAGCTGCCGAGTCTGTCCGCCGTACCATTTATGAAGAACTGGGATTTACTGTCAATGTGGGAATCTCCGTAAATAAATTTCTGGCAAAGATGGCCAGCGATTTTGAGAAGCCCAATCGGATTCATACTCTTTTTCCTCATGAAATCCAGGAAAAAATGTGGCCGTTGGATATCAGGGAACTTTTTATGGTGGGCCGTTCCGCAGAAAATACGCTCCGAAATCTGGGAATCCATACCATTGGAGATCTTGCAAAAAGCAATCCTGGCACCATCAAAGCCCATCTGAAAAAACACGGGGAAACGCTGCTTAGTTTCGCCTCAGGTATTGATAACGGACAGTTTTTTTCTTCCGCAAAAGACAAAGAAGTGGGTAATTCCACCACCATCCCTTATGATGTGGAATCTGCAGATATCGCCAAAAACATCCTGCTTTCTTTATGCGAAACCGTATGTACCAGGCTGCGCCACGAAAATTTACGGACTGCATGCGTCTCTGTCCGCATTACCGACTGCAACTTTGTAAGCCATACGCATCAGAAGGTCCTTCCTGTTTTAACCAATGTGACCGGAGAACTGTTTGCCGCCTCCACTTCCCTTTTTGATGAAATGTGGGACGGCACCCCCATACGTCTTCTTGGTATACAGACCAGTAAGCTGGCCGGAGAAGCTTACCGCCAGTACAATTTATTTGACTCGGAAAAATTTGAAAAATTAGAAAAGCTGGACTCCTGCGTTGATGAAATCCGCCGGAAATTCGGCGAAGACTCCATCAAACGGGCCAGCTTTTTAAATAATGAAACGTATCGTATGATTGGAGGAATTTCCAAAGATAAAAGAAGGTAAACATCTCCTCTCAGACCTTTTAACAGCTTAAATAATTCCTCATACTTCTCAGGGCATTTTTCTCCAGGCGGCTTACCTGCGCCTGGGAAATGGCTATTTCCTGGGCCACTTCCATCTGGGTTTTCCCCTCATAAAACCGAAGTTTAATGATATGGCGTTCCCGCTCCGGAAGCCTTGCCAGGGCTTCATTGAGGGAAATCTCTTCCACCCACCGTTCTTCTTTATTTTTTTTATCGCTGATCTGATCCATCACATACAGAGTATCTCCGCCGTCGGTGTAGATCGGTTCATAAAGGCTCACCGGACTTTGGATGGCATCGAGGGCATAGACGATCTCCTCTCTGGTCATGCCCACTTCCTCAGCAATTTCCATAATCGTAGGTTCTTTGGAATTTTTTTTCATCAGGGATTCTTTCGCATAAATGGCTTTATATGCCGTATCCCTGAGAGAACGGCTGACGCGTATGGGACTGCCGGAATCCCTGAGATAACGACGGACTTCCCCGACAATCATTGGTACAGCATATGTGGAAAATTTCACCATCATATCCGGGTTGAAATTGTCAATGGCTTTCATAAGGCCGATACAGCCGATCTGAAATAAATCGTCATTGTTCTCATTGTTCCCGGAAAACCGCTGAATAACACTTAAAACAAGACGAAGGTTCCCCTTAATGTAACGCTCCCTTGCCTCCTTGTCCCCCGCCTTGATCTTTTCCCAAAGGGATTCCTTTTCCTCGGCGCTTAAGAGAGGGAGCTTGGACGTATTTACCCCGCAGATTTCCACCTTGTATACAGCCATACACTTACCTCCGCATCTTCATTCTATATAAAATGATGCACGGATTTAAGTGGATTTATACGGAGAGTTTCCCGTAAAAAAAAGGAAAATTTCTGCGCTACCGAACCATCTTTACCACTTTATCATCAAGCCCTTCCATCTGCTCATCACTGATGAAATAAACGTGATTTTCTTTATCATAATCCAGGACCACGTCCACTGTGATCTTGCTTCCATAAGAAACGTTTTTGATATTAGCTTCCAATGCATTGGCCACGGCTACACCGTAAGCCTCCTCATATTCCGCATCCGTATATCCGTCAAAAGCCCCGCTTTTTGCCTGGGCATTAAACTCATCTACAGCCGACTGAAACGGATCCTGCACTGTTCCAAAAAAATCTATGGGTTCAATTTCTACCGATACGGTATAAATATCCCCCTCCCGTACCACATCCACTGCCTGATACTTCACCTGGCTGTACAGGCTCCCGGCCATATCCACAAACCGCTCCGCCAGATTCCTGCTTACCACATCTTTCTTAACGGAAAGGGCATCTTCTATTTCCATGGAAAAATTCAGAATATTCGCCTCATAAATCTTTTCCGCTTCTGCCTGAACCGATCCGGTGATTTCCATATATTTCTCATATTTCGCCAGATAATTGGCATCCATAATACCGATCACATATTCCTTATACGCTTCCGTCCCTCCGGAACTGCCATTACCTCCCGAACCGCAACCGGCCATCCCCACCAATATACACCCTGCCGCAAACGCCGTCACCATCCGTTTCCATATACCGGATATCTTCATCGCAAACCGTTTCCTCCTAATTTTTCCAATATATCTTTTGTAGTATAGCACATTTACTCAAAGCGTACAATTTCTTTTTTTAGCTGGTGTATGATCTTTTTTTCCAGTCTTGAAATATACGATTGGGAAATTCCCAGCAAATCCGCCACCTCTTTCTGCGTCATTTCATTTCCGTCTTCCCTGTCCAGCCCAAATCTGAGACAGACAATTTTCTGTTCCCGCTCGCCCAGTTTTTCAATGGCCAGTTTCAGCAAGGACTTTTCCACTTCTTCCTCTATCCCCCGGGAGATTACATCTTCTTCTGTTCCCAGAATATCCGAAAGCAGAAGCTCATTTCCATCCCAGTCCACATTGAGCGGCTCATCTATGGAGATCTCCAGCCTGGTTTTACTGTTCCTGCGCAGATACATAAGAATTTCATTTTCAATGCAGCGGGACGCATAAGTAGCCAGCTTAATATTTTTCCCACTGTTGAATGTATTAATAGCCTTAATCAAGCCGATGGTCCCGATGGAAATTAAGTCTTCCACGCCAACCCCCGTATTATCAAATTTCTTTGCTATGTAAACGACCAGCCTCAAATTATGTTCAATCAGTTCTGCCTTTGCCTCTTTTTCCCCATCTGTTCCCAGTCTGGAAATCATTACCGCTTCTGTTTCCGGCGGAAGCGGCGCCGGAAGCACATCACTTCCTCCTATATAATGTACTTCATTTTTCTTTGAAAACAGAAGGCCCTTCATACTGGAAATAATTTTCAGTTGAAACCTGCTGGGAACTGCTACTTTGATGACCATGTTTTTATCCTCCTCTTCTTTAAAGACGCTGTAATGCCGGCAAAATCGCCGTGTAAAATCAACTGATAGCTCCCGTCTTTTGAAAGCTGTCCCTCCTTGAGGGCCACAAGAAACGTTTCTTCCGGAAAAGGAGTGGAGCTTCCATCTTCCCGGACAAGGGCGATCTGGTCCAGTTTCCGTCCTTTCAAAAATCCGTCGCCTCCAATGGAATGATAGGGAATCAGAAGAAATCCTTCCGTCTTCTCCTCCTCTTCCGGAAACAATGACGACAAAGCTTTCATCTCGCCCACGGAAACCGGCTTTTTTGTAACAGGCTCATATAACCTGTTTCCTGTATCCAAAAGCGCTGTCACTTCCACCTGTTTGTTCCCTTTTATAAGCAGTACCCTAAAAAGATCCGTTCTGTCCCTTTTCATGGTTCCAAACAGAAAGAAAACTTCTTTGCCCGCAAAAAAAGAAACCGCCGCCAACAGAAGAAGCACCGGCAAGCCTCCTCCCTGCGCTCTTTTCCCTGTCAATAGCTCCCTCATCACATATCCTGCGCCGGTATAAAAATACAGTTGATTCAGAAAACCTCCGATAAATATAGATACAGCCGCCAGTACAAAAGCGGCTTTACATACAGCCTTTATCCCTTTTTTTCCAAAAGCCGCCCTGCACATAACAGGCCCTATCAATAAATAAGTAAACAAAAGTTCCGCCCATCTTGGAAAAATAGGAAACACTGTAAACACACAGCTGGATATTCCTCCGATACCGGCTCCGAAAAGAAGGCGGATTGCCTTCCTTTTGTATTTAAGCCAGATTCCCGTTAACGCCAACAGCCCCATATTCATCCAAACATTTACTGCAAACAGTACATCTATGTATAAATTCATTTTCACAAGAATTATTATAGAAGATTCTTCATGCGGAATCTGTCAAAAGGACAGAGGAAAACAGCAGATTTTATCGACCTTTTTTGCGTATAGGATAGGAAACGAAGTTTCCTATACGACAAAAAAAAGGATACCCTCTCGGATATCCTTTTCTATGTAAATCACTTTTTTATTTTCTTGTTTTCTGAAGAAAATCAGGGATGGTAATATTCCCTTTGTTTTCCGGTACGCGGTAACCAGCCCCGCTGCTGGGATTACCAAAGCTGGGAGCCACCGGACGTGGCGGAAGCTGCCTTGCCGCTGTCCCGGAAACCGCCTGTTTTCCCTGGGAAGGCTGTGACATATAAGAAGTCGTCGCTTTTGCCGCAGGTTTATAAGAATTAAATCCCGAAGCTGCCGATGCGCCCATGGGCGTCCCGGCATTTTCAAAAGGCTCCAGTCCCGTGGCAATCACAGTAATGCTGGCTTCATCCTGTACCGTATCGTCATACATGGCGCCAAAAATAATATTGGCATTGTCCCCGGCCAAATCCTGAACATAACTTGCAGCCTCATTTGCTTCCATCAGGCCAATATCACCGGAAATATTGATAATCACATGGGAAGCGCCTTCAATGGTCGTCTCCAGAAGAGGGCTGGATACTGCTTCCTTGACCGCCTCGATGGCCTTGTCATCTCCCTTTGCATGTCCAATACCGATATGGGCAATTCCTTTATCTATCATCACTGTCTGGATATCTGCAAAATCCAGGTTAATCAAAGCAGGGACATTGATCAAATCCGTAATGCCCTGCACTGCCTGCTGAAGCACTTCATCAGCTCTCCGCAGTGCCTCCGGCATGGTAGTTCTCCGGTCCACAATCTCCAAAAGCCTGTCATTTGGAATCACAATCAGTGTGTCCACGCTTTCTTTTAAACGGTCGATACCATTGAGGGCATTGGTCATACGGGCTTTTCCCTCAAACTTAAAAGGCTTTGTCACTACGCCTACTGTCAGAATTCCCATTTCCTTGGCAAGTCCGGCCACAACAGGGGCTGCTCCTGTCCCTGTACCGCCACCCATGCCGCAGGTGACAAACACCATATCTGCCCCTTTAATGGCGGCAGCAATATCCTCAGAGCTTTCCTCCGCCGCTTTCTGCCCCACTTCCGGCCTTGCTCCCGCGCCTAATCCCTTCGTCAGCTTTTCTCCAATCTGAATCGCCGTAGGGGCTTTACAAAGCTGAAGAGCCTGCTTATCTGTGTTGACGCCAATAAACTCCACACCGCAAATATTTTCATCAATCATTCGATTCACAGCATTATTGCCGGCGCCGCCTACGCCTATCACAATAATTTTCGCTGAGCTTTCGGATTCGTTAATTCTGATCTCTAACAAAGCATTTTCCTCCCTCAATCTGTTGCTCCAAAAGCAAACACCTTTGAGCATGTGCCGCCACCTTTATAGCATAAGTCATTTTTACAAATTAATCAACTGTTAGTTTCACAAAAATCCTTTAATTTTTATGGGGCTCCTCCACCATCCGGCACAAAAGGATAAGAGGGGTTTTTGACATCCGGCTTGTATTCGTCCAGATATACCGTACCGGAACGGCCGGAAAGTTCCGGGTACATATCATGAAGCTCCTTCACCTTTCCCGCCATATGGTCGGCATCCCCCAAAACCACCCGGATATCCCCCATAATCAGCGTCACCTTGTTTTCACTGTCAAAATCCATCCTCTCTGCAAAGAGCTGGAATTGGCCAAGAAGCTGGGACAGATTTAAAATTTCTGCAAAAACCGTATCGTCCTCCACCGGCAGCTTTTCATACATGACAATACTTTGGAATTTAATTCCCGTCACCAAAGGAATCTGGGGTTCCAGTTCCCTGGAACTTTCCACAATGGTCCCCTCCCTGTCAAAATACATATAGGAACCCATATATTCAATACATCCTGCCAGGCTTTTTTCATAGACAATGATCTGTGCGGAATGAAGCCCTGTCACCTTCACACTGTATTTTTCCACAAATGGAATATCCTCCCGCTTTCCAAACTGGTTCCGGTAAAGGGCATAAAAGGTATTTCTGTCTTCGTTCCCGGAAAAAACCATGGAAAGAAGTTCCTCTTCTGTATAGCGGGTATTTCCCACAACCGTTATGTCGCTAATCCTTGTGCTATACCCAAACAATACCAACAGCAAAAGGAAAAGGAAGATCATTCCGAATATTTTCCGGCGTCTGCGGTTTTTCCTGTTTCTTCTCCGTTCTCTCCCCTCCATGTAATTGTCACGCTGCATGGCCAGGCCTCCGTTATCTTTCATATCTGATGCTGGCAGACACACTGAGGGCCGCCCCCATCTCCATCATCAGGAAAACAACCGAAGTGCCTCCGTAACTGATAAACGGCAGGGTAATCCCCGTATTGGGAATCGTGTTGGTCACTACGGCAATATTTAAAATCACCTGAAGGGCAATGTGGGACATGATCCCCACCACTAGCATCGCTCCGAACAAATCCGGCGCATTATTGGCAATAACCACAAATCTCCATATCATAAACAAAAACAAGAGAATCACACAGACAGCTCCAAACAACCCTAATTCCTCGCATATAATAGAAAAAACCATATCGTTCTGCGCTTCCGGCACGAAGCCCAGCTTCTGCATGCTCTCTCCCAGTCCCTTTCCAAAAAGGCCGCCGGAGCCAATGGCGTAAAGCCCCTGAAGCACCTGCATACCGCCGTCCAGGGCAAACGCCGTCGGGTCTTTCCATACAAGGATCCTCTCCATCTGGTAATCCTTCAGGATATTCCACTCAATAATCTGATCGGAAAACACAGTTACAAACGCTGCCAAGCCCGCCACCAGGGCCACTGCCATGAAAAAACGCAGCTTTTTCCGGCTGGCCACAAAAAGCATAAGAAACACAATGCCCAGAAGGATAATGCCGCTGCTCAAATTGTTGTCTGTCACCAGAAAAATCAAGGGGGCCTGCAGGACCACCAAAAGAAGCTGCAGTCTCCACAAATCAATTTTTTTGGAAAATCTTGTCACAAGGCTTGCCATAGATAAAATCACCGCAACTTTCACGGCTTCCGCCGCCTGAAACAGAGAAGTATTTCCAAAACCAAACCAGCGTTTCTTGCCATTGTATTCGATTCCCAGAGGAGTATAATTAACCAGAATCATTAACACAAGAGCCAGGATATAACCGAAAACCGCCACCTTTGCATATCGGTGGTAATCAATTTTCGAGACAAGAAACATACATCCGAAACCGATCAACAAAGCCACCCCCTGCTTCTTCAGATAGAACAGGGAATCCCCGCTCTTGATTTGGGCCGCATAGGAGCTGGAACTGTACACCATAACCAGGCCAAAACAACACAAAAAGATAATTACGGCCAACAGGCTATAGTCAAAATACCGTTGCCGCTTTTTTTTCTGCCCTGTTTCAGGTTTTTCCTCCAGGCTCCGGTTTCTTTCGCCATCTTCTTCTGTATACCTGTTTTCCGCATATTGTCTTTCTATGTTCCGACCTGCCATGCGCTCACTCCAACCTTCACTTCTATCTTTTTATTCTTCTATTTTCCTGGCCAATTCCTTAAATATTTTCCCGCGGTCCTCATAATTTTTAAACATCCCCCAGCTTGCACAGGCCGGCGACAAGAGCACTGCATCCCCAGGCTCTGCCAGCTTCTTCGCAAGCTCCATGGCCTCCTCCATGGAAGAAGCCATAAAGATCTGGTCAAATCCCAGGCTGTTTGCTTCTTTTGCTATTTTTTCCGCTGTGGCTCCCAGGAGAATCAGCGCCTTCATTTTCCCCCGGCATGCCTCAAGCCACTGGCCATAAACAGAACCTTTATCATAACCTCCGGCAATCAGCACCGTAGGCCGCACCATGGCCCGGATTCCCTGGATCGCCGCATCGGGGTTGGTCCCTTTGGAATCATTGTAATAAGCGACGCCATTCCTTTCCACCACAAACTCAATCCTGTGCTCCACGGCTTTAAATTCCCGCAAAGTATTTCTAATCACGTCCAAAGGTACGCCCATGGCATAAGAAACCGCGCTGGCCGCCATGGCGTTTTCATAATTATGGATACCTAAAATCTGAAGTTCCCCCACATTGACCAACACTTCCCTTTTTCCGGAAATCTCACTGACAATGGAGCTTCCCTCCAGATAAATGCCCCCCGGAACCCTTCTCTTGCTGCTGAACCAGAAAACTTTTATGGAAAGGCCGTCTCCAAAAGACCTCAGCGCCTGGTCTTCGTAATTCAATACGCAGACATCCCCTCCTGTCTGGTTCTTCACCACCAGCTCTTTCACCCGGATATATTCTTCCATAGAGCCATGGCGGTCCAGATGATCCGGCGTCAAATTCAAAATCGCACTGACCTGAGGATGGAACGTATCAATGGATTCCAGCTGAAAGCTGGAAATTTCCGCCACTGTGACAGAATTTTCTTTTGTATTGAGCGCTTCTTTTGTATAAGCCGTCCCGATGTTCCCCACCACAAAACTGCTTTCATAATAATTCCCCAAAATCTGTCCCGTCAAAGCTGTCGTCGTTGTTTTTCCATTTGTCCCTGTAATGGCGGCCAGACGCCCTTTCGCATGGCGGAAAGCCGCTTCGATCTCGCTCCAGACAGGAACCCCCGCATCCTTTAGTTTTTTTACAAAAGGGGCTTTCATGGGAATACCCGGGCTGATGACACATGCCTCTATCCTGGAAACCACTTCATCGGAAAGCGCCCCCAGCACAATTTCCATCTCCCGTCCCGGAAAATGCGCCCTAAGCGCCTCCTGATCCAGGTTTTCATTACCATCATATAAAATCACAGATTTTCCTGTTTCGAGAAGCATCCCGGCAGCGCCGATTCCGCTTACGCCCCCGCCTGCCACAAGTATCGTCTGATTCATTTCTCCAATCTCCTTTCCGCCTGCTACAAGGCCATATAAGCAAGCAGACACAAAAGAGCCGTTATGGTGGAAAATACCGTAACAATCCTTGTCTCTGACCAGCCGCCAAGCTCAAAATGGTGATGGATGGGAGTCATACGGAACAGCCTTTTTCCATGAGTGCTTTTAAAATAAGTCACCTGCAGCATAACGGAGACCGTTTCGGCAAAATAGATAAATCCCACCATCAGGATAAAAATCGGGAGCTGTAGCATAAAGGCAGTGGACACCACAAACCCGCCCAGGGCTAAAGATCCGGTGTCCCCCATAAACACTTTGGCCGGATAAGCATTAAACACCAAAAATCCCAAAAGGCTCCCCACCACCGCGCCGGTGACAGGCTCAATCCCGCCTCTTTCCCCTCCTGAAACCACGGTAAAGAACACAGCCACCAAAATCGTCACACTGGTGCACAGTCCGTCCAGGCCGTCGGTCAGATTTACCCCGTTGTCCGTTCCCAATACAATAATGAAAAAAGCAGGAATAAAAAACCAGCCCAGTTCCAGGGTCTTCCCTCCGGTGAAAGGAATTACCATGGCTGTCGATACCACATCGGAGGTCATAAGATAATAGCAGAGGATTCCCGCAATGACAAGCTGCCCTGAAAGCTTCTGCCAGGGCTTTAACCCTTCTGAACGCTTTAACACCACTTTAATAAAATCGTCCAAAAGCCCCACAATGCCAAAACCCACCGTAGTAAACAATACCGGAATGATCTTCGGATAGTCTTCCAAAAAAATGAGACTCGTCACTGCAATGCTGATGAGAATTGCAAGGCCGCCCATGGTGGGCGTCCCCGATTTCTTCGCATGGGCTTTCGGCCCTTCTTCCCTGATGGTCTGGCCAAATTTTAATTTCCTGAGAAACGGAATCAAAATCGGACAGAGCACTGCGCTGATGGCAAAGGAAATCAGCACAGAAAGAATTGCTGCATATTTCATATGGCCACTCCTGTATTTCCCCCGAAGCTTAAAATACAGCTTCTGCATTTTCCCTAACTGTTACAGTATAAAGCTTTTCAGAAAAAGAATCAACCTTTATTCCTCTTCCGTGGCGGTCTCTTCTTTTTCAATGCCCAAATAAGGCAGGATATTGTCAAAAATATCCGCTACCACCGGGGCTGCGATGGTTCCTCCATAGTAAATCCCCTCCGGCTCGTCGATGGTGATAAGGGCAATGACCTGCGGGTCATCTGCCGGCGCAAATCCCAAAAAAGACGAAATATATTTGTTTTCACTTCTGGGAAGCTTTTCAGAAGTGGCTGTCTTTCCTCCAATCCGATACCCTTCCAGATAAGCTTTGTGCCCCGTCCCTTCCGCCACCACCTGTTCCAGGACATAACGCATGGTTTCACTTGTTTCTTCCGACAAAATCCTTTCTCCTGTTCCCCAGTCCAGCCGTTCAATTACAGTATCGTCGCTGTTTCGCACCTCCACCCCAAAATGAGGCGTCACCCTGACCCCTCCGTTTATGATGGAGCTGGCTGTGGTAATCAGCTGGAGGGGCGTGATCTGAAAGGACTGGCCAAACGAAACGGTGGCAAGTTCCACTTCTCCCATATTTTCCTGTTTATGCATGATTGTGCCAGCCTCGCCGGGCAAGTCAATCCCCGTCCTGGAAAGAAGGCCAAACTGTTTAAAATACTTATACATATTTTCCACGCCCAGACGAAGCCCCACCTCAATAAAAACCGGATTGCAGGAATTCATCACACCTTGCAGAAAGGTTTCCGCCCCATGTCCAGCCACTTTATGACAATGAATCCTCCTGTCTTCCACAACCCGGTATCCTGGGCAGCTGAAGGTATCGGTAAGGGACACCGCCCCCTCTTCCAGTCCTGCAGCAGCCGTAATGATTTTAAAAGTGGAACCAGGTTCATATGTATCATTGATACAGGAATTCCTCCACATCTTGTTCCGCAGATCCTGCAGTTCCTGGTCGCTTAAGCCTTCCGTATCCACCGGCGTATTTAGCGTAAAGGGATCATTGAGGTCGAACTCCGGTACATTGACCATGGCCATGATCTCCCCGTTTTTCGGATTCATGACGATCACGGAAACCTGCCTGGCATTTTTTTGTTCCATGACCTTTTTGGCCTCCTGCTCCACATACTTCTGGATATTGACATCCAAGCTCAGATACAAACTATTTCCCTCCACCGGTTCAATCCGGCCTTCCGCCGCCGCATCGATCTCCACACCTCTGGCGTCGGTCTGGGTAAGGATCGTTCCGTTCTGCCCTTTTAAGTATTCCTCATAGATGACTTCAAGACCGATAATCCCCTGATTGTCCCCTCCTGTAAATCCAAGGACTTTGGAAGCCAGGCTTCCAAAGGGATAATACCGTTTATAATCCTCGTCCACTTTTACCCCGCCCAGGTCAAGGGCTCTTATGGCATCGCCAACGGATTTATCCACATTGGATTTGATGATTTCCCTGGAACTGACTTTTTCCACTTTTTTCCGTACTGTCTCTTCCTCAATTCCAAGCTGTTCTGAAAGAACAGCAGTCACTTCATCTTCATCGGTAATCTGGCTGTGGATCACCGAAACGGTACAGACAGTCCTGTTGTCTGCGATCACAATGCCGTTGGCGTCATAAATCCGCCCTCTGGCCGCTTTAATGGAGCGTTCCCTCTCATGAAGTTCTTCTGCCAAAGCTGTATAATGAGCAGACTGGAACAGCATCAAATATCCCAGTCTGCCCATCAATATCCCAAAGCCTGTCAGACACGCTACAAATATAATCAAAATCTTCAGACGGTGATAGGTATAGTTGGGAACCATCCGTTCCCTCCTGTTTTTTTATAAAGCTTATTCAAAATCCCCCTGAAAAATTCCATTGTTATAAGCGCCGTTTTCTCCCCCCGGCGGATTCTCCCCGTTTGCGGCTCCACCTTCCGGGTTTTCACCTCCCTCAGGGTTTCCAGCCTCTCCAGGGTTCCCGGCCCCTTCAGGTTCCCCATTTCCTTCAGGATTTTCAGCTTCTCCGGGATTTCCGTTCCCCTCAGGATTTTCGGCTTCTCCGGGATTTCCGTTCTCCTCAGGATTTTCAGCCTCCCCGGGATTTCCGTTCCCCTCAGGATTTTCAGCTCCTCCCTGGTTCTCTCCGTTTCCAGGAGCCTCTGCTCCCTCCGGCAGCGGTGCCTGTGTAGTTTCTTGTTCTTCCCCTGTACTTCTGGTGGGGAACAGATTCAGGTAAGGAATCACCGCTTCCCATAAAGACCTGGTCAGATTGGTGGCATATCCGCCGGTGGACTGGTCTTCCACATTTGGTTCATCAATAACCACCATCATAAAATATTCCGGATCACTGGCAGGAAGAAAACTGGTGAAAGATACCACATACTTTCTGTCACTTCGCGGCTGTTTCTCTGCCGTCCCCGTTTTCCCTCCTATCTCATAACCGGGAATTGCCGTGGACCAGGGGCTCTGGTTATCAACCATGGCCAACATGGCTTTTTTCAGAAAATCCGACGTCGTCTCGCTGACTGTCTTACGCACCAGCGTTTTGTCCACACTTTTCACAACCGAACCATCCGGCCGCAAAATCTCCTTCACTACATGGGGCGTATAATAATACCCGCCATTGATCAATGAACAATGCGCCGCCGCCATCTGAATCACCGTGGCATTAAAATTCTGTCCGAAACTGTTTGTCACCAGATCAATTTCCGACATTTCTTCTTTTTTCTTTAAAATGCCGTCTTCCTCGCCCGGAAGGTCTATCCCTGTTCTGGTTCCCAGCCCAAAAACAGGCTGATATTTACAGAACACATCGGTGCCAATCTGTTGGCCAATCTGGATTAAGGCGTCGTTACAGGATTCCACAATGGCTCCTTCCACATCCAAAAGGCCATGGCCGGAAGTCTTGTGGCAGTTGATTCGTTTTCCTTCCGCATAATCCCAGCCGCCGTCACACATATAGCTGTCTCCCGGAGAAAGCTTCCCCTCTTCCAGCCCCGCGGCTATGGTCAGGGGTTTTGCCGTAGAGCCCGGCTCATAAAGACTCTGAGTAACGTAATTGGACCATAATCCATTTAACGCCTCCAGACGTTCTTCCGCACTCATGGCCGATATTTCTTCCTGGCTGTAATAGCCGCTGACCGAAAGATCCGCAGGGTTGTTCAGGTCAAAATAGGGATAGGATGCCATAGCCAGAACCTCCCCGTTGTTGGGATCCATAATAATGACCGCCGTATTCTTCGCCCCAACCTCCTCATTGAACTTTTTAATCTGCTCTTCCACAATGGACTGAAGGTTCACATCAATGGTGGATACAATGGTATTCCCATCTACCGCATCCCGCGTCACCTGCTCCGCATCGGAATCTTCATTGATATAACGGTAAGTTCTGCCGGAAGTTCCGGCCAGCTCGTCATTATAATACTGCTCCACCCCATAACTGCCGGACGCGCCGTCCTTTGACGCAAACCCGATCAGATCACAGGCCAGGGTGGAATAAGGGTAAATCCGTTTATATTCTGTCTCAAACCAGACACCCTCGATTTTATCTTTAATTTTCAGATTATTGTTGATTTCCTCTTTTCTCTCCAGAAACTTATTCCGTTCCTCTTCACTCATTCTCAGGGTATACCGGATATACTGGCTGTTTGGATTTTCCGCCAGCAACTCTTCCAGTTCTCCTCTGTCATACCCATAACATTCCACCAGAAGGTTCAAAGTCGGTTCCAGAATATTTTCATTGGAATTTATAACAGAAGGGTCCAGAATCAAGTTGTAAACTGCCTCATTGGCCGCCAGCACAGTCCCATTCCGGTCAGTGATCTCCCCTCTTTTGAAAGGAATCGTACCGGAAGCCACCGTCTGCTGAGTCAGAACCCGCTGTTCATATTCCAGCCCCTTTTCCTTCCCAATAAATCCCACTGCCACCGCCAGACCGAGCAAAACCAGCGCCACCACAAAAAAGGTAAGCGCCAGTTTCTTTTTCATATATTTCCGAAAGATTTTCGGAGGCTTTTTTACAGTGGTTTTTTCTCCGTTTTTAATCCTCTGGGATTTTTTCATATTGCTGCACGTACTCGCTTTCTGTCCTGTCGTAATAAATGATCTGGCTGTCTTCGGGATATACCATCCCCATCTCTTCTGTGGCTATCTTGTAGATCCGGTTGATATCAGAGGCTGCTTCAATCCTGGATGCAGTCGCTTCGTTCACCTCTTTAAGCCCGGCCAGTTCCTGCTCCATCTCCTCTACATTCATCATTCTCGTATAAATCGATGCCCGCGCCTGTAAATAATTTACACATACGGCAAGCATCAGGGCTGACGCAAAAGCCAAAAGCAGTACAAAAGTCGGGCTGATCTGCAGTGCCCTTTCTTCAATTTTTCTGGCTCGTCTGGCTTTCTTTTCCTGTTCCTCATAAATGGGAATCTCCTGCGGACTTAACTGTTTTGCAGTATTCCCTTCCACTACATATAATTGCCGCCGTTCATACTTCTCTGCCATCCTCTGGCCCGTCTGTCTCCTTCTTGCTGTCATAAATCCTTCCTCCCTGGGCCCGGACTGCCAAAGGCAGCCTATACCCGTTCAAACACCCGAAGCTTGGCGCTTTTCGCCCGCTTATTATCGGAACATTCCCCCTCTGTGGGGAGAACCGGTTTCTTCGTAATCACTTTTCCTCTGCTCACCTTTCCACACACACATACGGGAAATCCCGGAGGGCATGTGCAGGGATTTTCATTTCTCCGAAAGCTTGTCTTCACTATGCGGTCCTCCAGGGAATGAAAAGTAATGATGCAAAGCCTCCCTCCCGGCTTCAAAAGCCCGATCATTCCATCCAGGGAATCTTCCAACACCTCAAGCTCACGGTTCAGTTCAATCCGTATGGCCTGAAATGTTTTTTTCGCCGGATGTCCGCCTGCCATCCTCACTTTTGCAGGAATCGCAGCTTTAATAATCTCCACAAGCTCTCCTGTCGTCCGTATCTCTTTCTGTTCCCTAGCCATCACAATATGCTTTGCAATGTTCCGGGCAAATTTATCCTCTCCGTAATCCTGGATCATACGAAACAGTTCCTCTTCACTGAATCCATTGACAATTTCTTTTGCCGTCACAGCCTGCCGCTGATCCATACGCATGTCCAGTACAGTATCTTCTTTATAAGAAAATCCTCTCTCCAGGGTATCAAGCTGATAAGAAGAAACCCCCAGATCCAGGAGAATCCCGTCTACTGCCTTTATCCCCAACGTTCCCAGCACATATTCCATGTGTTCATAATTGCTCCGCACAATCGTTACCAGGTTTCCAAACGGGGCAAGACGTTTTGTGGCCGCCAGGATGGCCGCTTCATCCTGGTCAATCCCCACATACTTTCCGAAACCATTTAACTTTCTGCATACGGCTTCTGCATGACCGCCTCCACCGAGTGTGCCATCCACATAAATCCCGCCGGGATTTATCTTCAGATATTCTACTGTTTCCTCCAATAACACCGGCTTATGTTCAAATCCCATGGTTAAAATCTCAGCTCCTCCAGCCCTTCGGCAATCTCTTCAATTCCATCATAGTCGCTGGCATTCTCCCAGGACTCCCTGTTCCAGATTTCCACTCTGCTTCCCACTCCCACCAGAACCACTTCCTTTTCCAGTTCTGCATAAGCGCGCAAACTTCCGGGAACCAGTATACGGCCCTGCTTGTCCACCTCACATTCACCGGCGCTTCCGATGAAAAAACGGGAAAACTTCCTGGCATTTCCGCTGGTTAATGGCATATGGCTGACATTGGCGACAACGGAAGCCCATTTTTCCTCTGTGAATACAAAAAGGCACTTGTCCAGCCCTTTTGTCACGATAAATTTGTCCCCGCCGGCCTCTCTGAATTTGGCGGGAACAATAAGACGCCCTTTGGCGTCCATCGTATGATTGTATTCACCCATAAATTGATTTGTCATCTGTGTCACCCAATAATCTACCACTTCAAACCATTTGAAACCACTTTTTAACCACTTGTCACCATTTTACAGGATTTACAGCGAAATAACAAGTGCAATCCTATCTTTTTTTCAAAAAGTTTTCGACAGGCAGTCATCATCTTCTGACAAGGTAGAACTGGCTTTATCGAGGCTGTTGCAAAATATGAGATATTCTGGTATATAACTCTGTATAATAAAAAAACCGGCAAATGCAGCAGCCAAACTGGCTGCTTCGCATTTACCGGCTTTTATTATGCTCTGGAGTCTTTTATATGTTTCCTATTCTTTTGAAGCCCTTATTTTTTCATTTGCTCCAGATACTCTTCAATCAAGAAATCAAGCTCCCGACTCAGTTCTAAAACCTTCTCCGATGACGCTTTTTCTTCAATGGCTTCATTTAATCTTTGTCTGGTTTCTTCAATTTTCTTTTTCAACTTATGCACCCTCTGAATTCTTTCGTTATTTTTTTACCTGCTCCTTTCTACTAGTCATTCTAAGTCATTTTTCGTCAAAAGGCAATATGGATTGCATCGCATTTTCCCCCGTTTTTCGACAGGTTCTTTCTCTTTTCTTTTTCGACAAAGTATGTTACACTATTACGAGTTTCATTTCCCATACAATTTAGGAGGTTTTTCCCATGAAATTAGGTATTGTCGGCCTGCCGAACGTAGGCAAAAGCACTCTGTTTAATTCTCTCACCAAAGCCGGGGCAGAATCTGCCAATTACCCCTTCTGTACTATAGATCCCAATGTGGGGGTAGTGGCCGTACCGGATTTTCGCCTGGGGCTTTTAGCTGATATGTATGCTTCCCGAAAGGTAACGCCAGCCGTCATTGAGTTTGTGGACATCGCAGGATTAGTGAAGGGCGCTTCCAAAGGAGAAGGGCTGGGAAACCAGTTTTTGGCAAATATCCGGGAAGTAGATGCCATTGTCCATGTGGTCCGTTGCTTTGAAAATGAAAACATTGTCCATGTGGATGGAACCATCAATCCCCTCCGTGATATCGAAACCATTAATCTGGAACTTATTTTCTCCGACCTGGAAATCCTGGAACGAAGAATTGCCAAAACTGCCAGAAGCGCATTTAATGATAAAGCCCTGGCAAAGGAACTAAACACCCTGAAAGCTGTTAAAGCCTGGCTGGAGGAAGAGAAGCCCGCCATTACTTTCCCCGCCTCCGACGAAGATGAAGAGGCTTTTCTCCATTCCCTCAATCTCCTGACAGGAAAACCGGTTATCTTTGCTGCCAATGTCTCAGAAGACGATCTGGCCGACGATGGGGCATCCAACTCGTTTGTAACCCAGGTGCGGGAATTTGCCGCCAGCCAAAACAGCGAAGTCTTTGTGATCTGCGCTCAGATTGAGCAGGAAATTGCGGAACTTTTGGAGGATGAGAAAAAAATGTTCCTGGAAGATCTGGGGCTTTCTGAGTCGGGCTTGGACAAACTGATCAAGGCCAGCTATCGTCTCCTTGGCCTCATCAGCTACTTAACGGCCGGAGAACAGGAAACCAGGGCCTGGACCATCAAAAACGGAACCAAGGCTCCTGCCGCCGCCGGAAAAATCCACAGTGATTTTGAACGTGGCTTTATCCGGGCTGAAGTCGTAAACTACCAGGCGCTCCTGGATGCAGGAAGCTATGCCGCTGCAAAAGAAAAAGGCCTTGTGGGCCTGGAAGGAAAAGAATATGTGGTAAAAGACGGGGATGTGATTTTGTTTAGGTTTAACGTATAAAATTTAGGTAAAACCATTCAGGAGCTGTTGCGAAATATCTGCATTTATATTTACCCGGCGTCCCCCACCTGTCTCTGCTGTTGACCGGTAGGCAGATTTTAAAACCAAAAAATCAACGTGGACAACAGCAGAGGCAAGTGGGGACGCCGGGCGGATATACATAGCTGAACTATTCCATCTCCTCTTCCACCAGCTCATCAAATTCCGCTGCATCCAGAATCTCATCAAATGCATCCGCCACTGCTTCATACTCTTCGTCATCTTCAATATTCTGAAGATCCGGCTCACCGTTCGGCCCTGTTTCAAACCGGTACAGATAGACCTCCCCTTCCTCTCCTTCCGGCGGATCCGTCGGAAGCAATGCAATATAATTCCGCCCGGCTGCCGGGAACGTGGTGAGTACGATACATTCCATCAGGGAATCATCATCCAGGGTCAGCGTTACGGTCATCTTTCCGTCCTCTCCCTCGTTTAAAAATCCCTGGCCGCCGCAGCCGCCGGAGCAGGCGCTGCAGTCACTGGAACATCCACTGCCTACACAGTCATTCTCAAAGTTTTTTTCCATAACTATAAATCCTCTCTTTTTTATGCTGTTACTGTCAGTTGACAAGCTCATATACTGTCGATAAGGGTTCTCCCCGGACTGCGTTCCGCCCCGTGTACATTTCTGTACATTGTCAACCGACGGCGCTGTCATCACTGTAGCAGAAAAAAACAGAAAATGCAAGGATGTATCTTTCACCAGATAAAATTATCCATTTCACCCTGGTCAAAACAAATCGTATCCTCTGTTTTTTCCTGTTCCCGCACTGGAAGGAATATGGACAGCTTGGTCATCCGATGGCCACATTCCGGACAGCGGTAACAGAGGATACCGCAGGCATAAACTCCAGCGGGAATTTCCGCTTTCTTGGATACTGGACGCAGGTTTTTCTTATAATAATCCGCTTCCCTGTGGGATTGATAATGCCCCACTGTCATTGGCAGCATATAAAGCTTACGTCCTGTTTCTTCCATGACATTCTGGCACTCTCTGCACCAGTCATCATGAAATGCCGCCCGCATTTTCTTAAGGATCCCCATGGTCAGTTCCCCTTTGCCTTTGCATCTTTCAGCACATTTACCATCATATCCGCTTTGGAAATTCCAGTGAGGATATAATCACTGTCCATTCTCCACCGCTTATTGGAAGTAAAGGTATTGACGCGGATTTTCACCCCATCCACAACCAAAAGAAAGCTTACCCGGCTGCTTCCTTCCATAAACCCTTTTCCACCACGTCCGTCGTCTACCCACAGCTTTTCAATACGGCCCGCCGGCAGCACATAACTCTGGAAAGGGTTCCAGAAAAATAAAAGGGCAATGGAACCGTGGACTGCATCCACCACAATCATGCAGCCGTCACTGTAAAAAGTATGGCTGCGGATAAAACCGCTTCCATCCAAAGTCCTGGCCAGCCTCTTTTTCTTTATTTTATAAATGGCTCTTCCTCCCGCAACCCACCATATCACAGACAGCACAGAGGGACCCATCAAAAGGGCCACCGCCATATTTCCCGTCTGAAAAAAAAGATAACTAAGCAAAAAACAACAGGCTGTCACCAATGCAGGAACAAATATGTAAGCCAGCAAATACCCTGCATGGATCTTCTTTACTTTTTTTGTCTCCATTTTCCCAATTCTCCTTTTTCATTCTTTTCCGTTTACTGTCCATCTACAAAAACGCATTTACACTTGCCAATGGACAATCTACTTTTATCTTTCAATGGAACCCTGCCCTATTCCCACTCCGAAGCTTTCTTTTTCTTGCCTACGAAAAAGCGCGGAAAAATCCCAATCTTGGAACCAAGCATATGGAAAAGAGGGAAACACACAACCACCGTGCCGATCTGAATCAAATTCTTGGGAAGCTCCGTATAATCTTCCTCACTGAGTCTTCCCCCCTCCCCCAGCATATCCACATAAAAATCTGTACGGCTCAGTTTTTCCTTGTACTCAATTTGCTGTAAGAAGGTCTCATTTTCCGTCAGGTCTTCATAAACCACGCGCCCCACCGGCAAAATCGAATCTCCGCTGTACATATCCTTTCCTGTCGTCTGTACAGAATCACCATTGATACAGGCAGCCACAAGCTCTCCTGATGGAAGCGTCAGGGCCTGCATATAATAGCTTCCATAATACCCGCCTCCACGGTTACGATACTCAATCCCGGGAGACACCACCGTAAATGTTTCATGGGATAAAAGATCTTTAACATTTTCAGCCCGGTAAAGGGATTCCCCCGCCGCGCCGCCGATTTCCCCATCGGCCACCGTGTGCTCTTCCTCATAAGCCTCATAAGCCTTTGGCAACATTCTCTCCGCAATCTTAACCGGGACAAAGCTGACTAAAACACTAAGAGCCAGGCAGAGCCAGACATCAAACCGAAGACGATGATACCTCATAATTCCCACCTCACATTTTTCATTTTTGCGCCTAAAACGGAACTGCCAAAACGGTTTTATTATACTACAAAAAAGGGGGCTTGTCACGCTTTTTGTCTCTCGGGGAACTGTGAAAAAACCCAGAACAAAGAATCCTGCTTGCAGGATTCTCCGCCTGCGGCGGGTCGCTTCAGCGATATAATCCCCCTCCGCCGCAGTGCGAGCCTCGCGGAGCGTTTTTTACTTTATAGGACGCAATTTCCTATAAAGGAACAAAGATTGCGCAAAGCGCAATCGCCGCGCGTGAGCGGGCCTGAAAGGCTAATTCCCTTTCCGCGAACTGCGCTTCCCCCGGAGGGTTTTTTACTTTATAGCACACAATTTCCTATAAAGTAAAAAGAGGGGCCGTTGCAAAATATAAACTATCCTGATATTTTGCAACAGTCCCCTGATTTATTAAGGCGAATCTTAGGCAGTTGTTATATTTCCTGCCGTTTTTAACTTCCTCAGCCCGCTCTGCCGGCCTTCCTTGCTTCTTTTTTCTCTTCCAGTTTACTTACAATAATCGCACAGGCAGCATCACCAGTAATGTTGACAGTTGTACGTCCCATATCAAAAATACGGTCCACACCAGCCACCAAAGCAATTCCTTCCACTGGCAAACCAACGCTTTGAAGCACCATGGCCAGCATAATCATGCCTGCGCCAGGAACTCCCGCCGTTCCCACAGAAGCCAGTGTAGCTGTTAAAATAATGGTCAGCTGCTGGGGCAGCGTCAACGAAATCCCGAAACAGGAAGCAATAAAGATCGCACATACGCCCTGATAGATGGCAGTCCCATCCATATTGATGGTGGCGCCAAGAGGCAGGGTAAAGGCGGCTATATCTTTTTTAGCCCCCAGCTTTTCAGAGCACTCAATGTTCAAAGGTAACGCACCCACGGAAGAAGAACTGGAGAAGGCCATCATCATGGCCGGGAACATACCTTTAAAAAACTTAAAGGGGCTTACTCCGCCCATGAGTTTAACGGTGGAGGAATAAACCACCACTGCATGGAGAACGTAGCAAAGATAGGCCACAAGCAATACAATGGCCAGGCTCCCCAGAATTTTCGGTCCATTTTCTGCAACCACAGGAGTAATCAGGCAGAAAACACCGATGGGGCTTAAAGCAATAATAAAAGCCATAATCTTCATGGAAACCTCGTTGGCGCTCTCCATGAAATCGCCAAAGGCTTTTCCCTTGTCTCCTGCCAGGATAATGCCAAACCCGAAAAAGAGGGAAGCTACAATCACCTGCAGCATGGTGGCGCTTGCAAAGGGCGCGATAATGTTGCTGGGGAAAATTGCAACTATGGTGTCCATAATACTGGGAGCTTCAGCAGCCTCGTATTCCAGGCCGGAAACTTCCAATACCGGAAATGCATTTTTAAAGATATTGGCAAATATAAGACCAATAATGATGGCAAAAGCTGTCGTACACAGATAGTATACAACTGTTTTTACTCCGATACTCCCCACCTTGCGGATATCTTTCATGGAAATAACACCAGAAATAATGGAGAAAAATACAATCGGCACTACAATAAATTTGATCAGGTTCAGGAAAATCGTACCAAAGGGCTTAATATAATTTACCGCAATCTCCGGCGTCCCCATAAAACACAAACCTGCGATGATACCAAGCGCCAGGCCGATAAAAATCTGGACTGGTAATGCAATTCTTTTCTTTTTTTCCATACTTTTACTCCCTTTCCATTTTTTATAATATATTGTATGTTAATATTCTACAAAACTTTTTGTACTTATGCAAGCTTATTTTGCAAATTGACCAATTTTTTATTTGATAAAATCACTTTATTGTTTATTTTTTACATTGCATTACCAACTTCCCCCAAAATATAACTGCAATTTAAAAAAAGCTGTTATAAAACAGCTGAATTTATACATAGCCGGCGCCCCTGCCAGTTTCTATGTCTGTCAGGTAAACAAAGAAACTGGCAGGGGCGCCGGGTAAATGTAAACATCAAAATATTTTTCGCAACAATCCCTTTCTTTTCTATTCTTCCGGCCGTTCCCTGGGAATAAAAGTCCGGCCCGATACAAGCTGTCCTTTCTTTTCTTTTATATCCCGCGCTGCCTGGATGGCCTCTTGGGCAAAAACTGCCTGCGAATCCACCAGGACCTTTCCCCTTTTATCCGGCTTTTCATAGGCGCCGTCTGTCTGAAGGATATGGGACCGGACATTATCGGCAAGCTCTGTCTCCAGAATGTGAAGCGCCTGCTCTTTGTTCTCTTCCACCTCCACCGGGAATAAAAGCTCCACCCGCCGATCCAGGTTCCGTGGCATCCAATCGGCGCTTCCCATGTAAATCTCATAATTTCCACCGTTTCCAAAATAGAAAATCCTGCTATGTTCCAGGAAAGCGCCCACAATGGAACGGACTGTAATATTCTCACTGACTCCGGGAAGCCCTGTCTTTAAACAGCAGATCCCACGGACAATCAGGTCTATTTTCACCCCGGCGGCTGACGCTTTATAAAGTTCCTCCATAATCACCGGATCACAGAGAGAATTCATTTTCGCAATGATCCTGCCTTCGTACCCCTGGGACACACATTTGACCTCCCGCCGAATCAAAGATACAAACCTGTTCTTTAACCACAAAGGCGCCATGGAAAGCTTATTCCAGGAAAGAGGCTCCGAATAGCCGGACAGCATATTAAATACAGCGCTGGCATCCTCCCCGATGGCACGGTCGCAGGTCATGATTCCCGTATCCGTATAGAGCTTCGCCGTAGAATCGTTATAATTGCCTGTGGCCATATGGACGTAACGGCGGATACCGTCTTCCTCCTTTCGGACCACCAGGCAGATCTTGCAGTGGGTTTTCAATCCAAGAAGCCCATAAATAACATGGCACCCCGCCTGCTCCAGCCGTTTGGCCCAGAGGATATTATTCTCCTCATCAAACCGCGCTTTCAGTTCCACCAAAACTGTCACCTGTTTCCCATTTTCCGCAGCCCTTGCAAGGGCCGCCACAATGGGCGAATGGCCGCTGACCCGGTATAAAGTCTGTTTGATGGCAAGTACCTGCGGATCGCTTGCCGCCTGTTTTACAAAGTCCACCACCGGATCAAAAGACTCATAAGGGTGGTGCAGGAAAATATCCCCTTTCCGGATATTGGCAAAAACGCCTTCCTCATTTGCAAATTCAGGAACAATCTGAGGTTTCCAGGGCTTCTGTTTCAGATGGTCAAAGCCTTCTGTCCCGTAAATTTTCATAAGGAAAGTCAAGTCCAAGGGGCCATTGATAAAGAAAATCACATCATCTTTGATGGCAAACTCTTTCTTAAGGATTTTCAAAAGCCGCTTGTCAATGCTCTCTTCCACCTCCAGGCGGATCACTTCTCCCCACTGGCGCCTCTTTAACTGCCGCTCGATTTCTTTCAGCAGATCTTCCGCCTCTTCTTCATCAATGGAAAGGTCGGCATTTCTCATGATCCTGTAAGGGTGGGCGCAGACGATTTCATAATTGAGAAACAGCCGGCTCATGTTCCGCTCAATGATCTCCTCCAGAAGAATCACAAAACGCTCCCCGTCTTTTCCTTTTGGAAGCTCCACGATTCTTGGAAGCACCGCCGGCACCTGAACGGTGGCAAATTCCAGTTCCCCCTTTTTTTCAGCGCCTTTTTTCTTTTTTAACAGTGCGGCAATATTCAGGGTCTTATTCCGGATCAAAGGAAAGGGCCTGGATGAATCCACAGCCATGGGAGTCACCACCGGATATATGGAAGTCTCAAAATACTCATCCACAAAAGCGCCCTGGCTATCGTCCAGCTGCTCGTGACAAGAAATAAATTCAATTTTCTCCTTTTTTAAAAGCGGAAGGAGCGAACGGTTCCAGGTGGAATACTGGACATCCACCAATCCATGCATACCGTGTCCGATTTTCTCAAGCTGTTCTTCCGCCGTCATACCGGCGATATCCCTCCCTGTATAATCTGCGTGGACCATATCCTTTAAAGAGGCCACCCGGACCATCACAAACTCATCCAGGTTGGACGCTGTAATGGCCAAAAACTTAAGCCGCTCAAACAGCAGATTATTCTTATCCCGCGCTTCACTTAAAACCCGGTGGTTGAACTGAAGCCAGGAAAGCTCCCTATTCTGAAAATATTCAAATTTCTGGAAATCCTTCTCCACTCCCATGGTCACGCCCCCTTCTTTTTCTTTAACACCGGACGAATCCCGTAAACCTCTTCAAAGAAATCTGCCCTGTGGGTAAACATCGTCTCCTCCAAAAGAATACTCTCCGACGAAGATGTGGTGATAAACATCTGCAAATCCTTTACGGAAACCCGCACATCTTTAAACTTCTGTTTCTGGCTCCTGTCCATGGCGTTTCCAATTTTTAAAATAGCCGTCAATTTTGCAATGGTAATCCGCATGGCTTTATTTAAATCCACGTCCTGAGTCCTATAATCAAACTCCATGGCATTGTACTTCACCACATTGGCAATGATGACTCTCTCCCGGTGGGAAACCCCGATGATTTCCGTGGACAGGATAATATTATAGGCACACTCTCCCGGCGTTTTCATGCTGATATATTTTCCGCAGTCATGGAGGATGGCGCTGATCTGTAAAAGCAGCCGCTCCCGTTTTCCCAGGCCATGATATTTTTTCATGCCGTCAAAAATATTCAGCACATTTTTTTCCAAAATTGCCGCGTGGTCTTTATCGCTCATGTACCGCTTGGCAATGTTCCTGGCCGCCACCAGGATATCCTTGGAAAAATCATGGGCAAAGTGGATTAATTTTTTCTGCTCCGCAAATTCTGCTACGATTCCGTCCCCCAGGCGTACCCCGGGCAGCCACACCATCTCTGCCTCCGTGGCGTCAATCAGCCGTTTATAAACCATGGCGCCAGGCACCACAAGAGACACAAACTCCCCTGGAATATCATATTTATCGGCAATCTGCTCCTCGCCCATATTCCGCAGATCCTCATAAAATTCCATGAACTCCTGAGCGCTTATCCGCTGCTTGTCTGCATGGGCGCCCCTCCCCAGATACATGGCGCATACACCGGTGGCAATGATATTTTTCACGTTCCTCTCTTTCAGGAACAACTTTTTGAAGGTGGCAATATCATTGTCAATCAGCTCCTGGGCCAGCTTTTTACGGTCTTCCGCCATACCGCCGATCCTGGCTAAAATCTCATGGATCCTGAGGGCGCCCAGCTTTAAGTTCTGTGTCGTCACCAGCGCATCTTTATCAAACAGGGAAATCTGTGTACTGCCGGATCCCACTTCCACAATGGCTGTACCCTTCTGGATAATATTGTTGAATTCATTTTCCTTGGCTGCAATGGCTTTATAACAGAGAAACCTCTGCTCCGAATTGCTTAAGACGTCAATCTCAATGCCGGTACGCACCTTGATCTGGTCCAGCACCACCTCCCTGTTTTCCGCCTCCCTGATGGCGCTGGTCCCATAAGCCCGGTAATTCTCCACCTGGTATTCCGCCATAACTCCCTGGAATCTGTGCAAAAGCCGGCACATTTCATCCACCCGGTCATAGCTGATCATCCCCTGGCCGTAAGTATCCCGTCCCAGGCCGATGACCTTTCTCAGGCGTTCCAGCTGGACAATTCCCTTCTTCGGTGAAATCTCGTAAATGGTCAGCTCCAACTCATAAGAACCCACGTCAATCGCCGCAAATGTCGTAACAGATGCCATACTTCCACCCCCTGCCTTACTTCCTTCTCATTTTCTCTTTTATTTCTTTCTGCCTTTCTATTTTCTTGTGCCTTTTAAATAAGTAATAAACTGTACCGCCGTCCGCCCGGAAATACCGCCGTGGGACAACTCCCATTTATTGGCCAGAAGGAGCAGCTCCTCCTCCTCCATGTCAATCCCGGCCCGCTTTGCAAGAGTTACCACGATTTGTTTAAATTCCTTCGGTTCCGGCCTTCCAAAATAAATGGTGACACCAAACCGGGAAGATAAGGACAGTTTCTCCTGAACCGTATCGGACCTATGCATATCCTCCCGCACTTCCTCTTTGTCGCTGAAGTTCTCCCGAATCAGGTGGCGCCTGTTGGATGTGGCATAAATCAGCACGTTCCCCGGCTTCACCTCCAGCCCCCCTTCAATGATCGCCTTCAGGTATTTATAATCCACCTCAAATTCTTCAAAGGACAAGTCATCCATGTAAATGATAAATTTATAATTCCTGTTCTTGATCTGGCCAATGACATCCGACAAATCCTGAAATTGATGTTTATATATCTCAATCATCCGAAGGCCCTGATCATAGTATTTATGAAGGATCGCTTTAATACTGGAAGATTTTCCCGTGCCGCTGTCCCCAAACAACAGGCAGTTGTTGGCTTCCCGCCCCTCCACAAAGGCCTCCGTATTTTCTATAAGCTTTTTCTTCTGGCTCTCATAGCCTACCAGGTCGTCCAGATATACATGCTCAATGTTTTTTATGGGCACGATAACGGGCCGTTCCTTATGTTCAATGCGAAATGCTTTATGAAGGCCGAATTTCCCCACACCGAACCGGCGGTAAAATTCCGTCATAATCAAATGCCACTGGCTCTCTGTCTCTGCTTTGGAAAGCTCCTCCGAAAGGGCCTGGATATTATCCCGGATACGGCGGTTAAAGACCGTACTGTGGGTTCCGGTACTTTCATACTTTCCAAGAAAAGAAAACACATGGATTCCAAGAAGGTCGTCAAGGGACGCCAGGTCACAATCAAACCATCTCTTAAAAATAGCAAAATCATGGAGAGCCAGGGCATTGACCGTCCCCTCCACCGCCCCCCGGATTTCACAGGCCATACTGAAGGCGTTTTCATTTGTGGCCAGCACATAGGCTAAAAAGCTGTGCCACAGATTCCCTTTGAAGCCATGGGCTGCAGAAAACTCCGCCAAGGCCCCCGCCACTTCATAAGGATTCGGCATATACCCTTTCTCCGGCTCTATCAGGGCCGTCATTCCTTCCAGTATATCTTTATGCCCAGGCTCCCTGTATAGAATAAGCTCATTGATTTTCATTGACATTCCTTCCCTTGTCTGTATAATAATTTCCCAGGATTCTGAAATAATTGGCTTCTTCCAGAATTCCCCTCAGTGCATTCTTTACTCCCGCATCCCCCAGGTTTCCCTCAAAATCCACAAAAAACCGAAATTCCCAGGGCCTTCCCATGATGGGCCTGGACTCTAACTTCAGCATATTAAGCCCATTATAGGTCAGATGGGACAGCATATTATAAAGAGCCGCGTTTTCATGCCTTGTTTCAAAACAGATACTGATTTTATTGGAGGAAGCCTCATAAAGTTTCCTGCTGGCCACCACAATAAACCTGGTGGTATTTCCCCTGTGGTTCATCACGTTCCTGTCAAGGACTTTAAGGCCATAAAGCTGCCCCGCCATCTCACTGGCAATGGCCGCACAGGCCTTATCCCCGGCCTCCCGCACCTGGCTGGCGGAAAGGGCCGTATTGTCTGTGCTGTGCTTTGCCCAGTCTTTATGCTCATCCAGATAAGTGCTGCACTGCATCAGTCCCTGGGGATGGGAATAAACCAGCTTAACATCTGAAATCTCCGCCTCAGGAAGCCCAAGAAGCACATGATCCACCTTCACATAAGTTTCTCCCACAATATAATTGTCAAATTTCACAAGCAGGTCGTAAACATCCGACACACTCCCTGCCGAAGAATTCTCAATGGGCAGCACCGCGAAATCTGCGGTTCCGGCGCAGATGGCTTTCATGGCATCGTCCCAGGTTTTCGCATGGAAAAGCTTTGCCCGCTCACCAAAAAACTGAAGAGCCGCCGCGTGGCTGTAAGCCCCTTCCACCCCCTGATATACCACCTTTGCCCGGGATTTCTGAAGATTGGGCACCATCTCAAAAGGAAGCCCGGTGATCACGCCTTTATCGGCTAAAAGCTGATACTGAAGCTTTCTGCTGATGGACATGATCTGTGTAAAAAGCTCACGGACCCCATAGCGGCCAAGCTCTGAGCCGGCCATTTCGGAAATGGCAGCAAGCTTTTCTGTCTCCCTCTTCCTGTCAAGGACCTGCATCCCTGTTTTTATTTTATACTCCGCCACTTCCCGGCACAGTTCCATGCGTTTTTCAAATTTCTGCACCAGTTCCCTGTCAATTCCGTCGATTTCTTTTCTGATCTCATTTAAATCCATTCCCAGCCTTAATCCTCCGTCGTTTTTTCCAAAAGCTCCTCCAGAAGCGTCTTTACCCGCTTTCCAACCACAGGATGAACCTTGTAAGGTGCAATCTGTGACAGCGGTTCCAGGACAAATAACCGTTTTTCCAGCTCCGGATGGGGCACTGCCAGTTCCTTCGACTCCAAAATCTCATTCTCATAAAAAAGAAGATCCAAATCCAGCGTCCGCGGCCCCCAGTGGACCAGCCGTTCCCGCTTTTCCTGCTGCTCCACCCTATGAAGCACTTCCAGAAGTTCATAGGGGGAAAGGAGGGTATCCAACTCCAGGCAGCCATTCAGAAAATCATCCTGCTCCACGCCACCGTAAGGTTTTGTGACGATCATATCGGAGATTTTTCCCATACGAATCCGCCTGTCTTCTCTGAGAGCCTGGATTCCCGCTTCAATATGGCCCTTTTTGTCCCCCATATTGGAGCCAAAAGCCACATAAGCCTTATGCCATCCCCGCTCAATTTTCACGGAAACGGTTTCCAGGGGAAGGCCCACCGGCGCCCAGGGCTTCTGTACTTCCAGAATAATCCCCCTCATCAGCGGAAACATAAGAAGCAGATGCTCCGCCACTTCCTCCGCCGCCGCTTCAATGAGCTTTTTTGTGTGGGCTTTCATATAGGAGGTAATCTCCTCCGCCACCAGCCCATAATGAATGGAATAAGCCAGTTCGTCCGTCCGTCCTGCCTTCTCCGTATCGCACAGAAGCTCTGCGCTCACCAGAAATTTTTGCCCCAGTTTGTTTTCTTCCGGAAATACACCGTGATTGGCGAATACTTCCAGATTCCGAATGATAATTTTATCCATTGCGTCCCCTTCCGTTTCCGCAGACAATGGCTATGCCTGCAAAATCGCTTCTGTCATTTTTATGGCCCTGGCATTTTCTTTCACATCATGAACCCGCACAAATCCACAGCCTTTCATAATTCCCATCACAGTAGTCACCAGGGTTCCCTCCATCCTGTCCGTGGCCGGAAGGTCTAAAGTCAGGCCGATCATGGACTTTCTAGAAGTGCCTAAAAGTACCGGATAACCAAGGTCTTTTAAAATCTCCAGATGGTTCATGAGGCACAGGTTGTGCTCATAAGTCTTCCCAAAACCCATACCGGGATCCAAAATGATCTTGTCCTCTGCCACCCCTGCTTTTTTCACAATGTCCACAGACTCCAAAAGGTCTGTCTTCACTTCTTCCAGATAATTTTCGTAAAGGGGCTCTTTCCGGTTATGCATGAGACAACAGGCTACCCCTGACTCTGCAATTACCTTTGCCATCCTCCGGTCATATTTACATCCCCAAATATCATTGACCAGGCTGGCCCCGGCTTTTACTGCCGCTTTTGCTACGCCGCTTTTATAAGTATCAATGGAAATGGGCACATCAAACCGCCTCTTCACCGCCTCAATGACCGGCAGCACCCTGGCGATTTCATCTCCATCCGGCAGGATGGAACCATAACCCGGCCTGGTGGACTCCCCTCCGATATCAATAATATCCGCCCCATCCCTTATCATCTCTTCCGCATGGAAAAGCGCCGCATCCAGATTGTTCCATTTTCCGCCGTCGGAAAAAGAATCCGGCGTCACATTGAGAATCCCCATAATGTAAGTGTGTGTCCCTGTTTGAAACTCCCGGTCTCCTATTCTCATGCCATTCCTCCATCTAACGTTTCACACTGTAATTCTTTTTTTCCGCCGGCCAGTCACAGGCAGACTGCGCTTTGCAGGCAAAACATGCCCTGGAAGCCTTATCCGCCTGATACAGGACTTTTGCCAAAATCTCCTCCTCTGCCGCAGCCTTGGAACGGTGGCGGCCTATGGCCCCTAAAATCTCCGCACATTCCGTTTCATCAAACCCGCAATCCATAAGGACTGTTTCTGCAATGAGCGCCCCCGCCTGGTCATGGGGAATCCCCGTCTCATACTGGCTGGCCCTCCCAATATCATGAAGCAATGCCGCCCCATAAATCACATCTTTTTTCAGGGGAAGGCCTTCCTCCAGCGCCGTGATATAAGCCAGCCGCGCCACACTCAAAAGATGTTCAATATCATGGCGGCAATACATCCGGTCCCGTTCCAGGCGGTTAAGCTTCTTAAGCTCCCGGATAAATACTTCATGCTGGATAATCTGATTCACCCTCTTCATAAATACATCCTCCAATTTTCTATACCATAAAATAAGGACTGCTGCAAAATACAACAGCCCCTCCGGAAAGTTCTGAGGCCAACTCTTTCTTCAATTTTCAGTGAATCATGGCAAACACTCTTTCACACAGTATAGGGTCTTCTTTAAATACACCGCGACAGGCATAGGTCATGGTCTTCGCCCCCGGTTTTCGGATTCCCCGCATAGTCATACACATATGCTCTGCTTCAATGACAACCATGGAACCCTTCGGGTTCAAATGCTCCATCAGCGCATCTGCCACCTGGGCTGTAAGCTGCTCCTGAATCTGGGGGCGCCTGGCAAACGCCTCTACGGTACGGGCCAGTTTGCTCAGTCCCACAACCCGGCCATCGGGCACATAAGCCACATGGGCTTTTCCATAAAACGGAAGCAAATGATGCTCACACATAGAATAAAGGGCAATGTCTTTTTCCAGCACAATCTCATTGCCTGAAGCCGGAAATGTTTTGGAAAGATGTACGGCCACCTCTTCGTCTGTCCCTCCGTAAATCTCCTCACACATCCTGGCAATCCTGTCAGGGGTCCCAATCAGCCCTTCCCTGTTTACATCCTCACCGATTCCCTCCAGCATAAGGCGCACAGCCGCTTCAATCTTTGCTCTGTCAATCATGGATACTCTCCTTTAAGGCTTTTGACAATCCTCCCAGATAAGAGAGGGAGCCGAAGGCTACGATAACGCCGTCTTCCCCGGCCCGGACAAGGGCTTCCCTCACTGCCTCCGATACGCTTTCTTTTGCTTCTACAGTTCCTTTAAATCCAATCCGACCGGCCTGTCCGTCAATACAGGCCGAAAGCTTTTCCCCTGAAAGCGCTCTGGGATTTTCCGGCGTCACCGTATAAATCCACTGCGCCAGGGGCGCTGTGAGTTCCACGATTTTCCGGTAATCCTTGTCTGCCAATATTCCCATTATATAAATCATTCTTTTATTTGTAAAATACAGTTCCAGGGAGTCCCGAAGCCGTTTTGCCGCCTCCGGATTGTGTGCCCCGTCAATGACAAATACCGGCTTGTCCAAAAGCTTTTCAAACCGGCCCGGCCACTTCACTGAAGCCATTCCCTCATAAACTACATTCTCTTCAATATCATAGCCCAAATCCCGGAGAATTTCAACTACTTCAAGGGCCGTACAGGCGTTTATAATCTGATATTTCCCTGCCAGGGGAATTTTAATTTCCCGGAACCGTCCGTAATGAAATACCGTTCCTTCCATCCCTGTCTCCAGGACTTTGGCCTCCCCCGGACAGGACACACAAAGAGGAGAATGTTTTTCCATACAGATTTCTTTTATCACCTCCGTCACTGTTTCCCCTTGCCCGCAAAGAACAGTAGGGCGGCCTTCCTTAATAATCCCTCCCTTGACTCTGGCGATTTCCTCCAGGGTATTCCCTAAAAACTGCATATGGTCCATACTGATGGAAGCAATAACGCTGCACACCGTTGTCGTCACCACATTGGTAGCATCGCCCTCTCCTCCCATCCCCGTCTCCAGGGCCACCAGATCACATCCTTTTTCCTTGAAATACAAAAAAGAAACGGCTGTTTCCATTTCAAAAGCCGTAGGATGGGATAATCCTTCCCCCTCCATCTCTTCGCCGGATTTCCTCACTCTGGTAATCAGCCTGGCGGCATCTTCTTCCGATATGGGAATTCCGTTTACCTGGATTTTTTCACAATAAGAAAAAACCGACGGGGAATTGTACCGTCCCACCCGGTATCCGGCCGCCGCACACACCGACGCGATAAAAGCCAGGGTCGATCCCTTTCCATTGGTTCCCGCGATATGGATAAAAGACAAAGAATCCTGAGGATTTCCCAATCTGCATAATAGTTCTTTCATGGTGGAAAGCCCCAGGGAAATCTTTTTTGTCTGTGTAATTTCATGGATATAATCCGTCGCTTCTGTAAAATTCATGTTTTATCCTCTCCGTTTTTCCCGCCGGTTGACAAAGACACGCTCTCTTTCGTCTGCATCATTCGTCATGGGCCGAGTCAGGTTTCCGCTCTTTCCGCCGCAACGGTTACCGCCTTTTACATTTTACGCTTCCCACAAAAATCATACCGGCAACATCCACAAGAATCATCACAAGCGCAACATAGACAAACCATGCGGGAAGCACATTTTCTCCCAATGCCATAACTAAAATCAAAATGTCCAGAAAAGCAAAGCCGAATCCATAAACGCGGCATAATTTCTTTTGGTCATATTTTGCTTTCTCTTTTTCCGGCATCGTATTAAATCCGGCTATCAAACCACTGCCTTTTCCGGAAAAAAACAGGACTGTCATTAAGAGGCAAACTCCTAAACCCACCCATATGACCCATTGAGGGCCGTACTGTATGTCGCAAAGTTTCATTTTAGCTCTCCCTGAAACGCATATTCCCTCAGATAACGGCATTATTATAGCACAATCGGCCCTGCAATTCCATTAAAATTCTCCTTCCGGCTAAAAATATCCCTGAGGGCTGAGTCGTATGCAGCATATTTTTCCCGAAAGCTTCCCATACTGGTATCATGGAAAATAATTTTATCAAGTGCGGACTGGCAGGTTGGTCCGCCGAACTGTGTTACAGCAGCCTGATCGCACGTACAAAAAATCATGATAAACGGCTTATGGGACAGACCTCCCTGTATATGTTTCCCATTTACGGCATGGCAGCCGCCATCGGTCCCATTAAACAAGTTCTTTGTGCCCACAGTCCGGTTTTACAAAAAAGCGCTTTCTGCCGCGGTGGTATTTACACGGGCCTGATTTTTTTTACGGAATACTGTACCGGATGGCTTCTCAGGAAGGCCGGGCGCTGCCCCTGGGACTACAGCCAGGCAAAACTCAATGTGGACGGCCTGATCCGTCTGGACTTCGCGCCTTTCTGGTTCGCCCTGGGGTTGTTTTTTGAACGGTGTACAGCAAAAACTTAATCAGCGTCAAATGGCAAACAATATTTCTTGCTCCTTTTGCTTTCTTCATGCTACAATAAATAAAGACTATTTGGGAAGAGATCGAAAGGAGACATCCTATGAATGATTTTTTGACTGCAATCAACGACGCCATGTATACCTATATTCTGCTGATTCTTCTGGTGGGGGTCGGTATCTATTTTACCGTCCGCACAAAAGGGGTACAAATTCGCCTCTTAAAAGACGGAATCCGTTCCATGCTTGAGAAAGCCCCGGAAGGAAAAAACGGAGAAAAGAAAGTATCCTCTTTTCAGGCGCTGATGATCTCCACAGCTTCCCGGGTCGGCACAGGAAACATCGCAGGCATCGCGACAGCCATTGCCGCCGGCGGACCCGGCGCCGTATTCTGGATGTGGCTGATGGCCGTCATCGGAGGCGCCTCGGCATTTATTGAAAGTACTCTGGCCCAAATTTACAAGGTGAAAGACGGAGGCCACTTTCGCGGCGGGCCGTCCTACTATATGCAGAAAGCCCTCGGCAAACGATGGCTGGGAATTCTGTTTTCCATTGCCCTGATCATCTGTTTTGCCTATGGTTTCAACGGGTTGCAGTCTTTTAACATGTCCTCTTCCCTTGAATATTACATCCCCAATTACAGCTCTACCGATTTCCCGATGGTGGTCGGTATCATTTTAGCTGCCGCGACAGCCGCCGTCATCTGGGGCGGCGTCCACCGCATCGGATTCATCACATCCGTGTTGGTTCCGGTGATGGCCGTTATTTATATTCTGATCGGACTTTTTACGATGCTTACACATATCGGGGAACTTCCCCATGTGTTTGCCGTTATTTTTAAAAATGCCTTTGATTTTCGGGCAATGGCTGGCGGCATGGCCGGCAGCGCCGTTGTCATTGGTATCAAACGAGGCCTGTTTTCCAACGAAGCCGGTATGGGCAGTGCACCCAACGCCTCCGCTTCCGCCGAAGTGGACCATCCCGTAAAACAGGGGCTTGTGCAAGTCATTTCCGTATTTATCGACACCCTTTTAATCTGTTCCAGCACTGCCATGATGCTTTTAGTCTCCGGTATCCAGGGCGAAAGCGGCGTTATGGATGGCATCCCTTATGTCCAGGCAGCCATCAGTGCAAATGTGGGAAGCTGGGGAATCCATTTTATTACATTTTCCATCTTTGCTTTCGCCTTCAGCAGCCTGATTGGCAACTATTTTTATGCAGAATCCAACATCCTGTTCATTAAGGACAACAAAATTCTCTTAAATATTTTCCGCGTCACCTGCATTATCGCTATTTTCCTGGGGGCGCAGGCAGACTTTTCCCTGATGTGGAACCTGGCCGATATCACCATGGGATTCATGGCCATCATCAATATCGTCGTCATTTTCCTCCTGGGAAATATTGCCGTAAAAGCGCTCCGCCACTATGAACAGCAAAAGAAAAAAGGCGGCCCTGTCACGTTCCGCGGAGAAGATATCGGTATTAAAGATACTGTGTGGAAATGATACCACAATCAACAAATGAAAAATTTCCAATCGAAAATTTCTTATCCGCAATTTTTTCAGCAAGCTGTCTGCTTTCCATAAATTCATCGGTCACGATTACAAAAAATTGTTTGTCCGATTGATTGACAAGATAAAATTCTTTATCTGTATTTTTGATGCCATTAAGTAATTCTGGTATTCCAAATGGTGCATTTGTTAAAAAGCCTATTGCATTATCTATGATTTTCTCTCCTTTGGTGAGTATCTGCTTACCTAAGAGACCATGTATTTCAGCATTTGGGTACTTTTGTAACACAACCATATCCTTTTTACCTGACTTTTTGCTCCATCTCCCCTTAAATTTCCGAGTATAAGTATAATCATCAAGATTTATTTCTTCTCTCATAACAGACAAATCAATATTTTCTCCGCTATCAAGAAGATAATCAATACTGATATCAAGGAGTTTAGAAAGCTGTTTCAGGTTTTCTATATCGGGCATTCCTTTGTCGGCTTCCCATTTCGTAATTGCCTGCCGTGACACTAAAAGCTTTTCTGCCAACTGCTCCTGTGTAAGTCCTGCGCTTTTCCGTGCAGACTTTAATTTTTCGCCTAATGTCTTTTTTTCATCATTTTTTACCATTTTATAGTCCTCCGAAAATTAAGTCAGCTTTTCGCTGCCTCCTCAATGATAATTTCCACAATACTCTATTACAAGAAACGCTCATTTTCATAAAGGCAACGCTCCGTAGCATGGATGTTTTATAGCTTATAATTAAAGGACTGATATGTTATTCTTTCATGATATCAGAAACTTTACCGGAAAGTTCACTAATCTTATTGGCAATACTGCTCCTGCCATCAGGGAGTTTTCTATCCGGCGCACAAAGTTCTAATTGTTTTAACCGTTTTAGAATGGCCATCCTCCCATAAAAAAACCTCCATCTTTGCATATTAATCTGAGCCGCAAACCATACAAGCTCCGAATACGTCATATGATATTTGGGGATCAGGACTCTGACCGCGCTTCCGCCGTTTCCCCTGGCCATAAACCTCCATGGCTGTACATATGCCTGGCCAAAACACGTGACAGTAATCCCCCCTTTTTCAAAGACCTCTCCTTCCACGTCCGCCACCAGTCTCACAACACTGTTTTGCGGATCTCCAGAAGAAATGTAAGGGCATGAACCATCAAAATAATTACTTTCTCCCTTCGATTTTCCCACGCGGACATCAAAAAATTCTTCCATACTTTTTTTCGTCCCGTAAGGTAAGTCCGGGAGGCCGGATTTTTCAGGAAAATCCGGTAACACTTCATCTGCAATATCTGCGATGCACACCGCTGTTGTCAAAATAGATTTTGTTACATTTTCCCGGTATCTCTCCTGTTCATATTCCGGGAATACAGGCTGCGGCAAATATTGTTCCGGCGAAAACTCCGCTCCGTTTTCCACAATTTTTTCCGCTCTGATCACCGTAGCCAGATGGCCTTCTATCTCTTGCCCCTTTCTGAACCTTCTGAATTCCTCCAGTACTTCTGACAGCTGGGAGCCTTCTGCCTCCACTCTTTTTCCCTTTAATTTTTTATATCCGTCATTCCATATTTTCGCCATAAACACGTTATCCGTATTCTTTTGTGGACGATGGGCCTGAGCTATCATAATCGTCGTATCAACAGCTGTCGGATAAAACAAATCTCCCGGCAGGCTGATCAAGCCTAAAACAGAATGTTTTTTCAAAAACCGGTTTCTCCATGTTGCGTTATCATCATCGGCGAAAATGCCGGATTTCACGACCACAGCCATTAGCCCCATTGTCTGGAGGGCTTCCATGGCTGTGGAAATAAAATCCCGCTCCGGTTCCTCTTCCTGTGAAAACGGAGGGTTTAGTAAGGCTTTTGTAAACTGGTTCTTTACACGCTCGCTGCTCTTTGCCTCAAAACAGCTGACATTTTCTATGTGGCTCTTGCCATCTCCTCTGAAAAACATATTTAATGCCGCCAGCGACCATACGGTCGGATTGGTATCAAAGCCATAAAGCGATTCCCGGATAATTTCTGCCGGAATCCCCAGTTCTTTCGACGTTGACATCATCCTGTCAAAAGACGCCACTAAAAAGCCTCCGGAACCACAGGCAATATCAATTACCTTATCTTTCGCCGTCACATCAATCAAATCTGCACAATATTTTGTAATATGCCTGGGTGTAAAGACAATTCCAAGAGAATTATTATCATAACCATATCTGATAAATGCTTCATATAATAATCCCAAAAAATCCGTATCTGTCTGAAGGACGGATTTTATATTTAATTTTTTTAACAGGAAAACAATTTTACATATTTGCTCTGCCAACCTGTTGTACTCTCCCAGGTTTAATCTCAGAGCTTCTATCAACTGCTGCTTTTTCTCACTGTCAAAATGTTCCGCCGATGTGATCGCTCCTGCAACCAGTTCATTGATGGATACAAGTTCTTTCCCTTTTTCTAAATTGATCTCACCCCAGTATAGTGCGGTGATAACCGCGCCCAGTACTTTTGGCCTTAAGGACGGCTCTATTTTTGCCGAACGCAGAATCGACGACAACTCTATCGCAGTATTGATATAATCTGAAATATCCGGTATCGTCACTTCTGTGGTGCCATTGTTGGTAAGTAAAGCTCCTTCCACTTCCGAGACACTTGGAAAACCGGTCAATTCAAATCCCCTTGACTTTAGGCCCGTCCACTTTTTCCCGTCCCAGTATGCTGTCTGAAACAGATATCCGTGATCTTCTTCCCCTGCAACGCCAATGGCAATCCTGATCTCATATTTTCCCCTTCTGTTGATCGCAGTGGCGTACTCCATCGCTTCTGTCAACGCCTGGCCGATCTTTTTCCTGTCATTTTTAGCTTCCGCCACTGCAATGGGAACCATTCTTTTGCATACCAGGAAATCCGGCTTTGCCCCGTCCAGGCCGCAGCCAGGCAAAAAATCTTCAATCTCCTGCTCCTCAAGAAAATCGCCCCCTTTGTGGGGATGCCTGATATCCCACCCCTTCTCAGAAGCAATTTTTCTGACCAGGTATCTACATCTTGATTCCGCCCGTTTCCCTTTCGCCATTCCTCTCCCTCTTTCCGGCCCTATACATCGCGTTGATATCAATTACTTTACCACAGTTCTTCTTTTAGAACAAGTGTTTTGTATGATAATGTATTATTCTCTCCTTATGGGAGCCCTCGTTATTAGCTGAAACCACTTCACCTGTCAGTCCGACTCACTACTTTCTTTATCCAATTCCACAGAGTCAGGAAAAATCGGTGGAAATTTTTCCTGACTGTAATTGCGCACAAATTCCGGGCAATCCTGATAACTGGCAACCACTCCATAATCGGAATTTTTTCTCCATCTTGGTTTTGTCGTTGGGCTGACCTGGAATTTATACAGCTCCTCTCTTTTCATGCGATGGGCATCAAATCTATACCAATCACCATTCATAACCCAAATATTCCCTGTACATTCATTGGCGTTGTAAAAAGTAATCTGCCCAATGGAACGTTCTCCGGGAATGTCAACGCTGCATACATATTCCATGGAATCGTCGCGGTTTGGATGAAAATAATCAATAGACCATGAATATTTCTCCATGCCATTTAACGCATAGGTTTTTCCTACAAAAATATATTCATCTATTTTCCGGTCATATCGAATTACGCCGATTCCAATAAAACGCTCCACAGGCTCGTTATTATGGTAACACGTCATTTCTTCTATCCACTGTCCACGATACTTATTCATCTGATTGAATCTTCTTCCCAGTTTATCCAGAAAAAGCTGTGCCACAAAAAGCACTACAAAAGAAATGAATCCCGAAAGTACAAGGATTATAAGATCTGCTTTTTCACCAAATAGAATTTTTATTCTTTCGCTCACAAACATGGGAACAAGCGCTGCAATAACGGAAAAAATTATTTTTATTATCATAAGTCCCTCCTGATTCATACACTTATCTCTTGAATACTTTTTTGCGACAGTTTATTTTAATTAAGTACTATTATTTTATCATGTTTTCTGAATTTTTTCCACATAAATAAAATGTCGTCTTTCAACAATCACTTAAAAAACATACAAAAATACCCCCACCAAAATATCTGCGTTTACAAACAGATATTGGCAAGGGTATTTTCTAAAAAAGGTCTACCTTTTCGGGAAAAACCCGGCTCTGTCCGGTCAAAACACGTTTCCGGTCTCCGCTCCGCTTCGGTCCGTACTAAACGAGTACCACTGGCACTCAGCACCTCAAAACCTCGTAGCGGTACTAAGAAATTTTCTGCATTAACACTTGAAAATTTCAAGTACCGGCGGTTTTTGAACGGTTTTTCCCTGGACAGAGCCGGGTTTTTCCTGAAAGAGGCAGATTTATAAAAGTCTCGTCAAATTTTGCGGGAGGTTTCGTGTCCGGTACATCGCCGCGAATCTTAGAAGTTCTTAATGTTCTGCAAAAATACTGCAATTTCCGGACAGGAAGTCCGGAAAAGGCTTATGACGCCATGGACGGCGGATCATAAGCCGGTTGCAGGGGAACCGGTATCTAAATCAGAACATTTTAGAACTTCAAGATTCATGGCGCCAGTACCGGAAACGAACCTTCCCGCAAAATTTGACAGCGGTTTTATAAAGGTATATATTTTTAGAAGCAGGTATATGCGCCGTCCACGATGGTATCGCTACCGGTGGTATAACCGGAAGCATCGCTGGCCAGGTAAAGCACGGCGGGAATCAGCTCTTCGGGCTTACCCATGCGGTGCATAGGCATCAGAGGAAGCCATGCATCCTTAAGCTCCTGGGGTGTATCCACAGACATGGGTGTTGCGATATATCCAGGGCTCAAGCTGTTGACACGGATACCGTATTCCGCCCATTCCAGGGCCAGAGAGCGGGTCATATGGATGACACCTGCCTTGGAGGCATTGTAGGAGCACTGCCACTGGGGAATGTTTGCGATGGTTCCCGACATGGAAGCCATGTTGATGATACTGCCATGGATCTTGTTATCCACCATGATTTTTGCAACTGCACGGGCCATGATATACTCACCGGTCAGGTTTACGTCCACAACCTCTCTCCAGTCTTCAATGCTTGCTTCAAATGTTCCCTGATGCTTGCAGATACCGGCATTGTTGAATACCACATCAATATGGCCGGACTTCTTCATGATTTCTGCCAGGGCGGCATCCACATCTGCCTCTTTTGTCACGTCTGCTCTCACAAAATAGCATTTTCCGCCTTCAGCCGTGATTTTTTCAATGGTTTCGTCCGCATTGCTTCTGGCAATGATGACAACCTCAGCCCCCGCTTTGGCAAGGCCCATGGCTACCACCTGTCCGATTCCGCGTCCGCCGCCTGTTACGATTGCAACTTTTCCTGACAACCCAAATACTTCATCCAAATAGCTCATAATTCTTCTCCTTTTCTCTTTATTAACAGTTTTTTTCCTTTGAAATGTTTTATCAGGCGTCTTTATTGACTTTAATGACACCTTTTACAATCTCTGCCTTTTTATTGATACTGTCATCCATCGCCCTCTGGGCATCATCCAGATCAAAAATATCCGTGACGATTCCTTTCAGGTTGACCTTTCCGGCAGCCACTGCTTCAATGGCCATGGGATAAATATGGCGGTAACGGAATACGGTCTTAAAAGTCAGCTCCTTGTCAAGGGCCAGGCTGATGGGAAGCGTCAACTCCCCACTCTTGGAATAGCCCACCAACACGATGGTAGCGCCCTTCCTTGTACAATGAATGGCCTGTCTGGTGGTAATTTCCGTTCCGGCAGTCTCGATGACCAAATCCGCGCCTCTTCCTTCTGTAAGGCGCATCACTTCCTCCACCATATCCACGTTTTTACTGTTGATCACGCCGGTGGCGCCAAGCTCCATGGCTTTTTCCAGACGCTTTTCCATAATATCGACCACATACACCTTCGACACGCCCATGGCTTTACAGGCCATCATGGATACCAGGCCAATGCATCCGGAACCGGTGACAACAGCCGTCATCCCCGCCTGGGCATTGCCCTGTCTTGCTGCATGGAATCCCACCGCCAAAGGTTCTATAAGGGCGCCCTCCAGGGTGCTTACATTTTCAGGAAGCTTGAAACAAAGATCCGCCTCGTGAGCCACATATTCCTGGAATACCCCGTCCACAGGAGGCGTCGCAAAAAATACCACGTCGGGACACAGGTTATATTTTCCCTCCCGGCAAAACTCACAGTGGCCACAGGTCTTCCCCGGCTCCAGGGCTACCTTGTCCCCCACCTTCAGATGCTTTACATCCGCACCCACTTCCACCACAACGCCGCCAGGTTCATGGCCCAGCACAAAAGGCGGCTCCACAATATAATCCCCAATGCGCCCCGTCTCATAATAATGAATATCGGAACCGCAGATTCCCACGTAATCCAGTTTCACCAACACTTCATTGGCTTTCGGAACCGGAATATCCCTTTCCGTGAACCCCATTTTCCCGATTCCTTCCATGACTGCTATTTTCATTTTGCCTTCCATGGCCTTACCCTCCTCAATGACATCCTGCAGACAACTGTTTTTACTTGTTTCGACTTTTATAAAATGCTTTATTTAAGTAATTCCATTATCCCATGGTGCCTTGGAAATGTCAATACCTTATAAGCGGATTTCACAAAAATTTCCATAATTTTTTTACGAAATTCCATCAAAATATTCTTCCACAAATCGGATTCCTGCCCCAATGGCTGCTGCTTCATGTTTATATTTTCCTGTCCTGATATAATTCTGGTTTAAGTCGAAAATCCGGTACTCGGCAATCTTATCTTCCAACGCCCCCATATACCGGTCCATGTATCCTCCCACATATCCTCCCAAAACCACATCACAGTCAAAGGCCATCCGAAGGTTGGTAATGGCAATGGCCAGGTCATTCAGATACTCCCGCCATACTGTCTGGTATACCGGATTTTCTTCCTCAAGCCCTTTAAAAAAACTGTCCAGGTCATCTCCGGCCCACCTGGCCAGCACTCCTGCAGAACAGTAAGAATCCATACAGCCTTTTCGTCCGCAGTAGCAGGGCCTCCCCCCCGGCACCAGAATCATATGGCCAAACTCAGCGCTCCGAAAATGGGCGCCTTTATAAATCATCCCGCCCATATAAATGGCCCCGCCCACCGTATTGCTTAAGGATAGATAAACCGTATCCCGGCTGTTGCCACGAAGTTCTGCGTAAGCGGCGCTGTTGGCATCATTCCGAAAGCAGGTCCGCCAGGGAATATGGCTGGAAATCTTATCCAGCTGAAAGTTTTCAAGCTTCAATGCATGGGACTGGGACATTCTCCTCTTCTCTTCATCCACAATACCGGGAATGGAGATTCCAACCCCTAAAATCCGCTCTCTGTCCACCTTATATTTATCCAGAAAGATATTTAACATCTCCCCCAGATTTTGATAATACTCCTCATTGTCCTCAAAAGCGCACCGGATCCTCTTTTTTTCAAGAACCTTTCCACTGACATCCAGAAGCACAAAACTGACATGGTTTCCCGTAATATCCAGGCCCACCGCATACCGGACCTTTGCCGCCACAGACAGGACTTTCGCCTTTCTCCCTCCGGTCGATTCATACTCCCCTGCTTCTGTAATAATCCCTTCCTGCAGAAGTTCTTTCACCCGCTGCAAAACAGTAGGCATGGAAAGGTTCAGCGCTGCAGCGATTTCCTGTTTGGATGCTTCCCCATGATGATAAATATATTTTGCAATTTTAGTTTTATTCAACCTCTTTGTCTCGGCGTTATTTCCCTTCTGTTCCATTTATGTCTCCTCTTTTATCCCATGAATTCAAGAACTTTTCGGTATTCCATATTTCCGCCGAAGAGATCCAGCGCACTCCCCACGGTCACGTCCACTCTGCCTTTCCCCAACTGCCTCACTGTCTCCAGATCCGCAAAACTTCCCACACCGCCAGCATACGTCACAGGGATTTCTACAAAATCCCCCAAAAGCCCAAGGAGCTCTTTTTCCACCCCGGAAGCTTTCCCTTCCACATCTACGGCATGAATCAAAAATTCACTGCAATGATCCGACAGCCGTAAAAGAGTTTCTCTGTTCACCGGGACTTTTGTGAATGTCTGCCAGCGATTAGTGACAATATAATAAACACCATCTCTCTTACGGCAACTCAAATCCAGCACCAGCCGTTCCTTTCCCACTGCTTTCACAAGCTTTTTTAAATTTTCCGCCCTAAACTGCCCGTCCCGGAATACGTAAGAAGTGACAATCACATGGGTGGCGCCCATATCCAAAAATCCCGCCGCATTTTTTTCATGGATACCGCCGCCCACCTGGAGGCCTCCCGGATATGCTGCCAGGGCCTTCGCCGCCTGCTCTTTTGTGGCCTGATAGTATTCCGAGCCTTCCGGGTTCAATAAGATCACATGTCCTCCCGAAAGACCGTCTTTTTTATAAAATTCCGCATAAAAAGCAGCATCCTGGCCCGATACAAAATTCTCTTCCGCCACACTGCCCGCATCCTGCAGGCTTCCCCCTACGATCTGTTTTACTTTTCCGTTATGGATATCAATACAGGGCCTGAATTTCATGGTCACTACCTCCTGGATTATCATTCAAAAATCCTGTACCACAATAAAATCCGGAGATGCAGCACATGCATCTCCGGCCTGATTTCCGTGACAAAAAACTCCTGTTAAAGCTCCTAAAGCCCATGTTCCACAGTCCTGAAAAACCTCAAAGCTTCTCAAAACTATTTCCGGACACTCTCCCGGAATCACCAGCCTGTTTTATTATAACTCGAATCCGTTTATAAATCAAAACAGTAATTAGAGAAACTATTGTCCCTTTTAACAGATTAAAGGGCAGTACAGCCAGCAGTACAAAACTCCAAATTCCCGTAATGGCAGGGTTCACAGCTGTTCCCATACTGATTAATCCGGCCAGGCTGTCGCCAGAAAAAAGTTTCAGTACATTCATCAGGACAATGGCCGCTGCAAGAATCAAAATCTCCACCACCATCCCAATCAGAATCGGATGTTCCCCTTTCTCCCTGCCATAAAAGAAAAATACAGGAAAGGCTACCGCTGCCGTAAAAGCCCCCATGACTAAAAACCCCTGCCATGCCCCCTCAAAGGCCTGGGCATATGTAGGAAGAAGCACGTAGCCATTCAGGAAGCACCCCACAAAGGCCATGGTGAGGGTTCCCACCACAAGGCCGATAATTGCCCCTTTTCTGGTACGGTTTTTCGTATAAATCATGGCTGCCGGAATCACCAGGGAACAGCCAATCAAAAGGTTTGCCCAGTCGCCCACTCCCATGGTGGTGGAGCCTTTCAGAAGAAGCTTGATAACCACCTTTAAAACCTCAATCACAAAGCCGGCAGCCGGCCCCATGGAAAATGCTCCCACCAGCACAGGAATTTCACTGAAATCCAGCTCGTAAAAAGGCGGTGCGAACCATAGCGGGAATTCCAGATACATAAGCACCGCGGCCACTGCCGCCAGTACCGCTATGGTGACAAGGTTTTTCACAGTAAGCAATTTTTCTCGTTTCATTTTTCCTCCTGACCGTTCTTCCTGGCTGCCCCGAAATTTGGAGCACCTAGAGGATTTGTGTTCTGTACCCTGGAGAAGTTTTTATCATATAGGGTTCGAGATCTATATAACAAAAAAACCCGAATACCTTAATCGTATCCGGGGCTCCCATATACCGCCGCTGTCCCGGTTCCCCCCGCGCGGGGAACACCGGTACAAGCTGCACAGGCACAAATTCTTCTCTCATCCAGACTATACTGTCGGTCCCGGAATCCAACCGGGTCAGCTGCAAAAAGCAGTTCGCGGACTATACCGCCGGTGGGGACTCTCACCCCGCCCCGAAGAACTTTTTTTATTTTATATTACTGTCGGTATTTATTATAAAACTAATAAATACAAAAATCAAGGATTTTATATATTTTACAGAGTATGAGTTCTTTGTCAGATTGTTTGTGAAAGTTTAGAGCTTTTCAATAGAAGTGTTAAAATCTCAATTCACATCTGGAGCGAAAGTGGCCTTGTCAACCGACGGTAGACTTTGCATTTAAATTGTGATATGGTTAAAGAGCTTCGCATCTTTATGCGGATACAAAAAGGGGGAGTCCTATGAACAGCCCATTTGACCTTGATGTAATCCCGATTTTTAAGGACTGCCGACCGGAAACCAGAAAAAGCCTCACAGCCTGTGGAAAAGCTGTCCTGTATTCCAAGGGCAGTCTGTGCCTGCGGGCCGGGGAAGATAATCACAGCCTGTTTTTCATTCTGGACGGCAAGGTTATCATTTACAACCTGACGAAAACCGGCGGGCGGAAAATCCTGTTTATTTTAGGCCGCGGCAATCTGGCCAATGAAAGTGTAACTCAGAATTACAACAGCATCTTTTGTGAAACCCTGGAGCCCTGCCGTTTCTTAAAAGTCCCCAGGCGTGATTTTTTATCAATGATGGAAAATGATTTTTCCCTGACAAGTTCCTTGCTTCGCCATCAGGAACAAAAAATCCGCAGACTGGAATACCAGCTTAAAAATACAGTCGGAAATGTCTATCTGGAGCGGAAACTGGCCTCCAAGCTCTGGAAACTGGCCCGGGATTTCGGCGTTTCCACCCCACAAGGTACTCTCATTGACATGGAGCTTTCCGTCACTTTTCTCGCCGACCTCCTGGGAGTCCCCAGGGAAAACACTTCCAGGACCTGCCGGAAATTCTGCCGCTTTGGACTCATCCTCATGGACAAAAAAAGGATTACCATTCCCGATACCGAAAAACTGAAGTTATGGAACACTTAAAAATTTTTTCATTCCGTGATATCTGTCACGGAATTCTTTTTTATTTCCATGTAAACTTAAAATAATACTATTTTGGAAAGGAGACTGTCATGGGATACCAGATTCCTAGAGAAGCCGCCGACAATCTTTTTAAACGGCTGGGAGAACATTATGACATTTTTGCGCCAAAGGTTTTTTCCGGGGAAGGATGTTTTTCCGATACGGATATCATCCGTTACGGAACTGTCCGTACCCTGGCCGAAATCGAATTTGAAAAAAAGTCCGACTATTCTTTCAAGGAAGTCCTGCTTCCTGTCAATGAAACCTGTCTTTATTTTACGGAGGAGACGGCCTCTGTCCCGGCTGGTGAAGAGAAAAAACGGTTGATTTTCCTTCGCAGCTGCGACCTCCACGCTTTAAGGCGGCTGGATACCATCTATCTGGAAAACGGCCCCGAAGATTTCTATTATAAGAGACGCCGGGAGCGCAGCCTCTTTGTGCTGATGGGCTGCCCGGAAACTTGTGATACTGGTTTCTGTGTCTCCATGGGAACTGACAAAAGCGACGCTTATGACCTGTATCTGAAAGTTTCCAATACTTTTGTATGGGCAGACTGCAAGTCAAAAGAGCTTGCACCTTTCTTTATCGGGCTTTTAGAAGAATGTGATACGGAAACAACAAAGTCGGCCTCCTGCTGCCAGGTAGAACCGGAGTTTCCCAAATTCAATAAAGAATCCGTTACTCTGCCTACCGCTTTCTCCGATAATATTTTATCCCACCCCATCTGGGAAGCCTATGGAAACCGCTGCATTGGATGTGGGCGCTGCAATTTTGCCTGCCCCACCTGTACCTGTTTTTCCATGCAGGACATCCATTACCGGGACAATGAAAAAGCAGGGGAAAGGAGAAGAGTCTGGGCCTCCTGTCAGGTGGACGGATATACGGATATTGCCGGGGGAAACAGTTTCCGAAAATCCCAGGGCGACAGGCTGCGCTTCAAAGTGCTCCATAAAATCCGTGATTTTGAAAAGCGATTCGATTACCCCATGTGTGTCGGCTGCGGGCGCTGCGAAGCCGTCTGCCCGGAATACATTTCCTATATCAACATCATCAATACACTTGCAAAGGAGGAAAGCTAAATGAACAATGTATATCTTCCTTTTCCCTCCCAGGTGAAAGAAATCATCCGCCATACGGATATTGAATATACTTTCCGTATGAGCTTTTCCGGGCAAGTAAGGCCCGGGCAGTTTTTCGAGGTTTCCATCCCGAAATTTGGCGAAGCCCCCATTTCTGTCAGCGGAATCGGACAAGATACGGTGGACTTGACCATCCGCCGGGTGGGAACTGTCACAAACCAAATTTTTGAACATTATAAAGGAAGTACGCTTCTCATGCGCGGTCCCTACGGCAATGGTTTCCGGACAGAAGATTACATAGGAAAAGAAGTATTTGTCATTGCCGGAGGAACGGGGCTCTCCCCGGTAAAAGGAGTCGTTGATTATTTTTCCGACCATCCTGAAAAGGTACAGAACATGACTCTGATCGCCGGGTTCAAATCTCCTTCCGATATTCTTTTTTGTGAAGATTTCGGCCGTTGGGAGAAAACTATGACTGTCATCCGCACTGTGGATTTTGCACCGGAAGGGTACGAAGGCCCTGTCGGACTGGTGACAAAATACATCCCACAGCTTCCCATCTCCGACAAAGAACGCTCGGCTTTTCTCATTGTCGGTCCTCCTGTAATGATGAAATTCGCTGTAGCGGAGGTTTTGAAGCTGAATGTCCCGGAGAAAAATATCTGGATTTCACAGGAACGGAAAATGTGCTGCGGCCTCGGCAAATGTGGCCACTGCCGGATGAATTCCACCTATATCTGCCTGGACGGCCCCGTATTCAATTATTCCAAAGGCAAATATCTGGTTGATTAGGAGGTGTATCTGTGAGTTTAGATATTAATACGAAAAAAGCCAAGAAAAATGCATACAGAATCAGCAAGGAAAGAGGAATCGGAGCTTCCCGTATCCGTGTGCCCGGCGGCTATCTGAAAGCGGAAATCCTCGGTATGGTACAAAAAATCGCTGAAACCTACGGAAACGGCATTGTCCACCTGACCACCAGGCAGGGTTTTGAAATCGAGGGGATACGCCTGGAAGACATGGACGCCATCAATGAGATGCTCCAGCCTATCATCGAACTTCTGGACATCAACCAGACGGAAAAAGGCGGCGGATACCCCGCTTCCGGCACAAGGAATGTGAGCGCCTGTATTGGAAACAATGTCTGCCCTTTTGCCAATTACAATACGGCAAAATTCGCCAAGCGGATTGAAAAAGAAATTTTTCCCAATGACCTCCATTTTAAAATCGCCCTCACCGGCTGTCCCAATGATTGCGCCAAAGTCCGTCTCCACGATTTCGGAATCATCGGCATGACCATGCCCCAATATGACCCGTCCCGCTGTGTGGCCTGCAAAGCCTGCATCAAAGGCTGCAAAGGCCTCTCCGTGGATGCCCTTCGCATGGAAAACTATAAAATTGTCCGCGATGCGGAAAAATGCATTGGCTGCGGCGTCTGCATCACAAAATGCCCCACCAGGGCTTTTACCAGAAGTGAAAAGAAATATTACCGCCTGTCCATCATGGGACGAACGGGAAAGCGCAACCCCCGCCTGGGAAAAGATTTCCTTGTCTGGGCCGATGAAGACAGTATTGTAAAAATTATCCTCAACACTTACCGCTTTGTCAAGGAATACATTGACCCGTCCGCCCCCGGCGGCAAAGAGCATATCGGCTATATCATCGACCGGACAGGGTTTGCCGAATACAAAAAATGGGCCCTTGACGGCGTCGAGCTTCTCCCGGAAACCATTGTAAATGAGTGTATTTACTGGGATGGTATCCGTTACGACTGAGTCTTTTAACCCCCTATGCCTATAGTGGGACTGTTGTAAAATATCCGGAATTGTATCTGCCCGGAGTCCCTGCCTGTCTTCGCTTTCATCCACGTTGATTTTTAGGTTTTGTTTCGCCGCTTATTGCCGCCAGCCACCGCTTCCATAGAATCCGGTCAGAGAGACTGGCGCCGCTAGCCTCACAAAACCTGCAAAATCTGCCTATCGGACGAAAACGAAGACAGGCAGGGACTCCGGTCAGGTACAACTCCGAATATCTACAACAATCCCACTATGGAATATGTTGTCATAAATCTTCCTCTTCTGTACCGTCCGCCGGCCTCCAGGCTTTTCCAAACTTCACATCTTTAAATAGAGCCGCCAGGCCCGTAATCTGCTTCAGGCGCAGAATTTCATCCCGGTCCATCCCCAAATGTTTGGAAATCCAGGCATCGGAACGCCCCAGCTCATGAAGCTCTTTCACAATATTACTCATCAAATCTACATCATGGTTTCCCCTGGCACGGTTGTGGCGGATAGTGCTGGCCATCCTCTGGTCAATGGGTTTATTGATGACCGAAACCGGCAGCATCCCCTGCTCCCTCTCATAAATGTCCGGATGCTCCAGCATAATCCGGTAGCGGTGGAACCCGTCAACAATGATATACGTTTCCGCCGCCTGGTTATAATAACAGACAATGGGCATCGTATAGCCGTCGGCTTTGATACTTTCATAGAGCAGCCGCATCTCCGGCGGCGCCACGGTATTGGGATTATAAGTATTTGGTTTTATCCGGTCAATGGGAACTGAAATCACATGATAAACAGGGCTTTTATACTCCATTCTCCATCCCCTCCACACTTTTGTATTTCCTTCTGATCGCATCAATCCGTTTCTGCTGCTGCCTCGTCATTCCAAAGCCCATAAAACGGCAGATATGGTCATTTTTCAAAATACAGTAACACATTCTTTTCCAGCTTGGAATGTCCTTTGTAGATTTGATATCATCTGTGTCATCAGGAATTTTTTCAAGGAAAATGATTCTGGATTTCTTGCTGAGGGTATAATTAGAAATGCCGTTTCTACGGATTTTGTAGCCCCTCTCCTCCAATTCCCGGATGGTTTCTTCATCCAGGCCTCCCCCGGTTTTATGCCAGAATTCAATAGAGGCATTGAATTTTTTTGCATAATTATTCCGCAGGCGCACCGGGAGCGTATCCAGAAGAAACATGGTATAAGATTTCCAGGTATGCCCCTCCGGAAGAGAAATATTCCGATAACCCATAGCTTTTGTCCTGCCATAAATGCAGGCAAAATTGGCCCCCTGCACTCTCCCCACCAGCTTCACCCAAATTTCCGGGTCAATGACGCGGTACAGATTGAGGGAATCCTTGGAATAATCATTGAAGGGGGAGGCCACCCTCATCTGGGAGACCTTTAACCCCGCCATATAATAGAGGTCATAAAGACGGTTATAATCATATTCAAACAGGTAATTGGCATGCCAGATATCTTCCGCCGACCAGTCAAACATCGGTGAGGCACACCAAACCTCCTTATGCTGCCTGCTGATCCAGCACTCCCCTTTATATCCATATTTCTTGTTTAAAAATCCACTGTACCTTTGCAGGGATTCGTCAGCCCTCATCCCCAAAAGGCAAACTGTCTTTTTTTCTCCATGGCTCTGGCAGTACCACCTTCCAAACTGCTTGGCCAAATCCTCCTGATGCATCCGGTAGCGGTAAGTGGTCATGGGATTGTTTTCCAGATTGATCACATATTCCTTATCCGGCATATTTCTGACCCAGATTTCTTTTTTTGTATCATCCCATGGATACCAATACATTTCATAGCTGCTTAAAGCCGTCCTGGTGGCCATGGGCAGGCATACCCAGTAAGGTTCCACATCATTCTTTATCCGCTCAAAAGTCCGCTCCACATACTCCGTCGTCACCGTATATTGAGCCTCAAAATCCTGGTGAAATACGCCAATTTTCCTGTCCGGATAATATTTCTTCTGAAAGTCCAGCACCAAATTTAAAAGCAGCCCGCTGTCTTTCCCTCCTGAAAAAGACAGGTAAATGTTCTCGAATTCATCAAAGACAAATTTCAAACGCTCCTGCAAAGCCTCATACACATTCTGCTCCACATATTCTCGTACCATATCCAATCACCTACGCCAGTCAAAATTACCTGTTTATGGAAACGCTTTTGTATGTTAATCTATCACATAAAATTTCCAAATTCAACCAAATATGACAAAATTTGTTATATTTTTCGACTGGATACGATAAAAGGGGGCTGTTACAGCACATAAATCTGATATTTGTATCTGTAGGAATTCAGATACAGGGGGGCTGTTGCAAAATATAAAATATCCTGATATTTATATGTGCCCGGCCCCCTTCCTGTTTTCGCTTTCGTCCACGTTGATTTTTGGGTTTTGTTTCGCCACCTATTGCCGCCAGCCGCCGCTTCCATAGAAGCCCGTCAGCGGGACTGGCGCCGCTAGACTCACAAAACCTGCAAAATCTGCCTATCGGACAAACACGAAGACAGGAAGGGGGCCGGGCACATACAAATTCTGATATTTTGCAACAGCCCCCCTGTATCTTCTTCCCGAAAAATATAAAATATTCCCTACTCTAAGGTATAACCCCCCTCTGCCATCTTCTGGAGGACAAACTCCCTGGCTGTCCTGATTTCCGCCACTGCCTCCTCCATGGTATAAGTGCGGGTAGTGTCCGCCCACATCTCCACCATGAACCGCCCGGCATAACCGATCTCATGGAGCTTTCTAAACAAGTCCGCAAACCGGACCGTACCGGTCCCGAAAGGGACGCATTTGAATACTCCCGGCTTTGTCTCTTTCACATGGATAGCCGCGATCTCAGGAAGACCCAGCTCAAATTCGCTTTCCGGGTCGGCGGAAAACCGGGTCAGGTTCCCCATATCGGGATAGATTTTAAAGTAGGGGGACGGAATTTCCCTCAGATAGTGGGTGGAGCGGAGAATCGTACCCACGAAGGCCGTGTCCATGATCTCCATTGCCAGGATTACCCCCGCTTTCGCCGCCATCTTTACGGAATCCTTCATCCCCTGGAGGAAAAGCGCCTTTGTCTCCTCGTCAGACTCTTCATAGTACACGTCATAAGTGGCCAGCTGGATACAGCCTACACCGAGGGCCCTGGCCAGAAGAATCCCCTTTTCCATGACTTCATAAGCCTTCTTCCTGGTTTCCGGGTTTTTGCTTCCGAAAGGAAACCTTCTGTGGGCGCTGAGGCACATGCTGGGGAAAGTGATTCCCGTCTCATCCATCAAATCCCGCATTTCCCGTATGGTCTCCCTGTCCCAGTCCAGGCGGGCCAGGCGCTCATCCGACTCATCCACCGATATTTCGATGAAATCAAAGCCCGCTTCCTTCGCCGCCAGCATTTTCTCCTTCCAGGTAAATGCATTTGGCAAAGCTTTTTCATAAATTCCTATGGGTGTTTTATGTAAACTGTACATTGTCTTTTCCTCCCCTATTCCGAATCATTCAGGCTTTCCCAGACGCCTGACAACGCGTCGATGACCTTCCGGTAGAGCTGATATTTCTTTTCGTAGACTGCCGCATATTCCTTTCGCGGAAAGATCTTCTTCGACACATGGACCAGTCTGGCGGCCGCCTCCGCATAGCTTTCAAAAATTCCCGCGCCGATTCCGGCGGCCATGGCCGCCCCCATGATTCCCTGCTCGTCGCAGGCCACCGTCTCGATGGGAATCTGCAGCACGTCGGCAAAAATCTGTACCCAGACTTCCGAATTGGCGGCACCTCCTGCCAGGCGGATGGCTTCCGGCGCTTCCCTGTTGGCTAAAAGCCGTTTCACATGGGTCAGATGGGAAAATACGATTCCCTCATATACTGCCCGCAGCATATGGGCCCTTCCGTGGAAATCCGTCAGCCCGATGAAACTGCCCCTGGCCAGGGCGTCTTCATTGGAGCCGTTTAAAAACGGAAGGAAAATCACATTGCTGTCCCCCGGCTCGACGGACGCCACCGCTTCGTTGGTGAAATCGTAAATACTTTTTCCCTCTGCTTTCAACTCCGCCTTTTTCTCCGCCAAAAGCTCATCGATGAACCACTGCATATTCCCTGCGGAGGTGGGGCTGCTCTCCTCAATGAGGAAATAGCCGGGAATACAGAACATGGAATTTAAAGCCACCGTGCCGTTTGTGATAGGCGCCTTTGTGATGTACTCATTGATGCTCCATGTCCCTGCAATCATACACATGGGGTCTTCATCATAGATACCGGAAGCAATTCCACAGGCATCCACATCAAACATCCCGGCCATCACCGGCGTCCCTGCCGCAAGCCCCGTCTTTTGGGCCGCCTTCTCCGTCACCGTCCCGCAGATGTCCGCTGAAAACTTGAGGGGCGGAAGTTTATCGTAAACCATCTCCAGGCCGAAGTATGCGAGAAGCTCCCTGTCATAAGCAGCTGTCGTGAGATTCACCAGGTTTGCCCCGGAAAAATTGGTATATTCCCCATTGGCCACGTCTGTCAGGCAGAAACGGATGTAATCATTGATGGAGAAAATATACTTGGTCCGCTCCAGCACTCCCTCCGCGTGATCCCTTAACCAGGCCAAGAGGCTCACAGGCTGGCAGGCTAAGATATCCTGGAACGTCTTTTCATATACTTTTTCCGCCGTGCCGTCCTCTTTCCACTTTTTCACATAGCTCCAGGCCCTGGTATCCGTGGAAAGGATTCCGGGGTAAGAAGGAGCGCCGTCCTCCCCCACCAGGTAAAGCCCTTTTCCGTGGCCGGAAAAAGAAACCCCGGCCACATCTTCCGGGCGGATACCGCTTTTTTCCATGGCCGATTTTATAACTTTCGCGTTTTGTTCCCAGAGGGCATCCATATCCCGCTCCGTAAAACCAGGCTGGGGCGTCTGGTTCTGGATGGGTTCCCTGGCCACCGCCGCCAGCTTTCCGTTTTCATCCACGAGACCTGCTTTTACAAAAGTCCCGCCATTGTCGATTCCCATTAAATATTTCACTGTTTTTCTCCATTCCTTCCTTATTATTTACTCGTGTTTGGATAACTGCAAACTTCTCTCCCCGGTGAAGTTCCATTCCCCCTCTCCGTTCTTTTCTGCATTACCTCCAGTATACTACAAATTCCCCGTTTCACAAACGGGGAATTTAACTTTCTTAAATTTCTCTTTTCTTTAACTGCTCCTGAGACCCGTGGCGCATCCATTTACCCTTAAGCATCCTTCCCGTGAAAACAATGGCCCGGAAAATCCAGTCGATGCTCATGGCAATCCAGACTCCCATGACGGAAGCGTGGAACACCCGCACCAGCAGATACGCCATGCCGATACGGAAAACCCACATGGATGACACGGAGATTACCATGGTAAAGGTCACATCCGAAGCCGCCCGCAGGGCGTGGGGGAGGAGAAACGCCAGTGGCCAGACGGACATGGCAAAGCCATGGAACAAAATCAGCCCCGCCGCCACGGCCGCCGACTCCGGCGACAACTGATAAATGCCGATGACAGGTTTATGAATCAGGCCGATCACCAAAACAATCCCCAGAAGAATCCCATAATTCAACAGTACAAGCCTTTTCACATAATACTTTACCTGTCCGAATTCTTTTGCGCCGACGCACTGGGATACCACCGTCACCATACCCATACCCAGGGCCGTACCGGGAAGATATTCCAAAGTGGCCATGTTCCCGGCCACGGCATAGCCGGCGATGGCCGTGGTCCCCATGGTGGAGACAAGGCTCTGCAGCATGATTTTCCCAAACTGGAACATCCCGTTTTCCATACCGCTGGGGATTCCGATTTTTAAAATCTTCCGAATCATGGCCGGCTCATAGCCCAGGCGCAGGCGACGGTCCACATGGATGATATTTTTTTCATTGCGGATAATATAGAGCATAATCGCCGCGGCAGCCATCCGTGAGATCAGGGTGGGAACCGCCACGCCGGCCACCCCCGCCCGGAGCACATAGACCCCCAGCGCGTTGCCGGCAATGTTGAGCCCGTTCATCACCAGGGACGTCTCCATGGAAACCTTGGAATTTCCCATGACCCGGTAAAGGGCGGCGCAGGAATTATAAACGGCCAGAAAGGGGAACGACAGGGACGTGATATAAAAATAAAGCCTGGCATTGGACATGACGTCCGCTTCAATTTTTCCGAAGAGGGCGCCCAAAATCACCTTGTTTCCCAACAGCGAAAAGGCCATAATGCCGCCGGAAAACACCGTAGTCACCAGGAGGAGCTGATTGGCGGCGTGGCAGGCCCTCTCCGTATTTTTACATCCGAGAAGCTGCCCTGCCACCACGGCGCCTCCCGTTGCCATGGCAGCCAAAAGCTGAATCAATAGCAGGTTGATGGCGTCCACCAGGGATACGCCCGACACGGCGGCCTCCCCCACTTCCGCAACCATCACCACATCAATCATACCCACCAGAACAGCCAGAAACTGCTCAATAATCAGCGGTATCAAAAGTCTCCGCAAATCGCGGCCTGAAAATAACATACAATCTCCTCGGTTTCTGTCGTATTTACTCGAGTCCGCTTTGATTGTAGCACCGTCATGTGGATTTTACAACCGGTTTCTCCCTTTAAATTTTACGGTATTTTCTTAAAACTATAAATTTTTGTATAAGTCTTTTACCGCCTGGCTGATGGCAAGATACCGCCCGTATTTTTCCCTGTAATCCCTCCGGGGTCTGTACTCCCCTCCAAACTGCACAGACGCCTCTGCCGCCTCGCCGTAATCCCTGTAAACCCCGTCGGCCACCGCGCAGATCATGGCGAGTCCCAGGGTCCCCGCATCCGGATTTTTCAGAACCCTCACCGGGCAATCCAGCACGTCCGCTTTCATCTGCATAAAGAGAGCAGATCTGGAACACCCTCCGGAAGCCGCGATACGGCGGATGGGAAACTTAAGCTCCCGGAAAATCTCAAAGTTCTTCCGGGACTCAAAACAAAGCCCCTCCAAAAGCGCCCGATACATCTGCGGCGCCTTCGTGCCCACATCCAGCCCCAAAAATACGCCGAGCGCCTGATTTAAATTATCCATGCTTTTCACCCTGGAAAGATAGGGGAGGAAATATACCTCTCCCGAATCAGGCGCACATTCCTCCTCCGCCAGCTCATAAATCCCCTTCCCATATTTTTCCGCCTCCGCTTCCCTGCGCCATATATTCTCTACAAACCAGCGGATACTGGTTCCGTGGGACAGCTGCCCCACCGGCACAATGTACTGTCCCGGAATCACATAAGGTTCAAAGCAGAGCTGCTTTTCATACAAATTTTCACAAAAGTCTTCTTTTCGGACAATGAGGTTGATACTTTCCGTGGAGCCCTCCCCCGCCATAATATCTCCCGGCGAAACGGCCCCCGCCCCCAGAAGCGCGCTGCACTGGTCGTGGCATCCCAGGACTACCTTCAAAGTTTCCGGAAACCCTGTCCGCCCTGCCGCCTCCGGACACAGACTTCCCACCACCGTACCGGTTTTTTCCACCTGTGAAAAACGTTCCACCGGGATTTCAAACCGGCTGCCCACCTCTTTTGACCAGGAAAGCTTCCCCGCGTCAAAAAGCATGGTCCGCGACGCGCTGGAGGGGTCGATCACCCTCTCCCCGGTCAGTTTCCATGTGATGAAATCCCCGAACAGAAAATAATGTTCCGTTTTTTCCAGGAGGTCAGGCTGATGCTTTCTGAGCCAGAGATGGCGGTTTAAGGTATACATGGGATTTACCGGCACTCCCGTATGGCTGTGGAGCCACTTCTCATCCGCCTTTTCCCTGATATAAGAGCTTGTCCACGCCCCCCTGCCGTCCAGGTAAGTGATCCCGTTTCGCAGAATATTTCCCTCCCGGTCCGTCATTACCACCGCTTCTCCTATGGAAGAGACGGCCATCATCTTAAGCTCCATGCCGCAGCATTTTCCGGCCACTTCGGAAAGCGCTTTGCAGACTGCCTCCCAGACAGTCTGCGGATTTAATTCCACCATTCCAGGTTCCGGCATCTCAAATCCATACTCCCTGCGGGCAGACATATAAAGTCTGCCCCTCTCGTCCATGACCGCCGCCTTGCAGCCGGAAGTCCCCACATCAAGCCCGATATACGCTGCTTTCATATCTGTCTCCCATCTTATATCCGAAATCGCGTCAGGATATGAAACTTCCTGAGCGCCACCTGTTCCACCGCGCTGCGGGCGGACGAGAGCGCCTCCGCAATATCACAGTGGGGTGTATGTTCCGTATAAAAACTGTAAAGCGCATCATTATAAGCGTTAAAAAAATCTGTTCCCACATTCAGTTTCGCGATTCCCATACGGACCATTTTTTCCACATCCTCATCCGGGGTCCCGGAGCCTCCGTGAACCACAATGGGGCACTGCACCGTATCCAGAAGTTCCCCCAGCAGCCCAAAATTGATTTCGGGGGTGTATTTATAGGTGCCGTGGGCAGTCCCGACGGACACCGCCAGGCAGTCTATCCCCGTATCTCTCACAAAACGCCCCGCCACTTCCGGGTCGGTATAGCCTCGCGCAATCTCATCCGGCGTACGGTCCGCGTCCACAATGGTTCCCAGCTCCGCTTCCACAGATACTCCCTTTCCGTGGGCCAGCTCCACCACGCGGCGGGTCTCTTTTACATTATAATCATAATCTTCCGAAGCCAGGTCAATCATCACCCCGCTGTACCCGGCGTCTATACAGAGCTTCGCCTGGTCGTAGGAACGCCCGTGGTCCAACCCCATGGCAATTTTCACGCCGGAATGTCCGGAAGCCACCTCCGCAATGGCTTTCATATAATCCGCTCCCGCGAAATCCACATGCCGATGGTATGTCTGCACAATGACCGGCGCGTCCATTTTGTCCGCGGCGGATACAAGCGCCTGCAGAATCTCCATATTCAATGCGTTAAATGCCCCGACGGTGATTTTATGTTCTTTTGCATAGTTCAGGAGCTCCACATAATTAGAAAGTGCCATTTTCTTTTTCCTCTCTGCCAGCGTCCGGCAGCCCCTTCTGTCCTTATATTTTTATGTCAGCGATATGCCTCTTCTTCATATTCCACAATATGGTCAAACTCTTTTTCCACAACCGCCCTGGTTTTCTCATCCAGCCCCACCAGATGTTCTGCCTCCAGCCACGCGTTTGCCATCTCGATTCCCAGGACATTTCCCACCACGAATCCGCCCATACAGAGCACGTTGGTATTGTTCACCACCTTTGCCCTCCTGGCCGTGTAGACACTCTCACAGAGGGCCGCATACACCCCGCGGTGTTTGTTGGCGATGATGCTGAGCCCCATTCCGGTGCCGCACATGATGATTCCCCGGTCCGCTTCCTTTCTCTGTACCATTCCGGCCACTGCCCGCGCCGCAAACTGGTAAAGTACCGGCTCATCCGGGTTTGTGTCGATCACTTCATATCCTTTTTTCAATAAATCCTCTTTTATGGCTTCTTTCAGCGCAAATCCTGCCCCGTCCGCTCCCATTGCAACCTTCATAAGTAAATCCTCCTTTTCTTTTATACCTCTGTCCGGCCACATACGTCCCGTCACCGGGCGGCGTCCGGCATACCGCAGTTATGGCAGAAATGTTTCAACATCACCCATTCCTGCCCGGAATGGTTTTCGATGACAACCCCCGCTTTTGCCGCGTCTTCGCTGACAAAAAATTCATCATAGGTCTGTTCCCCATAGCGGATGACCACAGGGGCTTCCGCCTGATGGACGCCGAACTTCCCATGCCCCTGAATCAGGATACAGCCGTAAGCCGCCTGATCTTTCACCGTCACCGTCTGCCCCGGGCGGATCCGAAGCTCTTTTGCCCCGATGTAAGGGTTCCCGTAAGTAATCCACTTCTGCGTGTACTGCCCGTTCTCCGTCTCGACAACCGGCCGCCTGAAATAATGCTTTCTGTAATCTTGGTCAAAGTTGGCTTCCTCGTCCATCAGCCCGTAAAGATATTTGAGATCCCGCTTTTTCTCTTCCGGCACCTTGCCGGCAAATTCTTCATAAGGCGCAATCCTGCTCCCCGGCGTATAATTTTCCCAGAGGGAACATGTTTCGCTCATCCACTGAGGTTCATAAGTACACAGGGAACCGCAGGCGTGGAGCACCCCCGGCTTTGTATACCATCCCGTCCCCAGCTCCAGGCGGAACCCGCGGGACAGCTCCGTCAGGTTGTTCTCCTTCGTCTCAAACTTTTCCAGCCGTTCCATGATCTCCCCTTTTGTCACCGACGGGTCAAAACCGAAATATGTAACAGGGGCCGCGTCATGGGATAGGTTCATCTCCACCGGGAAATAATAAGCCTCCGGCTTGCTGGGTACGCCCACCAGTTCTGCATCCTTTTCCATGTGGTGTAAATGATGGAAGGATTCGCATTTGTAGTCATAAAATTTGGAAAACATGGGCCATCCGTGGTACTTTTCCCAAATCTCTTTTCCCACCAGGCGTTCCCCCAGTTCTTCCACAAAATCCCGGAATAAAATCCGTCCCTCCCCGGCTTTCACATAGCTCAACCCCTCGTCTTTTGGGGCGTCCGGCCCTGTCTCCGCGTTTTTCGTGGCTGAAAACCAACGCTCACAGATGGCTCCCCGCTTTAATCCCAGGCAGCGGTAGTCGTCGGGGTGAAGCCTCAAGCGCTTCCCCGGCGCCAAAAGAGGCCGCGGAATCCAGTTGGGAGTCATCAGAAGGATCCCCTTCCCCTCTTCAAATACTTTTTCAATGGCTGTACTCATAGATTTTCCTCCTTGTCAGGCTTTTGTAAAAGCTTTCGCTTCCCTGTTCTTTCTCGTCACATCGAAATAAACCGCAATCAGAATGATGGCGCCTTTCACAATATTCTGGACATACCAGGGAATTAAAAGCATACTCATCCCGTTGGCGATCACCCCCAGCACAATGGCCCCGATCAATGTGCTCTCGATTTTCCCTTCTCCTCCCAGGTAACTGATTCCGCCCAGGTAGCACGCGGCTACGGCGTCAAATTCCAGGGCGTTTCCGGTCACCGGGGAACCCTGCGTGATCCTGGAGCAGGCCACAATACCGCAGACACCGGCCAACGCCCCGGAAATCGCGTAGACCCTCAAGGTCACTTTTCTTATATCAATGCCCGAAAAACGCGCCGCTTCCCTGTTTCCCCCGATGGCATAGACACATCTTCCGAATTTTGTCTTGGAGAGAAGCAGGAACATGAGAATAAAAATCACCAGCAGATAAAGGACCGGATAGGGAATGAACCCAAAGAGATACCCGTTTCCGATTTTTCCGAAAGCGTCGTCCACATAAATCAGGTTTCCCTTTGTGATGACATAGCAGGCGCCCCTGGCCACCAGCTGGGAAGCCAGAGTGACGATAAAGGGCGGCATCGGCGTGTAGGCCAGTAAAAATCCGTTGAACAGCCCGCATACAAGCCCGATCAAAATTCCGCCCACAATTCCCACCCAGAAAGGCGCCTGGAAAGTCAAAAGCAGCCAGGCGCAGAAGCAGGATGAAAACCCGATGACAGACCCCTGGGACAGGTCGATTCCGTTGATGATGATACAAAGCGTCATGCCAAACCCGATAATCCCTGTCGTGGAAATAGATCTCAGGATATTGAAAATATTTTTTGTGGCGATAAAGTTGGGCTGAATCACGGCAATGGCCACGCAGATCACAAAAAGCCCCACCAAAATCCCCAGATTATCTTTTAAAAACTCCTGAAATCCATGACGCCGTTTCACCTGAGTGCGTTTTTCTTCCATATTTAACATCCTCCTATGGCATTTCTCATGATGGCCTCTTCTGTCAGTTCTTCTCTGTCGAGGGCTGCGACCATTTCCCCCTCCCGCATAATATAGACCCGGTCGCACAGGTGAATCACTTCCGGCATTTCAGAAGAAATCAAAATGACGCTGACGCCCATTTTCACAATCTCATAAATCAGGTTATAGATTTCCTGTTTCGCCCCCACGTCGATTCCCCGCGTCGGCTCATCCAGGATTAAAATCACCGGCTCCGTCACAAGCCATTTTGCCAGGACCACTTTCTGCTGGTTGCCCCCCGACAAATTAACCGCCTTTGTCTCATAGGAAGGCGTTTTGATCCTCAGCCTGGCCCCTATATTTTCAACGGCTTCATTACTCTTTTTCCGGTTAAGCCTCAATCCCTTGATGATTTTTTTGAGTATCGTCACCGTGATATTAAAATCCAGGGTTTGTTTTAAAATCAGCCCTTCCAGTTTCCTGTCCTCCGGCGCCAGGACGATGCCTGCATTGACCGCGTCCACCGGGCTGTTCAACCGGATCTTTTTCCCGTTCAAAGTCACATCTCCCTTTGTGTTCCGGTCGATACCTAAAAGCGCCCTCATGGTTTCCGTCCGCCCGGAACCGACCAGCCCGTAAAACCCCAGCACCTCCCCTTTTCTCAGATAAAAACTCACGTTTTTCACCCGGCTGGAACAGATGTCACGGGCCTCAAAAAACGTCTCCCCCGGCCGGGTTTCATGGGCCGGGAAAACGCTTTCAATTTTCCTTCCCACCATCATGGAGATCAGCTTGTCGTACACGATCTCCTCCACGGTTCCCGTCCCGATATAGACCCCGTCCCGAAGCACGGTGATCCTGTCGCACACCTGATAAACTTCATTTAATTTATGGGAGACAAAAATAATGGAAACGCCTTTCTGTTTTAAACTCCGCATAAGTTCCAGCAAAGTTTCCGTTTCTCTGTTTGCCAGGGAAGCCGTCGGTTCATCCATCACCAGAATTTTGATTTCCTGGGAAAGCGCCCTGCAGATCTCCACCATCTGCTGTCTCGCCACACTGAGTTTTTTCACCTTGGTCGACGGATCCACAGAGGTCAGGCCGATGGCGTCCAAAAACTCCCGCGCCTTTTCCTCCATGAGTTTATCGTCCACGAAACCATTCCGTTTCCCAGGCATCCTCCCCAGAAAAATATTTTCCGCGACCGTCATATTCTCAGCCAGGCTCAGCTCCTGATGAATCACCGCAATCCCGTGTTCCCTGGCTGTCCGCACGTCGCTCATCTCAACCTTGTTTCCGTCAATATAGATTTCACCCCCGTCAGGATGGTATATCCCCGACAATATTTTAATCAGTGTGGATTTTCCAGCCCCGTTTTCACCGATCAGAGCATGGATTTCTCCTCTTCGCACCTCAAGCCGGACGCCGTCCAGCGCCCGGACACCAGGGAAAATTTTACTCACATTCTCCATTTTCAAGACATAATTTTCTTCCATCATTTTCCCCCTCTTTGCTTATTGCAGAGGAGACGGGAGCGCTGTAAAATCTGGTATTTATGTCTGCCCGGCGGGGCGCCGGGCATATATAAATCCGGCTCTTTTACAGCGGCCCAGCCCCCTTTTTTAAGACGCCGTCCTTAATAAGCTTCGTATGTACTTAATTCTTCTTCTGTCACCCTGAGGCAGTCCAGTTCGATAAATTTCTCTACGGATTCCCCTTTGAAATATTTCACAGCGGATTCCACGCTCTGTACGCCCATCTGTTTTGCCAGCTGCGCGGCTGTGCAGTAAACCCATCCCTGTTCCACCAGATCGCAGCCCTCTTTTGTCCCGTCCACGGATACCACCGTCACGTCGCCGGGTTTATATCCGTTTGCTTCCAGCGCGGAAGCGATTCCGATGGCAAAGGTATCGCCTGTCGTGAATACTCCCGCCAGGTCAGGAATACTCTGCAGAGAGTTTTCCATCAAAGTCACGGACTCCTCAATGGTTCCGTTGTTGATGATCTGGTCCTGGACAATCTCAATTTCAGGATAATCTTTTAACACGTCCTCCAAAGCCTGCATCCTCTCCACGATGACCTGGCTTCCCGTGGTATGCATGGTGATGATTTTTCCCTTTTCACCCATCTTTTCCACCAGGGCTTTCGCGGCGATCTCCCCCGCGGAATAATTGTTGGAAACCACGGTGGACACCACATCCGTGTCGTCCGCCGCGCTGGTATCCATCAGGAATACAGGGATACCCGCTTCTTTCGCACTCTGGATGGCCGTTGAAATGGAAACGGAATCGATGGGAATCAAAATCAGCGCTTTCACGCCCTGCTGAATCAAATCCTCGATCTGGTCCAGCTGCTTCTGGGAATCGCCGCCCGCATCGCAGAGGATCGTAGTGGCCGTGGGATCAAACTGCTCAATCCCCTCCGAAACGCCGGTCACACATGCGTTATAAAAAGGGCTGCTGGTCACATTGGGCACCGCCACACCGTAGACGCCGCCTTCTGCCTGTCCTTCTTTTGCCTCTTCCTTTCCGGTTTCCTCTGCCTTCTTCGTCTCCTCGGCTTTCTTTGTCTCTTCAGCCTTTTTTGTCTCCTCTGTTTTTTTGGTCTCCGCCTTCGTCTCCTCGGAACCGCCCTTGCCGCAGCCGGCAATCAAACTCAGCGCCAGAACTGCCGCCAACAGCACACACCACATTTTCCGCTTCATAAAACATCCTCCTTCATATGTGATAATAAGCCTCAGAATAAACAGGGTATTGTTTGATTTGAACCTTATTTTTTCCATATTTCCCTGTTTTTCTGCCTTGTCAAACACATATTAACACAATTATAAACATTTTTCAACATTCGTGTCGAAAAAAAATAATCATTTGTATAAATTCAATGTTCGATTGTGCGTTATCAAACATCAGCCTGTTTTTTCACCACACCACCTGGACCCCGTTTTTAGTCAAATCTTCCATCATTTTCTTGTCCGGCCGGCAATCCGTGACGAGATAATGCAGCTGTTCCCAGGAACTCAACAAAAAAAGCCCCTGGGAGTCTGCTTTTGTATGGTCTGCCAGAATAAAATTCTTTGCCGAATGGCCCAACATAATCCGTTTCGCCTGAATCCCGGTGATCCCATCGTTAAAAACCCCGTTCCGGGAAAATCCGCTGCAGGATATGATGGTTGCGTCCACATAAATCCTTTTAACCGTGTCCGTCATATCGTCATCAAAGCTGCTGCTTTCCATGTTGAGAAATCCTCCCATCACATAAGTACGTATCCAGGACATTCCGCTTAACAGTTTCAGCGCCTCAAAACTGTCGGTAAATACCGTATAAGGACGGCCCGACGGCAAAATCCGTAAGATTTCTATGGCCGTTGTACTTCCGTCCACATAAAACGAAGAAATGTCCCCCATATACCCCAGCATGGTCCTGGCGATTTTTTCTTTCAGCTCCCGGTTTGTCTGGCTTCTCTGCCCAAAAGAAAATTCCCTGCGGCTTGCGTCCACAATGCGGGCCTTCCCATAGCTCCTGTCGATCAGTCCTGTCTCCTCCATAAATGTCAGGTCCCGCCGGATTGTCATGGCCGATACGCCAAAACGTTTTGCCAGCACTGAGACCTGGATTTCTTTATTTGTTTTTAAAGTATGATATATTTTCTCACGCCTCTCTTCTGTTTTCACATTCCGTTCCTCCGTTTTTCATGTTTAAACAATCACTTTTATGTTCGATTGTATTTGTTTTTCGCTTATTATATCGCATATTTTGTAAATAATCAATCACAATCAAACATTTTCATTGTTGACATTGTTCTGGAAACTTGTTACTTTTAAGGTAACAAAAACACGTCTTATTTGTCGAAGGAGGATATAATATGGACATTGGCGTCATAAAAGAAGTGCTGGCCGCCGCCAGACGGCTGGATGAAAAAAACCTTGTAAACGCTTATGAGGGGAATATCTCCGCCAGGAAAAAGGGGCTTATTTATATTACGCCCACAGGAAAAAACAAGGCTTTTCTCACAGAAGAAATGATCGCTGTGATTGACGGCGACGGGACTCAGATCGGAGGTTCCTGCAAACCCACTTCAGAGCTTACCATGCACCGAAATATTTATAAAATCCGCCCCGACGCCGGCGGCGCCATCCACTGTCACCCCGCCTTTCTGACCGCCCATGCCATCTGCAATCTTCCGGTGGAGACCAACGCCTACCCGGAAATGATCGGCAATTTCGGCGTCTTTGAAGTGGCCCCTTACGGGAGGCCGGGAACGGAAAAAATACTGGAAAGCGCAATACCGATTTTTGAACACAGCGATATCTGCCTTCTGGGCAACCACGGGGTACTGGCCATCGGAAAAACTGTCTTTGACGCCATGAACCGGGTGGAGGCTGCCGAAGCCATCACAAAAACCCTCTTCCTCTCCAGAATCATCGGAAAAGAGCGCACGCTCAGCGAAGAAGAGCTGGAATTTCTAAATATGGAGAGGCTGGGTAAAAAAGAATCCTGCCGCGCGTGAGCGGTGCCTGAAAGGCTAATTTCCTTTCCGCGAACTGCGCTTCCCCCGGAGGGCTTTTTGTCGTATGGGGAACGAAGTTTCCTATACGATAAAAAGAAAGCCCTGAGGCCGCAAACGCGGTCAGGGCTTTCTTCCTCTCCAAAAAATTCACTTTTCCAAAAAACCGTTCACTCGGCAATAATCACGTTTGCCCCCATGTCGCGGAGCCGTTTCAGGATTTCAGGATCAATCCCGCTGTCTGTGATGACTCCCTCCACCCCGTTCACATGGCTGTAGGTAATGAGGCCGTAATGGCCGAATTTGCTGGAATCCACCAATACATATGTCCTGGCCGCCGACTGGATGATGCTCTTTTTCACACCCTCCTCCGGCGCATAGCCGTCGTAGATATAGCCGTCCCGCCCCACGGCAGCGGCTCCCAGAAAAGCCACATCCACCCGGTAACGCCGGATCTGTTCTTCCGCCTGGGTCCCATAGCAGGACAGCGTCTCTTTCCGCATGGCTCCGCCGATGATCAGGACAGAGGCGAAAGGATTCGATGAAACCTCCTTCACAATGCGGAGATTATTTGTCACTACAATACTCTCCTTCCCTTCCGGAAGATTGGCCGCCACGTAACTGGTGGTGGTTCCTGAGTCGATAAATATTTTTTGAAGGCCCTGGACTAATCCCAGGCCTTTTTTTGCAATTTTTTCTTTTGCCGTCTCCAACTCATCGCCCACCCCAGACATCTTTTCCGCCGGAAGAATCGCGCCGCCGTGGGTCCTGATAATTTTCCTCTCCTGCTCCAGGGATTGCAAATCCCTCCGAATGGTCATATCCGACACCTGGAACACCCGGCATAGTTCTGTCGTCTGCACTTCTCCTGATTTCTGCAGTAACTCATAAATCTGTTGGCGGCGGTTGTCTCTCAGCACAAAGATACCTTCTTTCATCCCTTTTTATTCCATAGATACCTTTTATTATACTGAAACTCTATTACTTTCGCAAGAAAAAGCTTCTGCCAGGAAAAAGCATTAATATGAGAATATATCCTTCACTTCTGTCAAAAAATATATGTTGACAACGGACAAAACGAGGTGTTTGGATGGCTAACCGACTTGTAAATGAAAAATCCCCCTATCTGCAGCAGCACAAAGACAATCCGGTAAACTGGTATCCCTGGTGCAAAGAGGCTTTTGACAAGGCACAGGCAGAGGATAAACCCGTTTTTCTCAGTATCGGGTATTCCACCTGCCACTGGTGTCATGTCATGGCCCACGAATCTTTTGAGGATAAGGAAATTGCCGCACTGTTAGATGAGTACGTCTGTATCAAAGTTGACCGTGAGGAGCGGCCGGACATTGACTCTGTCTATATGTCCGTCTGCCAGGCGCTGACCGGAAGCGGAGGATGGCCGCTGACGATTTTTATGACGCCAAAACAAAAACCCTTTTTTGCAGGCACCTATTTCCCAAAAAGAAGCCAGTACGGCCATCAGGGACTGGCAGACCTGCTCCGCCAGATCTCAAAGCTTTGGAGGGAAAACCGCGAAATGCTGCTCGATACAGCAAGAAAAATTATATTGACTTTGCAGCGGGAAGATTCAGAAGAATCCGGTGAATGTAGCAGGGCATTGTTACACCAGGGCTATCGACTGCTTTTACAGGCTTTCGACCCCGATTGGGGCGGCTTTGGCAAGGCGCCAAAATTCCCGTCTCCCCATAACCTGCTCTTTTTAATGAGGATGTATGAGTCCGAAAAAATACCTGAAGCTTTGCACATGGCGGAAACCACATTGAAAGCAATGGCCGACGGAGGAATCTTCGACCACATCGGCGGAGGATTCTCCCGCTATTCCACGGACCAAAAATGGCTGGTTCCCCATTTTGAAAAAATGCTCTACGACAACGCCCTGTTGGTTTTGGCTTATCTGGAAGCATTTCAGCTGACCAAAAATCCGTTTTATTCCCATGTCGCGAAACGGACTGCCGACTATATGTTGAGGGAACTGGCTGCCCCGGAGGGCGGATTCTACTGTGGCCAGGATGCGGACAGCGACGGCGTTGAGGGAAAATATTATGTGTTCACCCCCGATGAAATCATACAGGTTTTGGGGAAACCGGACGGCATGGAATTTTGCCGGACATACGGCATCACGGAATGTGGAAATTTTGAAGGAAAAAATATCCCCAATCAAATCGGACACGACGAAAGGGAATGGGATGCAGAGGATCCGCGTTTAAAACGCCTTTACGACTTCAGGAAAAAGCGCGCACACCTTCACCTCGACAAAAAAATCCTTCTGTCATGGAATACCTGGGCCATCATCGCCATGGCGAGAGCCGGGCTAGTTCTCAAGGATTCCCGTTATACGGAGGCAGCGTTAAAGACGCAAACCTTCATCCGTGAAAAAATGACAGACAAAAAGAACCGGCTTTTTCTCCGCTACTGCGACGGGGAGGCGGCCGGAGCCGGACAGCTTGACGATTACGCCGGATACGCCCTCGCCCTCATTGAGTTATACCGCTCCACCTTCGGCTCTGACTATTTACAGGAGGCCGTATTCCGGGCAAAACAGATGGCAGGCTTGTTTGAAGACAGGGAAAAGGGGGGATATTACCTGACCGCCCACGATTCCGAACCATTGATCATGCGGCCAAAGGAAACTTATGACGGAGCTATTCCCTCCGGTAATTCTGTCGCCCAGGCAGTGCTTCAGGAACTTGCGGACTTTACAGGGGAGACGCTCTTTTCAGCGGCGGCGAACCGCCAGCACAAGTTTATGGCAGGACAGGCCGACGCCTATCCCTCCGCCCACAGTTTTTCCCTGACGGCAATGGCAAAAGCGCTGTATCCCCATAAAGAACTGGTCTGCACCGGCGCAGCGCTCCCCACGGAACTTCTGTCCTGTCTCCGGGAACATCCGGCCCACAATTTGAATATCCTTTTTCTCTCACCGGAAAACAAAAAAACGCTGTCCGAAATCGCGCCGTTTACAATCTCTTATCCTGTGTCGGAACATCCCGTGTGGTATCTCTGCGAAAACGGAGCTTGCCATGCGCCCCAGAGAGATTTTGAGAAATTGGATTTGGCACTTGATTAATAATAAGTACGGCTTTGCCCCTTTCATGGAAGATTACAGCCCCCTGTTTTCCAAAATCTTTTCAAATTTCTTTTCAGATAAGATTTCATGGGTTACCAATTCACCATTGTAAAAGAGAGAAAATGTCGTAAAAGGCGTCGGCGCATTTTGGGCTTCTTCTCTTGTCTGGATATGTACTGTCTTAAAAGAAATATTCCGTCCCTTTGCCATCTTTTCCAACAGCGGGACATACTTTGCCGTGAAAGGGCATTGGCTTGTATAATACAAGGTAAACCCCTGATCCGAAGCCCTCTGCCCTTTCACCGCCTGGCTAAAACAGGGCTTGTCCGCATCTTTATCAAAAGGCAGGTATAACAGTTCAAAATATGGTGCGGCCGTATCGGCGACCTCGAATCCTTTGTAGCGCATATATTTAGGATCTGAAAGAAAGCCCATTTTCTTCCCGGAAGATAAAATCACAAGCCCTCTTTTCCCCTTCGCCCGGCTGTCCTCCATGCAGCTATCTAGCAACAAATTAGAATAACCATGGCCTTTATACTGCCCCGATACCCATAAACAGTCAATATACATATAGCCGTCCGCTTTAATCGGGAGCCACGCATATTCGGCGGGAATATACTCAATAAAGCATTTCCCCCGCACATTCCCTTTTAAAAATACGAGTCCCTCATCAATCCGTTCCTTCAACCACGCTTTTTTCGATATAACCTGAACATCCCTGCTGTTGGATATGGCACAACAGATATGTTCCTGCTCCAAATTGTCTTGTGTTATTTTTATCAGTTCCATAGTTTCCTCCTGTCTATCTTATATCAAATTTCACTTGTAATTCCCATTTTATGTCGGTTGACTGAAGCGTGTATGTTCTTGTCAGATATCTTCATTCATGTATGAAAGGATTGAACCCTCTATAAAAAATCCGTAAAAACAAAATGTCTTTCTTTTATTCGCACAGTTAAACAGTGATTTTCATATTATGAAAAAGGAGGGATGAGACATTATGAATCGAAACTGTTGTTTTCGTATGCACACGAGCGATTATGGGCCTGAACCCTTTATTACAAATATAGATAACGCTACCCGGCAAAATCCAAATTACCGCACAGCATTATGGACAGGTCAACATTTACAGCTTACTTTAATGAGTATACCCGTTTGCGGAGAGATTGGTTTAGAAATGCATCCGGACACCGATCAATTTTTACGGATTGAAAGCGGCAATGGCATGGCTCTGATGGGACCTGCTGAAAACAGGCTGAACTATCAAAAACCTGTTTCTGATGGTTATGCTGTTTTTGTTCCTGCAGGAACATGGCACAACATTGTAAATACCGGAAACTGTCCGCTCAAAATCTATACCATATATGCTCCGCCGCATCACCCTCATGGCACTGTCCAGGCTACAAAAGCCATTGCCGATATGGAAGAGCACTGATAAATCAAATAATCATCTGGTAAATTCCAAATCCAACAAAGAAAGCGGCGGCATCACTCACGATACCGCCGCTTTTGCTTTACACAGAAGATATACTAAAAATCCGAAGCCGTCCCCGCTAACCGGGTTCGGATTATCATGATTTCCTGCGGATAACAGGACTCGAACCTGCACGGTCTCCCACCAGAACCTAAATCTGGCGCGTCTGCCAATTCCGCCATATCCGCTAAAGAATTATAATAAGATAGTGCGGTATCATCTTATCATTTTCCTTCTAAAAAGTCAACGGTTCCATATCCATCATGTATACCGTCGGTTATGCCATGTGTTGATAACAGTAATGCAAAATGTCCTTACGTTTTACAAGCCCGATGAAGATTTCATTGTCATCCACCACCGGGACAAAATTCTGGTTCAGTACCCGCTCCATCAAATCTTCTATCTTTGCATTCACGGACACTGCCACTGTCTGTCTTTTCCTCCTAATCCCCGCAAGTTTTACATTCTCCGCCTCTTTCAGGTTCAGGTCACAATTTGCCTTTATGTACCACAGAAGGTCCCCCTCCGTGATTGTTCCCACATATTTACCCTCCCGGTTAATAACCGGGACTTCCGAATACCGGTGGTACTCCATCTTCTCTATGGTCTGCCTGAGGGAATAATCCTCATAAACAAACTCCACCTCGCTTTTGGGTGTCAGGAAAAATAATATGTTCATGGTTTTCTCCTTTTTGGCTTATGGCTTCCAGGGACATGTTACCATATTTTTTCCTGACATTCCAGCGATTCCCGTGAATTTTAGAAAAGCTTAAGAGTTTGTTTCATTTTTAAAAAGTTCCCGTTTTTTTCTGGTCATCATTCCGCCTATCCTGCCTGATTCTTTCGCGGAGAGGGAACGCCACCCGTTCTTTATGACCTTATCATATACCCCGATTTCCTCAGCAATCTCCAATTTGAGTTTCTCTTCCGGCGTCAGGTTGTTTAAATCAATTGGCTTGTCCTTTTTCTTTCCCATAGCAAACGATGCTCCTTTCTCCCCCTTCATGCAGGGCTACTTAGAGCATCGCCGTTTTTCTTAAAATTATTCAGTTTTCCTTTTATGCATCAGGATTTTGAGGCATGATGACAGCAGCCACGATATACGCTAAAATTCCGGCACCCGTACATCCAAAAACTGCCCATACAACACGGATAATGGTCGGATCAACATTAAAGTACTCTCCGATTCCTCCGCACACCCCCAAAAGCATCCTGTCCCTTACAGAACGATATAAACGTCTCGGTTCCATATTCTATTCCTCCTTTTCAAAAAATCCCAATTCAATACTTCCCGCCTCACAGGAAATTTCCAGCTCCTTATCTTTCGTTCCACTTTCTCCATAATCATGGGCAATCAGGCCAGCCATGGCATAATCTCCCACATTTACGCTTCCGGCGCTACATTCCACATCCAGTTTAAAATCCTCCTGGACTCCCGCCAGCATGCCATTTACATGCCCCGCCTGGCATATTACTGTCAGCCGCTTTTCCACATCTGCGTGAAAGTCCACATATCCGGCCTTCAGTTCCACCTCCATCGTATCGCAGGAAAGATCTCCAATCTCTACACTTCCGGCGCCCGTTTCAATGGACACATGATCAAAAACAGTTCCTTTGGGAATCGTAATATGAACCTCACCCAGGCTCCCTTTCCAGTATATGCCCTCATTATCCACATAAAAACCGGCAATGGAGGCTCCATCCTCATAATCGTCCTCACCTGCTTCCAGTCTCCAGGTTCCGTTTTCCACAACACTCTTTGGCATCTTTCCGGAAGTAATCTCTGTGATGGCAAAAGCATCCCCTTCTTCCACAAATATGCTTCCTGCTTTCACATTCAATTCCAGGCTGTGGATCTCTCCTTCAACCTCCCTGTAAATTTCCTCCTGTCTGCCTTTTCCGATTTGAAACGCTCTCCATCCCCTGAATCCAACCGCCCAGCTAATGGAAAGTAAAAGAATACCAAAAATCAGACAAATGCCAAAAATCCACAGACATACTTTAGTAAACCGTCTCACGCTGCTGTACCTCCCCTCCGCAGTTTCTTCCCAATAAAACTGAAGAAATTAGCAACCATATGGATTGCTCCGGGAATAATCTTCCCGCAGAGAGTGATGGAAACCCATACTGACAATGCGCCAAGCCCGAAAAGAATCATTCCGGCTCCCATAAAGGCAATCCCTGCCGGTGGAAAAAGAAACACTTTCCCAATTCCGACTCCGAAAAACACCACGCCGGTCACCAGGAGGGCCGCCGCAATGATAATCACTGCCAAACCGATTCCCCCTGCTGCACAGACCACTGCCAATGTGAATCCAAACAGCAATGCCGCCCCTCCCAATAAAAACGGGAACAAAAATATAAGCCCCAAAAGAAAAATCATCCAAAAAAACAAACTGTGCCGCCGTCTTGCCGGAACATTGGAAGAGCTGTAAGTCTGTCCTTCATAGCTTTTATTTTCATAAGTTTCATTCTCCTGACTCTGGCCCTCTCCTGTCTGAGTCCTGCTATTTTCCCTGCTGCCGCTCTGCCTTCTCTCCTCTTGTTTCTGCTCCATCCGGCGCCTGCCCTCTTCAATACCGTCTGAAATCTTCCGACACCACTTGTCGCATAAGTCCCGGCCTTTCCCAACCCAGTCATTTTCCTGGCCAGCGTATCTTCCATTTTCATATTCGGAAGACTTTTCCCAATCCTCATCCCAGTCATATGTTCCGTCTTCTTTCCCGGCTGCCGTCCCGTCTCCCAGCCTTTTTTTCTTCACCTGTCCGGGAGGCACAATTTCATACTGAGGGCCGCGGTAACGTTCATTCCGATAACCATTTTCTGTATATTCTGCCTCCAGGCTTTCATATCCGTTTCTGGCCCCCTCCCGGATAATGGCAGCCAGACGCTCCGGCCTTCCCAGTTCTGCAATCACCTGTTCTTCGTTTTCCGTTCCCGCATCGTCAAAATAATCTTCGTAATATTGAAGAGCTTCCTCTTTCTCCCCGTCAGGTACATCCTGCAGGAGATATGCCAGCTCTTTCATATATTCTGCCCTGTTCATACTTACACCTCCTGAAGAATCGCGGATATCTTCCCGGAATACTGCCGCCACTCGCTCCGGTAAAGGGCCAGCTGGGCGTTCCCCTTGGACGTCACTTTATAATATCTGCGGTTCCTGCCCCCGTATTCCATATCGTAAACTTCCAGACACTCATCCTTTTGAAGCCTTCTGAGTACCGGATAAAGAGTCGATTCCGATATGTCAATGGCTTCCCGAACCTCCTGGGTAATCTTATACCCATAAGTCCCTTCCAAATCTCTGGAAACAACAGAAAGTACGATGGCATCCAGGAGGGCCGCACCCGTATTAAAAACCATGCAACCAACTCCCATTCTTTTTCTATAATATTGTTTCTTGATTAATACTATATATTATATAATATTGTTTGTCAACTATTTTGTGATGTTTTTTCCAAAATAAAAAAGAATCCTGCTCCGGCAGGATTCTTTTTTATTTATCTTCTTTTGACGTCACATGTTTATGGGTATAAAGATGTTCCTGGCAGTATTCGTAACTGCCCTCGCATTTGGAACAGAACCTAAATTCCAGGTTTTCCCCGTCAAACTCAGTCCTGCCGCAGACGGCGCAACGATGCCTGGGATGCTTTTCATCGGTCTTTGCCGCCTGAACCTGCCTGGCGTAAACGGTTTTCCGTTTAATCTCTTTTGGATTCACCCGGCTCATATTTCTGCTTCCCAGGAAGAAAAGCAGGAAGTTGGCAACGGACAAAAGGATGGCTGTCCTGATGGCCCAGGTGCCTACAATCAGCTCATAAATAAAATAAACACCATTGAGGATCCCCAACCATTTGGCTTTCACCGGAATGATAAAGAACAGAAGAAACTGCATTTCGGGGAAAGTGGCAGCAAAAGCAAAAAACAGCGACCAGTTGAGATATGATGTTCCCAACCAGAAAACTTCTCCAAAAATAAGATAAATGAGAATTGCCGCCAAAATGTGCCCCAGTACCCCGGTAAAGAAATACAAATTAAACCGGAAACTTCCCCATACACGTTCCAGCGTGTTTCCCAGAGAATAGTACAGCCACATGGCAATCATAAAATAAAGAATATCGTATGCCGGAGGATAGATCAGGAACGTAAAGATTCTCCATACCTGCCCTCTCAGGATCTCTCTGGCATCCAGGGACAGATACAGGTAATAAAACTCCGGATTCACATTCAGGATCACAAATCCCACACCGTACAGAATCATAATATAAAACATCAGATTACGGATGGCATACTTGCCGAATTTCCGTTCCAGTTTATTCATCCAGTTCATAGAAAGAAAGCTCCGTTCTTTAAATATAGGGTTTACAGGATTTTATCTTCTTTATTATAGGTAGAAACCCCTCATTTGTCAAACCTCTGAAATCTCATTCTGTTTTTTTTATAATTTTCAGCATTTTTTAACATTATTTTACTTCCCTCCGTTCTTGCTTTTCCCGGTGGAACATACTATAATAACATGTGGTTTCGTCTGGCCTGCCTTTCATATTCTTTCCTGAAAGGACAGCAGGAACTGACAGAAACCGGCTTTTAACAGAAATTAACCCATCATATGAGAAAAGGGTGTGTTTTATGATGAAACGGAATACTCTCGGAATCGACATCGGCTCCACCACAGTCAAGGTAGCCATCCTTGATTCCGAAAAACATGTACTTTTTTCCGCTTATGAGCGGCATTACGCAAACATACAGGAAACCCTCGCCAGCCTCTTAAAACAAGGCCTCGAAAAGTTGGGAGCTATGGAGGTCTGCCCGGTTATCACCGGTTCCGGAGGCCTTACCATCTCCAGGCATCTGGAAGTGCCTTTCGTCCAGGAGGTGGTTGCTGTAGCCACTTCTTTACAGGATTATGCACCCCATACGGACGTGGCCATTGAGCTTGGCGGCGAAGACGCCAAAATCATTTATTTTTCGGGCGGCATTGACCAGCGGATGAATGGCATCTGTGCAGGCGGCACCGGTTCTTTCATTGACCAGATGGCTTCCCTGCTTCAGACCGATGCTGCCGGCCTCAACGAATATGCAAAACATTATAAGGCTATTTATCCCATTGCCGCCCGCTGCGGTGTATTCGCAAAATCAGATATCCAGCCTCTTATCAATGAAGGCGCCACCAAAGAGGATTTATCTGCATCTATTTTTCAGGCTGTGGTCAACCAGACTATTTCCGGTTTGGCCTGCGGAAAACCGATTCGGGGGAATGTGGCATTCCTTGGAGGTCCCCTTCATTTCCTTTCCGAACTGAAGGAGGCTTTTATCCGTACCCTCCATCTGACCGGAGACGCCATCATTGCGCCGGAACATTCCCACCTTTTTGCAGCCATCGGCGCTGCCATGAATCCCAGGGAGGAGAACCATACTTCTCTGGAGGCGCTCTGTGAAAAGCTGCTCCATGGCGTCCGGATGGAATTTGAGGTCAAGAGGCTGGAGCCTTTATTTAAAGACCAGGAGGACTATGACCGATTTTTAGAACGGCACCACCACCATAATGTGGCCACAGCCGAGCTTGATACATACGAAGGCGATTGCTTCTTAGGTATTGACGCCGGTTCCACCACCACAAAAGTAGCACTGGTGGGGGAAGACGGTTCTCTTCTCTATTCCTTCTATTCCAATAACAATGGAAGCCCCTTAAAGACCACCATCCGGGCCATGAAAGAGATCAGTGAACTTCTGCCGCCCAGCGCTTCCATTAAATACTCTTGCTCCACCGGTTACGGGGAGGCCCTCATTAAGGCGGCCCTGATGTTGGACGAGGGTGAAGTGGAGACGGTATCCCACTATTATGCCGCATCCTTCTTTGACCCGGAAGTGGACTGTATCCTGGACATCGGCGGGCAGGACATGAAGTGCATCAAAATCAAAAACCAGACTGTGGACAGCGTCCAGTTAAATGAAGCATGTTCCTCCGGCTGCGGTTCCTTTATTGAAACCTTTGCGAAATCTTTAAACTACAGTGTACAGGATTTTGCAAAGGAAGCTTTGTTTGCAAAAAATCCCATTGATCTCGGTACACGTTGTACGGTATTTATGAATTCCAATGTAAAACAGGCTCAAAAGGAGGGCGCCGAAGTTTCCGATATTTCTGCCGGACTGGCTTACTCTGTCATCAAAAATGCCCTGTTCAAGGTGATTAAGATCACCAGCGCCCAGGATCTTGGAAAACGGGTGGTGGTACAGGGTGGAACTTTCTACAATGACGCCGTTTTGCGCAGTTTTGAGCGGATTGCCGGCTGTGACGCCGTCCGCCCCGATATCGCAGGCATCATGGGCGCTTTCGGCGCTGCCCTTGTGGCCAGGGAACGGTATACCCCCGGCAAACAGACCTCCATGCTTCCCATGGAAAAGATTCTTTCCCTCACCTTTGACACCAGGATGGCCCGGTGCAAAGGCTGCACCAACAGTTGCCTCCTTACGGTCAACCGTTTTTCCGGCGGCCGCCAGTTTGTTTCCGGCAACCGCTGTGAGCGCGGGCTGGGAAAAGAAAAAAATAAAGACAATATTCCCAACCTTTTCGAGTACAAATATAAGAGGGTTTTTGCCTATGAACCTGTGCCCCAGCATGAGGCTTTCCGGGGAACCGTCGGAATTCCCCGCGTCCTCAACATGTATGAAAACTTTCCTTTCTGGGCAAAATTTTTTGAACTTCTCAAGGTTCGTGTGGTCTTATCCCCCGCGTCCTCGAAAAAGATTTATGAGCTGGGCATTGAATCCATCCCCAGCGAATCCGAATGTTATCCTGCCAAGCTGGTTCACGGCCATGTCAGCTGGCTCCTTACGCAGGATCTGGACTTTATCTTTTATCCCTGCATCCCTTATGAGCGCAACGAAACTCCGGATGCCCAGAACCATTACAACTGTCCCATTGTCACTTCCTACGCAGAAAACATTAAAAATAACGTAGAAGAACTTCGGGATTCCGGTATTTCCTTTTTAAACCCGTTTCTGTCCTTTGCCGATGAAAATACTTTATGTAAAACACTGACAGAATATATGATGGAACAATTTGGGGACACCTGGAACATTAGTGCCGAAGAGGTGGAACAGGCGGCACGGGTCGCATGGAAGGAATTAAAAGATTTCCGGGAAGATATAGAAAAAAAGGGAGAAGAAACTCTCCGCTATCTGGAAGAAACGGGACGAAGAGGTATCGTCCTGGCCGGTCGGCCTTATCATGTGGATCCGGAAATCAACCATGGTATTCCGGAACTGATCACCTCCTACGGCATTGCCGTATTGACGGAAGATTCTGTTTCTCATCTGGGGCAGGTGGAGCGTCCTCTGATCGTCATGGATCAGTGGATGTATCATTCCAGGCTTTACCGGGCCGCCAATTTCGTAAAGACAAAGGAAAACCTGGATCTGATCCAGCTCAACTCTTTTGGCTGCGGCCTGGATGCCGTAACCACCGATCAGGTCAACGACATTTTAACCGGTTCCGGGAAAATCTACACCGTGTTAAAAATCGACGAAGTCAGCAACCTGGGGGCTGCCAGAATCCGTGTCCGTTCTTTGATTTCCGCTCTCCGCGTCCGGGAAGGCAAACATATTGAACGGAAAATCGTCTCTTCCGCCTATAGCCGCGTGGAATTTACAAAAGAAATGAGGAAGGATTACACCATTCTCTGCCCTCAGATGAGTCCCATTCATTTCAATATGCTGGGACCTGCCCTCTCTTCCTGCGGCTACCACGTGGAGGTTTTGCAGAACCACACAAAATCCGCGGTGGATGTGGGACTGAAATATGTAAACAACGACGCATGTTATCCATCCCTCATTGTGGTGGGACAGATCATGGAGGCCCTCCTTTCCGGTAAATACGATTTACATAAAACTGCCGTATTTATGAGCCAGACGGGAGGGGGCTGCCGTGCTTCCAATTATATCGGTTTCATCAGACGCGCCCTGGAGAGGGCCGGTATGCCTCAGATCCCCGTGATCTCCCTGAGCGCCCAGGGATTGGAATCCAACTCCGGTTTTTCCTTTACCCTGCCCCTTTTAATGAAAGCTTTGCAGGCTGTCGTCTATGGCGATGTGTTTATGCGGGTACTCTATCACATGCGCCCTTATGAGCTGGTTCCCGGTTCCGCAAATGAGCTTCACAAAAAATGGGAACAGCTTTGTATCCAGGATTTGACCAGACGTCGCCCTTCCATGGGTCGGTTTAAGAAAAATATTCGTGCCATCATCCAGGATTTTGACCGCCTTCCTATCCATGAGGATATAAGAAAGCCTAAAGTCGGCATTGTGGGAGAAATTCTTGTGAAGTTTTCTCCTTTGGCAAACAACAACCTGGTGGAGCTTCTGGAATCAGAAGGTGCGGAAGCCGTCATGCCGGATTTGATGGATTTCCTGCTGTACTGTTTCTACAATACCAATTTTAAAGCAGATCACCTTGGTTCCAAAAAGTCCACTGCCCGCCTGTGCAACATGGGAATCTCCCTGTTGGAATGGCTCCGAAAGACAGCCCGCGCAGAACTCAATGCCAGCCGTCATTTCCTGCCACAGGCAAAAATTGAAAAACTGGCAGAACTGGCTTCTCCTTTTGTTTCCCTGGGGAACCAAACCGGCGAAGGCTGGTTCTTAACGGGAGAAATGCTGGAGCTAATCCATACCGGAACCAACAACATTGTCTGTACCCAGCCTTTTGGCTGCCTGCCTAACCATGTGGTGGGAAAGGGCGTCATCAAAGAGCTCCGCAGACAGTATCCTGACTCCAACATCATCGCCGTGGACTACGACCCCGGCGCCAGTGAAGTAAACCAGCTCAACAGAATCAAGTTGATGCTGGCAACGGCACAGAAGAATTTGAAACAGGCGGAGAAATAAAAAAATTTGTATCTCCTGTCAGACAGTTTTAAATCCGTATTCCCCGCGGCGGTCCAAACCGCCGCTTTCTGATTACCACATAAGAAACCACATTCATAAGAATGACCAAGGCCCATGAAACGGGATAAGAGATATAGATGGTAAACAAGCTGTGGTAAATCTTAAACACGGTAAATATCCAAAGGACACGAAGGAGGCAGGCGCCGGTCAGGGACGTAACCATCGGAGTAATGGAGCAGCCCATGCCCCTTAAGCTTCCTGCCAGCACATCCATAATTCCGCATAATGCATAAGGCACGGATATGACGGCCAGGCGCGATACCCCGTAAGCAATCACCTGCGGATCCGAAGAATAAATATGTAACAGCACGTCTCCCAAAAGATAGGCACCTACACCAAGCCCTGTTCCAAGTACGGTTACGATCAAAATACAGACCGTCAATACCCTATCCACCCGCTTGAACTGCCTGGCACCTATATTTTGGCTGGTAAAGCTTAATGCTGTCTGGTAAATGGAATTAAGGGATATATAAACAAATCCCTCAATGTTGCTTGCCGCCGTATTCCCGGCCATGGCCAGGGAACCGAAGGAATTGACGGAGGACTGAATCAACACGTTGGAAATATTAAATACCATGCCCTGAAATCCGGCAGGAAGGCCAATCTTCAACATCGCCACCAATTTATCCTTGTGAATATGTAGCTTATGAAGTTCCAACCGGTATATGCCATCACTCCGGCTGAGGCAGAAAACAACCAATACAGCGGAAATCACCTGGGAAACCACCGTCGCAATGGCTACACCCTCCACCCCCATATGGAATATAATGACAAGCAGCAGGTTAAGCAACACATTGATCACCCCAGCCGCCGATAGAAAATAAAGCGGCCTCTTTGTATCTCCAATGGCCCGCAGGATGGCTGCGCCGAAGTTGTATACCATAAAAGCCGGCATACCGATAAAATAAATCCTCATGTACAAAACAGCCTGGGGCAATACATCATCCGGCGTCCCCATCAGTTCCAGAACAGGCCGGGCTGCCAAAATTCCGGCAAAAATCATGAAACAGCCTCCCACAAGCGCAGTCAAAACAGCCGTATGAACCGTCTGAAACACCTCTTTTTCACTGCCTGAACCGTAATACCGGGCCACCATTACATTGGCACCCACAGAGACACCGATAAAAAGGTTTACCAGAAGATTAATCAAAGCGCTGGTAGACCCCACCGCCGCCAGGGCATCACTTCCTGTAAACCGTCCCACCACAATAATATCCGCTGCATTAAAAAGGAGCTGTAAAACTCCCGATAAAATAAGCGGCACCGAAAATCGCAAAATTTTTCCGAATACCGGGCCGCTGCACATATCAATTTCGTATGACTTTTTCATTTTCTCCTCACAAAGAAGGTTTTTCAACCGTATTTTTGTTCCTACCCTCAATTACATCCTCTCTATTATAGCAACCTTCTTTGGAAATACAATCGCTAAACTGCACAAAATTTTTGGAAGAAGAGCGCGCCAAATTTAATCAGACCAGACAAAATCAAAAGCGTAATCAACGTCAACACAAATTCTGTCCCAATCCGGTAAAGATACCGCTCCAGCCCCAGTGAACGGAAAATCATAGGATAACATTTCCTGGTAATAAAATAATGTATACACAAAATCGGCATAGTATGCCTCCCCAGATATCTCAACAGGCGGTTTTCGGATAAAAATTCCGCCAGAAAAATCATAACAAAAATCCCCAAAAAACCATTCAGGTAATAAAGCCAAAGTTTTCCATAGTAAAACCACTGTATATCGACACAGACGTTTCCGACGCTACTAAAAGCCAGGCAAATACAGGCAATAACCGCCAGCGCCCTACCGACTTTCACATGACGAAATACCCCCTCTTTATTCATAAACCCTTTCAGCACATAACCAGATAGAAAAAAGGCTGCCACATGAACAATATAACTCAAGCAAAAAATAGAATTCCTGTTTATAAAAACAGAAAAAAATACTGATAACGGTATCAATGCATATAGAGGCCTTTTTCCCAGCTTTATAACAAAATAAAAAAGGATTTCCATGAAAAACAGTGTTCCCAAAAACCAAAGGGGCTGATTAATCAAATCCTTTAAATTCAAACCAACGCTATTTTTTAACAATAGAAAAAAGGCGGCTTTCCATGCCTGAATATTAAATCCCAGTGGAATCACACGGCTCAGAAAGCAATCAAACATAAGAAATACAAGATATGGGAAATAGAGACGTTTCAGCCTCTTTTTTAAAAATACCCCCCCCCGGGTTTATTGTGGAAAACACCACACCCGACAGGAAAAAGAAAAGAGGCATATGGAACGAAAACACAAAAGTCCTGCTTCCTTGCCCCGGTTCTGTCAGATGGGAAAAGACCACCATCGCTATACCAATTCCCTTTGCCGCATCAACCCACAGAATTCTTTCCCTCACATCCCCCAGATCATTCATATAATTTCTCCTTTGTACGATAAGCCGCCCTCCCGGCATCTTTAGTTGAGTACTTTACGTATAACAGCGCAGGAAGCTCCTGGCGTTCTTTCCGGTACATTTTCCGGAACGAAAACGTATTCAAACGGAAAAAACACCAGGAGCTTCCTGTCTGTTATGGTGAAAAGCTGGAACTGTTTTTAGTCCCCGGGAAAATATATTCATATGCATCGTCCTTCAGGCAGATCTCCGCGATTGCCCTCCGGTTGGCCACTTGCTTGCGCATGGCCGCCACATAATCCTCCTGTTCCTGAGGCGTCATGGATACACCTGCGGCAGGAGTGAAGGTCTCTTCATATCGGTCATAATATCCCGCGTCGCTGAGCCAGCAGCCGGAATTGAAAGCCACCAGCCCTGCCGAATCCGACAGAATATCTGTGCCGGACAACATCCTGGAATCATATTCCAGGCCTAAAAGATTCGACACTGTAGGAAGGATATCCACCTGGCAGCATACCTTGTCTACCTGCACCGGTTCCTTCATACTGCCGCTCCACATGATCAGCGTATTCTTGTACAGATTATAATCACTGATCATAGACTCATTGAGGGCGTCCGCCAAAGCAGCGGTATCTCCGTCCACAAAACTTTTTCCGGCCAGTTCTTCTATATTGGCAATATTGAAATAGGGGATGTGGTCAGGAGCCAGCACGATCAGAGTCTTGTCGGCAATCCCTGCCTCCTCCAGCCGTTTAAGCAGATACTCCATTGATTTATCAAGCTCAATGCAGGTAGCCAGATATCCCTGGGTAAGCTCCGTATATGGTGTGTTGCTGACCGCATCCCGGTTCTTTCTGGCCATGGCGTTTCCTTCAAATCCATACTGCATATGACCGCTGATGGTCAGATAATAAACGTTAAAGGGTTTATCGCTGTTTATATACTGGTCAATGGTCTGCTCAATGGTATAGAGATCCGACTGGGGCCACATGGCCTTGTTTTGGGCAGCATCCCATTCCAGCTCAAAGCCGCTTTCCTCCTGGCTCCATTTGTACCCCATATTGGTATGGCATGCCTGGCGCTTATACATATCCCCGTTGGCATGGTAGCCCGCGGAAACGTACCCCGCCCGGTTCAGCTGCTGGGCCAGGTTGAAATACCAGTTGGTCCCTTTTGCCCCGCTGTCCTGAGTAATGATCTCGCCACCATTTTTCGGATAAAGCCCCAGCATATTCTGGCACTCCCCGCCGGCAGTACTGGTAAAATGAAGAGCCGTATAGAAATTATTGAATACAAACCCCTCATGGGACAGCTTCCAGAGAGTCGGCGTCAATTCTTCACTGATTCCATAGCCTGTCAACCCCTCCGCTGTGATAAAAATCACATTATAATCTTTGAAGGCCCCTGTATATTGATTCTTATTGGTGGGCGTCTGGCTGTTGAAATATTTACACAGCCACGCCAGATCCTCATCGGGGGCATTGGCCGCCAGTGTTTCCAGATCCACATTCATCACATTGGGGGACGTATCCGTATTGGTGAAAAGCCCCGTCTGCTGATCCGGAAGATTCACATTCACATTGGCGCTGCTTTCCCCTGTGGGTTCCATCGCCGGATTTGTTTCCGCCGCAAAAGTAGGATTAGTAAAATCATCATCCCGCTTCACTTTGACACCAAAAATGGTATGTTTCAAATCCAGCCGCAGCATCGTTGCAACACCCAGCTGTTTTACCTGGTCATCTGCGTTGGTATCGATCCCGTATAACGCGCCTGGCGTATAATCGCCCTTCCAGGGCAGATGAACCACCAAAAGCCCCAACAAATGTGTCACCACCACAGCTCCCGCCACTACGCCTGAAAGACCAATCCACTTCCTTTTAAAATTGTAGAAATTCCGTCCAACGGTAAAAATAAAAATAACAGGAAGAAGCATCAAAAGAAGCCCAAACAGATTTCCCATGATTCCCTTAATGATGGAATCCATGTAGTCTGTCAGTTTGTTCCCTGCCGCCGTTTTTGCAATGCTGAACAACTGATAATAGGTGGCCAGAATCTTCTTTGTCATCATCTCAATCATATAGACCAGGCTCACCAGGAACGTAAGAATGTACGTGATGATCCGGTTGGCCCGAAAGCTGAAATTGATGGTAAACAGAGAAAGAAAAAATCCCATGGACACTGAAAAAAACAGCCATACAGGAAGATATCGGATACCCTCTCCCATATAAATGTGGAAAGCAAACTCCAGATAAAAAATCATCATTGGGAAATAAAGAATCGGCCCCAAAGCAGAAAGCAGCCCTAAAACCCCTTTTTGTTTCTTACGCTTCGGCCTCCTCCTTTGTACAAACTCTTCTTCGTCCGTATCGAACTCACTCCAGGGCATCGTATCCTCTTCTAAATCTTTATAATAATCCGTCTGCCTGGAAAACTGTCCGGTCCGCTCATATCCACTTCCCCGTAAGGAACCATTATCTGCCCTTTTGTACCCATTGCCTGCCGAAGCCCCTTCTTGCTCCCTGTATCCCCCCGTTCCCGGCCTACGCCGGTTTTGTCTGATTTCTGCCATAACATTACTCCTTAAGTCTTTCTCAACAAATTACGCTGCCATCTGTCCCTTTACAAAAAAGTACAAAAGCACCAGGACGCCAAGCACGATCCGGTAAACACCAAAAGCAGTAAAATCTTTTTTCCTGATATATCCCATCAGGAATCGAATTGCAAACACAGAAACTAAAAAAGCGGATATCATACCGGTAAGCAGCACCGCCACCTCTGTCCCCGTATAATCAAAACCAAATTTAATAAGCTTCAGGAAACTGGCCCCAAACATAACCGGAATGGACATGAAAAACGAAAACTCCGCTGCAATGGGCCTTGAAATACCGATGAGCATGGCTCCCAAAATGGTCGAGCCTGAGCGGGAAGTTCCCGGAACCAGAGAAAGCACCTGAAAAAGTCCGACAATCAATGCATCTCCATAGGTAAGCTGAGGAAGGCGCTCCACAGAAAAATATCGGCGCTTATTTCTCCATTCCAGAAGGATAAACAAAATACCATAAATAATCAGCGTTGCCGCCACCACATAGCTGTTATAAAAATTTTCGTCAAACCAGTCGTTGAACAAAACCCCCAGAATTCCCGCCGGGATACAGCCCACAATCACTTTCCCCCAAAGCTTCCATGTCTGCCTCTTCTGGCGGACATTCTTTTTGGGAGAAAAAGGGTTCAGCTTTCGGAAAAAGAGCAGGCATACCGCCAAAATAGCGCCAAGCTGAATCACCACCCGGAACATCTCCATAAATTCCGGCGTCACATCGAGAGGAAGAAGATCCTCCAAAAGTATCATGTGCCCGGTACTGCTGATTGGAAGCCATTCTGTAATTCCCTCCACAATGCCGAAAACAAGAACCTTAATAAACTCTAAAATGCTCATACTCCCTCCCCAATATCCTCAATCTGCCAATCCACCGGCTCTACGCCATGGGCCTTCAGGAACTCATTGGCTTTGCTGAAAGGGCGACTTCCAAAAAAACCCCGGGATGCAGAAAGGGGGCTGGGATGAGGCGCTTCCAGGATCAGATGATTCCTGTTGTGAAGCATCGCTTTCTTACTCTGGGCAGGACGTCCCCATAAAATAAAGACAATGGGATGATCCAGCTCATCAAGTGCCTTTATAGCAGCATCCGTAAACTCCTCCCAGCCAATTCCCCGGTGGGAATTGGCCGCATGGGCGCGCACCGTCAGCACAGTGTTGAGGAGCAGCACACCCTGCTCCGCCCATTTTGTCAAATATCCATGATTGGGAATATAGCAGCCCAAGTCGTCATGAAGCTCCTGATAAATATTTACAAGAGACGGCGGAATTCCCACTCCCGGCTTCACCGAAAAACAAAGTCCATGGGCCTGCCCCACATTATGATAAGGATCCTGTCCCAGAATCACCACTTTTACCTTATGGAGGGGCGTCAGCTCAAATGCCGAAAATATATCTTTCGCCTCTGGAAATATCTGTCTAGTATTATATTCCTCTTTTACCGTTTTATATAACCTGGCATAATATGGTTTTTTAAATTCCGCCGAAAGCGGCTCCAGCCAGTCATTGGAAATAGCCCCCATGCTCTCACCTTTTGTCCTTTTTACAGCCGGACGGAAATCCCCCGCCCTGCCAGATAATCTTTCAGTTCCCTAATTTCCATCTCCTTATAATGGAACAGGGACGCCGCCAGCGCCGCATCCGCTTTTCCTTTTGTAAGGGTATCATAAAAATGCTCCATACGTCCCGCTCCGCCTGAGGCAATCACCGGTATGGAAACATTGTCCGCCACCATGGCTGTCAGCTCATTGTCATAACCTGCCTTTGTTCCATCGCAGTCCATACTGGTAAGGAGGATTTCACCCGCCCCCAGCCTGTCCGCTTCCATAGCCCACCAGACAGCATCAATTCCCGTATCAATGCGACCGCCGTTTTTATAAATATTCCATCCGGAACCATCCGCCCTGCGCTTTGCATCAATGGCAACCACCACACACTGGCTTCCAAACTTATCAGCCGCCTGGGAAATCAGGGAAGGGTTCGCAATGGCGGCAGAATTGACGGAAATTTTATCAGCCCCCTCTCTGAGGAGCGCCTTAAAATCTTCCACCGTACGGATCCCTCCGCCCACAGTGAAAGGGATAAATACCTTTTCCGCCACCCTGCGTACCATGTCCACCACTGTATTTCTGGCATCGGAAGACGCTGTAATATCAAGAAAAACCACTTCATCCGCCCCAGCCTTATCATAGGCAGCCGCAATTTCCACAGGATCTCCCGCATCCCTTAAATTGACAAAATTGACCCCTTTGACCACCCGTCCGCCATGGACATCCAGACAGGGGATAATTCGTTTCGTAAACATCTGTCTCCTCCTGTCCTCTAAGAAATCTCAGCAAAATTTTTAAGAATCTGAAGCCCTATGCTACTGCTTTTTTCCGGGTGAAACTGGCAGGCAAACACATTTTCACGCTCCACGGCGGCATGGATGCAAGTACCATATTGCGTCGTGGCTGCCACCATATCTGCTTCCTGTGCCTTCAGATAATACGAATGGACAAAATATACATAAGAGCCATCCCCAATTCCTTTAAACAACCTTGTACCCTCTTTTATCTCCAGGGAATTCCAGCCGATATGGGGGATTTTAAGGCCGGGGGCATCCGGAATCCGCACGATTTCTCCCGGCAAAATTCCAAGACCCGGAACCCCGGGCGACTCCTCACTTCCTGCGAAAAGAAGCTGTAACCCCAGGCAGATTCCAAGAAAAGGAATCCGGCGGTCCGTCACCTGATGAATCACTTCACAAAGCCCGTACTGATGAAGCTTTCCCATGGCATCTCCAAAACTCCCCACACCGGGAAGTATCACTTTATCCGCCGCCAGGATTTCATCCGGGTTTCTGGTAATGCAGGTTTTTTCTCCAAGGAAATCCAGCGCTTTTTCCACACTTTTTAAATTTCCCGCATCATAATCAATAATCGCTATCATAAATTTTATCCCCGTATCCTCTCAAATATCAAAGCTATGAACTATTTTATCACAGTCAGTCTCACCATACAATAGAAGAATCCGCCGATTTTCTTAAGAAAAAAGAGCTTTTTAAGCAGAATTTTTTTAAGCTTTGACAATATAAGGATCCAGCCATTTTTTCTTAATAACAAAATAACACACCAGGTTCATCATAATGGTCACCCCCCAGGAGACAGGATAAGCCATATAAAGTACGCTCCTGGTATGCCAAATGGGAAAAACAACAAGCACCCAGAAAATCCTGGTAAAACAGATTCCTGTCAGAGATACTATCATAGGCATAACCGGAGAGCCCATCCCCCGGAAGCTGGAAGCCATCACATCCTGGACGCCATTGAGTCCATAAGAAAGTGCTACTACCCCCAACCTGGTAATACCATAAGCAATTACCCGCGGGTCTGAAGTATAGAGCCTCAGAAGCCAGGGGGAAAACACATAGGCTGCTGTCCCCAAGCCTCCAGCCACCACGGCAGTAATCAGAATACACTCTTTAAAAACAGTCTTAACACGTTTATACTGTTTCGCACCCATGTTCTGACTGATGAAACTGATGGAAGCCTGGCTGGTGGAACTGATTGTCACATAGACAAACCCTTCAATATTGTTGGCCGCCGTATTTCCTGCCATTACCAGGGAACCAAAGGTGTTGACCGATGACTGCACCATAATATTGGCAACATTAAAAAGCACACTTTGAAAGCCTGCCGACAAGCCTACTTTTAAAATCGCCCATAATTTATCCGTGTAAATATGTAACTTTTGAAAATAAAGCCTGTATACGCCCTCACTCCGACACAGGCAATAAAGCACCAAAGCCGCTGATATCACCTGGGAAATCACAGTTGCCAAAGCCACGCCGGCCACTCCCATATGTAGAATAACCACAAAAAACAAATTAAAACACACATTGACAACACCGGCAAAAGTCAAAAAATATAAGGGTCTTTTTGTATCTCCCACTGCCCTGAGAAGGGCCGCTCCAAAATTATATAGCATAAGGGCGGGCATCCCGCAAAAATAAATTCTGATATAGAGCACTGCACCTTCAATGACATCATCCGGGGTCCCCATCCATCCGAGAACCGGCTTTGCCACAAGATTCCCCACCAGAATCATCAGTATGCCTCCGATGACTGCCATTAAAACTGCCGTGTGGACAGTTTCAAAAATATCTTTGTCGCTTTTTGCTCCAAAATACCTGGCAGCTATGACATTAGCCCCCACGGAAATCCCAATGAACAAATTCACCTGCAAATTGATCAAAAAGGTAGTGGCCCCCACTGCAGCCAATGCCTCACTGCCTGTAAAACGCCCCACCACAATCATATCTGCCGCATTAAAAGCCAGCTGCAACACACCTGATAAAATTAACGGCACCAAAAAGCGGACCAACTTTCCAAACAGAGGGCCGCTGCACATATCCATTTCGTATCTCTTCATTTTTTCCCCTTTAGAAAATAGTTCCATTGATTAGCCAGTCCACACTGTTTTCTGCCACAGATATTCCCCGCCCTCCCAAATTATCGGGAAGCTGGGACAGTTTCTCATGTACCCGGCAAAAAGAAGATTTCTGATTCAGATATGCCGTTTTTTCAAAGGGCCAGCGTATCACTGTCGGTGTCCGAAAACCTACACCCAATTCCAGAATAAAAAGTTTCCGGTTGACACTTTTTTGCAGCCATCCCATGTAAATTTCCCATTGAGGCAGATAGCCTGCCTCCACATAGGGTTTCGTTTCTATTGTATTGGCCGTTAACGGCGCTCTGCAATGAGGACAAAGGCCGTCTGACGGTTCCTTCCCCCGCCTCCAAAGCTGATCGGTACAGGCAGCGCTACACTGCAGCCTGCTTCTGTCACCACAAGGCGCCACTAATCTCTCCGCCGCAAACCCCATATCATGAATCAAACCGTCAAAAGCCGTTGTCACCAAAAAATAGTCTTTATCACCGACAAGAAGCTTCAACTTTTCATATGCTTCTTTCAAAGAAATATCTGGTGATTCTGACTCCCACTCTTCTCCGATACCCACCAGAATGTATTCACTTTCATCCATAAACCTTTTCAGATGTTCCCATACTATCTGTCTTTTATCTGTATGCATGGATTTTATCCTTTCCTCCCGTCCGGTTTTCTGCCATAGCCAGTATGTCCACCGCCATGTCTGTCCGTTATCCGCGCTACAATTATAATACTTCTGATTGGAAAAAGAAAGCCGAACTTTATTTCTGCCCCGTGCGCATAATAAAAGCTCCGGAAAAATCCGAAGCTTTTACTTTATCTTTTGTATTTTCATTTTTTAATCTTTTGTATATATCTTTTGTAAGTATACTTTCGTATTTTATAAATTCTTATGTATTCTCTTACCTCTTATGTACGTGAAGGCCTATACCTTCAAAACTACACATTGACCAACACCCTTACACCCTCACCACCTGGATAAGCCCTCGACCGATTAGTAGCAGTCAGCTCCATGCATTGCTGCACTTCCACTCCTGCCCTATCTACCTCGTCGTCTTCAAGGGG
>JAAWCJ010000037.1 GCA_022793195.1 Lachnospiraceae bacterium | reverse complement strand
TCTTTTTTATCCCGTTTACTGTTGTTAGGTTGGCTTCCTGCTCTTCCCATAAATGAGATTCCTGCAAAAAGCCGGTTCTCTGAAACTTCTTTTTAAAGAAACTTCAGGGGTTGGAATATACTGTTCAGTTATCAAGGTTCTTCACTGTCCCAACTGCTTTTCTTCACTCGTCAGCGACAGCTTATTTAATATACCATACAGTTTTTGTCATGTCAACAGTTTTTTTAACTTTTTTTGTTGTCGGCCGCCGTATTCTTTTGTCACATTGGTATATGCCTTGTTGTAACGGCCGAATGGCCACGTGTGCCCTTTGGGTATACTTTATCTTGAGCTTCCGCATTTTGCAGCCTCACAGAAAGAAGGTGGCCTTTTTCATGGACAAAACTGTTAAAAAGCGCCGGTACTTAGAATTCTGGAACGAAAAGTGAACAGAATTCTTTAGTACCGCTGCAGCTTTTTATTAGCGAAAGCGTGTTTTGGAATGAAAAAGGCCACCTTCTTCCTGTCATCTTTTCTGAAGACAAAAATACGGAAACTCAAGTATATCAGAATAGATTATATTTTGCGACAGCTCCTGAAAAATCTTTATCTTCCGCCTGCTGTAATAAAGGTATTATATCCCATCTGGCGCAGTCTTTGCTCCATCCGCACAGCATTATCCAGTTTTTCGTAGGCTCCCACCTTCACACGGTAGTATCCGTCCTCTGCTTCTATCCAAGCGGGAAATCCCTCTGCCTGGAGTTCGGTTAACATTTGATCTGCGTAATCCCTGACTCGATAAGATCCCACCTGCACCTGGTACAAAGGAGAAGGATCCGGTTTCTTTTCCTGGGTGTCCATACCGACACCCACAGTTTTCAAAAAACCATCTGCGATTGCCTGTGCAATCTCATCAAACTGAGCGTCAAACTGGGCATTATCTTTCGGAGAATCAATAAAACCAGCTTCGACAAGTACAGCCGGCATGGAAGTTCTTCTAAGGACCACCAGGTTCGGCCGTTCGGTGGTTCCACGATTTTCAAATCCCAGATCTTCCAATTCTTCATTGATATTTTCGGCCAGCCGTTCTGCTTCCCCGCCTTTGCTGTATACCAAAGTTTCAATTCCTGATGCTCCTCCCGGAGCAGCCGTAGCATTTCTGTGAATAGAAATAAAATAATCCGCACCGGAATTATTCCCCATTACCGCTTTTTCATAAGGTGTATTGTATACATCTTCCGTCCTTGTATATGCGACGTCAATTCCCGCCTGTTCCAAAATTTCTCCCACTGCAAGAGCCAGGGCCAGCGCGTCATCCTTTTCCTGCCTGTTCTGGTATACAGCCCCCGGGTCTCTTCCCCCGTGACCTGCATCCAAAATTACCTTGTATGGCATAAGTTCCTCCTGCCGCCTGATATGCTTCATATTATTATATGCCGACTCCTTTCACATGTTCAAAACCGCCGGAAACCTTCTTCTTTTTAATAAAGCCCTTGCTTTTTTCCTTTTTTCTGTTATAATTCCAATATGCAAAAAGCTGTGACGAGAAGAAGTAAGCTGGTTTTCCCGCTTTTCAGAGAGCATCCGTCTGGTGAAAGGATGCAGGCGGTTCCGGTCTGAATACATCTCAGAGCTGCCCACCTGAACGCGTCTCTCATCGGAGGACTTTCCATACGGTCAAGGGGACGTCAATAGGGCTGGCCGGAAGCGCCCGTTACCGCGCAAAAGAGGAGAAGTTTTCAAAAGCTTCTTGAATCAGAGGTGGTACCACGAAATTTTTATTCGTCCTCTGTCCGATTGGACAGGGGACGATTTTTTATCGTATAGGATTCAGGTGCGGGAAACCGCCGCCCAGATTGGCTGTCGTCAAATTGCACAATGATTCGTGATACTGCGACTTGACGGGGAGCTTAGAATTTCTTAGCGTTCCGGTCAGAAAAACAGCAATTCCCGGACAGGACGTCCGGGAAAGGCTTATGACGCCATGGACGGCGGATCATAAGCTGGTTGCGTAAGACTTGCTCAGATTAAATCGGAACACTTAGAAATTCAAGGTTCACGGAACCGGAGCAAGGAGCGAATCTTATTGTGCAATTTGACGACAGCCATCTTTGATGGCGGCTTCCCGCACCTGAATCCCATGCGGTAAAAAGCCCTCCTATCATGTAGGATTCGGGTACGGCAAAAATTTCAGAAAGGGAAATGATTATGAAAATCTACGAAGAATTACAGGCAAGGGGCTTAATCGCCCAGGTAACAGACGAACCGGAAATCCGGGAACTGATCAACAATGGAAACGCCCGGTTTTATATCGGTTTTGACCCCACGGCCGATTCTCTCCATGTGGGGCATTTCATGGCGCTCTGCCTGATGAAACGGCTTCAGATGGCCGGAAACAAACCCATTGTTTTAATCGGCGGCGGCACCGGCCATGTGGGCGACCCCTCCGGCCGCAGCGACATGCGTTCCATGATGACGCCGGAAACCATTGCCCACAACTGCGAATGTTTTAAAAGACAGATGGAGCGGTTCATTGAGTTTGGCCCGGACAAGGCGATCATGGTAAACAATGCCGACTGGCTGTTAAAGTTAAATTATGTGGAGCTTTTGCGGGAGGTGGGCGGCTGTTTTTCCGTCAACAATATGCTTCGCGCCGAATGTTACAAACAGCGCATGGAAAAGGGGTTAAGCTTCCTGGAATTTAACTACATGATCATGCAGGCTTATGATTTCTACTACCTGCACAAACATTATGACTGCAATATGCAGTTTGGCGGCAACGACCAGTGGTCCAATATGCTGGCCGGGACAGAACTGATCCGCAAAAAAACCACGGACAATGAAGATGCCTATGCCATGACCATTACCCTTCTCATGAATTCGGAAGGTAAAAAAATGGGGAAAACCGCCAAAGGTGCCGTATGGCTCGACCCGAATAAAACTTCCCCTTTTGAATTTTTCCAGTACTGGAGAAATACAGGCGACGCCGATGTGTTAAAATGTATCCGTATGCTGACCTTCCTTCCCCTTGAGGAAATCGACAAAATGGACAAATGGGAAGGCAGCCAGTTAAATGAAGCCAAGGAAATCCTGGCTTACGAACTGACCTCCCTGGTTCACGGCAAAGAGGAAGCCGACAAAGCAAAACAGGCTTCCCATGCTCTTTTCGCAGGAGGAGGGGACGAGGAAGGTATGCCCTCCACGGAACTTTCCATGGAACAGCTGGCTGACGGTTCCATCGGTATCCTGGATCTCATGATGGCCTGCCGTCTTGCCCCCACAAAAAGCGAAGCCAGACGCCTGGTTCTCCAGGGAGGCGTAACCGTCGATGGCGAAAAAGCCACTCTCGACACAAAAGTGACGAAATCCCAGCTCACAGAAGGGGTTAAACTGCGCAAAGGTAAGAAAGTGTACCATAAGGCGCTGTTGAAAGCTTAAACTTGACCGATACCAGATAAGGATAAAATTTTTATTTTGTGAAAAAGAAATGTCTTGAGTTTCCGTATTTTGCATCCTGACAGGAAGAAGGTGGACTTTTTCATGGACAAAACTGTTAAAAAGCGCCGGTACTTAGAATTCTGGAACGAAAAGTGAACAGAATTCTTTAGTACCGCTGCAGCTTTTTCCAAGCGGGAGCGTGTTTTGGAATGAAAAAGTCCACCTTCTTCCTATCATCTTTTCTAAATACAAAAAT
>JAAWCJ010000036.1 GCA_022793195.1 Lachnospiraceae bacterium | reverse complement strand
TCAATGGTAGAGCACTCGGCTGTTAACCGAGTTGTTGTAGGTTCGAGCCCTACTCGGGGAGCGAATGCCAATAGCATGATAAGCTCCACGGAGTTTTAAAATCTCATAAGGCTCCATGGTCAAGCGGTTAAGACACCGCCCTTTCACGGCGGTAACAGGGGTTCAAATCCCCTTGGAGTCATTTTATACGGCGACATAGCCAAGTGGTAAGGCAAAGGTCTGCAACACCTCTATCGCCGGTTCAAATCCGGCTGTCGCCTTAAAAAATCCTGGAAACTAAAATTTCCAGGATTTTTTATTGATTTCAGAAGAAAAAAGTTAAGGCTCAAAGGGGAAATGAAACTGTGTCAGGTGGAAATCGTCCCGCATTTGGACAAATTCTTTTTGCACAGCCGGTGTGATAGGGACGCCTTTGTCTTTACGCTGCAGCCATACTTCATATTCTTTTTCTCCTGCAGTGTAAATGCGGGACTGTCCGGGCGCTTTTTCGGAGGCGCGCAGTTCCCGGAGAATGTCGCCACAGGTTTTTTTGAAAGACTCTGCACCCAGAAATGCTTCCGTATCAATGGCTACAAAGAAATGTCCCAGATGATAAGGCCGAATTTTTCCGTTTTCGTCTTTTCCGTCCAGGGCTTTTAGAAACAGGCCGGATTGAAGGGCAGCGGAGAGGATTTCCACAACAGTGGCATAACCGTATCCTTTGTACCCTGCCAGAATTTCTCCCAGACCGCCTAACGGAGCCAGGGCGGCTTTTTGGCTTCGGATATCTTTTAAAATTTGTGTACTATCGATCAGCTCCGCGCCGTCTCTTCCAATCACCATGCCTGCCGGAACATCGTGGCCGATGCGGGCGTAATATTCGATTTTCCCGTTCTGGATGATAGAAGTTGCACAGTCAAGCATAAAAGGGAACGGTTCATCAGTAGGAAAGCCAAAAGTCAACGGATTCGTTCCCAGCATATTCTCCACACCAAAGGTGGGGGCAATGGAAGGACGCGCATTGGTGCCGGTAATACCAATCATATTTTCCTTTGTTGCCAGGCCGGCCCAGTATCCGGCAATACCATAGTGGGAGGAATTGCGTACGGCAACCATACCCATACCATATTTGTGTGCTTTATCAATACACATATTCATGGCCTTTTTGCTGGCAACCATACCCATACCGTCATTGGCATCCAAGACAGCGGTGGTGGGAGTTTCTTTCAAAATATCAATTTTAGTAATGGGATTTAGGATACCTGACTGAATCCGGTCTACATAAATTGGTTTAAAACGATTACAACCGTGGCTTTCAATACCCCGGCGATCACTTTCTAAAAGCACATCGGAGCAGAGTCTGGCATCGTCTTCCGGGAGTCCAAGTTTTACAAAAACAGCAGTCATAAAATCATCTGCCAATTCCCATGGTACATAAGGTCTTGTATCTTTATCCATGATGATACCTCCTGACATGATATATTTGAGGATAAAACAGAGAGGGAAACCTAAACGACAAAAAAGCAATGAAAATAAACACCTACGGTGTTTCTTTTTACATTGCTTCTCTCGCTCTCACATTTTTATATAGTTTTATTTATTATAGCATCGGAGAAATAATCTGTCAAGTGATGAGAAAAATGAAAATAATGTTTTTTTATTATACAGCCCTATAAAGTATTACAAAACAGAGGGCGAAAAGACAAATAAAGAATATATAAATAAAGGGATATCCCTCTTACTTATGCAATAATTATCCGATATAACCGGATAAATTTCAGAATCATCAGAATTCTAACCACAAAATTTTTGCAGGTATTACTTTTTTCGACATAATTACCGTCTTTTTGCTCAAAAGAATAGGGGGAAATAAAGATATAATTGACAAGTTACCCAAAATAATATAAGATAATAAAAATGAAATAATAAAGGGGTCTAAAAGCTCATGAGTGATCCGGATAAAATAGTAAAACGGAGGTGTAGCAGTGGCAAATGAAAATGTATTAGTAATGTCAAACATCGACAAGAGGTTTGGCGGTGTACATGCCCTGAAAAATGTAAGCTTCAACTTGCGAAAGGGAGAAGTTCACATACTTATGGGGGAAAACGGCGCTGGAAAATCCACGTTGATGAAGATTCTTGACGGCCTGTATAAAGCAGACGAGGGGACTGTTGAGATTGATGGCCAGCAGGTGGTGGTTGATTCTCCGCTGCATGCAAGGGAATTGGGCGTTTCCATGATCCACCAGGAACTGTCCATGTGTGAAAATATGACGATTGCAGAAAATATTTTCCGTGGAGAGGAAATGGGTACATATGGCTTTGTGAATTTTAAACAGATGTACCAGCAGGCACAGCAGATTCTGGATGATATGAATCTGAACTTGAATGCCCATACAAAAGTGGGGGATTTGTCGATTGCACAGCAACAGATGGTTGAGATTGCAGGTGCGGTTTCTCATAATGCCAAGATCGTGATTATGGACGAGCCGACTTCATCGCTGACAGAGGTGGAGATTGTGGAGCTGTTCAAAATTGTTGCGAATCTAAAGGCTGCAGGGACAGGGATTATCTACATTTCCCACCGTATGAATGAGACCTTTGAAATTGGTGACCGAATCACGATTATGCGTGATGGCACTTATATTGATACGCTGAATGTGGCGGAGACCACAGAAGATGAGATCATTGAGATGATGGTTGGACGAGCCATCGCTGAGGTCTATGAAGGCGAGCGGGCAGAAGGCGGCGAAGTGGTTCTGGATGTACAGAACTTCACCAATGAAAAGCTGAAAAACTGTTCGTTCCAGCTGAGACGTGGCGAAATCCTTGGATTTTCCGGGTTGGTTGGCGCCGGAAGGACAGAGCTTATGCGGGCGATTTTTGCCCTTGATAAGCTAGAGTCAGGCACGATGACACTCTTTGGCAAGCAGGTTTCTTTTAAAACCGTGCAGGATGCGATTGATGCCGGAATCGGCATGGTGCCGGAGGACAGGCGTGGATGCGGCCTGGTTCTGGGGCATAGTGTAGGAACCAATCTTACGATTACGGTGCTTAAGAAATTTATTAAAGGAATCCGTGTAAATAAGAAAAAGGAAAATGAGATCATTGAAGAATACCGGAAGAAGCTTTCTATAAAAACCTCCGGGCCGGAGCAGGCCTGTGGAAATCTTTCCGGCGGCAATCAGCAGAAGGTTGTTATCTCCAAATGGCTGGCTTCCGAACCGAAGATCCTGATTTTGGACGAGCCTACCAGAGGTATCGACGTGGGCGCCAAGCATGAGATTTACCAGCTGATGAGAAAGCTTGCCAGCGAAGGCGTTTCGATTATGTTCATTTCCAGTGACCTTCCGGAAATCATCAATATGTCAAGCCGTGTTGTAGTTATGCACGAAGGAGAGATTGCAACCGTCTTAGATGGTGCGGAAGAAGAATTCACTCAGGTTAAAATTATGCGCTATGCCACAGGAGGGGAATAAAATGGAGAATAAAAAGAATACATCAGGTTTTGTAAAAAGCATTAAGCAATATGCAGGGCCTCTGACCATCCTGGTTCTGATGATGATTGTCCTCTGGCTCACGACAAAAGCTTTTATGACAACGGACAATTTAGTTTCCGTGTTGAGAAATATTTGTGTAAACTCACTTTTGGCTGCTGGTATTACCTGCGTTATTATTATCGGTTGTATCGACCTGTCTATTGGCTCAACCGTTGCGGCAACCAGCGTAATTGCAGTCGTTTTGAATACGGCCCTTGGATGGAACGTATGGCTTGCTGTTCTGGTGGCCATTTTAGTCGGTGGATTGATCGGGGCCATCAATGGTGGAATCCGTGCCGTGACCATGCTGCCGCCCTTTATTATTACCCTTGCTACCCAGCAGGCAATCCGTGGCGCAGGTTATATTTTTACTGGCGGCGCTCCCATTGTTTCTACGAATGATACTTTCAATGCCATTGGCAAGAGCAGTTTCCTGGGTATGCCGGTTATCTTCTTTATCATGGTTATATCCCTGGTTATCGTGGGCTTGATTCTGGGCCGGACCCGCCTGGGCCGTCATATGTATGCGGTGGGTGGTAATATGGAGGCTGCAAAACATTCCGGTATCTCTTATGCAAAGGTTTCGATTGCAGCTTACACTATTATGGGTCTGTTGGCTGGTCTTTCCGGCGTGATCATGGCTTCCCGTTTAAGTTCCGGACAGCCCAAGATCGGTGAGGAATACAGTACTGACGCCATCGCAGCTGCCGTTATCGGTGGTACCGCATTCAGCGGTGGTTACGGAACCATTTTTGGTTCTTTCCTCGGTGCATGTATCATCGGCGTATTGAACTCCGGTATGACTCATCTGAAGATTGACAGCTACTGGCAGATGGTTGTAAAAGGTATTTTGATTCTGTTGGCTGTTTACTACGATTCCATCAAAGGCAATATCAAGATTGGAAAGAAGAAGAAAGCAGCGGCATAACCAGATATTCAAGAAAAGCTTCATCTGAAAACGCTAGTTTCACAATGATTACATAGAAAGACTTAGTTAAATGGAAGAAATTTGGAGGAAAGAAATGAAGAAATCAAGATTATTAGCATTGCTTCTTGCGATGGTGCTGGTTGTATCTGGCCTTGCTGCTTGCGGCGGCGATGACAAAAAAGATACTACAGCTGCTCCCAAGGAGACAGAAGCTCCCAAGGCTACAGAAGCTGCCAAAGAGACAGAAGCTCCCAAGGCCACAGAAGCTGCCAAAGAGACTGAGGCTCCCAAAGAGACTGAAGCGGCAGGCTCCGGCTCCAGCTTTGTTGACGAAGCTAAGATGGAACTGAAGGAAGATCTTATCCAGGTTGGAAAAGATGTGAAGATTGCCCTGATCGTAAAACAGAGAAGTGAGCTTTTCTATGCTTCCATCGAGAGCGGATTTATGTCTGCTGTAGAAGAGGCTCAGGCAATGGTTGATTACAACATTGAGGCTCAGGTTCTGGACGATAACAGTGATCTTGCAAAAGAGCTTGAGAATGCACAGTACGTAATTGACAATGGATTCGATGTTGTTGTTTTCGTAGCTATGGATCCTAAGAGCTCTGTACCTGCATTTGATCTGCTTGTTGAATCAGAGGTTAAGACTCTTATCGTTGATGCTCCTTGCGATGGCAGCGAGAAGTGTGACGCCGTTATCGTTTCCGCCAACGAGGAAGCTGGACGTATGCAGATGGAGAAGCTTTGTGAGAAACTGGGCGGCAAAGGCAATGTCCTTATCCTGACAGACTCCACAAACCCCAACGCTGCAATTCGTGAGCAGGGCGCTATGACTGAATTGGAGAACTGGCCTGACATCAAGATCATCGCTGAAGGTGAAGGCGATATCCCCAACGTTAATGTAGACAAGGCTCAGCAGAAGATGAACGAACTGTATCAGGTATACGGCGCTGACATCAACGGTATCTGGACATTCTCCGATACTCCTGCACAGGGCGCTCAGGCTGCTCTTGCAGAATCCGGAAACACTGATATTGTTATCACAGGAATCGATGGAAACGCTGTTGCTAAGCAGCTGATCCAGGGCGGCCAGATGTATGGTACAGCAGCTCAGTTCCCCAACGCTCTTGGTTATGACGGCGTTGTGGCAGGCCTTGAGCTTCTTGCAGGAACCTATGATCAGGAACAGACGATTTACGTTCCCGTTCAGTGGATTGATTCCAGCAATGTAGACGAATATGCTGCATTTGACCAGTAATATTTATTGAAGTATTACACGATCTGAAATTCAGATCATCATGACATTCATGAATTCTATGTAATCATAATTTGTTATACTCTTGCCCGCCTAGGCGGGCAAGAGTTACATTAGGAAGTATCCGGGGATATGTTCTATATCATAAATACATTTTGTATGGTGATGTGCTTTCCCGGATCGAGATCAAATTACAAAATCAAACGAGAGAATATGGGATTTTTAGATGAAATAAGGAGGTATAACGGACTATGAACAAGATTGGACTTCATAATGCATACTGGCTTGATACGGAAATGGTTGATGCAGGTGTATATAAATGGATGGAACTGGCAAAACAGGCAAACTGTGAGGTTATGGAGATTGGCACAGCGGAGATCGTGGCCATGACAAATGCGGAGCGCCTTGAATTTAAGAAAGCGGTGGCAGATGCAGGAATGATCCTGACGATCAATGATGGTTTTACGAAGGATGATGATATTGCTGCCGAAGACCCGGCAGTGAGACGCCGCGGCATTGAAAGGGCCAAGAGGATTCTTCAGGCCATGTATGAGCTGGGGGCTGACCGTTGGAGTGGTATTAATTATTCTGAATGGCTTCGTCATCCGGAAGTGGCGACCTGCACACCTGATTTTAAAGCCCATGTCCGTGACTTGAGCCTTGAGAGTATGCGTGAGATTATCAAAACTGCTGAGGACTGCGGTGTGGATTACTGCTTTGAGGTGGTAAACCGTTTTGAGCAGTTTTTGTTAAATACGGCTGCCGAGGGTGTTCAGTTCTGTGAGGATCTCGGCTCTCCCAGAGCGAAACTGCTGCTTGACACCTTCCATATGAATATTGAAGAGGACAATATCGCAGATGCAATCAAGTTTGCACAGTCCAAAGGACGTCTTGGCCATATCCATGTAGGCGAATCCAATCGCCGTGTTCCCGGTTTTGAGGGCAAGACCAACATGGATTGGGATGCCATCATGGGAGCTGTGAAGGAAAGCGGTTATGAAGGATATATTATTATGGAACCCTTTATGAAGATGGGGGCCACCACAATCTGCTGCTGGCGTGACATGAGCCATGGCGCGGATATTGCGACCATGGTGGGCTATGCGAAGGATGGCGCTGCCTTCCTGCGCAGCAAGCTGGCATAGGACTAGGATGTGGGAAGCCGCCGCCAAAGATGGCGGCGGCTTCCTGTACCTTAAATCCGTATAGAAAATTGTATTCCTCTATAGCGCATATGTTTCGCATACCGGCAGATTGTAAGTATATTTATATAAAAGGAGATGTTATTAAAATGAATTCATATAGAAGAACCGGTTTTATTTTGGTAGTAACGCTCCTTTTAGCCGGAATCCTGTATCTGGGGCTGAGAAAAATTGATTCTGGGGAAAATGGTTCTGCCATTGAAAGCATTGATAAAGAGGGTATGGATACGATGCAAGGAAGCGAAAGCGCTCAAAACGAAACAGGGTTTCCGGAAATCAATACAAACTCAGATTATGCAAATTATACTTGGGAGAATGTAGATGGAAAGGCCAGTATTGAACAATTTTCCGTAAAAGACGGAAGCCTTCGTATTGAGTTAAAAAACCAAACAGAAAATAATACCCTTCTATTTGCACATTTGGAATATATAAGAATGGAAAATGAAGAGGAAATTTCGGCCATTACTTTATATTTCGACGGTCCAAAGCTGGAGGCCGGTGAAAGTGGGACATTGGATTATAAACCCTTAAAGCCACTAGGCAAAACTGGATATATAAAAGTAAAGGAATTATCATTTGAGAATGATAAGGATAATTATAGATGTGAATAGCCCTATTTTTGAGAATGGATTTTTTTGTTGAAAAACAGAAAAGGATATGTTAGACTTAATTTAATATATGCTGAGATGAGGAGAGCGTAGAAAGGATAACAGAGATGTTATTTTTGTTTCTATACTCTTTTTTATCGTATAGGAAATTTCATCTGAAGTACGGGAGGCCTCCTTATGAATACCGATTTTTATAAACAGTTGGAAAATAATCCGGTGATTGCCGCTGTGAAAGATGAAGAGGGCCTGGAGGCTTGTTGTGGGAACCAGGAGGTCCGGGTTATTTTCGTCCTGTATGGAAATGTGTGCAGCATCGGCCGGATTGTAGGAAAGCTGAAAGAAGCAGGGAAAACGGTATTGGTCCATGTAGACTTGATAGAGGGCCTGAGCGGAAAAGAAATCGTGGCAGAATTTATCCGCTCCCATACGGAGGCGGACGGAATCATTTCCACAAAACCCTCTCTGATAAAAAAGGCGCGGGAATGTGGACTTTATACAGTTCTCAGAGTATTTATCCTGGATTCCATGTCTTTTAAAAATGTAGCAAGGCAGACGGTGGCGGCAGGTCCGGATATGCTGGAGATGCTTCCGGGAGTTATGCCGAAGATCATACAAAAGGTGCGGAAAAATGTAAAAATTCCGGTGATTGCCGGTGGCTTGATTTCGGATAAAGAGGATGTTATAGAAGCACTGTCGGCCGGGGCTATTTCGGTGTCCACCACCAATCCGGCCGTGTGGGAAATGTAAGCAAAACAGAGAAAAGAAGGAGGGTATGATGTCAAAGTATGTAATGGCGTTGGATTCTGGAACTACCAGCAACCGCTGCATCTTATTTAATGAGAAGGGGGAAATGTGCAGCGTTGCTCAAAAGGAATTTACCCAGTATTTTCCGAAACCCGGATGGGTGGAACACGATGCGGAGGAAATATGGTCAACTCAGCTTGCGGTTGCATTAAAAGCCATGGAAAACCTCAATGTAACGGCGGCGGATATTGCTGCCATTGGCATTACCAATCAGCGGGAGACGGCGATTATATGGGATAAAACCACTGGTGAACCGATTTATCATGCGATTGTGTGGCAGTGCCGCCGGACTGCGGAATATAGTGATGCCTTAAAGGCGAAAGGCCTGGTGGAAACATATCGCGAGAAAACGGGTCTGGTGATTGATGCTTATTTTTCCGCCACAAAGATCAAATGGATTCTGGATCATGTGGAGGGGGCCAGGGATAGGGCGAAGCGTGGGGAACTGCTATTTGGAACCGTGGAGACATGGCTCATCTGGAAGCTTACCAAAGGAAAAATCCATGTGACAGATTATTCCAACGCATCCCGCACCATGTTATTTAATATCCGTACGCTCGACTGGGATGATGAAATTTTGGCGGAGCTTGAGATTCCCAGGAGTATGCTGCCGGAAGTGAAGCCCTCCAGTTTTGTCTATGGGGAATGTGACCCTCAGTTTTTCGGAGGTCCAATTCCCATCGGAGGGGCTGCCGGGGATCAGCAGGCGGCTCTTTTCGGCCAAACTTGCTTTCAGGCAGGAGAGGTGAAAAACACCTACGGAACAGGTGGATTTCTGCTGATGAATACAGGAGAGAAGCCGATTTACTCGGGAAACGGCCTGGTGACTACGATTGCATGGGGATTAAACGGAAAAGTGACATATGCCCTGGAAGGTTCCGTTTTTGTGGCCGGAGCAGCGATTCAGTGGCTTCGCGACGAACAGCGCTTCATTGATTCGGCGATGGATTCAGAATACATGGCGAAAAAGGTGGAGGATACAGGAGGCTGCTATGTGGTGCCTGCCTTTACAGGACTGGGGGCGCCCCATTGGGATCAGTATGCCAGAGGGGCGGTAGTGGGACTGACCCGGGGAGTCAATAAATATCATATTATCCGGGCAACCTTAGAGTCCATATGCTATCAGGTCAATGATGTCCTGGAAGCCATGAGGGCGGATTCCGGTATGGAGCTTAGTGCGCTGAAGGTGGATGGCGGGGCCAGCGCCAACAATCTTTTGATGCAGATGCAGACAGATATCAGCAATGTACCTGTCCACAGGCCCCGCTGTGTGGAAACGACGGCCATGGGTGCAGCCTATCTGGCAGGGCTGGCGGTGGGATATTGGTCCGATATTTCTGCAATACGGGATAATTGGGAGATCGACAGGATTTTTAAGCCGGAGATATCAGAAGAGGAACGGCTGATTAAGACAAAGGGATGGAGTAAAGCGGTGAAATGTTCTTACGGCTGGGCCAAAGAAGAGTGAAAGAAAGATAACCGGATAAGGGGGATTGATGATTTTTGGAAGAGAAACAGACAGAAGGGGAATTGATTGAGGAAATGTATAGTGGTTTTTGCAAAACGCTCAATGAAACCCGTACCGTATTTTGTGAATTTGAAAACAGGGGAGGAAAACGCTTTTTTGCCCATGCGGACTGTGCCTATGGTACATGTCCCCACAGTAAAACTTGTCTGCTGATGAAGCAGGCAAAAGAGGAATAAAAATAGTAGGGACAATAGAAAACCCGCCTGTTTTGCAGCAGGCGGGAGTTTCATTTCAGGGCTTTTATTTTTGTTTCTTGCCGCCTGTCTTTGCAGGCTTTCCATTGCTTTCCGCTTTTTCTTTTTTGAAGCTGAAGTGTTTTTTCTTTTTAGGAGGGGGCGCCACACTGGAGCCGCGTACGCTTTTGACACTGGTGATGTAAATACCGCTGATGACCACCTTGGCTTCCTGTTTGATGGGAAGGACGGCAAAGGCTTTTTCGTCACACATCAGCGTCATAATTTTGGGACCGACCTTGGCCTTGACGATGGGGACTTTAGCTCGCCGCAGATACTTTGGCGTTTGCTCGTATACCATCTTGGGAAGTCCGGCGTCTCTTAATTTCATATGCTTTTTGTCGATAACCAACATAGATACGGTCTGGGCCATGGCTTCCATCATGGACTGCTGCTGAGCCTGCTTTTTTTGCATTTTTAACCCCAGAATGTAGAGGGCAACCATGGCGGCAATGAGAATCACCAAAATGATGATTACAATTTTTAACCACAAAGGCATCGGGAGTACCTCCTGAATTTTTTTCGCGTATTTTGCATTATACCATTATTCGGGACAAGTTGCAAGTGTATAAGAGGAGGAAAACGTATAAAACATGTAAAAAATGGTAATTATAAGAAAAAAATGAATTGACAGCTTGACTTCAAGATGATAAGATGGAATGTGCACTATTGTGGTTTCATGTGCCCTAATCCTCGATTGACAAGAGCATACAGAATTAGGAAAAGAGAGGTTTTAGTGCGGGCAGCATGGTTTTCCTTTAGGTATGCCTTTGTCAATCGGGGGTTAACCATGATGACATGCGGATGACTTGTAGTTGATTATAAAGAAAACAGGGGTGAAAGGTCAATGGAAAATTGCAGAATACGCCCGGTGAAAGCCGGGAAAGGCATCAGAATGAGTTATTCAAGGCAAAAAGAAGTCCTTGAGATGCCTAACCTGATTGAAATCCAGAAGGACTCCTATCAGTGGTTTCTTAATGAAGGCCTGAAGGAAGTTTTTGAGGACATCTCTCCTATCGCGGACTTTGGCGGACATTTGAGCCTTGAGTTTGCTGATTTTACCTTATGTAAAAATGATATTAAATATACGATTGAAGAATGTAAGGAACGGGATGCGACATATGCGGCCCCTTTGAAGGTGCGCGTACGTCTGATCAACAAGGAAACAGATGAAATCAGCGAGCATGAAATTTTCATGGGCGACCTGCCCCTTATGACCGACACAGGTTCTTTTGTGATCAACGGCGCGGAGCGTGTTATCGTAAGCCAGCTTGTCCGTTCTCCCGGCATTTACTATGGGATTGCTCATGATAAGGTAGGAAAGACGCTTTATTCCTGTACAGTGATTCCCAACAGGGGAGCCTGGCTGGAGTATGAGACAGATTCCAACGACGTGTTTTTTGCCCGTGTAGACAGGACAAGGAAAGTGCCTGTCACCGTTTTAATCCGTGCGCTGGGAATTGGGACCAATGCGGAAATTCGCGAACTTTTTGGGGACGAACCGAAAATTGAAGCAAGTATTATGAAGGACACTTCGGACAATTATGAGAGTGGCCTTTTGGAGCTATACAAAAAAATACGTCCTGGCGAGCCGCTTTCCGTGGACAGTGCGGAGAGCCTGTTGAACAGCATGTTTTTTGACCCCAGAAGATATGACCTGGCGAAGGTGGGACGTTATAAATTTAATAAGAAGCTTCATTTTAAAAACAGGATCGCAGGCCATGTCCTGGCAGAGGATGTGGTAAATGCGGAGACAGGGGAAATCCTGGCGGAGGCCGGTACAAAAGTTTCCAAGACATTGGCTGTGGAGATTCAGGATGCGGCAGTGCCTTATGTCTTTATAGAAACGGAAAGCAGGAGGGTGAAAGTACTTTCCAACCTGATGGTGGACCTTTCCAAATATGTGGATTTTGAGCCGCGGGAGGCGGGGATTACAGAATCAGTATTCTACCCGGTGCTTAAGTCTATACTGGAAGAATATGCCGATGCCTCATCGGAGGAACTCAAGGAAGCGCTCCACAAACATGTGCATGATTTGATTCCGAAACATATCACCAGAGAAGACATTATCGCTTCTATTAATTATAACATCCATCTGGAGGAGGGAATCGGAAACGACGACGACATTGACCATCTTGGCAACCGTCGGATTCGCGCCGTAGGGGAGCTTCTTCAAAACCAGTACCGCATCGGCCTTTCCCGAATGGAGAGAGTTGTGCGGGAGCGGATGACGACTCAGGATATTGAGGGGATTACCCCCCAGTCCTTAATTAATATCAAGCCGGTGACAGCGGCAGTGAAAGAGTTTTTCGGAAGTTCTCAGCTGTCCCAGTTTATGGACCAGAACAATCCTCTGGCTGAATTGACCCATAAAAGGCGTCTGTCGGCTCTGGGGCCTGGCGGACTTTCCAGAGAGAGGGCAGGGTTTGAGGTTCGTGACGTGCACTATTCCCATTACGGAAGAATGTGCCCCATTGAGACGCCGGAAGGTCCCAACATCGGCCTGATCAATTCCTTAGCCACATATGCCAGAGTGAACCAGTATGGATTTGTGGAAGCGCCTTACCGCCTGGTGGATAAGACGACAGATCCGAAAAATCCGATTGTTACCGATGAGGTGGTGTACCTGACTGCCGATGAGGAAGATAATTATATCGTTGCCCAAGCCAACGAAGCGTTGGATGCGGAAGGGCATTTTGTAAGAAATAATGTATCCGGCCGTTTCCGTGAAGAAACTTCCGAATTTGAAAAGAAAAAAATTGATTTGATGGATGTATCTCCTAAAATGGTGTTTTCCGCAGCTACGGCTATGATTCCTTTTTTGGAGAATGACGATGCCAACCGTGCCCTTATGGGTTCCAACATGCAGAGGCAGGCGGTGCCGCTTCTTTCCACAGAAGCCCCTGTGGTGGGAACGGGAATGGAAGGCAAGGAGGCTGTCGACTCCGGCGTCTGCGTTGTGGCAAGAAATGCGGGCGTGGTGGAGCGTTCCGCCTCCAATGAGATTGTAATCCGCAATGAAAGCGGAGGCCGGGATGTTTACCATCTGACGAAGTTTTCCAGAAGCAACCAGAGCAACTGCTACAACCAGAAGCCCATTGTCTCCAAGGGGGATAAGGTTTTGGCCGGCGAGGTCATCGCTGACGGCCCGTCCACCAGAAATGGCGAGATTGCTTTGGGAAAGAATCCTTTGATCGGATTTATGACCTGGGAAGGCTACAACTATGAGGACGCGGTACTTCTCAGTGAAAGACTGGTACAGGAAGACGTCTATACGTCGGTACACATTGAGGAATACGAGGCGGAAGCGCGTGATACGAAATTAGGGCCGGAGGAGATCACAAGAGATGTTCCCGGCGTAGGCGATGAGGCGCTCAAGGATCTGGATGACAGAGGGATCATCCGTATCGGTGCAGAAGTACGGGCCGGTGATATTCTGGTCGGTAAAGTAACGCCTAAGGGAGAGACAGAACTGACGGCAGAAGAGAGACTGCTTCGCGCGATCTTTGGTGAGAAGGCCAGAGAGGTGAGGGACACATCCCTGAAAGTGCCGCATGGTGAATATGGTATTGTTGTGGATGCGAAAGTATTCACAAGAGAAAACGGGGATGAACTTTCTCCCGGTGTGAATCAGGCAGTCCGCATTTACATCGCACAGAAGAGAAAGATTTCCGTG
>JAAWCJ010000035.1 GCA_022793195.1 Lachnospiraceae bacterium | reverse complement strand
TTGCCTTTCAAGGTCGCCCGGTAGCGGCGTTCAAGGTCTTTCCAGCCGCCCGCAAGCACTGTCTTTCCCCGTGCCGTAAACTCCGTACCGGCGCATGAGAAAACCGCCGTGACCGCTTCGATAAGCGGCGGCGGCAACGGCTGATTTGCCTTTTCCTCTGCTGATTATCTTAATGCTGCAATGATATATCGCCACGCTGTCAACCTCCTTTCGGGCGGCATATTCAGACTTCATGGCAGATGATAGACTGCGAAGCAGGGTATCATCTGGCGTGAAGTACACAAGGGGTAGGGAATGAAATTCCCGTAGGGGAGTGTAGCTCCCCTGTATCAGCGGAACGCTGATAAAAGCCCTCGGCAGAGCGCACACACCCGTAAGGGTGTATAAGTGCGCCCTTGTCAAGCAAGGGAGATTTAATTCTCCCCGTTTTCTTCTCCGATTTTCCGTAAATGCTCCTGTGCCTGTGGTGTCTGTAAAACAATCTCCATCAATCCTTTTATCTGCTCGTTGCTGTATTGCTCCGGCTTCTCTAACAGGCTTTCAAGTATCGCCCCACGCTCAATAAGGCGGTGTGTTCTCGCTTTGCGTTCTGCGTCTTTTTTCTGGTTAAGAAGTTTCCGCTTTCTGTTCTGTAACTGCCGGATTTCTTCCTCGGCTTTTGCAATTTTTTCTTCAATGTCTGTCATGATTACAATCTCCTTTCTTATTTCGGGCATAAGAAAAGCAGGAAGTCCGTTTCGGGATTTCCTGCTCGGTGGTGCTACTGTGAGGGTAGCGGTTATTTAGTTGTTCATGAGTACCACAAGCTGGTCTTAATATCTCATTTTTTCTTGACATTAGGTACATTCTTTGTCGTGAATAGAAATAATACCGCCGCATTTCGGACAAGTATATTTTTCTTTCTGCTGTTCCATAAAGCGTACTAAACCATGTGTTTGAACAAAACGACTATTTTCTATAAGGCTTGCTTGATACCGCTTGTTATAGCTTTTTTCAAGATTTTTAATTAGCTTACATGGGTATTCAGCACATTCAAAACAGTAAGACAGAGATTTTTCTTTGATACAGTCTTTTATTTTACATTTGCGGCAATGTTCCGGCTTTCCTTTGTCGCTGTTCAAGCAACCGTCGCAAGGCTTCTTGTGGTAACAGTGCTTATAGCAAACCTTGCAATTCATTCCGCATGGGGCGAACATATTTGTATCAATTTTATCTTTTGGCATTTTCATAGTCGCTTGCCCCTTTCTGCTCTTTACAACAGTGCTTGTTTTAAATCTGCAACAAATTTTGTCTGTTGTTTTTTCAGATAAGATTTTGCAAAAGGTTTCATAAAGAATTTCTTTGCTGTTACATACTCTGTAAAATCAATCTCCGTTTCATTATCTTTGGAAGTAAAAATACCAACCCAGTGTCCTTTCATGTTGCTATTTTCCATGTCAAATTCCCAACGCTTATATGGCTCTGTGATAGTGATTGTAAAGGTGGTCGGATAGCCCTCTTTGGTATATTCGATAAACTGCTTGTCGCTTATGACTTCTGTTTTACTCAAATCACTACGCCATGTGTAATTTTCAACCTCTGTAACAACTTTCCATACGCTATGAATATCACAAGGAATACTGGCTTTAATATTTGAAGTTGCCATTTTTAACACCTCCGTAAATTCCTATTTCTGATATGGTTACATTCCAACTATCTTTCTAACAGTATTCGCTGTTCTTATCGTCAATTTACTGCTGATGTTTACGCTTGCTGTCTTAGACCACCAGTTTGTTTTTTGATAGTCTTTCCGGCTGAAAGACCAGAATACAGTTTCTTTGTATTCCTTTATCTTTTCTAATCCCTCTTTAGGCTCTCCGATTTCGCTATATACATCTTTGAATGTAGCAGGCGGCATGATAAAGATTAAATTGTCATAAATCTCCTTACTTTCATCTCCCCACCAGTCGGGCGCATGATACAAAATGTCCTCAAGTTCTTCCTTTGAGATGACAAAAACAGGAATATCTAAACTAAACTGATTTTTAATCATTTCCTCAATCCGGCTTATAATCTTGATTGTATCGGCTTCATCACTTGAAAAAATCACATTACCGCTGTTTAGATAGGTCTTGACCTCTGTATAATTAAGTCTTTCAAATCCTTGTTTTAATTCTGCCATTGGCATTTTGTTTTTTCCGCTTATATTGATACCTCGTAAAAATGCAATATATCTCATCATATATGCTAACACCTCCGCACAAACTCCGTTTTTGATGTCTTTATTTTACCATACCTCGCTTGTGTTTCCTATCCCTATTCAACAAGGGCAATCAGCTTTTTTCTGACTGCCCCTGTCTATACTGTCGCATTATCTGTTTATCTTAAAATTCTCTACGACAGCATGAATTAAGCGGCGTTCCATGAAGTCTTTTTTATCTGTGTCTATCCCGTAATACGCAAGTCCCCTTTCGTCATAGACCGTCTTGATACATTTGTTTCGGATATAGCTTTCATAGGTTTTCAATACCGTCTGAATGGCGGCGGCTTCCCCCTGTGTGGCGGCTATGATTATCTCAATGGGAAGATAGTGGTCTTTATATTTTTTACTCATGGCGGCGCACCTCCATTTCTTCCCGTATCTGCCGGACAGCCCTCATTTTATGGTAGCTGATTTTTTTTGCGTTACAACCATAGAGGGCGGCAATCTCTTTGTTCTTAAATCCTAAGAAGAAATACAGTAAGATGATTTCCTGCCTGTATGGGGTAAGGCGTTCTATGGCGTGTCCTAACGGCTCGCTCTGCACCTCTACAAGCCATTCCCTCACTTGGAAACGGTAAAACATACAAGGGTAGCGGTCTGTGGTGCTGACCTCGGCTAAATCCTTTTCCAGTAGGGAAGAAAAGGACACTTCATGCTCTATACGGCGGCAGTTGGCGTGATAGTAGCTGATAGAAGCATATTTTAAGACTTTCGTACAGTATGCGTCAAACTGGCGTTGTAAGATTTCTATGTTTTCATTCATTTTGATTTTCCTCCTGTCTGTTCGTGTGATAGTTACGCAAAGCAGACAGAAAGGGGGGAGAACGGCACTTGACCGCTTTTTTTTATTGGCTTCATGTTCCTGCACCAGACTTTCGGTTTCCGTAGTCCTTGACTTTCGATTATCGAAGTTCAAGAGTTTCGATTTCCGAAGTTCTGGAATTTCGGTTATCGAAGTGTATAAGACTGATTATCCCTTAAAATGGGGTAGAAGTCCGGGAATATGCGGAGGATTATGGCGCGGCGGTAGAGTATGGGAGAAGGTCTTCGCAGCAGAACGTCATGAGCTATTTTGTGGACGATGAGAATTCCAGGGATTTGTTTCTGGGCTATGCGGTGGCGGCGGGAAGACTTAAAACCCAGCTTTCCGGTATGGATATTTGTGTAGATGAGGAGCATCCTCTTTTCGTATATCTTCCATGCGGAGTGGGAGGAGCTCCCGGAGGCATTACTTTTGGCTTGAAGCAGATATTCGGGGAAAATGTGCATTGTTTTTTTGTGGAACCGGTACAGGCTCCGGGCATGCTGCTGGGCATGGCCACAGGGCGGCACAGCCAGGTGTCCGTCCAGGATTTCGGGCTTTCAGGCCGTATTCATGCCGACGGCCTGGCGGTGGGAAGGGCGCCCCGCTTTGTGGGAAAGCTGATGGAGCCGCTTTTGTCCGGTGAATTTACAGTGGCAGATAAAAAGCTGTATGAATATCTCCGGCTGCTGTGGGGTTCGGAACACATCTTTGCGGAACCGAGCGGCTGCGCCGGTTTTGCCGGGCCGGAACGATTTTTCTCCGAGGCGGCGGGATATCTCAGCAAACAGAGGATGACAGAAAAAATGAAGGGCGCGGCACATATCGTCTGGGCTACCGGCGGCCAGAAAGTACCGGAGGACATTCGGAGAGAATACTTAAATACATATCTGTGATACGGAAAAGGAGTGTTGCAAAATATTAGAATGTTTTATAGTTTGCAACACCCCTTTTCTGTATCATTTAAACAGGAGGAATATTGATGGACTCTGTAAATCTTGCAATTTTGGGCCTGGGCGGAATCGCAGGGCAGATGGCAGAAGCGGCCGGGCTGAATCCGGGAGTAAGGGCATGGGCGGCAGCCTCCCGCGACAAGGAAAAGGCGGAAATGTTTGCAAAGAAGTACGGTTTTTCCCGTGCATATGGTTCATACGAAGAAATGCTGGCAGACGAACAGGTGGATCTGGTCTATATCGCCGTGCCCCACGCCTTTCATTATCCTTATGCCAAAATGTGCCTGGAGGCGGGGAAAAACATCATTGTGGAAAAACCGTTTACGGCCAACAGAAAAGAAGCAAAAGAGATTATAAAAATGGCAGAGGAGAAGAAGCTGCTTGCAGTGGAAGGGCTTTGGATGCGTTACCTGCCCATGGCGGCCACATTAAAAGAACTCTGCGACAGTGATATCATAGGAAGGATACAGATGTTTAGTGGGGAAATCGGGTATCATCTGACCCAGCAACGTCTTTTTGTATCGGAACTGGGAGGCGGAGCCTTATTGGATGTGGGAGTATATCTTCTCGCCTTGGCAGGAATGATTTTTGGGTATGATGTGGAAGGCATCCACTCTGATGCAGCCCTGACTTCCCGTGGTGTTGACGAGAGAAACAGTTTTATCCTCAGATATCGGAACGGACAGATGGCGGCCTTAAGCTCTTCTATGGTTTATATGAGCGATGGCCGCGGAACCGTATGGGGAGAGAAGGGATATCTGGAAATACAGAATACAAACCGCCTGGAGCGGATTACCGTCTGGGGGTTGGGTAAAAAGATGATTGCCTGCTATGATGCGCCGGAATGTAAAAACCGTTATGAGTATGAATTGCAGTCGGTGGTGGAGGCTTTAAGGGAAGGCCGCATTGATACGAAGGAGATTCCCCACGGGGAGATTGTAAAGCGGCTGGAAATCATGGATACCCTGCGGAGGCAGTGGAATATGAGTTTTCCTTTTGAAACTTAATCCGTCTCCAACAACTCAATCTGGAAAATGGGAACATCCAATACCTCGTTAATGGAAGCCAGATCTGTCATGTCTATAGTTTCGTTGAGGATGTAAGTGCCGGAGGCATAGACGGCATGGTCTTCCCCCACAAGAAATGAGATCAGTACCGGATTTGTATTTTCATAGGTATAGAGGTAAAGGACATTTTCGGAAGCCTCCATACAGACAAAGGATTTACTGCAGGTATAGACTGCGGAGGCGGCAAGAGCTTCTGTACCTGCAGGGGAATTAAAGAAGTTGGCGCAGGCTCCCAGCATTTTTGAGTGCATATAAGCTTTCAAATCATCGGAGAGATCGGCGTCAGAAAGATCAGTGCCGGATCTTTGGAGCATTGCGGCGAGGCCGTCCTCCTGGAGAGAAAGACGGTAAACCGCCGCCGGTTTGTCGTACTGTCCGCCTGAAACAGCCTGGGAGATTTCTTTTACGGGATCCCGCAGGGTAGGGACAGAAGAATATGCGGCAAAGTAGGCATCGCTCTGTACCATTTCGCCCATCAGTGAGATCATGTCCAGCCCCTGGGCGTACAGGGACTTTTGTCCGACCTTCCCGTCACTTTTGGCGCCGCAGGCGCAAAGCAGAAACGCCAGGATCAAGGAAAAACATATTGCAATTTTTTTCATATTGGAATCCCTTTCATTTTTCGTATATCATATCTGAAAGAAAAGCTATAAGCTTTTGAAATAAGCTTTCAATTCCGCTTTACATCTATCATCCAACTGTTTGATTTCAACGCCGCGAATGGCAGCTTCCAGGTGATAAAGAATGACGACGCAAGTATTGGGATATTGGGCTTTGAGCCGGAAAACGGCCTGTTTACTGCCGATATCCTTTAATTCTTCAGCCGAACAAATACCGACGGAATGAAGTTTCTTTTCCATTGTTTTACCGAGTCCTAAAGATGTAAGTGCCGCCATGAGATTCTCCTGTTTTCTATAAAAAAGAGAGAAAACTTTGATTTGGAGGATATTAAAGGGACCGTTGCAAAAATATCGGGATTTGTATATACCCTGCGTCCCTTCTCGTTCTCGCGTTTGTCCGATAGGCAGATTTTGCAGGTTTTGTGAGCCTAGCACCGCCAGTCCCGCTGACCGGATTCTATGGAAGCGGCGGTTGGCGGCAATAGGCGGCGAAACAAAAGCCAAAAATCAACGTGGACAAATGTGAGAACGGGAAGGGGCGCAGGGCAGACATAAACATCAGGATATTTTATATTTTGTAACAGTCCCTTTAATATCCACACAGATCAAAGCTTTCAACTGTTCCGTGTCTTCTGCCGGATTTGTTTCAGGTTTTTCATAACAGGGTTTTCCGCGCCGAAATAATCCTTCAGGCGGCAGTATTCCTGATAGAGGGATTCATATACGGCCGCGTTTTCGGGAATCGGCCGGAAGCTTTCCTCTTTCATGCTGCTCATGGCCTCCGCTGCCTCAAAGATAGAAGCGTATCCGCCGTTTTCAGGACCGGCGGCGACGGCGGCATACATGGCGGCGCCCAGTGCGGCAGTTTGTTCGGAGGCTGCCACCTTGATCTCCCGGTTGGTGATGTCGGCGAAAATTTGCATCAGAAGGGGATTTTTCTCCACGATTCCGCCGCAGGCGCGGATTTCATCCACAGGCCCGGCATGTTCAAAAGCCTCCATGATCAGGCGGGTTCCGAAACCGGTGGCTTCAATCAGCGCCCGGTAAATTTCTTCCGGGCGGGTGGCCAGGGTACAGCCGAGAATCAGGCCGGAAAGGTCCACACTGACAAAGGGGGTTTTATTCCCGCTCCACCAGTCAAGAGCCAAAAGTCCGCTTTCTCCGGGGACAAGTTTCCCGGCCAGACGGGTAAGATATTGGTGCATACCACAGCCGGCTTCCTTTGCCTGCTGATGGTAGGAGGCGGGAACACAGTGGTCCACAAACCAGCCGAAAATATCGCCTACTCCGGCCAGGCCGGATTCCAGTGCATAGTAGCCAGGCATGATTCCACCCTTTACCGCACCGCAGATACCCTCCCCTGAATAAGGCGTCTCGCTTAAGGCCGCCTGTACGCTGGAGGTGCCGATGATCAACATCATCTGCCCCGGCTTTGCGATGCCGCAGCCGGGAAGCCCGGCATGGGAATCAATGATGCTGGCGCCCACTGCAGTACCAGGCATAAGCCCCAGCTTTTTCGCCCAGGTTTCATTTAAAACTCCAATCCGGCTTCCCACGGGACAGATATCCGAACTAAGCTTGTCCTCCACATAAGTTTCCAGCCGGGGGTCGAGGGCTTTCAGGAAATCCCGCCCCGGATATCCTTCCCTTTCCAGCCACATTCCTTTGTAACCGGCCATGCTGGCAGAACGGCGGCGGGAGCCGGTGAGAATTAAAGTCAGCCAGTCGCCGGCCTCCAGAATCTGATGGGCCTGTTGATAAATTTCCGGATCTTCTCTGAGGATCTGGAGCACTTTGGGAAGCATCAGCTCAGAAGAGATTTTACCGCCGTAGCGGGGGAGGTCAATTTCCCCCCGTTTGGTAAGGAGGGCATTGATTTCATCAGCCTCCGGCTGTGCGGCGTGATGTTTCCACAACTTTACATAAGCATGGGGACGGGACTCGAATTCAGGAAGCATGCAGAGAGGGGTTCCGTCTTTGCCGATGGGAAGAATGGTGGATGCGGTGAAGTCGATGGAGAGCCCGATGACGGAATCCGGGGAAATACCTGTCTGTCGCAGTACTTCCGGGATGGTTTCTTCCAGTACGTCCAGATAATCTTTCGGGTGCTGCAGCGCCCAGTCCACGTCCAGTGAGACGCCGCAAGGCAGCGATTGGTCCATGACTGCATGGGGGTACTCTTTTACCGCCTGGGCGGCGATTTCCCCGGTTGTAGCGTCCACAACAACTGTGCGCCCTGAAAGGGTGCCATAATCCAATCCGATCACATATTTTTTTTCACTCATTTCCCAAACCTCCTACTTCAGATAATCCGGGAAAAATTCCCGGCAACTTGTCTAATATTATATTCGTAAGCGAAATTAAAGTCAATTATTTTGCCCTGTCCGCTTCGTTCCATTGCAAAGAGATACCGTCGATTGACAAGAGCATACAGACTGGAGCGTGTGTGCCCTTGTCAATCGACGGTAATCCTCTTTATTGATCAGATCCCAATCGCTCACCAGACCTATTTAAAGTTCTGCCGTATACCGTTCAAAGGCATTGATAATGGTGGTGGTGCCCAGGGTCTTCTTACGTTCGGCCTTCATTCCGTAATTTAAATGGACATGGCCGTGAAGCATTAGCTTTGGCCTGTATTTGTCTATGAGGCGGCGGAAGGCTTTGAAGCCGGTATGGACCAGATTGTCGTGGTCATTGATCTGCCAGGCGGGAGCGTGGGTCACAAGCACGTCAAATCCGCGATGGGATAAGATAGAAAACCACAGTTTCCATACCCGCCGGTTCATCTGTCTTTGAGTAAACTGCCATGGTCCTTCTTTATAACGCATGGAACCGCCAAGGCCCAGAAAACGGACGCCTTTATATTCATAAATCCGGTCTTCAATACAGATACAACCGTCGGGCGGCGTATCCTCATAGCGTCCGTCGTGGTTGCCGTGGACATAGAGCACCGGGCCGTGGAAAAAGGTGGCCAGAAAAGACAGGTAATGTGGGTTGAGGTCCCCGCAAGAGACAATGACGTCAATTCCTTCCAGGTATTCCGGGTTGAAAAAATCCCAAAGGGCCTTTGATTCCACATCGGAAAGCGCAAGTATTTTCATAGGAATACCTTTCCTGTGTGCAAGCCCTGGATGTCTGTCATATCTGCGGCCTCTCTGATCAGATCTCCCGGTTCAGGAATGTTGCCTGCCACATTATCCATGAGCCAATCCATGCGCACGATATCTGCGGGGGAAAGCTCTTCTTTTTCACCACACCGCAGGACGCCGTCCTGGTCGTGGATTTCGCCGGAAAAAATCTGAAAATTACCCGAAATAATTTGCTGCTTTACCAGTTCTGCAAGCTGCTTTGTCCTTGTGGGGATTTCTTTGGAGTAAATGATATCGATCATGCCGGAGGAAATGCCCCACCAGTAATTGATGGAATTTCCCGATTGGTCGGGAGCCGTATTCTCCCATTTTCCATTGAGGATTGTCTGGACAATACGCTGGTAAAAATTTCCCCAGTGCCAGATGGAGGCAGCCAGCCGCACAGGGGCAGCTTCCCCTATGCGATAAAGTCCGTAAGGCTGCTCGGAAGTCAGAGGGGAGATGGTGTCTCTTCCGGAAATATGGCTGACGCCTGCCTCCTGGAAATATTCTTCCAGCATGGCTGACGCCTTTTTGGGAACCTGCAGATTCCAGCGGTTTTCCATAGACCAGGCCAGATGGACCTGAGCCTCCGGGTTGACCATTTTTACACCAAGGGCAAAGGCGTTAATACTGGCGGGGGCGCCAAAAATAGGGGCGTCGGACACATAGCCTAAATGCCCGGTATCCGTCAGGATTCCGGCCAACATGCCCACCAGAAACTTTGCCTCGTAGAGGCGGCCGTAATAAGTGCGCAAATGACCGCTGTAGGTATTGACGGCACAATTCAGGATTTTAAGCTTTGGATAGCGGACGGCAGCTTTGATGCTGGCTCCAAGGAAGCGGGGGGATGTGGAAAAAAGCACCTGGCAGCCTTCCGATACGGCCTGTTCAATGAGGTTTAAGGCATCGGATTCTGTTTGGGCGCCGTCATAAACCACCGTTTCCACACGGTCTCTCAGGCTGTTTTCCAGATGCATACGGCCCAGGTTGTGGCCGTTGGTCCAGCCGGAAGTCTCGGCCGTACGGTAGTAAAGGAAACCCACCTTTAACCGTGATTCTGAGGCAAAGAGCTTTTTACGCAAAGTGGCGGATGCCCCCTGAAGGGCAGCCGGGACGGACTCTTTTTCTTCGTCAGTCCCAGGCTTTAATACAAGGTTTACCTGGTGTTTTTTGGGAAGAGCCTCAAACTCTGCCCAGAGCTTTGTGAGCTCCTGCCTCAGTTGGGGGTAAGATTTCTTTAACATATCCCCGTAGCCGTAAATATTCAGGTAAGTGAGGAAGGCGTCCCCCACTGTGACAGGCAGCTTTTCCCCGCCTTTTTCCCGGAAAACATCTGTAAAATGCAGCAGGCAGGATCGGAAAATGCTGCGTTCTTCTTCATCCCACACAGAAGAAAAGTCTTTTCCCATAAGGGTGCAAAGCCGTTTAAAACAGCCTTCATGACTGAAATAAATAGTGTTGACGCCGCTGATTTTGCAGAAATTCATGAATTCCTGGTAAATGCGGAATTCCTCAGTGTCGGAAGGGGCAGGAAGGATTCTGGTAACATATCCGGCCACATTTACTGCGCCGGAAAATTTGAGGACACTGACCCGCTTATTCCCTTCGATAATATAATAGGAGTTCATAAATTCACAGGCGATGACAGGTTCCCGGATACCTTCGTTTAAGTGGGACCTGTAAAGGGAACACCATTTGTCGGCAAATTCCGTATCATCGCCCAAAAGGGGCATAAAATTGGAAGCAAAGGCTTTCGTACGTCCGGCGCTTTTTGTTCCGACGATCCGTTCCAGAGGGATATCAATGAGCCCCAGATCCATTTCCCCGGCAGTGGAGGTGAAGGAAAGGAGTTCATCCAGAACGGGGAGATAAGGGTAGCTTCCGTGGCTTAAGCCATGCTTATAAGCTTTTACGGCAGCTTTTCTTGCTTTACTGTATTCAGGTATGGACATAGAAAAAATCCTTTCATGGAATTTAATGATTTTTTTGGGGGCTTATACTACCTGGAGGGTGATTCATTGTCCTGCAAGGCGTGTTCGGCCCGCCACTGGGAAGGCGGAATCCCCAGTACGTTTTTGAAAGCCCTGGAAAAGTGGAGCTGATTTTGGTAGCCACAGCGGCAGCCAACTTCAGCTACGCTCATTTCAGTAGAAGACAAAAGATCGGCAGCTTTATTCATCCGGTATGACATGAGAAACTGCTGAAGGGTCTGGTTCAGGTTTTCTTTAAACAGTTTTCCTAGATAATTGCGGTTTAAACCACAGAAAGCAGCTACGCTTTCCACAGTAATGGGGAAATGATAATTTTGCTCAATGAAAGTGATCGCTTCCTTAATATAAAAATCGCGGAGACTGCCGGAACGGTTTTCTTTCCGGTTGGCGGAGCAGGATATGAGTTTATCGAAAAACAGGTATAGATGCCCGATCTGGCTGATTACGGAATTATCGGGGTTATCAATGATGTGCATCATTTCTCCACGGATGGCTGCAGCGCCATCCCGGTTTTTCAGCTGATAAATGGGATGGTTGAAATCCAGCCCGGCCTTCAACAAGTATTCGGGAGCTTTAACGCCGTCAAATTCAATCCAGGCATATTCCCAGGGGTGGCGTTCATCAGCACAGTAAGTATTGATTTGCTTTGGGCAGATTAAGAACCCCTGCCCGGCCTCCAGGGAATAATGAGAAGTATGCCCGGAAGAATCTGTGGAACTTAAAGTTCCTTTGCCGGAAAATATATAGTGGAACAGATAATGGTTCCTTACGGCAGGGCCGTAGGAGTGAAGCGGGGCACACCGTTCCCATCCGAACTGGAACAGCGTCAGGTCAATGTGGTTGTCGTTTTGAAAAATTTTAAACTTCAATCTATTTTCCATTGCGTTCCCCTCCTTATGCCAAAATGATAACACGTTTTACAGGAAAAGTATATATGTTGTATTTTGGTATATATGAATTTTTCTTGTTCATATTATGGTATTAGTTAAATTTGATATAATGCAAATGATGAAACATCCATGTATCTATGACAAATGCCGAAAAACATGCATTTGTCGCCGCGGGCATTTGCCAAATGGGCATATAAATATGCCCGCTTGGCTCATTGCTATCGCGAGAATAAACAATAAAGGAGGAAGGCTGTGAAAAGGATTAGGAAAATTTTGCTAATGCTGTCTGCCTGTGCATTGTTTATGGGCATGTGCTCGGGCTGCGGAAGCGGGAAATCGGCGGACGGCAAGACGCACCTCACGTTTCAGATATGGGACGTGGCCCAGCGTGACGGTATGCAGGCTGTGTGCGATGCGTACACAAAAGAGCATCCCGACGTGGTAATTGAGGTCCAGGTGACAAGCTGGAGCGAGTACTGGACCAAGCTTGAAGCGGCTGCCATTTCTAACCAGATGCCCGATATTTTCTGGATGCATACCAATGAGATATTGAAGTATGCCGATTACGGGAAAATCGCAGATTTGACAGACCTGTACGATGAAGAGGACCCTGATTTCTTTAAGAACCATTATTCAGAAGTATCGCTGTCCAACATTATGGGAAGTGATGGAAGGTACTATGGGGTTCCGAAAGACAAAGATACGGTAGGCCTTGTATACAATAAGGAAATGTTTGACGCCGCAGGCGTGGCTTACCCCGATGAAAACTGGACTTGGGATGACCTTTGCGAAGCATCCCAGAAGATCTATGACGCCACCGGAAAATACGGATACATGGCTTACGGTGACGATCAGCTGGGATATTGGAATTTCGTATATCAAAATGGCGGATACATACTGGCAGAGGATAATGTTACGGGAGGTTTCGACAATCCGGCGACAGTGGACGCCATGAAGTTTTACATCGACCTTCAGAAATATGACTGGTGTCCTGACCAGAATTATTTTGCAGAGACATCTCCCGGCACAGCGTTTTTCTCAGAGCAGGGAGCCATGTTCTTAGAGGGAAACTGGAACATCCTCAATGAAATGCTGAATTATCCCAATATGCAGGGAAAATGGGATGTGGCGGTTCTGCCCAAATGTCCCAACCCGGCGGAGGGAGACGGCCGGGCCACCATTTCCAACGGCCTGTGCTATGCCACTTCCGCTTCCGGGAAAAATCTGGAAGTTGTGAAGGATGTGCTCCGGTTCTTTGGCTCTGAAGAGGGCCAGCGGATACAGGGAGAGTCCGGCGCGGCGATTCCGGCTTACCAGGGACTTGAAGATACCTGGATTGGTGTATTTGATCAGTTTGACTACCGGCTCAATGTGGAGAAGTTTGTGGATATGTTTGATTATAGTATCCAGTCGGTCAACAACAAATACCGCCCTGTATGGAAGGTTCAGGTGACAGAAAATCTGCTGAAAATATATTCCGGTGACATAAGCTTTGAGGATGGCCTGGCAGCAATGCAGGAAGCAGTCCAAAAAGCAGCCGAAGATGATTAAAGGAGGAGGTGCAGTATGGGAAAGTCATTAAAGAAATCCAAACATGGCCGCTCCGAAGCGAAGTGGGGCTACATCATGGTTGCTCCCACCATCATTGGACTGCTGGTCTTGAACATTTACCCGTTTATTGATACGATCAAGCTGAGCTTCTCCAAGACCAGGCCCTTCGGCCTCTATGAGATGCGGGGGCTGGAAAATTACCTGCAGATGTTCACCAGCGGCGAATTCTGGAGAGCCAACTTAAATACTTTGTATTTCTGTCTTCTGACGGTGCCCCTTGGAATTTTCCTGGCCCTTTTGGTGGCAGTTATGCTCAATACGAAAATTAAAGGAAGAACAGCTTTCCGTGCCATTTTCTTCCTGCCCATGGTAGTGGCTCCTGCCGCTGTGGCCATGGTTTGGAAGTGGATGTTTAACACGGAGTACGGCATCATCAATACGATGCTCTCTTCCAAAATCAACTGGATTACCAATCCGAACGTCATTATGATCACCTGTGCCATCGTGGCCATCTGGTCGGCGATTGGTTATGACGCGGTACTGCTTCTTTCCGGGCTTCAGAATATTTCCAAGTCCTATTACGAGGCAGCCAGCCTGGACGGGGCGACGAAGATGCAGCAGTTCTTCCACATTACCCTGCCCATGGTATCCCCGACCCTGTTTGTGGTATTGATCATGCGCCTGATGTCGTCCATCAAGGTATATGACCTGATCTACATGTTGGTTGAGGAATCGAACCCGGCCCTTACCAAGGCCCAGTCGCTTATGTACCTGTTCTACCGGGAGTCCTTTGTGTCAGGAAACAGAGGCCTGGGTTCTTCGGTGGTTATCTGGACAGTGGCGCTTATTGGCCTTGTGACGGCTGTTCAGTTCTGGGGCCAGAAGAAATGGGTCAACTACGAGGTATAGAAAGGAGGAGCATATGAAATCATCATTGGAAAAGTCCAGAAGACGCCGCACGGCGGGGACCTATGCGTTTTTCATCATTGGTTCCATCATTATGATCTTCCCCTTCGTGTGGATGTTTTTAACAAGCTTTAAGAGCGTTGAGGAAAGTATGCTGGTTCCTCCGACGATTCTCCCCCAGGAATGGCAGGGGAAAAATTATGACGACGCTATGGCGTCCCTGCCGTTCCTGGCCCTCTATAAAAACACGATTCTCATGATTATCTGGAGAGTAGTGTGCGCGGTGGTATTCTCGTCCATGGCGGGTTACGCTTTCGCGAAACTGAACTTTAAAGGCAAAGGGGTTTTATTCTCCCTGGTACTGATTCAGATGATGCTGCCCAGCCAGATTTTCATCACGCCCCAGTACCAGATGCTTGCCAAGCTGGGCCTGACCAATACGGTGTTTGCGCTTGTATTCCCCGGTATCGTCAGCGCTTTTGGAACCTTCTTCCTGAGGCAGGCTTATATGGGGATACCAAACGAAATTGCCGAAGCCGCCTACCTGGACGGCTGTACCCAGTGGCAGACCTTTTATAAGATCATGGCGCCCCTTACGAAAGCGTCCATGGCGGCGCTGGCGGTATTCACGGCCGTATTCGCTTATGGCGACCTGATGTGGCCCCTGATTGTCAATACGGATCTTAAGATGATGACACTGTCTTCCGGTCTTGCGACCCTCAGAGGACAGTTCAGTACCAATTTCCCGGTTATGATGGCGGGCTCACTGCTTGCCATGATTCCCATGGTAGTCCTCTATCTGTTCTTCCAGAAACAGTTTATCGAGGGTGTGGCCATGACCGGAGGAAAATAGAGAAACAGAAAGAAACAATCGAAACAAAGAGAAAGGAAACCAGAGAATTATGCCGATTACCTTTTATGAACACAGCAAAACATTCAGGCTTGATACCAGGGACAGCTCATATCTGATGGCAATCAGTAAATACGGGGATTTGCTGCATTTGTATTATGGGGACCGCATCCCGGACGAGGATTTGAGCTATTTGATTGAACTTCGGGACAGGGGGTTTTCACCGAACCCTCATGAGGCGGGAAACGACAGGACATTTTCGCTGGATTTCCTTCCGCAGGAATTTTCCACTTCCGACAGCGGCGACTACCGGGTGGAAAGTATCGGACTCAGAAACACAGACGGAAGCCGTATTTTTGCAGGAAAAGCGGCGGATCATAAGATTTATGACGGAAAGTACAAAGTTCCCGGTATGCCCTCAGTGAGAGCTATTGAAGAAGAGGGGACAGAAACACTGGAAATCCGTTTGAAGGATGCCGCCACCGGCGTAAGTGTCATCCTGTACTACGGTGTGTTTGAAGAGAAAAATGTTATTACAAGAGCGGTGCAGGTAGTAAATGAAGGAAACGGCCCCATTCGGCTGGAAAAAATCATGTCTGCTACCTTGGATTTTAAAGAAGCAAATTATGACTGGATTACACTGGATGGGCGGCATATGATGGAGCGCCATCCTTCCAGGTCGGCCATCCGAAACGGTGTCCAGTCAGTAGGGAGTACCAGAGGCTCCTCCTCCCACCAGCACAACCCATTTGTGATTCTGTGTGAAAAGAACGCCGATGAAGACCGGGGACGTTGCTATGGCTGCTCCTTTCTATACAGCGGCAACTTCCTGGCCGAAGCGGAGCGGGACCAATACCGGCAGCTCAGGCTCAACATGGGGATTAACCCGACGAACTTTGAGTTCCTTCTTTCACCAGGAGAAAGTTTCTTTGCGCCGGAGGTGGCATTAGCTTATTCCGGACAGGGACTTTCTGGATTAAGCCATATTTATCACAGGCTTTACAGGGAGAATCTGGGGACTTCCCCCTATTTGAAACTTAGAAGACCTATCGTGATCAACAGCTGGGAAGCAGCTTATTTCGACTTTGACGAAGAGAAGCTGTTAAACATTGCCAGGGAATCTCTGGACATGGGTGTGGAGCTGTTTGTGCTGGATGACGGCTGGTTTGGGAAACGGGACAATGACTGTTCCGGCCTTGGAGACTGGAAAGTGAACCGCCATAAGCTGCGCCATGGGCTTTCAGGGCTGTCGGAAAAGATTCATGAGATGGGACTAAAGTTTGGACTCTGGGTGGAACCGGAAATGGTTTCTGAGGACAGCGACCTGTTCAGGGAACATCCCGACTGGTATCTGAGCATCAAAGGACGTCCGGCCACCAGGGGACGGTATCAGCTTGTGCTGGATCTTTCCAGAAAAGATGTCTGCGATTATATCATTGACTCATTAAACCGGATTCTTGACGAGGCCCGCATTGAGTATATCAAGTGGGACATGAACCGGAATATTACGGACGTATGGTCCGGGCAGGCAGATAAGGAGAGGCAGGGGGAAGTCATGCACCGTTATATCCTGGGGCTGTACCGGGTCATGGATGAGGTTATTCTGACTCATCCGGATGTACTGTTCTGCGGCTGCAGCGGCGGAGGCGGGCGGTTCGACCCGGCGATGCTTTATTACCAGCCGCAGATCTGGTGCAGTGACAATACCGATGCCATTAACCGGCTGAAGATTCAGTACGGAACTTCTTTTGTTTATCCTGTAAGCAGCATAGAAGCTCATGTTTCCATCTGCCCTAACCATCAGACGGGAAGGAGCGTCAGCATGAATACCAGGGGGATTGTGGCGTCGGGAGGAATTCTGGGATATGAATTAAACTCCACAGCCCTTGACAGGGAGGAAAAGGAACTTTGCAGGAAACAGGTGGAGGCTTACAAAGAAAACTACAGCCTCATTACCGAAGGAGATTATTACCGGCTGACAAGCCCTTTCGAGAATCATTATGTGACAGCATGGCAGCATGTATCAGCAGATAAAAAAGAAGCACTGGTAAGCTTGGTGCTGACAGACACGGAGGGCAATGACGGCCAGCTTTACCTGAAACTGAAAGGCTTACAAAAAGAAGCATTTTATAAAATAAAGGGGAATGAGGGGAGACGGTATTCCGGTGCGGCGCTGATGAACGCCGGGCTTCCTATCCCCGGAACACTGAAACAGTATGAAGGAATTCAGTTCCGGCTTAAAATGATGGAGGGAACAGCATGAGAGACGTTGTATTTGAGTGGTGCGTACCACATGTGCTAAGTAGAAAGCAGCAGCTCCTTAAGGCAGTGATAACTTCGGCGGTGATCGTGTTTTTCATTGACGCGTTCTTCTTCGCGGCAATTATGCTGATTCCCACCATCATCCTGGCTGTAGTGGGGTTCTTCCTGTTTCGTAGTTGGAAGATTGAGTATGAATATGAATATGTAAACGGCGATTTAACTGTTTCCAAGATTATCCGCAAGGAAAAGCGTAAAGAGCTTTTTCGGGGAACCAGGACGGAGATTGAGGAGATGGAACGGGGGCGCCGGATACAGACCGGGCGTACAGTCCGGGACTATACTTCAAACCGGTTGAACGCACCGGTGATTTCCCTCCTTACAAGGGGCGAGCTTCTCTATGTGGAACCAAATGCCCAGTTTGAGGAGGAGATGAGACGGTATTACCGGTTTTAAGACGTCAGGAGGCAGACATGAAAACGGTGTTTGAGAAACGTCTGGCAGTGCATTTGGATGAACTGAAATGGCTTTACTGCGAACTTTATGAGGGCCGCATGGATATGTTTGAAGCCCTTATGGAGCAGCTTTTGGTCCGGTATCAGGAACGGGATGCAGCCCTTAAGTCTCTGGATGAGGCAAGGCTCAGGGAACCGGACTGGTATAAGAAAAACGATATAACAGGTATGATGCTCTATGTGGATGCTTTTGCAGGAAACCTAAAAGGCGTAGAGAGGCGGCTGGATTACATTCAGGAGTGCCAGGTCAACTATCTGCACCTGATGCCGCTTTTAGAGTCTCCGAAAGAAAAAAACGACGGCGGTTATGCAGTATCGGATTTCACGAAGGTGAAAGAAGAGCTTGGAACCATGGAGGATTTGTCCCATTTGGCAACTGCATGCCGTAAGCGGGGAATCAGCGTCTGCCTGGATTTTGTGATGAACCACACTTCTGAGGAGCACGAGTGGGCCAGACGAGCCAGAAACGGAGAAAAGGAGTATCAGGATCGGTACTTCTTCTATGATAACTATGATATTCCTGCCAGGTTTGAGGAAACCTGCCCTCAGGTATTCCCTACCACAGCTCCGGGAAATTTCACGTGGCTTCCTGATATGGAAAAGTTTGTGATGACCAGCTTTTATCCCTACCAGTGGGATTTGAATTACCAAAACCCGGCGGTGTTTCATGCCATGGTGGATAATCTTTTAAACCTGACAAACCATGGCGTTGACATTATCCGCATCGATGCAGTGCCTTATATCTGGAAAGAATTAGGTACCAGATGCAGGAATCTTCCGCAGGTACACAGTATTGTACGGATGATTCGGATGATTTGCGAAATTGTCTGCCCCGGAGTCCTTCTTTTGGGGGAAGTAGTGATGGAACCGGAGCGGGTGGTGCCTTATTTCGGAACAGTGGAAAAGCCGGAGTGCCATATGCTTTACAACGTGACCACCATGGCGACCACCTGGCACACGGTGGCCACGAAAGATGTGGGGCTTTTACGGCGGCAGATGGACATTGTATGCAGCCTGCCGAAGGAATATCTGTTCCTCAATTATTTGAGGTGCCATGATGATATCGGCTGGGGGCTGGAATATGGATGGCTAAGAGAACGGGGCATGGACGAGACGGCCCATAAAAAATTTTTAAACAGCTATTTTCGCGGGAATTGTTTTCATTCTCCGTCAAGGGGAGAGTTGTATAATGATGATCCCGTTTCCGGGGATGCAAGGCTTTGCGGGACGACAGCCTCCCTCTGCGGAATCCAGTCGGCCCTTGAGAGCGGATCGGAGGAAGCCCTTCGGACGGCGCTTGCCTGCGACAAAATGCTTCACTGCTACATGTTTACCCAGTCGGGTCTTCCTGTGATCTACAGCGGAGATGAAGTCGGACAGCTTAATGATTACAGTTATAAGGAAGATAATCGGAAAGCAGACGATTCCCGCTACCTCCACCGGGGGGCTTTCGACTGGGAAAAGGCTAAGAAGCGGAATGAGGAAGGGGCATGGCAGCGGGAACTCTTCGATGGGATCAGGCAGATGGAAACCATCAGGCGAGAATATAAGGTGTTCAGTGGGAAGGCCAGTGTCCGCACTGTGGAAACGTGGGAACCGGCTATCCTGGGGCTTTCACGGGAGCTTGACGGGGAACGGCTGATTGCGTTGTTTAACTTTTCCCCCTGGGAAAAGACGGCATGGATTAAGGAAGAGGGAGAGTATAAAGAATTACTCTCCGGCAGCAAAGTGGCAGCGGTGGACGTGGTAATGGAGCCTTACGGAATCCGGTGGCTGTTTGATACAAGATCAGAAAAAGACAGGTAGCAATCCGTAAATATCATGGCAGTAAGATATTTTAATCTAAACATTATATAGGAGGAATTATGGCTAGTGTTCAGTTAAAAAATGTATGTAAGAAGTACCCCAATGGATATGAGGCTGTAAAAGATTTTAACCTGGATATCGAGGATAAAGAGTTTATTATTTTTGTCGGGCCGTCCGGCTGCGGAAAATCCACCACCCTGAGAATGGTGGCAGGCCTGGAGGATATTTCTTCCGGCGAGCTTATCATTGACGGGAAAGTAGTCAACGATGTGGAACCGAAGGACAGGGATATTGCAATGGTATTCCAGAGCTACGCCCTGTATCCCCATATGACGGTTTATGACAATATGGCCTTTTCTTTAAAACTTAAAAAAACGCCCAAGGAGGAAATCGACAAGGCCGTCCGTGAAGCGGCGAGGATTCTGGATCTGGAAGCGCTTCTCGACAGGAAGCCCAGGGCGCTTTCCGGTGGGCAGCGCCAGCGTGTAGCCATGGGCCGCGCCATTGTGAGAAATCCTAAAGTGTTCCTCATGGACGAACCTCTTTCCAACCTGGATGCCAAACTTCGTGGACAGATGCGTGTGGAGATCTCCAAGCTGCATCAGCGCCTGGGAAGCACCATCATCTATGTAACCCATGACCAGACAGAGGCCATGACTCTGGGAACCAGGATCGTTGTCATGAAAGACGGTATCGTACAGCAGATTGATACTCCTGAAAATCTTTACAATCATCCCTGCAACAAGTTTGTGGCAGGATTTATCGGCTCCCCTCAGATGAATATGATCACGGCGGATGCTGTGGCAGATGGCGATGCGGTAGTACTTAAGTTCGCGGGACAGTCCATTACGCTGGATGAGACAAGGGCGAAGGCTCTGAAAGACGGCGGCTATGTGGGAAAACAGGTGGTTATGGGAATCCGCCCCGAAGACATCCATCAGGGAGAGGATGCTTTGAAGAAATTTGAGAAGGCCCATTTTACTGCCGAGGTCCGCGTATATGAGATGCTGGGTTCCACAGCACTGGTTTACTTTGATATGGAAGACGCCGGATGGGTGGCTTCCGTGGATGCGGGACTTAAAGTGGCCGCAGGCGATAAGGTAACGTTGGCCATGGACGCCAGCAAGATTCATATTTTTGATTATCAGACAGAAAAGACGATCATCAACTAGTGTGATTTGTCAGCACACGAAAACCAATTTTATATTGCTATGATCTATTTCTGCTGTGCAGAAAATGCTTTCCTGAAAAGCCCCCGTCGGGCCGGTATATACCGGAACCGGCGGGGGTTCTTTTTTTTCGCGAAGTTGGGAAAATTAGTATAAGGAGACCATTGATAAAAAGCGCGGTTTTCCATTATGAATTTGAGTTTATATATCCCTTTCAGGATGGGAATGTAACACAGAGACGCTTGCAGAAAGCGGCGTAACAGCGGCAAACTGCTTTGTATATAAAAACGTATATGCCAAAGGACATTTTATCTTTTATTCAGATGGATGTTCTTTTCTATTTTTTCAGAATAAAATTATTGACAATGCGCATAATACGTATTATAATATAAACAAATAAACAGAAAGGAGCGATGCCATGAATGAATAAGGATGTATTGAATGAGATTTAGAGAAATCGAGAATATGATAGAAAAAGATGGTTGGTATCAAGTAAAGCAAAAAGGTTCACACCACCAGTACAAACACCCGACTAAGCCAGGAAAAGTCACAATACCAGAACATGGAGGGGATTTGAACCCTGATACAGTTAAATCAATTATGAAGCAAGCGGGGCTTTAAGCTCCATTTGCTCAATCTTTATA
>JAAWCJ010000006.1 GCA_022793195.1 Lachnospiraceae bacterium | reverse complement strand
TGCAGGGTTCATCGTGGCCCTGACAGGGGAGATTATGACCATGCCGGGACTTCCGAAAGTACCGGCGGCAGAGAAGATCGACGTGGATGAAAACGGAAAGATTACCGGACTGTTCTAAGGTAAAATAAGATTCGGGGGCTGTTGTAAAATATCGGAATATTTTACAGCAGCCCCCAGAAAATAATGAGACGTATACCAAGAGGAGGAAACAATGGGTTTTTCAACCGTGCAGTGCAATGAATTTGTGGAAGTGCTTGCTTCCAAGGCCCCCGTACCGGGTGGCGGCGGCGCAAGCGCCCTGGTGGGAGCAGTGGGAACGGCTCTTGGAAATATGGTTGGTTCCCTGACTGTGGGAAAGAAGAAATACGCGGATGTGGAAGAGGAGATGTGGGAACTTAAGGGGAAAGCAGATGCCCTTCAAAAAGAACTGCTGACTCTCATTGAACGGGACGCAGAAGTGTTTGAACCTTTGTCCAAAGCTTATGGTATGCCCAGGGCTACGGAAGAGGAGAAGGCGGAGAAGGCCCGAGTCATGGAGATTGTTTTGAAAGACGCCTGCTCTGTTCCCATGGAAATTATGGAAAAATGCTGTGAAGCCCTGGATTTGATCGTGGAATTTGCTGCCAAAGGTTCTGCCCTGGCCATCAGCGATGCCGGTGTGGGAGCGGCTTTCTGTAAGGCTGCCCTTCAGGGAGCCAGCCTGAATGTATATATCAACACCAAATCCATGGCAAACCGGGAATATGCAGAAGAATTAAATCAAAAAGCCGATGCCATGCTGGAAAAATATACGAAGCTGGCCGACGAAGTCTTTGAGAGTGTGCTTGGACGATTAAAATAAACTTCACCTGTGCGGAGAAACACTCTGGATGGACATCATCAGACCTTTCTCTAAGCAAAACAATTTGACGGGCGGTTTTAACAGAGCCGAAATCCACTGCTTACGCAGACTTAGACATGGTTTTTGTCTTAGTCGAAGTTGGCAGTTAGTTCGGCGGCGTGTTGCCCGGTTTTGCGTGAGAAAGAGCTGATGATGTCCATCCTGTAAAGTTTCCCTGTACAGGTAAAGTTAATTTATAGGAGGATAGATAAATGGCAAAGCAACTGCTTGGAAAAGAGGTTACTGCCGCGTTAAATGAAAAAATCATGGGACAGGTGGCAGAGCTGAAAGAGAAAGGAATCAGTCCCAAGCTGGGTATCATCCGGGTTGGCGAAAATTCCAGCGACATTTCCTATGAAAAAGGTGCAACGAAGAGATGCGAGACTTTGGGGGTGGAGGTTGAAAAAATTTTGCTTCCTGAAGATATCTCCAAGGAAGAGCTTTTAAAAGTGATTGACAAGGTAAATAAAGACGATTCCATCCATGGCGTCTTGATGTTCCGTCCGCTTCCGAAACATCTGAAAGCAGATCAGAGTGAAATCGAAAACGCACTGGATCCTGCCAAGGATGTGGACTGTATGACAGACGGCTCCATGGCCGGCGTATTTACAGGAAAACCCCTGGGCTTCCCTCCCTGTACACCTCAGGCATGTATGGAGATCCTGGATTATTATGGAATTGACTGCAAAGGCAAAAACGCCGTTGTCATCGGCAGGAGCCTTGTGGTAGGCAAGCCGGCAGCCATGATGTTGATGGCAAAAAATGCAACGGTTACTGTCTGCCATACGAGGACGGTCAATACGGCTGAGATCGCAAGGGGCGCCGATATCCTGATTTCTTCCGCAGGCGTATTAAACAGCCTGACCAAAGACTTTGTACGTCCTGGCCAGGTGGTCATTGACGTATCCATCAACTGGGATGCGGAGAAGCCCAACAGCAAAGGCGGCAAAGGAGCTATCGCCGGCGATGCCGTTTACAGCGAAGTGGAACCCATTGTGGAGGCCATTACCCCCGTTCCCGGCGGTGTGGGAGCAGTGACCACTTCCGTTTTAGTGGGACACGTGGTGGAAGCCGCTATGCGGACTGTGAAATAAATTAGAAGCCCGCCGCACAGAAGGTAAGCGGCGGGCTTCTAAATTTATATGCGCAGCAAGGTATTTTTTCGGCGAAGATAATAGACCAGTCCGATGAAATCAGCTAAGAACCAGCCGATGGGAACCGATAGCCATATGCCGATTACGCCGATGAAAGGGATGGCGGAAAGTGTATAGGCCAGGATGACGCGGGTTCCCAGGGATACAACCGTGAGAACCACGGACATCCCTGGTTTTTGTATGGCGCGGTACAAGCCGTACAGCAGGAACAGGCAGCCGATGCCACAATAAAAGGCGCCTTCAATTCGCAGATACTGCACTCCGATGGAAAGAATTTCTGTTTCATGGGGTTTTACGAAAATCAACATCAGGGGTCTTGCAAAGATACAGACGCCGGCCGTGATGATAAGGCAAAATATGATGGAAGAGGCAATGGCACTTTTCATTCCTTTTTTAATTCTGTCCATTTTTCCGGCTCCATAGTTTTGGGCAATGAAAGTGGAAAAAGCATTACCGAAGTCCTGAACCGGCATATAAGCGAAAGAATCAATTTTTACAGCAGCGGCAAAGGCAGCCATAACGGTAGGGCCGAAGCTGTTTACCCGTCCCTGAACCATAAGGATACCAAAGTTCATAATGGATTGTTGTAAACAGGTAAGGAAGGAAAACTGGGAGATCTCCGGCAGGATTCCAGGCTCCAGATGCAGATGTTTTTTCTGAAGCCTCAATTCAGGAAATTTCACCAGCGTGTAGATCATAATGCCAATACCGGATACATATTGGGAAATGACCGTGGCGGCCGCCGCCCCGGGGGCGCCCCAGTAAAATACCAGTACAAATAAAAGATCCAACCCGATATTTAAAAGGGCGGAAATTCCAAGAAAGAGGAGAGGGATAACCGAATTTCCCACGGCCCGGAGCAGGGATGCGAAGAAATTATAAAGAAAAGTAGCGGTGATTCCCATGAAGATAACCCACAGATAGCTTCTCATCATGTCATAGATCTCTTCCGGAATTTGAAGGAGCCCCATAATGGGGTCAATAAAAAGAAATACAGCCAGGTTCAGTATCATCGTACAGGCTGCCACCAGAAGAAAAGAAGCAAAGATGCTGTGCTTTAACCGCTCCATGTTTTTCGCCCCGTAACAGGTGGAAAATACGGCGCCGCTTCCCATACAGAGACCTAGAAGGATTGAAGTCAAAAAAGTCATTAAGGTATAAGAGGAACCGACGGCCGCCAAGGCATTGGAGCCTAAAAACTGGCCGACGATGAGAGTATCCGCGATATTATAAAGCTGTTGCAGAAGGTTTCCCAGTATCATGGGAAGTGCAAAAAGCAACATGGTTTTTGTGATATTTCCACTTGTCAAATCTTTCTTTTTCATAGCGTCCACATCCTTAATTACAGTTTTTTCATTTAGCTTTCTTTTTTCGTTTCCTGTCCCTGGGCTTTTAATGTTGCCCGCTTGTCTAAAAAGATTCCGACACAGATCACAAAGATCCCCATAAGCTTGCCCAGGGGGAATTCACCAAAGAGAAGCAAATCGGCCACAATACTTGCACATATCTGTCCAATTAGGTTAAAGATCGTTGCATGGAAAACCTTTAATTTTCCGTATGTAATATTGTTGAACAGGCAGGCGACACCACCCAGGGGACCCGTCAGATAAGCTGCGACAGGCGCGTTGACAAAATCAGTGACAGGAACCCGGAAACCAGAGGTAAAAAGAAGCAGGATAAAAGAAATCAGGGCGCCGACACCGGCAATATAAAAGCCTCCGGCAATCCGCCCCACATAATGGCTGGCCTCAAAATTGAACATGCGGGCAAAAACAGTGATAAAGCCGATAAAAATGGCAAACAGAAGCAGAAAAAATAAGGTTCCCTGCCCGGAAATTCCGTGAAATGAATCAGCTCCGGCAAAATTGATTACAAATACGCCGGCCAGAATACTGAGGAATCCGGGAAGCCTGTTGGCCCGGAATTTTACTTTTTCTGAACCGAACCATCCGAAGTGGTCCACAACAGCCGACATGATGAGCTGGCCGGATACGGAGAGACAGACAGTGACAGCGCTTCCAAGTCTGGCCACCAGATAACCGGAAAATCCCATCACAGAAGCGGCACATATACTGCCCAGATACACATGGGGAGGCATTGCCCCCGGCTTCGGAAATTTCCTGGTGGGGATAAATTCCAGAAGAAAGCAGGTGAGGGAATTTAAAAGCATACTGGCAAAACCGACACCAAACACTCCGATGAGCGGAGACAGAACACCGTTGCAGCTGCTTTGGACAGAGACCATGGCTCCAGATAAGACAGCCATAATAATATAAAGCATGATGGATCCCCCTGCGGTTATCCCGCTGTATTTTAAACCTTACCGTCGGCTGACAAAAAGACGGTATCTTTCGTATTCAGGCAACATCACTGATTATAAGGGTAATATCGGAAATAATCAATAGAGTTTCTGGCAATCTGAAAAAAAATATGATATGATAAAAATAACTTATTTTTATCAACCGACGGTAATAGAAGTGTATATTTTATCCAAAAAGAACAGGAGGAAATCATATGGCAACTCCACATAATCAGGCAGAAACAGGACAGATTGCGGAAAGCATTTTGCTGCCGGGGGACCCTTTAAGAGCCCAGTTTATTGCAGAAAATTTTCTTGAGAACGTAACAAAATTTAATTCCGTAAGGAATATGTTTGGATTCACCGGAACGTATGATGGAAAACAGATATCAGTCATGGGAACAGGGATGGGGTGTCCTTCCATCGGAATTTATTCTTATGAATTGATCCATTTTTATGGTGTGAAAAATCTGATTCGTGTAGGTTCCTGTGGAAGTATCCAGGAAAGCCTGCCTGTGGGCAATCTGGTTATGGCCATGGGCGCCAGCACGGATGGGAACTTTGCCCATCAATATGGACTGCCGGGAGTTTATTCGGCTACAGCCTCTTATGAACTTTTGGAAAAAGCGATGAGGGCCGCTGCTTCCCATGGGTATCCCTGCCAGGCGGGAAATGTTTTGACTTCAGATCTGTTTTATACGGAAACACCGGAATGGAAAGAATGGGCGAAGATGGGGATTTTGTCGGTGGAAATGGAAAGCTATGCCCTTTATTGCAATGCAAACAGGGCCGGCGTCCGCGCCCTTGGGATTTTTACGGTATCTGATTCTATCGTGACGGGAGAAGGGCTTTCTGCCAAAGAGCGCCAGACTGGTTTTACCAACATGATGCAGGTGGCCCTGGAGACAGCGGCAGCTTTTACCGAATGAATTTGTTCCAAAAGAGGAATCTATGAAGTATAAAAAACTGATTACCAATCGGATTTTGTTTACCGGTTTGCTGTTAATCATTCAGGCAGTATGGATGGTGGTCTTTCTTTTAAAACTGGTCAGCTATTCCGTGTGGATTAATGCCGGATTTACAGTCTTAAGTGTTTTTATTACCCTTTTCCTGATCGGGAAAGAGGAAAATTCCGCTTACAAAATTGCCTGGATTATTTTGATTCTCTGCCTTCCGTTGTTTGGAGGTCTCCTCTATATCTTTTTTGGAAATAAAAATCCCTCCAAAAATATGAAGCGGCGGCTGCAGAATACCCACCGAAAGATGGCAAAGGAATTTCGCGGAGCAGGAAGAGCAATCGAAGAACTGCGCTCTCTCGATGAACGGGCGGCCGGCGTCAGCGCTTATTTAAAAAACGCCAGTGATTACAGCCTTCATAAGGATACGGATACCCGCTATTATCCTTTGGGGGAGCTTATGTTTCAGGACATGCTCGAAGACTTGGAGCGGGCGGAATATTATATTTTTATGGAATATTTCATCATAGAGGAAGGCTGCATGTGGGACCGGATACTGGAAATCCTGGAACGGAAGGTGTCACAGGGTGTGGATGTCCGCCTGATTTATGATGACATGGGATGTGTCACGCTGCTTCCCAAAGGATATGACAAACGTTTGGAAAGAAAAGGAATCCGTTGTATGGCTTTTAACCCTGTGATTCCTTTTTTTGCCATGGTGATGAATCACCGGGACCACCGGAAAATTACCGTAATCGACGGCCATACCGCTTATACGGGAGGCGTAAATCTGGCAGATGAATATATCAATGTAAAAAAGCGGTTTGGCCACTGGAAGGATTCTGGCATCCGCCTGGAGGGGGAGGGGGTATGGAATTTCACATTAATGTTTCTGGAAATGTGGAATTCCTACAGAAAAGAAGACGGAAGCATGGAGCAGTTTAAACCGCGAATCCACCACCCGGAACCGTTTTTTGGAAGAGGGTATGTCCAGCCTTTTGGGGACACCCCTTTAGACAATGAAACAGTGGCGGAAAATGTCTACATCGAAATTTTAAACCAGGCAAGGAATTATTGTTATATTTTTACACCGTATCTGATTGTGGATGACGAAATGAAACTGGCGCTTTCCCTGGCTGCGAAGAGGGGCGTCGATGTGCGGATTGTGACGCCGGGGATTCCTGACAAGCCTCTGGTGTTCCGGCTGACCAGGTCTAATTATGCGCCCCTTTTGAAAGCGGGGGTAAAAATCTACGAATATACGCCTGGCTTTATCCACGCGAAAAGTTATGTCTGTGACGATGAATTTGCCGTGGTGGGCACCATCAATATGGATTACCGCAGCCTGTACCTGCATTTTGAATGTGGTACTTTTTTGTACCGGGCTGATGCGGTGGCAGATTTAAAACTGGACGCCATTCAGACCATCGGGCAGAGCCGCCCCATATCACTAAAAAACTGCAGGACGGGGCTATTTGGCGGACTTCTGGATTCCGTGCTGCGAATCCTGGCACCATTATTTTAATAAATCCCATTTGGAAAAGAGGAGAATATGTCAGATTTGAAAACTACTAGATGGAGCAGCCAGGTGACGCCGGACAATGTCTGGAGGGAGTATCCCCGCCCGGCTTTCGCGAGGCGTGGCTGGAAGAATTTAAATGGCCTGTGGGAATACGCGTTTACAAAGGAGGAGCAGGTTCCGTCCCGGTTTGAGGGACAGATTCTCGTCCCCTTTTCCCCGGAGGCGCCGCTCTCCGGTGTGAGTCGCCAGCTTCTCCCGGAGGAATTGCTCTGGTACAGGACAAGCTTTTTTCTGGAGAGGGAGGAAGTATCCGGCGGCCGGAGGCTGTTTCTTCATTTTGGCGCTGTTGACCAGACCTGTACCGTTTATTTGAACGGTGTAAAGGTGGGAAGCCATATAGGAGGTTACCTGCCGTTTACCATGGACATTACGGAATTTTGTACAGATGGGGAGCAGCAGCTCCTTGTACAGGTAAGGGACATCAGCGATACGGGATGGCACAGCAGGGGAAAGCAGAAATTAAAGTCGGGAGGGATGTTCTATACGGCCCAGAGCGGTATCTGGCAGACGGTCTGGCTGGAGTCCGTGCCGGAGCATTTTTTCCTCGATGTGCGGATACGGCCGGATTACGATAAAAGCCTGGTAAAGCTTCGCCTGTCGGCAAACACACGGGAAAAAGCAGTCCTCACTGTCTTCGAGGATTTTACGGATGATATGTTACAATGTTTCCTGGAAACGGGAAAAGTTCCCGGGACGGGACGATTTTCCATGGCGGCAGATACAGGGAGGGAATGTGAGATTCCCATGGAGGGGTTCCAAAGCTGGTCCCCGGAGTCGCCGAAGCTTTACGGGCTGTTGATTGAGGGAAAAGAGGATACGGTCCTCTCTTATTTTGCCATGCGCAAGTGCCGGGTGGAAAAGGACGGTTCGGGGATTTCCAGGCTGTATCTGAATAATCGGCCATATTTCCAGACCGGCCTTTTAGACCAGGGATACTGGCCCGACGGGCTTTATACGGCGCCCTGTGATGAGGCCCTGGTTTTTGATATTGAGACTGCGAAATCCATGGGTTTTAATCTACTTCGGAAACATGTGAAGGTGGAGGCAGAGAGATGGTATTACCACTGCGACCGGCTTGGAATGTTGGTATGGCAGGATATGGTGAACGGAGGCAGCACTTATCGCTCCTGGTTTGTCACATATCTGGCAACAGCCGCCAGCTGTCTTCATATTCCCGTGAAAGACAGTCACCGAAGGCTTTTATCCAGGCGGGAAAAAGAAGGGCGGCGGCAGTTTTTGAGGGAACTGCGGGATATGGTAAAAACTCTTTACAATCATCCCAGTATTGTCTGCTGGGTTCCTTTCAATGAAGGGTGGGGACAGTTTGACGGGACAGCAGTGACGGAATATCTCAGGAGCCTTGACGGGACAAGGCTCATCGACCAGGCCAGCGGCTGGTTTGACCAGGGAGGCGGCGATATTGAGAGTATTCATTCTTATTTCTTTCCTTATACTTTTCGGAAAGGTATAAGGGCGGCAGCCCTTACGGAATATGGCGGATACTGTCTGCCGGTGGAGGGACACCGCCATGCCAAAAAGTCATATGGGTACAGGCGGTTTTTGACAGCAAATGCGTTTTCTTTGGCGGTGGGGAAACTTATAAAAAAGGCAGTGCAAGGCAGAATCGGCCAGGGGCTTTCTGCGGCGGTCTATACCCAGCTTTCCGATGTGGAGGAAGAAGTCAACGGGCTTTTGACATACGACAGGGAGATCCTCAAAATATCGGCAGAGCAGGTGAAAGCCTGGAATGGGCAGTTAAAGGAAACGGTGAACCAAAAGGAAATCCGAAAGGGGCCCATATTGTCAAAACCAAAAGGAGCTACTGCGGTCATTGGCGGGGCCGACGGTCCCACGTCTGTTTTTCTGGCGGGTAAAAAAGGAAGCTTCCGAAAAAAGCAGGTGTCCTGGAAACGGAAACACAGCGCAGAAGAGATTATCCCCAACGGGCATACCATAGAAGAGCTGAAAGAGTACCTGAAAGAGACTTATGGGGCAGAACCGGTTTCAGAGACGTCGGAAGACTTCGGTTTCTTTTACCGAGCCATGAAAAGTAATCTGGTACTTCAGGAAAGGCAGGATTTGCTGAAAACCCCTGAACCGGAATGTCCGGTTTCTTCCCGAAAAAAGTTCCGTCCAGAGGATAAAAAAGCGATACAAGCCTATACGGCTGCCCTGGAACGGCGGTTCAAAGAAGCGGAAGAAGTTCCTGATGAAATGATTCCCATGATTTTCTCCGTATATCGGTTTCCAATCATGGAACAGGGAAGACAAGTGGGGGACGTGACTGTGGAACTGGAAGACATCCGCCAAAAAGTTGGCATTTCCTATTCCACCACAGAAGACAGAGAAGAGCCAATTAAAATATCAAAAGATATTATCCGGTATTTCGGGGTACGGCCGGAGGACATCGAGGCACAGACTGAGCGGCTGATGACATACCTTTATATGAACAAAGAAATATAAACGGAGCTTTTAATCAGTCCCTACCAAATTGTACCATGGTACAGTTTGGCAGAAGCCTAACCAAAAGCTCCGTGTATATTTATACGTCCAGTTTCATGTCGCCGTCCTTAATCCATCCTTTTTTCCGCATAAACCAGGCGATTGCGAAGGCTAAAGCGCCCGGCAGAAGGAAATGGAGCAGCACGATTTTAAGGAGGACTATGGCGGCGCCTTCAGCGGCGGCCATGGTCTGGAAAGTCATGATCTGTCCCACCAGTCCGGCGGTTCCCATGCCGGAGCCTACGGGATTGTTGCTCATATGGAAAACCAGTGTGGATATGGGCCCTAAAATGGCGCTGGTAATGATGGCGGGGAGCCAGATCACAGGCTTTCGGACAATATTGGGCACCTGTAGCATACTGGTTCCGATTCCCTGAGCTAAAAGGCCTCCCATTTTATTTTCCCTATAGCTGGCCACTGCAAAGCCCACCATGTTGGCACAGCATCCTACGGTGGCGGCTCCTGCAGAAAGCCCGGACAAGCTTAAGGAAACACCGAGGGCAGCGGAACTTATGGGAAGAGTCAGAATCATGCCCATGAGCACTGACACGATAATCCCCATCAGGAAAGGCTGCTGCTCCGTCCCCCAGTTGATGAGAGTCCCCAGAGAAGTCATAAAAGCGGAGATGGGTGGACTGAAAATCAGGCCGATGACGGAACCGGAGAGGATACAGACAATAGGGGTAAGTACGATATCCAGTTTTGTTTTTCCGGAGATCAGATGCCCCAGTTCGATGCCGACATAAGCGGCAATAAATGCGCCCAGAGGTTCACCGGGGCCAGACAGGACGATGGCGCCCTCCACCAGCACTTGCCCGGCAATGATTTTTCCTGCAAAGGCGCCCACCATACCGGTGGTGGCAGCGGAAAGCACCACCAGGGGGCTTTCTTTAAACTTACAGGCAACACCGCAGCCAATGCCTGCGCCTGTCAGGGCTGCCGCTACCTTTCCAAATAAAAACAGATAGTCTCCGACTGTTCCACCTATTAAGGTTCCAATCTGCTGGATAATTGTCCCCACAATCAGTGTGGAAAACAGACCTGTGGCCATACCGCTGAGGCCGTCGATAAACAGCCGGTTCAGCCATTTTTTCATGTGAATTACCGCCTTTCTGCATATACATACGAATATGCACTTATGTAAATATATTTCGCGTCAGCTGTCTTGTCAGCTGACGTCCCCAACTATAGCACAAAATGAGAAAAGGCGCAAGCGAAAATTGTCCTTGAGTTTCCATATTTTATATTTGAACAGGGGCTGTTGCAAAATATCAGAATTTGTATGTGCCCGGCTCCTTCCTGTCTTCGTGTTTGTCCGATAGGCAGATTTTGCAGGTTTTGTGAGGCTAGCGGCGCCAGTCCCGCTGACGGGCTTCTATGGAAGCGGCGGCTGGCGGCAATAGGCGGCGAAACAAAACCTAAAAATCAACGTGGACGAAAGCGAAAACAGGAAGGAGCCGGGCACATATAAATATCAGGATATTTTATATTTTGCAACAGCCCCCGTTAAAATGTGAAATACAGAAACTCAAGGACGGGATTTCATTGCGGAATACCCCCATCTGTGGTACAATATATAGAAAGACGAAAGAGGGAGGCGGCAGTTTTATGAAAAAGCAGTGGATAAGGTCACTGAAATCAGGTCTTTCCCTGATGTTAATATTGGCTCTTATGGCAGGCTGTGGAAAAAAGGCGGAGGAGACGACGGAGGCAGAGACGCAGACAAAGGCCCCTGAACCGGCGACTCTTGCCCCGGCAGAGACAGAGACGGAACCGGAGACAGAGGCAGTACCGGAAGGGATGGTGCGCAGCTATCTGACAGGAGAGTGGGTGCCGGAAGAATTCGGGCGAAGGCGCCCTGCGGCTGTGGTTATCAGCAATGTCAAGGCAGCACAGCCCACTTACGGGTTAAGCGAGGCGGACTTGGTTTACGAGACTCCGGGGGAGGCAAGCGCTGTCCGCTTTGTCGCATTTTTTGAACAATATGATGATATAAAAGAGATCGGTTCCATCCGAAGCGCCAGGACTTATCACGCCTTTATCCAGAAAGGATTTGAGGCTATTTTCTTCCATTACGGCCAGTGTGAATACGCAAAACCCGCCCTGGAAGAATGTGACTGTGTCAATGGCGTGACGGGAGCCAGCGAGTGGGCTTATCACAGCATGGACGGCCGGGAAGCCCCCCATCACCATTTTACCAACGGGGAAGAAATGAAATATGCCATTGAAAAGCTGGGCTATTCCACCGAATATCCTGAGAGCTACAATGGGTTTTATCAGTTTGTGGAGGACGGGGAATCCCCGTACATGCCGGGGGCTACGCCGGCAAACAAGGTTTCCGTAGGTTATGTTTCCAATAAGCCCTGGTTTGAGTACAATGCCCAGGACGGCCTTTACTACCGTTACCAGTTTGAGGAACCTCACGTAGATGTGGGGAACGACGACGTACAGCTTGCATACAAAAATATTATTATCCAGGTGTGTGATTATGAGCATTATTATGGCACGGATTACCTGAATATTATTATGTGGGGCGGAGGCGTAGGACAGTATATCACTGATGGGAAGGTGATTCCTGTCACCTGGAAAAGGGACGGAGACTGGGGTGTTACCCATTATTATGATTCCGAGGGTAATGAGATCAAACTGAACCCGGGACGTACCTGGGTCTGTGTCGTCCGCACGGAACGGGCAAACCGGGTGGAAATCTCCTAAAAACCCCGCTTTTCCAAAGAAAACAGCATAATGGGAAATCCCTTCTGCATATACTTAATCAGCATATACAGGAGGGATTTTTTATGGACAGTTTTCATGTATACAAGGATATTGAAGCACGGACAGGAGGGGAAATTTACATTGGTGTAGTGGGGCCCGTCCGTACGGGGAAATCCACGTTTATCAAACGCTTTATGGATCTCCTGGTGCTTCCGGGAATGGAGGATGCCAATGAGAGGAGCCGGGCCCAGGATGAACTTCCCCAGTCGGCTGCCGGAAAGACCATTATGACGACAGAGCCTAAATTTATTCCGAAAGAGGCGGCTCAAATCCAGGTGGGGGATGCCCAGGTGAAGGTGAGGCTCATTGACTGTGTTGGATATATGGTGGACGGAGCAGGCGGCCATATTGAAAATGATGAGGAACGGCTGGTAAAAACCCCCTGGTTTGATTACGAAATCCCTTTTACACAGGCGGCTGCCATCGGAACGGAAAAGGTAATTAAAGAACATTCCACCATTGGGATTGTGGTGACAACGGATGGTTCTTTTGGGGAAATCCCCAGGCCCGGATACATAGACGCAGAAAAACAGACCATTGATGAGCTTAAAAGAATCGGAAAACCGTTTTTGATGCTTCTGAACACCAACCGTCCATATTCCGATGAAGCAAAGGAGTTGGCAAAACAGCTGGGGGCAGAGTATGAGGTACAGGTACTTCCGGTAAACTGCGAACAGCTAAAGAAAGATGATATTACAAAGATTTTAGGAGAAGTACTCAATGAATTCCCTGTGACAGAACTGGATTTCTTTATGCCTAAATGGGCGGAAATCCTGCCAGCAACCCACTGGCTCAAGGAAAAAATTGTAAATATTGTAAAAGAGCTAATGGGAAATATTATTCATATGAAAGATTTAATCCAGGAATACGGCCAGGAGGAGGATTCTCCAATCAGACGGGTCCGGCTGAGAAACGCCGATTATTCCGATGGAAGCGTGTCCATGGATGTGGTGGTGGATGATAATGTCTACTATCAGATTTTAAGTGATTATACAGGAATGGAAATCGCCGGTGAATATCAGCTTATGGGCATCCTGAAACAGTTTGCAAAGACGAGAGGAGAATATGGAAAGCTGAAAAATGCCATGGAAGCGGCAAGACAGAAAGGCTATGGTGTCATCATGCCGGAGCGCAGTGAAATTCTTCTGGATGATCCGGAAGTCATTAAACATGGAAACAAATTCGGCGTAAAAATCCATGCACAGGCTCCTTCCATCAACCTGATCCGGGCCTCCATTGAGACGGAACTGGCGCCCATCGTCGGGGACGAAAAGCAGGCTGAGGACTTGATTACTTATATCAGGGAAAACAGCCGTGAAAATGAAGACGGCGTATGGAACACCAGCATTTTCGGAAAATCCATTGAACAGATCGTCACCGACGGTATCCAGGCGAAAGTGGCGCAGATGACAGATTCCTGCCAGATGAAGCTTCAGGATACTCTTCAGAAGATCATCAATGACTCCAATGGCGGAATGATTTGTATTATCATTTGACTTTCCGGGAAGAAAATTTTATACTGATTCTTGATACCGCCGGCCGGAAAACATTCCGGTTGACAATTCAAAGTACCCAAAGGGTATTTCATTGTCGTAGAGGAAACTTCTTTCCCCATACGACAAAAAGCCCTCCGGGTTTTCAAGAGGACATGAAGATGGATAGACAGACGATGATTTATGTGGGATTTTTTTTGGCCGTATGTGTCATTCTCTTTGCCCAGTCGGTGATTTCAGGGCGCCGCCGTATGGAACGGCTGAAAATGCGCGTGAGAGAGCAGTGGGGAAAGATACCGAAACGGGAATATTCCCTGGAGGAATTTGAAAAAATATCCCATTATTATGAACGGAGGAAGGGCTCAAGGTTTTATATCGACGATATTACCTGGAATGATATGGGGATGGACGATATCTTCCTGTTGCTCAATACGGCAGATTCTGCAGTGGGGGAAGAGTATTTATATTGGGCGCTTCGTACCCCGGAATTTGACGAGGAGGTTCTAAAGGAGCGTTCGGAGCTGGCGGATTTTTTCCGTGCCAACCAGGTACTGAGGGAACAGTATAAAATCTGTTTTGGGAAAATGGGACGGCGAAGGCGGGTTGCTTTATCCGATTATATCGGGAAACTTTCCGACATGCCGTCTTTTGCCCTGCTTCCCCATGTGGCGGCTCTTCTGCTTTTGTGGGCCGGAGTCGGCGTTTTTTTTATAAAACCGGCCTACGGAGTCGGTGCGTTAATAGGGGCAATGATCGTCAATTTGATCACCTATTACAAATCCAAAGGCGATATGGCGATGTATTTTGCCTGTATGTCCCAGGTGGCTGATTTGGTGGAATACGGCGGCCAACTGGCAGATATCCGCACGGAGGAGCAGGTTCTTATACCTTACAGAGAGGCTCTGAAGGAGAACTGCGGCATCCTGAAACAAATCCGAAAGCATGCATGGATCCTGGTGGATAAAAGCGATGTGGGCGGGAACCTTGTCAAGGTCATCCTGGATTACCTGTGTATGATCACTCATATTGATTTGATTTTGTTTCGCCGGATGGCGGAAACCATCCGTCACAAAGGAGCCATTTTAGAACAGCTGATGGAAACCATGGGCCAGTTGGAGCTGGCTTTGTGTATCGGTTCTTTCCGTGACCTGGCTGAAGGGTGCTGTCGGCCGGTGTTCCATAAAGAACCTATGAAGACATTGGCCTGTAAAGGGATTTATCATCCTTTGGTGGAAAATGCCGTGGCCAATTCCATAGAAACAGACAAGCCGGTCCTGATCACCGGCTCCAATGCTTCAGGAAAATCCACGTTTTTGAAAACCATTGGCGTAAATGCCATTTTGGCTCAGAGCATTTATACGGTGACAGCTGCCAGTTATGAAACGGATTTTTTCCGTGTCTATTCTTCCATGGCTTTAAGCGACAGCCTGGAAACAAAAGAAAGCTATTATATGGTGGAAATCAAATCTTTGAAACGGATTCTCGATGCCCTTTCCGGGAAAGTACCTGTGCTTTGTTTTGTGGATGAAGTGCTGCGGGGAACCAATACGGTGGAGCGCATTTCTGCTTCCTCCAAAATTTTGGAAAGTATGGCGGGGAAGAATGTGCTATGCTTTGCCGCCACCCATGATATTGAACTGACCGCCCTCTTAGAAGGCCCTTATGTCAATTATCATTTTGAGGAACAGGTGGAGGAAGGGGATGTGTCGTTTTCCTATCGTCTGGAACCGGGGCGGGCCAGAAGCCGGAATGCAATCCGTCTTTTAGGAATCATGGGATATGATGAGAAGATCATTGCAGCTGCAGAGGAAATGGCAAAACGATTTGTGAAGAGCGGGGAGTGGCTGCTATAAAGAGGGAGGATACCGGTAATGATGAAGGTAACGATATACACAGACGGCTCCGCCAGAGGGAATCCCGACGGGCCGGGCGGATATGGAGCACTGCTTCAGTATGTGGATGGGACAGGGGCGCTACATGAAAAAGAGTTGTCGGCAGGCTATAGAAGAACCACCAATAACCGTATGGAACTGATGGGAGTCATTGCGGGGCTGGAGGCGTTAAACCGCCCCTGCCAGGTAACGGTGGTTTCGGATTCCGCATACGTGGTTAAGGCATTTACGGAAGGATGGCTGGAAGGCTGGGTGAAAAAGGGCTGGAAACGCGGGAAAAATGAACCGGTAAAAAACGTGGATTTGTGGAAACGCCTTCTGGTGGCAAAGGAACCCCACCAGGTGTCCTTTTGCTGGATTAAGGGCCATGCTGGGCATACGGAAAACGAACGGTGCGACGCCCTGGCGACAGCGGCAGCCGACGGAGCGCCGGAGACGCTTCTGACTGACCCGGGTGTCCTTTAAAAGGAAGCGCCGGCTGGAAATATAATTCTCATATTTTTTAAATTTTACAACTTGTATACATCTCTGTGTTACAATCTGTGCTACAATCATTGTGACAGGAGGGGAGATGCAGAAATGAAAAAAATATTGATTGTGGAAGATGAAGAGGCCATCGGAATCCTGATGTGCCGTACACTTTTGTCGGACGGATACCAGTGTGACTGGGTTCGGACGGGAACGGAAGGTGCGGAGCGGATTGAGAGGGTCTCTTATTCATTGATCCTTTTGGATATTATGCTGCCGGGGTTAAACGGTTATGAACTTTTGGAATATATCCGTCCCATGGGGGTTCCTGTTATTTTTGTAACAGCGAAAGGACAGGTTTCGGAACGGGTTTATGGGCTTAAATTGGGGGCGGATGATTATATTGTGAAACCCTTTCAGGTCAGTGAGCTTTCCGCCAGGGTGGAAGCGGTTTTGAGAAGGAGCAGCAGCTGTCGTCAGGCAGTGGTGGTCGGAGACGTCAAGGTGGATTTTGAAAGCAGGACAGTTACCAGGAATGGAAATTTAGTGGGGCTTACGGCAAAAGAATATGGACTTCTGACGGAGCTGATTCTCCATAAAAATGTGGCCCTTTCCAGGGCCCAGCTTTATGAGACAGTATGGAATGAGCTTTATACAGGCGAGACAAGGACCCTGGACTGCCATATACAAAGGCTGAGAAAGAAACTGAAATGGGAGGATCGAATCAAGACGGTATTTCGGGTGGGGTATCGGTTGGAGGTATAGGATGCGGCTTTTTGTGAAAATTTTCGTTTCCTTTCTGTTGGTATTGATTTTTGCCCTTTGCAGTGTGGAATACTGGATGATTTCCAGAAGCTTTGAAAAGGCGCTGGAACAGGAGATTTCCCATGAACTGGAACAGTTTAAATTTATTCGTACAGTGATTTACATGGGCGGCGAAAATTTAGGGAAAAGACAAATGGGGGAAGGGAACATCCTTCTTTTAAATTCCCGGGGAGAGGAAATTTTTTCCGGTTTTCTGCCTGAGTGGAAAGAAGCTTCCTCTGGAATGGAGCAGGAAGGGAGCATTACTTATACGGTCAAAGAGATGGAAGAAGGCCACATACTTTTTGTGGCAGGAGAACTTCCCGGGAAAAAAGAACCACAAATCCTCAAAACGGCGGTGGATATTTCCGCAGTTTATGAAGAGCGGGCATTTTTGGAACAACAGTACGGTTATTATATTTATGGCGCTTTGTTTGTCTGTGGGATTCTGGCGGCTGTGATTGCATATGCTTTTGTAAAGCCTTTGAAACGGCTTCAGAGATCGGCAGATAAAATCGCCATGGGAAAATATTCCGGAAGAGTAAAAGAAACAAGGAGAGATGAGATCGGGGAATTGGCCCGTTCCTTTAACCAAATGGCAGAAGCAGTGGAGCAGAAGGTGGAAGAACTTGAGTTGGAAGCTGTCAGAAAAGAACAGTTTATGGGAGACTTTTCCCATGAGATCAAGACGCCGATGACGGCGATCATCGGGTATGCCGATACTCTGTATCAGAAAGAGCTTTCCAGGGAGGAGACAAAAGAGGCGGCAGCCTACATTTTAAATGAAGGTATGCGTTTGGAATCCCTGGCGAAAAAGATGATGCGCCTTTTGTCTCTGGGAAAGGAAGATTTTTGTTTTGAAGACATTCCGGCGGACGAGTTTTTTGCGGATATTGAAGAGACGATGAAACCGTTTTTTAAAAATAGCCAACAGGATTTTTTTGTTTCCTGCCAAGAGGGATGTCTGTACGCAGAATGGGATTTAATGAAGACGCTGGTGGTCAATCTCATCGACAATGCAAAAAAAGCGGAAAGCCATCTGATCAGCCTGAAAGGGCAGGCAGGAGAGGGAGGATATAGAATCACTGTGAGCGACGACGGAAGGGGAATTCCGGCAGAAAGTCTTTCCCACATACAGGATGCTTTTTATATGGTGGACAAATCCAGAAGCCGGAAACTAAACGGCGCGGGACTGGGGCTGGCGCTCTGTAAACGGATTGCCGGCCTTCATGGAACGGCTCTTACCTTCAAAAGCAGGGAGGGGGCGGGGACTTCTGTGTCCATATGGATTCCAGAAAGGAAAAAGGAAGATGACAGAAGAAAAGCGGAAACAGACACTTAAATATATATTGACAGGGTTTGGACTGTTTTGTGCCCTTTTTCTAATCAGTAGTTTTGGAATGTGGGTGGTAAAAGTGTCCATGGAATATTTTGACGAAAAAAAATATGAGGGGTCGGTGGCGGCGGAAGAAGATACATGGCAGATGGTTTCTTTTTCTGAAGAGGAAAATCCATTACAGGCAGATATGGATACGGACTTTGCAGATCAGCAGACACAGGCCATCCTTGAAGACAGAGCTACCCTGAATGATTATGAGCGGCTTCAGGTGGAGGCGGAATTGTCTTTAAAATCAGAGGGGAGCCATTACAGGGAGTATCAGGTGAGAGAACCTGTAACAGATCTGGAGATTACAAAAGAAGCAGCAAACGAATTTGCGAAACAATTTATGGAACGGTTAAACAGTATGGTGGCGGATGTGGGATATCTGCCATATACCATGGGGGACTCTGTCCCGGTTCTTATGCTTTGGTCAGACCATATACACCCTTCCGTTTCTCTATGGGTGGTGGACTATACAAGTGAGGACTGCATCGTGCGGTTGTATTTGGATGCATGGACGGGGCTTCCCATCCGTTTTTTTGCAGATTACATCGTAGGAAAAGGTACTTCCAATGCAACAACACTGGATGCAGCGGCCACCATGATTGACTGGCAGACGGGAATACCCAGCTTTGTAGACAATATATTCCCCTACTGGTCCGGGTTTTTAAAAACGGAATTCTTAGCGGAACCTGTCCGCAGGGCAGAATGGCGCCCTTACGGGGAAAGTGGTGAAATCTATGACCCGGTCAGCCAGTGGGTGACGGAGGACTACCAATACGTCCTGTCCCAGGCATACTGCCAAGATACGCAGTCCGGGGCTTATGCGGTGTATTCCCACTCTTATTTTGATATAATCCTGTCGCCAATGGCGAACCAGGAAAGGGTGCGGGATATCATGACGGATCACTATGGGAAGATCATTTTCACGGAAGAATACTCAGATTATTAAAGGATCTTGCATAAACTCCTGGTCTGTGATAGGATATATTATTAGGTTTATATGTTATAGAAATTATATGGATGATTAGGAGGAATTCCCATGGGAGTATTTTTTTCAGAAGTTTATCAGATGGCAGTGAAGTTCATTTTTCTGGGCATTGTTGCCTTCGGCGGTGTGATGTGCGGAATTAAACTGAGAAAGCGCAAAAATACCAAGGAAGGGGAATGATTGTGGAAGCGTACGGCGTGAATCAACTGAGACGGATGTTTCTGGAATTTTTTGAAAGTAAGGGGCATCTGGCAATGAAAAGCTTTTCGCTGGTGCCCCACAATGATAACAGCCTTTTACTGATCAATTCGGGAATGGCGCCTTTAAAGCCTTATTTTACCGGTCAGGAAATCCCGCCCAGCCGGAGGGTGACAACCTGTCAGAAATGCATCCGCACCGGGGATATTGAAAATGTGGGGAAAACGGCCCGTCATGGGACGTTTTTTGAAATGCTGGGAAATTTTTCTTTTGGAGATTACTTTAAGCGGGATGCCATCCGCTGGTCCTGGGAATTTCTGACCCAGGTGGTTGGCCTTTCGGCTGACCGCTTATATCCTTCCGTTTATGTGGACGATGATGAAGCTTTTGCCATCTGGAGCCAGGAGATTGGGATTCCTGCAGAACGGATTTTTAAATTTGGAAAAGAAGATAATTTCTGGGAGCACGGCGCCGGCCCCTGCGGCCCTTGTTCGGAGATTTATTACGACCGGGGAGAAAAATATGGCTGTAAAAAGCCGGGCTGCACCGTTGGTTGTGACTGCGACCGCTATATGGAAGTATGGAATAATGTGTTCACCCAGTTCAATAACGACGGACAGGGCCATTATACTCCCCTGGAGCAGAAAAACATTGATACCGGGATGGGCCTTGAACGTCTGGCCGTAGTGGTGCAGGATGTGGATTCCATTTTTGCGGTGGATACCATCAAGGCGCTTCTCGAAAAAGTTTGTGAACTTTCAGGGGCTTCTTATAAAGAGGACGAAAAAAAGGATGTTTCCCTCCGTTTAATTACTGACCATATCCGTTCCTGTACCTTTATGATTTCCGATGGAATTATGCCTTCCAATGAAGGGAGGGGCTATGTGCTTCGGCGGCTCCTTCGCCGGGCGGCCCGCCATGGCAGGCTTTTGGGAATCGAAGGAAGGTTTTTGGCCAGGCTTTCGGAGACAGTGATTGCCCTTTCCGGGGAAGCTTATCCGGAACTGGAAGAAAAGAAAGAGATGATATTCAAGGTTCTCACAGAAGAGGAGGACAAGTTTAATAAAACCATCGACCAGGGGCTTGCCATGGTGGGTGAACTGGAGGAAAAACTGCGGACAGAAGGAAAGTCCGTACTTTCCGGAGAGGATGCTTTCCGGCTTTATGACACTTATGGTTTTCCTCTGGATTTAACCCGCGAAATTCTGGATGAAAAGGGATTTTCAGTGGACGAGGATGGTTTTGCAAAAGCCATGGATGTCCAGCGGGAAATGGCCAGAAGTTCCAGGAAAAAAAGCAACTATATGGGCAGGGAAGATATTTATCAGGAACTCAGTGCAAAACTTACCACCCAGTTTACCGGCTATGACCGGCTGGAAGATACGGGAACCGTGACAGCCCTTACCACGGAGGATGAAATCGTAGAAATCCTCAAAAAAGGGCAGAAAGGAACTGTCATTACGGATGTGACTCCTTTTTACGCCGCCATGGGTGGACAGAAGGCAGACTTCGGTGTGATTTGCATGGAAGATGCAGAGTTTTCCGTGTCAGATGTGATGAAACTACAGGGAGATAAAATCGGCCATGTGGGGACTGTGACAAAAGGTACGTTTCAGACGGGAAACAGGGTAACGCTGAAGGTAAACGCTGAAAACAGGATGGATACCTGCAAAAACCACAGCGCCACCCATTTGCTTCAAAAAGCCCTCCGGCTGGTTTTGGGCAGCCATGTGGAACAGGCAGGTTCTTTTGTTGCGGCGGACAGGCTTCGGTTTGATTTCACCCATTTTTCCGCCATGACGGAAGAGGAGATTGCAAAAGTGGAAGAACTGGTCTGTGAGGAGATTGCGGCGGCCAATCCTGTCACCATAAAGACCATGACCATTGATGAGGCGAAAAAAGCCGGGGCTATGGCCCTTTTTGGGGAAAAGTACGGAGAAACGGTCCGGGTAGTTTCTATGGGTGATTTTTCCAAAGAGCTTTGCGGTGGTACACATGTGTCCAATACGGCATCCATTGCAGCTTTTAAGATTATATCGGAGTCGGGGATTGCCGCCGGAGTACGCCGGATTGAGGCTTTGACGGGAAAGGGCGTGTCCGCTCATTATAAAGCTCTGGAAAATCAGCTGGCGTGTGCGGCGAAAGCTGCAAAAACGGAACCGTCAGGGTTGGTGAAAAAGATTGAAGCGCTTCAGGAAGAAATTAAAAACCTTCATTCTGAGAATGAAAATCTTAAGAGTAAAATCGCCAGAGAAGCCATGGGTGATGTGATGGACCAGGTAGCCATGGTCAATGGCGTGAAGGTATTGGTATTCAGTGTGAAGGATGTGGACATGAACGGCCTTCGGAATCTGGGAGACCAGATGAAAGAGAAACTGGAAGAAGGCGTTGTCCTTATTATTTCCCAACAGGGCGGTAAAGTCAACCTGATGGCCACGGCTACGGACGGCGCCCAGAAAAAAGGCGCCCATGCGGGAAACTTGGTGAAAGCAGTGGCAGCATGTGTTGGCGGAGGCGGGGGCGGCAGGCCGGGCATGGCCCAGGCCGGCGGAAAAGACCCTGCCGGGATACCGGATGCGCTGAAAAAGGCCATGGAGGTTTTAGCAGAGCAGATCAAATAAAGATCGCTTTTATTGTCAGGATACCTGTCAGCAATCTGCAACAATTTCAGGTAGAATAGGGAAATTTGCGGAAAATAGGTATTGACGAAATGGCAAATTGTGCTATACTTATTGTAGTGCGAAAAATATACCCAAACAGTTGTATTATGCACAATACACAACTGGAGGGAGGTTAGGTGTGAGTCTATGTCAAACGTTATTGTGAAAGACAATGAGAGCTTAGATAGTGCCTTGCGCAGATTCAAAAGAAACTGTGCGAAGGCTGGTATTCAGCAGGAGATTCGTAAGAGAGAGCATTACGAAAAGCCCAGCGTGAGACGCAAAAAAAAGTCTGAAGCTGCCAGAAAACGTAAATACAATTAATTGTGCGCTAAAAAAGAGCTGTTGTTTGTCAACAGTTCTTTTTTTTGTCCTATTCTCATAGACTGAACTGTAAAAAGAGAGAGGTGGGCCTATGAAAAAAAGACTTGATAGTCTGGTGCAGGCTCTGGAACTGCCGCGGGACGTATGTTTAGGCGCTGCCGTAATCACTGCTGTGGGATGTATGGAGATGACGGTGGAAAACCACCGGGGAATTTTGGAATATACGCCGGAATGTATCCGCATTTTAAGCGGTATGTGCCGCATCCACATTATCGGGGAACATATGGTTATTTCTTATTTTGGAAGAGATGCTATGAAAGTCAGGGGTAGAATCCGTGAAATCATTTATGAATAGGAAAAACAGATGGAAGGGGAGGCTGACGGTCAGGGTATCCGGTGAGAACCCTGAACGTTTTTTTAATTTATGCAGCTTCCATGGGATTTTGCTGGAAGCGGTGGAAAAGAAAAGGGACGGCATCTATTTTTTCATGAAAGCGGAAGAGTTTTTCCATGCGGGAAGGCTGGCCAGGAAAGCCAGGGTAAAACTTCGCATTACGGAAAAGCAGGGGCTCCCTTTTTTCCTCAGGAGAAGCAGGAAGCGGATTGCTTTTTACGCAGGAATCCTTTGCTGTCTGGGGCTTTTATACGCGTCTTCTTTATTTATCTGGGATATCCATGTGGAAGGGAACACAAAATATACGGACAGCACTCTTCTTAAATTTTTAGAAGAAAAGGGATATGTCCATGGAATGGCGAAATCGGGGATTCTGTGTGAAGATATTGAAAAGGAAATACGAAATTATTATGAAGACATTACCTGGGTGTCGGCCGAGATATCCGGGAACCGCCTGATCATCCGAATCAAAGAAAATCCATTGATTGATTTAAAGGGGATTTCGGATATGGAAGCAGGGGGACATGATGTGACCGCCACAAAAAGCGGAACTGTCATTTCCATCATAACGAGGGCAGGGACGCCCCTTGTCCATTCCGGGGATGTGGTGGAACCGGGCCAGACCTTGATTTCCGGAAACCTGGAGATTTTTGATGAAAGCGGAACTCTTTTGAAAACAGAAGAAGTACAGGCCGACGGGGATGTTTTTGCGGCCACAGTTTATCATTATCAGGAAGAATTTCCTCTGGCTGAACAAAAAAAGTATTATACCGGGGAGAAAAAAGAGCGGAATTATCTCTGGATTTTTGGACACCGGTTGTTTTTGCCGGGGGGAAAAAATCATTACCAACAGAGCGACGAAGTCGATTCTTATGAAATCCTTCATTTGTGGGAAAATTTTTATCTGCCTTTGGGGTGGGGGCGTGTGACCGCCAGAGAATATCAGGATGCGGTAAAAGTTCTGACAAAAGAAGAGGCCGAAACAGAGGCCGAAAGGCGCTTTCAGGCTTATTGTACGGCACTTTTGGACTCAGGGGCAAAGATTACGGATTCGTCTTTTCATGTGACGGTGGGGATAGATTCCTGTAAGGTGACAGGTACTGTCTATGCGGAAGAGTCCATCGGCATTTCCGGAGAATCATAACTTTTTTGTGAAAAGGGGTTCTATTTGCCGGAAAAAATGTTAAAATAAGAAATAGCAAACAGAAGGAGGCAGCAAAAAGGTATGGGAATTGTGGAAACGATGATTGATATTCCGGCAGAGCATGAAAGGAATGTCTGCGGCCAGTTTGATGCCTTTTTAAAGAAAATTGAAAAAACCCTGAAGGTGACGATGATATCCAGGGATGGCCTGATTAAAGTCATTGGCCCGGAGACCATGGCCCGAAAGGCTGTGAGTGTGTTTCAAAACCTCATAGAGCTTTCCAAACGGGGAAATACGATTACAGAACAAAACGTGGATTATGCGCTATCCCTTGTGTTTGAAGAGAAGGATGACAAAATACTGGAAATCGACCAGGATGTCATTTGCCGGACTATTTCCGGGAAACCGGTGAAGCCAAAGACCATTGGGCAGAAAGAATATGTGGACGCCATACGGGAGAAGATGATTGTGTTTGGCCTGGGGCCTGCCGGGACAGGAAAGACGTATCTGGCCATGGCTATGGCTACCCAGGCGTTTAAAAATAATGAGGTTGGCCGGATTATCCTGACAAGGCCGGCCATTGAGGCCGGAGAGAAGCTGGGGTTTTTACCGGGAGACCTGCAAAGCAAAATTGATCCTTATCTGCGGCCACTTTATGATGCCCTTTATGAGATTATGGGGGCGGACAGCTATCTTCACAATGCGGAAAAAGGGCTGATCGAGGTCGCTCCCCTGGCTTATATGCGCGGCCGTACGTTGGACAACGCCTATATTATTCTGGATGAGGCGCAGAATACCACTCCGGCCCAGATGAAGATGTTCCTCACCAGGATTGGTTTCGGCTCAAAAGTGATCATTACAGGAGATTTAAGCCAGAGGGATTTGGCTGGAAACGGGCCTTCCGGCCTTGATGTGGCGGTGAAAGTTCTTAAGGATATCGAAGATATTGCTTTTATCCGGCTTTCCAGTAAAGATATTGTGAGACATCCTTTAGTTCAGAAAATTGTACAGGCTTATGAAGTTTACGAAAGTAAAAACCGTTCCGGGGAAAGGGGAAAACGAACGGGCGGAAGCAGACAGTGGGAGAGATAATATGACTTGTGAGATTTCTTATGAAGCAAAAGAGCTTCTTTCTGTTCCTTATGAAGAGATCATCCGAACAGTCGTGGAAACAGCCCTTGAGTGCGAGGGCTGTCCTTATGAGGCGGAAGTAAGTGTCACTTTGACTTCGGAAGAAGAGATTAAAAGGATAAACAGAGAATTTCGTGGAATTGACAGCAGTACGGATGTCCTTTCTTTTCCCATGGCAGACTATCCGTATCCGGCGGATTTTGGGTTTCTGGAAGAGGAAGATGCCTTTGACTGCTTTAATCCTGAAACAGGAGAACTTCTTTTGGGAGATATTATTTTATCGGTGGAAAAGCTCAAAGAGCAGGCAAAAGCCTACGGCCATTCCCTGAAACGGGAGCTGGCGTTTTTGACTGCCCACAGTATGCTCCACCTTATGGGTTACGACCATATGGAGGAGAAGGAGAGGATTCTTATGGAAGAGAGGCAGCGGCTTTTGATGGAAGCCCTGTCCATTCCAAGGGAATAAGGTGAAGAAAATTTATGAGTCAACAACCGAGAAAAAGAAAGAAAAAATCCAATAATTTCCTGGTACAGGGGTCTATCCTGGCAGCGGCAGGGATTCTGGTGCGGATTATCGGCATGGTATATCGCATACCTATGCAGAATAAAATCGGCAGCACTGCCATGGGGATTTATTCATCGGCATATTATATTTATAATATTATGCTGCTGTTGTCGTCTTACAGCCTTCCACTGGCTGTGTCCAAGATGGTTTCGGCCAGAGTGGCGCTGGGACAGCATAAAAATGCTTACCGGATTTTTAAAAGTTCCCTGATTTTTTCTCTGATATCGGGAGGGACTGCCTGCCTGGTCACATTTTTTGGCGCGGATTTTTTTGCAACGAAGGTTTTAAATGAGCCGGGGGCAGCCTATGCCATCAAAGTATTGGCCCCGACGATTTTTGTCATGGCTTTCCTCGGTACTCTGCGGGGATATTTCCAGGGGCTTGGCACCATGATGCCGACGGCTTTTTCCCAGGTTTTGGAGCAGATTGTCAATGCCGGTGTCAGTATTGCTGCCGCCTTTATCTTGTTTGACATGGGTGCAGACTTAGATATTGACAAAGGGACCGGGATTTATGCAAATGCTTACGGGGCGGCCGGCGGAACCCTGGGTACGGCGGCCGGGGCCGCCATTGCCCTCTTGTTCTGTATTTTAGTATTTCTGATGTTCCGAAGAGTGCTGAAGCGCCAGATGCAGCGGGATAACACGGTGATGCTGGAATCCTACGGTAACATTGCCAGGGTCCTGGTTGCAACCATTGTTCCTGTCATCATCAGCGGGACAGTTTACAATGTCAGCAATCTTTTGGATAACAGTATTTATGGGTTTTATATGAAGTCCACAGGGGAGTCGGCTTATTATATGGCAAACTGGGGGGTTTATTCCGGCCAGTATTATCTGTTGATCAATGTGCCAATCGCCATTTCCAATGCCCTGGCTTCTTCCATGCTTCCGGCCCTCACCAGAACGGTGATGGAAGGCCGCAGAGGGGAAATTTTGAGAAAGGTTAATCTGACCATTCGTTTTTCCATGCTTGTGGCCCTTCCGGCCACAGTGGGGTTGACCATTCTGGGATATCCCATTGTCAGCCTGCTTTTCAGGCAGGATACCCAGTTGGGCGGGGATATGTTATTTTTAGGTTCCCTGGCAGTTGTGTTTTTCTCACTGTCCACCGTGACAAATGGTATTTTACAAGGGATTAACAGGATGAAAATACCGGTGTGCAATGCTATTATTTCGCTGGCGCTTCATGTTGGGATTCTGGCTGTCCTTTTGTATGGCTGTCATATGGGAATTTATGGCGTAGTCCTTGCCAATGTGCTTTTCGGATTGTCCATGTGTGTTTTCAATGGCATATCCATAGCAAAATACCTTCATTACCGCCAGGAGCTGAAAAAAACGTTTGTGTTGCCTTTTTTGGCCTCAGCCATTATGGGGGGGTTGGCTTACCTGGTGTATTACCTTTTAAATATGCTTACGGAGAAGAACTCTGTGGCATGTATTGCAGCGATGGCTGTGGCAGTGATGGTATATTTTATACTGCTTCTTCTGTTTCGGTGTGTCAGCGAAAAGGAACTTTGCAGCATGCCTATGGGAGGGAAAATAGCAAGGGTTGCCAAAAAGCTGCACTTATTATAGAATCTCCTGCCGGGTGCCCCATACTGCCTCCAGGCATTTTATCAGGTATACTTTTTTTCATAACAGCCAATACTGGGAAAGAGGACCATATGATTCTCTTTCCCTATTTAATGAAATCTGAGTGAACGGAGTGACTGTTATGAAAAAGACAATATGGATATGTGTATCCGGATTTTGCCTGTTTTTTTTCCTGTTTTCCACAGTTTATTATTTCAGCTACCGGAACCTGGAACTGAAAAAAGAGCTGGAGCTTTCCAGACAGCAGGCAAGGGGAATTTCCGAAGAACAGGAAGAAACAGAAAGCCAGGCAGAAAGCAAAACGGAAGAAGAAAGTGTGGTGGCTGCGGAAAATCAAAATGTACTTTCCGTCAACGACGATATGTTGTACATTTCCCAGAATTATAATGAGACGGACGGGCTTCTGACAGAAACCATCCTCCCCATACCGGAAGAATATATGGGGCTTACCAGGGAAGGCCTGATTGAATATCTGAAAACAGAGGGAAATGGAAAAAGCCTCGTTTCTTTTTCTTCTTCCCGCCTTGTGGTGCGGACAAGGGAATCCGTCAATCCCGATCACTACCGTTTCCTTCTGGCCATTGAGGAAGGATACCTTAAAATTTACTACAGCGACAGAAGCGATGTTTATATGGAAACGTATCTGACGGAAGAAGAACTGCCTGAAAGTGAAGTGGAAGTTTTGAAAAAAGGTTACTATGTGAAAGATGTGGCGGAGCTATATGATTACCTGGAATCCATCACCAGCTGAAACCGCTTGACAATGTAAATTCCTGAGTTTTCGTATTTTTTAATCGAAAAGTCCACATTCTTCCTGCTGGAAATGTAAAATACGGAAACTTAAGATATATTAGTTGCTGAAATGGAAAGCCGGCATTATAATAAACACATATCTGCAGCGGTAATTGTAAAAAGGAGGGATTCCATGAGACAGACGGTTGTGATCGGCGGCGGCGCTTCCGGGATGACAGCGGCCATCTTTGCCGCCAGAGAGGGAGATCAGGTGACGCTTTTAGAGCATACGGATGTCCTTGGAAAGAAACTCCTTTCCACCGGAAACGGCCGCTGCAATCTGACAAACCGGTTCCAGGAGCCATCCTGTTATCATTCGGAAAATGAGGGATTTCCCCTTCCGGCCCTGAGGCAGTTCGGATACCGGGAAACGCTGCAGTTTTTTGGAGGGCTGGGACTATTTTTTAAAGACAGGGCCGGATATCTTTATCCCCGTTCCCTTCAGTCTTTGGCAGTGAGGGAAGCGCTCCTTTTGGAGCTTTCCAGGCTGGGAGTAGATACTCGGACGAACTGTGTGGTGAAAGAAATAAAAACAGAAAACGGACGGTTTCTGGTGAGGACAAGGGATACTTCTTTTGCAGCGGATGCGGTAGTGTTGGCCTGTGGCGGAAAAGCGGCCCCGGCCACCGGTTCCGACGGGAGCGGATATGAGCTGGCCTGTTTGCTGGGCCATCGGGTGATTCTGCCGGTTCCGGCCCTTACAGGTCTTTTTGCTTCTCCCAATCCTTTGAAAAAAGCGGCCGGTGTCAGGGCAGACGGAACCGTGTCCTTATATGTTGGAGAAAAAGAAAAAAAATTGATGGGGGAAGATACGGGAGAACTTCAGATCACAGATTACGGAATTTCCGGGATTCCTGCCTTTCAGGTGAGCAGATATGCCTCCAGGGCGTTGGCGGAGGGGAAAATGGTCCAGGCCCGGTTAAATTTTCTTTCAGAATATGAAAAAAGGGAGGCAAAAGAGATACTGCATCAGGTCTTTGACAGGGCTGGGGACTGTTTTCAAAATCTTTGTGGTTTGTTTCCTGAAAAGCTGTCGGCTGTTTTTATGAAAAAGTCCGGCCTTCCCGTACATATTCCGTCGGAGCGTCTTGAAAAACGGAAAAAACAACAGTTGTCGGAATTGATTTGTAGCTTTCCCCTGGATATTACGGCTGTCAATGACTTCTCCAGGGCACAGGTGACTGCAGGGGGAATCAATACCGACGACGTATGGCCGGAAACTATGGAGTCCAGGCTTTTGCCGGGGCTTTATTTTGCCGGCGAGGTTCTTGATGTGGATGGAAACTGTGGCGGTTACAATTTGCAGTGGGCATGGACCAGTGGTTTTCTGGCAGGAAAGCAGGGGAGACTATGATACGTATAACACAGATCAAGCTTCGGCCGGAAGAAGGGGAGGATCTTCTTCTTTCCAAAATCTGTAAGAAGCTTAAAATCTCAGAAAAAGATATTGAGAGCTGGCAGATTACAAAAAAATCCATCGATGCCAGAAAAAAGGAGGCCCCTGTTTTTGTCTATCAGGTGGATGTAAAGACAAAAAAGCAGGAAGAGCTTTTTTTCAAACATGGAAAAGGCCCGGAAATACGGCGCGTTACGGAAGCCAGATACCAGTTTCCAAAAGATGCCAGGCGGACCATGCAGCATCGCCCGGTTATTGTGGGCACGGGTCCTGCCGGGCTTTTCTGTGGTTACATGCTTTCCCAGGCGGGATACGGCCCGGTTTTACTGGAGCGGGGAGGCCCTGTGGAGGAGCGGGAAGAGGCTGTGGAGCAGTTTTGGAAAACGGGGGTTTTAAACCCTGAATGTAATGTACAGTTTGGGGAAGGGGGAGCCGGGACTTTTTCGGACGGAAAACTGAATACCCTCATAAAAGACCCGTTTCTCCGTGGAAAGAAAGTTCTGGAGCTTTTTGTATCCATGGGCGCGGGAAGTGAAATCCTTTATGACAGTAAACCTCATATTGGGACTGATGTTTTAAAACAGGTGCTGAAAAATATGAGGCAGAAAATAGAATCCATGGGAGGTCAGTTCCATTTTCACACAAAGGCCACTAATCTGGAAATTACAGACGGGAAGGTTTCCGGCGTATACATACAGGATACAAAGGCCGGAGGAATAACCCGTTTTATTGCGGCGGACGTCCTGGTGTTGGCCACCGGGCACAGTGCCAGGGATACCTTTCAGATGCTTTATGAGAAGCGGCTAAACATGCATGCAAAAGCCTTTGCCGTGGGACTTCGGATAGAACATCCCCAGTCCATGATCCAGATATCCCAGTATGGGGAAAAGTATGGGGCTTTGCTGCCGCCGGCCCCTTATAAAGTGACGGCGCGGGCTTCGGACGGAAGAGGGGTCTATTCTTTTTGTATGTGTCCCGGGGGGTATGTGGTAAACGCATCTTCAGAGCAGGGGATGACGGCGGTGAATGGGATGAGCAACCATGCCAGGGATGGCAGGAATTCCAACAGTGCAATCGTTGTCACAGTTTCCCCGGAGGATTTTGAAGACGGCCTTTCTGCAAATATAAATCCCCTGGCCGGAATGGAGTTTCAAAGGAGGTTGGAGCGGAACGCGTGGCGCCTTGGAAATGGCGCCGTACCCATTCAGCTTTATGGGGATTTTAAAGAAAACAGAAAGAGTAGCGGCCCGGGGGAGGTTCTTCCCGATACCAAGGGGCAAAACTGCTATACCAATCTCAGGGGAATCCTGCCGGAACCTTTGAACAGGGCAATTATAGAAGGCGTGGATTTCTGGGGACGGAAAATTTTGGGATTTGACCGTTATGATGCCATACTTTCCGGGGTGGAGAGCCGCACTTCTTCCCCGGTGCGAATTGAACGAAACGATCAGATGGAGAGCAGCATTGCGGGCATTTATCCATGTGGGGAAGGCGCCGGCTATGCAGGAGGGATTACTTCGGCAGCAGTGGATGGAATCCGGGTGGCGGAAGCCATTATTTCCATAAAATAAAAATACGTAAACCCAAGATCAGATCTCTTGTCAACCAAAGATGAATTTGGTAAAATAGAAATATTAGGCTGCCGTTTTATGGGCTGCCGGAAGTTTAAGAAGAGGGCTTTTATGGACAGAAAGACAAGACTTTCAGGGAAGAGGCGGGTGGTAGTGAAGATCGGTTCCTCCTCACTGACGCATAAATATACAGGATACTTAAATCTGAATAAAGTGGAAAAACTGGCCAGGGTACTGTGTGACCTGAGAAATCAGGGAATGGAAGTGGTGTTGGTCAGCTCCGGGGCCGGCGCCGTGGGGCGGAAGACCATGGGGTATATGGAGCGGCCGGATCATCTCCCGGTGAAGCAGGCCCTGGCGGCCATCGGACAGGCAAAACTGATGATGACTTACCAGAAGCTTTTTTCGGAATACAATCAGGTGGTGGCTCAGATCCTGATGACAAAGACCACCATGTTGAATCCGGAATCCAGAAGAAACGCGGAAAATACCTTTGACGAACTTTTGAAAATGGGCGTGATTCCCATTGTAAATGAAAATGATACGGTGGCGACCCATGAAATCGAATTCGGGGATAATGACCGCCTTTCTGCCATTGTGGCGGCGGTGATTCATGCAGACCTTTTGATTCTCCTTTCTGATATCGACGGTTTGTATGAAGATGACCCCAGGAAAAATCCCGACGCCGCTTTCATTGATGAGGTGGCAGAGATCACCGATGATCTGCAGGAGATGGGAAAAGACAGTACCGGGAGCAATGTTGGCACCGGAGGGATGTCTGCCAAGATCGTGGCCGCCAGGATGGCTACGGATGCCGGAATTGATATGGTAATCACCAACGGGGATGATGTGGAAAATATATACAGGGTTCTGGATGGGGATCCCGTCGGAACTTTGTTTCTGGCCCATAAAAACAGGGATTTTGACTTGATTGAATATTTGACAGCCTATTGAGGTTGTATTGAGGAGTAAACAGTTATGAAAAAAACAGGCCTTGTTTTGGAAGGCGGGGCCACCAGAGGGATTTTCACCTCCGGCGTCCTTGATTATCTGATGGAGAAAGATCTTTACCTGCCTTATGTGATCGGTGTGTCGGCCGGCGCTTGTAACGGCATTGATTATGTGTCCAGGCAGCCGGGACGGACAAGAAACTGTATGATTCCCATTGACAAAAAGAACAGCTATCTGAATGTCAAAAAGGCGCTGAAAACAAGAAGCCTTTTTGATATGGACATGATTTTTGATCAATATCCAAAAGAAACGTTCCCCTTTGATTTTGAAACCTACAGCCATTCAGCTATTCGATGTGAGCTGGCAGTGACCAACTGTCTGACAGGAAAGGCAGAATATCTGGATGAAAGAGAGGACATGGACCGGCTTCTGGCCATCTGCAGGGCTTCCTGCAGTATGCCTGTGGTGACTAAAATGGTGGAGATTGAGGGCGTCCCTTATATGGACGGAGGCCTGGCTGATTCTGTTCCTGTGGCCAGGATGTTGAAGCAAGGGTACAAAAAATGTGTGGTGGTGCTGACCAGAAATGCCGGTTACAGAAAAAAACTCTCAAAAAAGGGGGCTGCCATTTATCAGGCTGCATATAAAGAATATCCCCTGCTTGTAAAAACCGTGTGCAGACGCCCTGTGACCTATAACCGGACCATGGACTTGATCGACCGGCTGGAAGCAGATGGCCGCATTTTTGTAATCCGTCCTGAAAAGGCTGTGGTATCCAGGACAGAAAAGCGCCCTGAAGTCCTGGATGATTTTTACCGCCATGGATATGAGGTGATGGAAGGGCGTTACAAAGAACTTCTTCAATATATGGAGGCGGATTCCGGCAGCTTAAAGGGAGAAAAGAGTGAGGAGCGGACATGACAGAGAAAGATATTCAAAGAATCAATGAATTGTACCATAAATCCAAAGGAGAAGGGCTTACAGAAGAGGAAAAAGCTGAGCAGGCGAAGCTGAGGCAGGAATATATCCTGGCCATCAGGAAGAACCTGAGAGGTACTCTGGATAATGTCAGTATCCTGGAGGCGGACGGTACGGTGACAGAACTTAAAAAAGTGGCGGAGAGAAAGGGAAGAAGGAAAAAAGACTCATGACAAAAAAAGAAATCAGGCGGATGGTAAAAGAGAGAAGGCAGTCCCTTCTCCCGGAGAAAGAGCGGGCCGCCAGTGAAAAAATCTGTTCTTATGTATGTTCTCTGCCGGAATATAAAGAGGCGGATGTCATCTATTGCTATGTGGACTATAATCATGAGGTATTCACCTGGCCCATTATGGAGCGGGCCATGAAGGATGGAAAACGCGTAGCCGTCCCAAGAGTGGACGGGAAAGATATGGACTTTTATTATATTACGGCACAGGCTGATCTGGAACCTGGCTATTTTGGTATCAGGGAGCCGAAAACAGGACTTTTGAAAGCAATCGAGGAAGAAGCTCTCTTCCTTATGCCGGGTGTGGCTTTTGACCGCGCCCATCACCGGGTGGGTTATGGAGGCGGGTTTTATGACCGGTATCTGGAAAAACACCCAAAGCTTCGGACCGTGGCGCTGGCTTATGAGTGCCAGATGTTTGAGGCAGTACCTTTTGAAGAATTTGATATCCGGCCTTCCGTGTTGATTACGGAAGTGGGAATCAGCCGTCTTGGGGGGAAAGAATGATGGACGAACTTAAAAAAATGGGGGAACGGGCACGGGAGGCGGCCTTCTTCCTTGGAAAGTTAAGTGTTGCAGAGAAAAATAAGGGGCTTTTGGCGGCAGGAGAGGCGCTTCGCAGGGATACAGACAAAATTTTAGCCGCCAATGAAGAAGATATGGAGGCCGGAAGAAAGCGCGGTATGCATGAAGGGCTTTTAGACAGGCTGCGCCTGACAAAAGACAGGATTGACGCCATGGCCGACGGACTTTCACAAGTTGCGGCACTGGATGATCCGGTGGGGGAAGTCCTTTCCATGAAAAAAAGGCCAAACGGCCTTGTCATCGGAGAAAAAAGAGTACCTTTAGGCGTCGTTGGAATCATTTATGAATCCCGCCCCAATGTGACGGCCGACGCTTTTGGCCTTTGTTTTAAAGCGGGAAATGCAGTGATTCTAAAGGGGGGAAGTGATGCCATCAAATCCAATATGGCCATTGCTGCCGCCATCAGAAAAGCCCTCTTAGACAGCGGCCTTCCAGGGGACGCCGTTCAGCTGGTGGAAACCACAGACAGAGAAGTAGCGAAAGCCCTTATGAGGATGAACGGATATATTGACGTGCTGATTCCAAGAGGCGGAGCGGGACTGATTCGTACCGTTGTGGAAAACAGTACGGTTCCTGTCATCGAAACGGGGACGGGCAACTGCCATATCTTTGTGGATGAAAGCGCCGACCTCGCCATGGCGGCAGATATTATCCTCAATGCAAAAACCCAGCGGATCGGCGTCTGCAACGCCTGTGAATCTTTGCTGATCCACAAAAATGTTTCTGAGAAGCTTTGGAAAGTGCTTTCAGGGAGGCTTTCGGAGAAACATGTGGAGATCCGTGGGGATGAGACGGTATGTGCCCTGGTGCCGGAGGCGGTAAAGGCTTCTTCGGAAGACTGGGGGAAAGAATATCTGGATTATATCCTGTCGGCCAAGACAGTGGATTCCCTGGAAGAGGCCATTGCCCATATCAATCGTTACAATACAAAACATTCGGAAGCCATTATCACGGAAAGTTATGCAAACGCACAGAAATTCCTGGATGAAGTGGATGCAGCTGCAGTTTATGTCAACGCGTCAACACGTTTCACCGACGGCTTTGAGTTTGGCTTCGGGGCGGAGATTGGAATCAGTACCCAGAAGCTCCATGCCAGAGGTCCCATGGGGTTAAAAGCCCTCACGACGACAAAATATATTATTTACGGAAACGGGCAGGTACGCCCGTGAAAGGAGTTTTCCAAGTGGAGCAGTGGGAAAAGTATCCGGTAGAAGCGCCTGTGGAAGAGCCTTTCCGCCAGCAGTATTTTATGGAGCGGTTAAAGGAGATGGTCCGTGAAAAAAGTATAGAATACGGCCGACCCCTCACGGCTTGCATTAAAACCTTTGGCTGTCAGATGAATGCGAAAGATTCGGAGAAGCTTATGGGAATCCTGGAACAGGCAGGATTTAAACCTTCCGAAGAGGAAAATTCCGATTTTGTCCTTTATAACACCTGCACTGTCAGGGACAATGCAAATCAGAGGGTTTATGGGAGGCTTGGCTATTTAAACAGCCTGAAGCAGAAAAACCCCCATATGACCATTGCCCTTTGCGGCTGTATGATGCAGGAAGCCTCCGTCATTGAAAAAATCAAAAAAAGTTACCGGTTTGTGGATCTGATCTTTGGCACCCACAATATTTTCCGTCTGGCAGAGCTTTTATTTCTTTGTTATACGGAAGGGCGGATGGTCATTGACATCTGGGATGGGACCGACAAGATTGTGGAAGACCTTCCGGCTAAACGAAAGTATTCTTTCAAATCCGGCGTCAATATCATGTATGGCTGCAACAACTTCTGCAGTTACTGCATCGTCCCTTATGTGAGAGGACGGGAGAGGAGCAGGAATCCGGAGGATATTGTTCAGGAGATCCGGGGATTGGTAAAAGATGGAGTGGTGGAAGTCATGCTCCTGGGACAGAATGTCAATTCTTACGGAAAAACTTTGGAGAAGCCCACGTCTTTTGCAAAGCTTTTAAAACAGGTGGCAGAAATCGAAGGGTTGGAACGGATTCGCTTTATGACATCCCACCCCAAAGATTTGTCAGACGAACTGATTGAAACCATGCGGGACTGTCCCAAAATCTGCCGTCATCTGCATTTACCGCTTCAGTCGGGAAGCTCCCGGATTTTAAAGCAGATGAACCGTGTTTATGACAAGGAACAGTATTTAGCCCTCGTAGAAAAGATCAAAAGAGAAATTCCGGACCTCTCTCTGACAACGGATATTATCGTGGGCTTTCCCGGCGAAACAGAAGAAGACTTTGAGGAAACGCTGGATGTGGTGCGCCGGGTGCGTTATGACAGCGCCTTTACATTTATTTATTCCAAACGGACCGGTACACCTGCGGCCGCCATGGAAAACCAGGTGCCGGAGGAGATCGTAAAGCCCCGTTTTGACAGGCTTCTCACAGAAGTGCAGAACATATCTGCCGAAATGTGCAAAAAAGATGTGGGAAAAACTATGACAGCTTTGATCGAAGGGATGGACAGCCATGACCCTTCCATGGTGACCGGCCGTTTAAGCAACAATATTATGGTTCATATCCCGGGGGATTCTTCCGATATCGGAAAGCTTATACCGGTTAAGCTTTTGGAATCAAAAGGTTTTTATTACATGGGGAAAAAGCTTCCGTAAGGGGGAGGATTATGGATATACAGATTCATTCCTTTGCAGAAAAAAGAAAAAATATCCGGAAGAAATTTCAGGACAAGAAAGACAAAAAAGAAACAATCATGATTGTTTCTCTGGTAGTGGTGGTCTTCGTCTGTCTTATGCTCCTTGCCTGGGGATTATTTCCGGTTCCGGGAAAAAGTGTCGGTTTCAGGAAGGAAATTCCTTTTGTACAGGGGAATGGCCGTTCCCTTTATCTGTCCTGCCATCTTCCCGGCGCATATAAAGGAATGGAGGTTGACGAAGGAGACAAGTTTCCTTACAAACGTTTTTCAGAAGGGGATACCATGTACTGCGCATACTTTGGCCTTCTGAATATCAGAAGCGGACCTACGGCAGAAGATCCCGTAGTGGCGCGTATTTCCTATGGAGACGCCATACAGGTTTTCTGGAAGGAAAATACCGGCTACGTGCGTGTCCACTACAGAAAACCTCATTCGGCGGAAACAGTGGAAGGTTACTGTGTCATAGAGGAACTTTCAGAAACGCCGCCTTCCGACGGAAGAGTTTTTTTAGATACTCCGGATTATAAACAGCAGGATCCCCGGTGGGGAGAGCTTTCCCTGGGAGAAAGCTATGAAACAATCGCGTCCGCCGGATGCGCCACCTCCTGCCTGGCCATGTCTTATTCCTATCTGGAGGGGACGCCCACCACGCCGGACGGCATGGCGGAAAGGCTTTTCTATAATGAAGAAGGGAACCTGGGATTTCCCAAAGTTTATGAACAAAACTGGGATTCCAATTATCTTGAAGTATCTCTCCTTAAACTTCAAGAAGGAATCCCTGTGTTGATTGGCGGTTTCAAAGAAGACGGACATCCCCACTGGGTGCTGATTAACGGTTATACGGGGGATGGGACTGAGCTTAAGGCTTCCGATTTTCTGATTCATGACCCGGCATCGGAGGAGCGTCCGACGTTGGCGGAATTTTTTGAAGATTATCCGGTTCACAATAAAATTGTCTATTACCAGGGAGAAAATCCCTGACCGGAATTTAATGGCAGATTACAGAACAGAGAGGTTAAATACGTGGCAGGGCAATTATCACCAATGATGCAGCAGTATATGGAGACGAAAAAACAATATCCCGGCTGTATTCTTTTTTACCGTCTGGGAGATTTCTATGAAATGTTTTTTGAAGATGCGAAAACGGTCTCCAGGGAGCTGGAGCTTACCCTGACAGGAAAGGAATGTGGACTTCCTGAACGGGCACCCATGTGCGGCGTCCCTTACCATGCGCTGGATACGTATTTAAGCCGTCTGGTACAAAAGGGCTATAAAGTGGCCATTGCGGAACAGATGGAAGATCCAAAGATGGCAAAAGGACTTGTAAAACGGGAAGTCATAAGGATTGTGACGCCAGGTACGCTGTTAGACAGCCAGGCTTTGGATGAGACAAAAAACAATTACCTGATGTGTATTGTATATCTGGCAAAATCTTTTGGCGTGGCTGTATCAGATATCACCACAGGGGAATTTCTGGTGACGGAGCTCTCCACTATCCGGGCCCTTCTGGATGAAATCTATAAGTATACGCCTTCGGAAATTATCTGTAATGAAGCCTTTTATATGTCGGGCGTTGATTTGGAGGCCCTCAAAGGGAGGGTGAATGTCCTGATTACGTCTCTGGAAAACCGTTATTTTGATGGGGAGACTTGTGAGGATACCTTGAAGGGACATTTCCATGTGGAACGGCTTTCCGGTCTGGGGCTTGATGATTACAAAATCGGACTGGTGGCTGCAGGCGCACAGCTTCTTTATCTTTTAGAGACCCAGAAAAATTCTTTGGGGCATATTACAAAGCTGACGCCTTACCGCTCCGGGAAATATATGCTGATCGACACCTCCACCAGAAGAAACCTGGAATTGCTGGAGACTCTCCGGGAAAAACAAAAGAGGGGGAGTCTTCTGTGGGTTCTCGATAAAACCAGGACGGCCATGGGCGCCAGGCTTCTTCGCAGTTTCCTCGAACAGCCGTTGATTGACAGGGAAGAAATTCTGCGCCGCCAGGATGCTGTGGAGGAGTTAAATGGCGCTTATATTACCAGGGAGGAATTGACCGAGTATCTGAACCCCATTTATGACCTGGAGCGGCTGATGGGACGGATTTCTTATAAGTCGGCCAATGCTAGGGATTTGATTTCTTTTAAAAATTCCCTTCAGATGCTTCCTCATATTAAGAACCTGCTGAAGGAGTTTCGTGCTCCTTTGCTGGAGGAGCTTTGTGAAAATCTGGATGTTCTTGAGGACTTGGCAGGACTCATCGAGAAAGCCATTGTGGACGACCCTCCTCTTGTGATTCGGGAAGGAGGCCTGATTAAAGACGGATTCCACGAAGAGGCCGACAAACTCCGAAAGGCGAAGACAGAGGGGAAAACATGGCTTACGCAGCTGGAGGCAAAAGAGAGGGAAGAGACGGGGATCAAAAATCTTCGGATTAAGTACAATAAAGTGTTTGGGTACTATCTGGAAGTGACCAATTCCTTTCTCTCCATGGTGCCGGCACATTATGTGCGTAAACAGACGCTGACCGGTTCGGAACGGTTTACCACCGATGAATTAAAGAAACTGGAAGAGATTATCTTAGGCGCCGAGGACAAGCTATTTGCCCTGGAATATGACTTGTTCTGCCAGGTTCGGGACGATATCGCCGGGCAGGTGGTCAGAATCCAGAAAACAGCCCACTGTATTGCATGGATTGATGTTCTTACCTCCCTTTCCGTGGCAGCCACAAAAAATAATTATGTCCGCCCGAAAATCAATGAAAAGGGCGTGATTGATATAAAGGACGGCCGCCATCCGGTGGTGGAGCGAATGATGCGGGACGATTTGTTCATTGCCAATGATACATATCTGGATAACGGCCATAACAGGCTGTCTGTGATTACCGGCCCCAATATGGCGGGAAAATCCACTTATATGCGCCAGACAGCTTTAATCTGCCTGATGGCGCAGATTGGAAGCTTTGTGCCGGCAGCCTCAGCCAATATCGGAATCTGCGACAGGATTTTCACCAGGGTCGGCGCTTCAGATGATTTGGCCAGCGGCCAGAGTACTTTTATGGTGGAAATGACGGAGGTGGCCAATATTTTACGAAATGCCACCAGAAACAGCCTTTTGATTCTCGACGAAATCGGAAGGGGAACCAGTACCTTTGACGGCCTTTCCATTGCCTGGGCAGTGATTGAATACATTTCCAATACAAAAATTTTGGGAGCGAAGACATTGTTTGCCACCCACTACCACGAACTTACGGAGCTGGAAGGTTCCATCAAAGGCGTCAATAATTACTGCATTGCCGTGAAGGAAATGGGGGATGACATTGTATTCCTGCGAAAGATCGTAAAGGGCGGTGCAGACAAAAGCTACGGAATTCAGGTGGCAAAACTGGCGGGAGTGCCGGAAGCCGTGCTTGTCAGGGCAAAAGAACTGGCCGAAGAGTTGGCGGATGCGGATATTTCTGTCCGTTCCAGGGAAATCGCCGGAGCTGTGAAAGCCGCAAAGCCCCATGTACCGCGGTTAGATGAGGTGGATTTAAAGCAGATGAGTCTGTTTGATACGGTAAAAGACGATGATATTTTAAAAGAACTGGAAGCCATGGAGCTTTCGGCCATGACTCCCATTGACGCCCTCAATACCCTCTACAGGCTGCAGAACAGTTTGAAAAACAGATGGAAATAATATACGATAAGAGGTAAACTTACAGCAGGGAGGGATAACGTATGCCTGAAATTATGGTTCTGGATCAGGAAACCATCAATCAGATTGCGGCAGGGGAAGTGATTGACCGCCCCTCTTCCGTGGTGAAAGAACTTTTGGAAAATGCCATTGATGCGGGGGCCACTGCGGTGACGGTGGAAATCCGTGACGGCGGCATCTCCCTTATCCGTGTTACGGACAATGGCTGCGGCATTGAAAGGGAGCAGATTTCCAGGGCTTTCCTGCGCCATGCCACCAGCAAAATACGCTCGGCGGTGGATCTTCTGACCGTCTCTTCCCTGGGGTTTCGCGGTGAAGCCCTGTCAAGCATTGCTGCCGTATCCCAGGTGGAACTCATTACAAAGACAGCCGGGGAACTGACAGGGACCCGTTACCAGAACCATGGCGGAGAAGAAATCTCCATGGAAGTGGTGGGGGCGCCGGAAGGCACCACATTTCTTGTCCGAAATCTTTTTTACAATACCCCGGCCAGGAAAAAGTTCTTAAAGTCCCCCCAGACGGAAGGGTCTTACATCAGCAGTCTTGTGGAGAGGATGGCCCTTTCCCGGCCTGATATTTCCATCCGGTTCATCCAGAATAACCAGAACAGGCTCCACACAGCCGGAAACCACAATCTGAAAGACCTTGTTTACATGATTTTCGGCAGGGAAATTTCTGCCAATCTGATTCCTCTGGAAATCGATACAGAACAGGTGCGGATCACAGGATTTTTGGGAAAACCCCTGATTTCCAGGGGCAACAGGGCTTATGAAAATTATTTTATCAACGGCCGTTATATCAAAAGCAATTTAATCAATAAAGCCATAGAAGACGGGTATCATTCTTATATGATGCAGCACAAGTATCCCTTCGTGGTCCTTCACCTGGAAATAAAACCGGAACTTCTGGATGTGAATGTCCATCCTTCCAAAATGGAACTTCGCTTCAGTAACCAGGAAGAAATTTATAATTTAATCTGCCATGGAGTCAGGGAGACTCTGTCGGGGAAAGAGTTGATCCGAAAAGTCTGCCTGGAAGAAGAAAAAAAACCTTCGGAAAACATTTCAAAAGGAATCGCGCCGCAGGAAACTGTTCAGGAAGAAATTGGCACAAAAGAAGCGATTCCTTCAAAGATGTCCCTTCCGAAAAGTGGGGAAAACAGAAGTTTTTCAGGCGCCATAAAAGGGCCGGAGCCCTTTGAGGTGAAAAGAAGCATGGCAGCGGCCATTCCCCCTGTGGAACCGCCAAAACACTTGCGTGAACAGGCCGTGACTTATGCGCCGGATTCTGATACAGGGAAAACAAAGCCAAAATCTGTGGACGGGAATTTACGGGAAGACCACAGGCAGATGGAACTTTTTGAGGAAAAACTGTTTTCCGGCGAAGCACGGAAGCAGTACCGTTTTTTGGGGCAGCTTTTTGATACTTACTGGCTGATTCAGTATAAAGACGAATTGTTGATCATTGACCAGCATGCGGCCCATGAAAAAGTTTTATATGAGCGGCTTGTAAACCAGATGGCCAATCAAAAGATTTATGGACAGATGGTAAGCCCGCCAATTCTTTTGACACTCAATATGAGGGAAGAAGAAATCCTTATGAAATTCATGGAACGGTTCCGGCAGCTGGGGTTTGAGATCGAATCTTTCGGCGGAAAGGAATACGCAGTGAGTTCTGTCCCGGCAAATCTTTACGGAATTGCCCAGCGGGAGCTTCTTTTGGAGCTCCTTGACAGCCTTACGGAGGAGCTTTCCAGAGAATCTGATGAATTAATTCTGGAAAAACTGGCCTCCATGAGCTGTAAAGCTGCGGTGAAAGGTGGGGATTCTTTATCTGTCCGGGAGGCGGAAGCTTTGATTGATGAACTTTTAGCCCTGGAAAACCCTTATGCATGCCCCCATGGAAGGCCTACCATTATTTCCATAAGTAAAAGGGAGATTGAGAAGAAATTTAAAAGGATTATCTGATATGAAAAAACCATTACTGATTTTGACAGGACCGACTGCTGTGGGGAAAACATCCCTTTCGGTGAAAGCGGCAAAAAAGTTCCATGGAGAAATCATAAGCGCTGATTCCATGCAAGTATATAAAGGGATGGATATTGGTTCCGCAAAGGTAACATTGGAGGAAATGGAAGGCGTCCCCCATCATCTGATTGATGTTCTGGAACCGTGGGAAGAGTTCCATGTGGTTCGGTTTAAGCAGATGGCAAAAGAGGCCATGAAGGGGATTTATGAAAGGGGGCATCTTCCCATCCTTACAGGAGGCACCGGCTTTTACATCCAGGCGTTGTTGTATGATATTGACTTTACGGAAAATGATGCGGATTTTTCTTATCGAAAGAATCTGGAGACACTTGCTAAGGAACGGGGGGCTTCGTATCTTTACAGCCTTTTGCAGGTACGCGACCCTCAGGCGGCCGAAGAAATCCATGAAAATAATATCAAGCGGATTATCCGCGCCCTGGAATTTTATGAGAAAACAGGGACTCCCATTTCGGAACATAACCGGGCAGAACGGGAGAAAGAATCCCCCTACCTGTTTGCTTATGTGGTTTTAAACAGGGAGAGGCAGGAGCTTTACCGGAGAATTGACCTGAGGGTGGACCAAATGCTGGCAGACGGGCTTTTAGACGAGGTAAAAAAGCTGAAAGCCCTGGGATATACGAAAGATATGGTTTCCATGCAGGGCCTTGGCTATAAGGAACTGTTGGCTTATCTGGACGGAGAAACAGATTATGAAGAAGCGGTCCGAATTTTAAAACGGGATACCAGGCATTTTGCCAAACGTCAGCTGACCTGGTTTAAAAGGGAGAGGCAGACAGACTGGCTTTCCCTGGACCAAAAAACAGAAGAAGAAGCGTTGGAGGAGCTTGCCGGGATACTGCAGTCAAAAGGCTTCGCGGCAGGAAGGAGAGTTCTATGAATGTTTTGAAAGATATGTATAAATCCATTGGCCTTGATGAAAGAATCCTGGCCCTTGGGAAAGAGGTGGAAGCTTCCCTGGAAGAACGGTTTGATACGATAGATAAAACTGCAGAGTACAATCAGATTAAAGTGCTTCATGCCATGCAGAAAAACCGGGTGGCAGAAGCACATTTTTCTGGTTCCACCGGATATGGGTATAATGATATGGGAAGGGAAAACCTGGAACAGGTATACGCCGATGTGTTCCATGCACAGGCAGCCCTGGTACGGCCGCAGATCACTTGTGGGACCCATGCGCTTTCAGTGGCCCTTTCTGCAAATGTGCGGCCGGGAGATGAAATCCTTTCCCCTGTGGGAAAACCCTACGACACCCTGGAAGAAGTCATTGGAATCCGCCCTTCCAAAGGTTCTCTGAAAGAATACGGGGTTTCCTATGCCCAGGCAGACTTGAAAGAAGACGGTTCTTTTGATTTTGAGGCCATTGGCCGCGCCATAAACGAAAGGACAAAGCTGGCCACGATCCAGCGTTCCAAAGGATATGCTTCCAGGCCCACTCTTTCGGTGGAACAGATTGGAGAGCTGATTGCCTTTATTAAATCCAAAAAACAGGACATCATCTGTATGGTGGACAACTGTTACGGAGAATTTACCGAGACCCTGGAGCCAACGGACGTGGGAGCGGATTTATGTGTCGGTTCGCTGATTAAAAATCCCGGCGGAGGGCTTGCCCCCTGTGGCGGTTACATTGCAGGGCAGGAAGAATATGTGGAGCAGGCGGCTTTCCGCCTGAGTGCCCCGGGCCTGGGGAAAGAGGTGGGCGCCAGCCTCGGGCTGTCCCAGACCTTGTACCAGGGTTTTTTTCTGGCGCCGGTGGTGACGGCAGGCGCTGTCAAGGGAGCTGTTTTTGCGGCAGCCCTTTACGAACGGTTGGGATTTCCTGTGTATCCTTCTTCCGCCACAAAGCGGCATGATATCATCCAGGCAGTTGACTTGGGTTCTCCTGAGGCATTAAAAGCTTTTTGCCTCGGAATCCAGGCGGCGGCCCCCGTGGATTCTTTTGTGACACCGGAACCATGGGCCATGCCCGGCTATGATTCGGATGTGATCATGGCGGCAGGCGCTTTTATCCAGGGCTCTTCCATTGAACTTTCTGCGGACGGACCGCTGAAGCCGCCGTACACCGTATTTTTCCAGGGGGGACTCACCTGGTATCATGCAAAAACCGGAATTTTAATGTCGGCACAAAAGCTTTTGGAGGCAAATGTGATTGCTTTGTGAGCAAATCATTAAGATTCATTAAGATTTTTTTTTTCTGTGTACATGAGATTAAAATTGTGATAAACTGATAGATAGTAATTTTTTGGATTTGGAGAGTTTTAGAGAAACAGGAGAATATTACCAGATGAAGACAGCGAAAAATAAGTGGTCTCTGCTGATTTTAATCCTGTCGGGGGTGGTACTGGGAGGGTTTCTCGGACAGCTGCTTGGAGGCATTTCCGCGTTTCAGTGGCTGAATTTTGGACAAACCTTCGGCCTTGCAAGTCCTGTGGTTCTGGATTTGGGAATTCTGACCATCACCTTTGCATTGACCATCAAGATTACCATAGCCGGGATTTTGGGAATGGTAATCGCCATTGTGATTTATCGGCTGCTTTGAACAAATTTTGAACAAATCGATTTTTGGCCTGACTTCAAAAAGGAGACAGGCGTATGACACGAAATACAATCAGTGAACTTCCGGTTTCTGAACGTCCTTATGAAAAATGTCTGGCATTGGGACCGGCCGGACTTACCGATGCGGAGCTTCTGGCAATTATCCTGCGAAGCGGGACGAAGGGCCAGGGCGCCCTTGAGACTGCCAGACAGATTTTAGAATTAAGTGCACCTTATGGAGGGCTTTTGGGACTGTACCATCTTACACCGGATGAACTGCAGACAGTTCCCGGAATTGGAACGGTAAGGTCAATCCAGCTTTATTGTATCGGGGAGCTTGCCAAAAGAATCAGCCGGAATAAGATGAACAGAGAACAGGCATTCCTTTCCCCGGAGGGGGTGGCCGCCTATTTTATGGAAGATATGCGCCACAGGGAAACAGAAGAGCTCAGGGCTCTGTACCTGAATACGAAAGGACAACTTTTGAAAGAGCATACGCTCTCCATCGGCACAGTAAATGAAGCGCTGATTTCCCCCAGGGAGATTTTTTTGGAAGCTTTGAAATATCAGGCTGTCAGCTTGATTTTGTTCCACAACCATCCAAGCGGTGACCCGGAACCCAGCAAAGAGGATATCCTGGTGACAAAACGCGTTGCGGCCGCAGGGCAGCTTTTAGGTGTCTCCCTCCTCGATCATATTATTATTGGGGATCATTGCTATACCAGCTTAAAAGAACGAGGATCATTGTAAAATGAAAGATAAGAAGAAATTTTCTCTTCCAGCCAGATATGCTTTGTTTTTTTTAATGCTATTTTGTATCATCCTTCTGGCTGTCAGTTATTTTCGACCGGGTTTTTTAAGCCCTTTTACCAATGCAGTAAATTCTGTACTTGCACCTATGCAAAAGGGATTGAACCGTTTGGGAAGCAGTTTTGCCGACACTGCTTACGATTATCAAAGCCTGGAAGAGGCCAGGGCAGAGAACCAGCAGCTTAAGGAAGAGTTGGCTGCGTTAAAAGAGGATATTGGAAATTACCAGCAGGGGCAGGTGGAACTGCAGGAATTAAGAGAGCTTCTTGAACTGAAAGGGCAATATACGGATTATGAGACGACCGGGGCCAGGATTATCCAAAAAGATGCCGGAAACTGGTATCATTCTTTTGTCATTGACAAAGGTACGGAAGATGGAATAGAGAAAGATATGAACGTCATTGCCGACGGCGGTTTGGTGGGAATTGTCACAGACGTGGGAAGCAATTTTGCAAAAGTGCGTTCCATCATTGACGATGACAGCAATGTCAGCGCCATGTCCCTAAATTCCGGCGATACCTGCATTGTATCAGGTGATTTACAGCTTTATGCAGAGGGGCGCCTTCGCATCAGTTATATTGATAAAAACGACAATGTCTGGGATGATGACAAAATTGTAACTTCCAATATCAGTGATAAATTTCTTCCCAATATTCTCATTGGCTATGCCCAGGGGATAGAGGTTGACAGCAATAATGTGACAAAATCCGGATACCTTATTCCGGCAGTGGACTTTGGCCATTTGCAGACAGTTTTGGTGATTAAGACATTAAAGGTAACAGGTGAGGAGAGTCAGCCTTGAGACGATTTAAACGGGTTTTTATAACAGCATTGATTATATTTGCAGGATTTATCCTTCAGTTCGGACTATTTGCAAATAGTCCTCTTATCGGCACAGTTCCCAATATTCTTCTGATTATTACGGTATCCTTTGGATTTATGAATGGCAAAAATCAAGGGATGGCGGTGGGCTTTGCCTGTGGGCTTTTGATGGATATTGTATCCATGAGCGCAGTGGGGTTCCACATGATTATTTTTATTTTAATCGGTTATGTGAACGGAGCACTGCATCGTTTTCTGTATTCGGATTCTATTATTTTTCCGCTATTTGTTACAACTTTTTGCAGTTTTACCTATAGTGGATACCTCTATGTGTTTCAGTTCCTGATCAGAAACCGGTTGAATTTTGTCTATTACCTGCTTCATGTTATTATACCGGAAGCAGTATATACGGTAGTTTTGGCTGTTTTGGTGTATCAGATTATATCCTCCGTGAATTACCGGCTGGAAGAGGCCGAAAGAAGGAGTGCGACGAAATTTGTTTAGTGAATTGTGGGAATTTTTTATAAGCATTATAAAGAGCATCGTAAAATCCAGGCTGTTCGTGGTAAGCATTTTGTTTATTGGCATGTTCAGCGTTCTTGTCATGCGCCTTTTCAGGCTTCAGATCGTGGAAGGGGCCGGATATCAGGAAAATTATGTGCAGAAGACATTAAATGTGGTAAGCACTTCCGGTACAAGAGGCAATATTTATGACAGAAATGGAAACCTTTTAGCTTACAGCAAGTTGGCTTATGCGGTTTCCATCGGGGATACCGGTTATTACAAAAATGGCTATGAAAGAAATGAGATGTTGCTTCGCCTGATACCGATTCTGGAGAAACATGGGGAAACTCTGGTTACATCCCTTTCCCTGGCTCTTGATGGAAACGGAAATATTCAGTATACCACAAGCAGTGAGGAAGAACGTCTTCGTTTTCTCCGGGACGTTTATGGTCTTAAAAGCGTGGAAGATTTAGATGATGAGGATGGAAAATACCCCTCAGATGTTTCGGCAGCCCAGCTGTTCCAATATTTGAAAGAACGGTATGGTGTCGGTGAAAATGCAGATAAAACCACTTACGAGGTGGACGATGAAACCGCCCTCAAAATGCTGAATATCCGCTATGCCATGACCTTAAACGCCTTCCGCCGCTATGATGCCATAACGGTGGCCTCTGACATTAAGCTGGAGACTGTAGCCGATATCAAAGAAAATTCAGAAGAGCTTAAGGAAGTTAATGTGGAAGAGCAGACGGTCAGGATTTACAACGACAGTTACGCTTTTTCCCATATTCTTGGTTATACGGGGCAAGCTGATGCCGATGAGCTGGAGGAACTGCAAAAACAGGATGAAAGTTATGAGCTGGGAGATGTAATCGGAAAATCCGGTATTGAATCTGCCATGGAGCTGGAACTATCCGGTGTCAAAGGTAAACAGACCATGTACCTGGACAGTGAAGGACGGATTCTGGAGATCACAGATACGACGGAGCCGGAAACAGGAAATGATATTTACCTTAGCATTGACCGCGACCTGCAGGTGGGGATTTATCATCTTATAGAGCAGAACCTGGCCGGCATCCTGGTTCAGCGCCTTACGGACGATCCCACCTATGTAGTCACGGAAGATACTGACGCATCCAAAATCTTAATTCCGGTAAAAAATGCATATTTTCAGTTTATCAACAACAATATTCTGTCCATGGAACATTTTTCGGATGAAACGGCCAGTTCTCTGGAAAAGAGTATTTATGACCGTTATATATCGAGAAAGGCTTCTGTGCTGCCCGATATCTCATCACATCTTATGAATGAGGCTTCGCCGGCTTTTGATAAGTGTTCTGCAGACATGCAGGATTACCAGGATTATATTTTTGATTACATGAGAGACCATGAGTTCTTCTTGGAAGGCTCTTTCAGTTCTTCAGACAGTATTTATATGGGATGGGTCAATGAAACCATCAGTTTCCATGATTTTCTCTATCATGCGGTGGAGGAGGGGTGGATTGATCCGGAGAAGCTGAATTCTGAAGCAAAGTATACCAGTACGGATGATACGTTCCGGACTTTGATTGACACGCTGACTACTACGATGGATACGGATACCGGTTTCCAGAAACTGATTTACAAATATCTGATACAGGATAATGTGGTATCCGGGAGGGAATTGTGCCTGTGTCTTTTTGAGCAAGGCGTCCTGGAGCGGGATGAGGCAGCGATTGCTTCCCTCAGCGCGGGAAATGATGATACGGCATATCAGTTTCTTAAGGATAAGATTTCCAATATGGAGCTGACGCCGGCCCAGCTGGCCCTGGATCCTTGTTCTGCTTCCTGCGTGATTACGGATGTAAATACCGGAGAGGTGAAAGCCCTTGTCACTTACCCAGGCTATGATATTAACCGGTTTTCCGGTTCCATTGATTCTGCTTATTACTGGAGTTTATATAACGATTTGAGTCAGCCTTTCTTAAACCGGGCCACCCAGGTGGAGACGGCTCCCGGTTCTATTTTCAAGGTACTGACCTCAGTGATCGGCCTGGAAGAACATGTGGTAAACAGAAATACCATTATCGATGATACCGGGACATTTGAGCGGCAGGGCCTTCATCTTCGGTGTTGGAATACCAGCGGCCATGGAAATCTTGATGTGGTGGGCGCTCTGGCCCAGTCCTGTAACTATTATTTTTCGGAAATCGGATGGTTGATTTCTCAAAAAGGCGGAGACTACGATGGAAATACGGGGATTGCCACCATACAAAAATATGCGGAAATGTTTGGACTGGGAGGAAAATCCGGAGTGGAGATTGCGGAGAGCGCTCCGCATATTACGGATCAAAACCCGATACCTTCCTGTATCGGACAGGGGACCCATACTTACGCTACCATTCATTTGTCCAGATATGTGACGACAGTGGCCAGCAGCGGAAATCTCTATAAATATAGTCTGATTTCCAAGATACAAAAGAGCGATGGAGAGCTTGTGCGGAAGTATGAGCCTGAAATCGAACAACACGTTGATTTGGCTCAGTCTACCTGGGAGATTATTCACGAAGGGATGAAAGAGGTTGTCGGCCCCAATGGAACCTTCGCAAAGAATTTTAAAGATTCCCAGGTTTTGAATGAGGTGGGGTTTGCTGCCAAATCAGGGACGGCGGAACAGTCCAAAGGCCGGGCAAACCACGCAACCTTTATTGCATATGCGCCGGTTGAATCTCCTGAAATTGCTCTTTCTGTAGCAATTCCAAACGGTTATGGTTCCAGCTATTCAGGAGCTCTCTCAGAGCAGATTTTAAGCTACTGCTATGGTTATATCACCCTGGATAGTATTCTGGAAAACAACCATGCAGTCAGCGCTGAAACGGAGCATGTATCCGATTAAGACCATGGGGTGAGAAAATGCGGCAGACAGTCATTATCAAAGGAAATAATTACGGCCTTTCCGTATTCCTTGATGAGGAGCTTCCTATGGAGAAGTTGCTTGAAGATATCAGGGAAAAGTTTCAGGAATCCGCCAGATTTTTCCGCGGGGCGAAAATGGCCATTTCCTTTGAGGGACGAACACTTACGACGGAGGAAATTAATGTAATTGTAAATACCATTTGTGAAAATTCAGAGATTGAAATCTCCTGTGTCATCGACACGGACAAAGCACGAGAAGCCTTTTTCCGGCAAGCGCTGGAAGAAAAGGCCAAAGAGGAAGCAAACAGACAGCCTTTTGGAAGCGGCCAGTTCTATAAAGGGACGCTCCGCTCCGGACAGGCGCTGGAGGCAGAGGGAAGCATCATTATGCTCGGTGATGTGAACCCCGGCGCCAGGATTGTTGCGAAAGGAAATATCATTGTGCTCGGCGCTCTGCACGGTACGGCTATTGCCGGACTGGGCGGGAAGAAACACGCCATCGTCGTGGCCCTGGAGATGGACCCCATTCAAATCCGCATCGGAGAAGTGACTGCCCGTATAAGTGGCAGGCGAAAAGTGTCCGATGGCGCACAGATTGCGTATCTGGATCTGGGAAGCATCCATATAGAACCTCTTTGCAGGGACGTGATTGACGAGGTAAGTTTCTCATAGTGCAGGAATTTGAATTGGAGGAAAAAAAAAATGAGTGAAGTGATTGTCATTACGTCCGGGAAAGGCGGAGTCGGAAAAACCACTACTTCTGCCAATTTGGGAACAGGCCTTGCCATGTTAAACAAAAAAGTCGTATTGATTGACACCGATATCGGACTCAGAAACCTGGATGTGGTCATGGGGCTGGAAAACAGAATTGTTTATAATCTGGTTGATGTGATTGAAGGAAGCTGCCGCTTAAGCCAGGCTCTTATTAAGGACAAGCGTTATCCCAGTCTCCAACTTCTGCCTTCGGCCCAAACCAGAGATAAATCCAGTGTTTCCCCGGAACAGATGAAAAAACTGATTGATTCCCTTAGAGGAGAATTTGATTACATACTTTTAGATTGTCCGGCCGGTATTGAGCAGGGATTTAAAAATGCGATAGCAGGAGCTGACCGGGCAGTGGTCGTCACAACGCCTGAAGTGTCAGCCATCCGGGATGCTGACCGGATCATTGGCCTTTTGGAAGCCAATGGAATCCGCCGTATTGATCTGATTATCAATCGGATTCGCATGGATATGGTGAAGAGGGGAGATATGATGTCCATTGAGGATGTCATTGATATCCTGGCGGTCCGTCTGATTGGGGCAGTTCCCGATGACGAAAATATCGTTATTTCCAGTAATCAGGGAGAACCGCTCACCGGTTCCGACTGCCTGGCCGGACAGGCCTATATGAATATTGCGAGACGTATCACCGGCGAGGATGTTCCTATGCTGGATTTGAATGTGAAAAACGGCTTTTTTTCCAGATTGGCCGGGGCTTTTAAAAAGAAATAAGGAGGAGACGTCATGGGTCTGTTTGACTTTTTTTCAAAGAACAAGTCAGGGAATGTGGCGAAGGACCGGTTAAAGCTTCTTTTGGTTTCCGATCGGGCCAACTGTTCTCCTGAAATTATGGAAGCGATAAAAAACGATATTATAAAAGTGATTTCCAAATATATGGATGTGGATACGGAAGCTCTGGATATTCAGATTACGCAGACACAGTCCGAGGGAGGACACGGATCTGTTCCTGCACTTTTTGCAAATATCCCAATTAGAGATATGAAAAATGGGAATCCTAGTAAATAAAGGATAAAATATGTTTAAATTTAAAGAGTACCATTTTCGATATTACAATATAAGATTGATTTTATTTGTTCTGGCTTTGTCGGTGATCGGAATTCTTTTTGTGAAAAGTGCAAGCATTGGAACAGGTACAGCAACTTATTATAAACAGATTTTCGGTGTGGCAGTGGGGATTTTCTGTATGATCTTCATCTCCCTTGTCGATTACCACTGGATTCTGTTGCTTTACTGGCCTATTTATGCTGTCAATATCGCCATGTTGTTGGCCACAAAGTTTATGGGCAGTGTCAGCGGCGTTGGTGCGCAGCGCTGGCTAAACCTTCCGGTCATTGGTCAGATTCAGCCCTCGGAGTTTTCCAAAATCATGCTGATTTGCTTTTTTGCCATGTTTTTTTACAAACATCGGGAGACCATCAGTACGGTACGGATTGTTTTAAGCTCTCTGGTGCTTTTTGCCGTTCCGGCTTATTTGATTTTTGATCAGCCGAATCTGTCTACGACCCTGGTGGTAGTGGTGATTTTTGTGATTATGATTTATGTGGCAAAGCTCAGTTATAAATGGATAGGGGGCGTTTTGGCCCTGTTGGTTCCCTTTGGCATATGGTTTATTTATACAATCCAGCAGGAGGGACAAAAGCTTTTGGAACCGTACCAGGTCAACCGGATTATGTCCTGGATTAATCCATCTAAATATCCGGTGGACAATACTCAGCAGCAGATGAATTCCATTATGGCTATCGGTTCAGGACAGCTTCACGGGAAAGGGCTTGCAAATACCACGTTGGCTTCTGTGAAAAATGGTAATTTCCTTTCAGAAGAAGACTGTGACTTTATCTTCGCTGTCATCGGCGAGGAAGTGGGATTTGTGGGAAGTGTGATTATCATTGCCCTTCTCCTGATTCTTGTGGCAGAATGTATCTATATGGCTGTACGGGCCAGAGATTTGTCAGGCAGATTAATCTGCAGCGGTATTGCGGCATTGATTGCTTTTCAATCTTTTGTAAATATCGGAGTTGCGACAGGTCTTTTACCCAATACGGGGCTTCCGCTTCCCTTTATAAGCGCGGGTTTAAGTTCATTACTTAGTATTTTTATGGGAATGGGATTGGTATTAAATGTGGGGCTACAACGAAACTATGAAAATAACAGAGGAGGGTTTTAAGTATGAATGTGGGATTTATCGCCCATGACACAAAGAAAAAGCTGATGCAGAATTTTGTAATTGCATATCGGGGGATTTTATGCAGACATCAGCTTTATGCCACAGGAACCACGGGGCGTCTGATTGAAGAAGTTACAAATTTAACAGTACACAAATTTCTGGCAGGACATTTGGGTGGAGAGCAGCAGCTTGCAGCACAGATTGAGAGTAATCAGATTGATTTGATGATTTTTCTTCGCGATCCACTTCATCCCAAGTCACATGAACCGGATGTGTTTAATGTTTTTAACCTTTGTGATGTGCATAACATTCCTTTGGCTACCAACCTGGCTACTGCGGAGCTTTTAGTGAAAGCGATGGAACGGGGGGATATGGAATGGAGAGAAGCGTTTAAGTAAGGTGCCAATAAAACAGGAGTTTAAAAGATAAGATTATGTCCAGAAAAAAAACCGCCAGGCAAGTCAGGCAGACAAGGATTGTTATTCATATAGTTATCATATGTCTGATCCTTGCCCTTGGAGTAGCTGCCGCTTATCTGGTTATAGACCCTTTTTCCAAAGAGGAGACACAGGATATTCCGGTTTTGACTCTCTATGAAAACAATACAGAGAAAAAAACTTTCAGCGCCCAGACAGAATTTTCCCGCCTTCCCTTGTTTGCTGAAAAGCTTTGTGTAGCGGAGGAATCAGAATCTGATGCGGCAGTCACTGCAGAGGCGGGAATTATATTTAACCGTACAGACAGGGAAGTTTTATACAGCCATAATGCTTATGAGCCGCTTTATCCGGCCAGTGTCACCAAATGTATGACGTTTCTTACGGCACTGAAACATGGAGATTTATCTGCCGAGATCACAGTGACAGAAGAAATGCTTGCGAATTTAGATCCGGCTTCTTCCGTGGCGGGGCTTTCTCCGGGAGATACACTAAACCTGGAGCAGCTTTTATATGGATTGATGCTTCCCTCCGGAAATGATGCGGCCAATGTGATTGCCTGGCTGGTTGCCGGAGGGGAAAAAGAATTTGTTTCTCTTATGAATGAAGAAGCAATTCTTATTGGTGCGACAGGAAGCCATTTTGTCAATGCCCATGGCCTTACGGATCCGGAGCATTATACTACAGCTTACGATATTTATTTGATTTATAATGAACTTTTAAATTATGACAAGTTTCTGGAAGTGATCGGGGTTCCTTCGTATACGGCCCAGTATACCAATAATGGGAATCCTGTCACAAAAACCTGGGCACGGGGTATCTGGTATTTTACCGGAAATGCGGAAGCTCCTTATGGTGTAACACCCATAGGCGGAAAGACCGGTACAACTCCGGAAGCCGGATATTGTCTTTCTTTGGCTTCTTCTGGCTCTCAGGGAGAAACATATATTTCTGTTGTTTTAAAGGCAGCCAGCCGGAATTCTCTTTATGAAAATATGACGGCCTTACTTTCAAAAATTCAGAAATAAGGATTGTACTTTTCGGTAATTTATACTATAATTAGAATACGGCTTACAAAATTATAACCAGTGACTAAAGGAGGAGTGCATTATGGTGCAAATCATAGCAGGAAAGATGGGTAAGGGAAAAACAAAATTTCTGCTTGAAAAAGCGAATCTGGCTGTGAAAGAGTGTAAAGGATCCCTTGTGTATCTTGATAAAAACACAAAAAATATGCACGAGCTGGACAATAAAGTTCGTTTGATCAATGTCTATGACTATCCGATTCGTTCTTACAATGCTTTTATTGGATTTTTATGTGGGATTATTTCACAGGACTATGATTTGGAGTATCTCTTTTTAGACAGTTTCTTAAAACTGGCTCATTTGGAAGGAAAAGATATTTCTTCTGAATTGATTGAATTGGAGCAGATCGGACAGCAGTATGGTGTTACCCTTATTTTAAGTATTTCCCTGGATGCACAGGATTTGCCGGAACATGCACAGTCTAAAGTAATTGTTTCCCTGTAGGCACTTACATAATCATTATAAATATGGTTCGGGACGTGGTTTCACGTCCCGCCCTTTTTTACCGTATAGAAGTTTTTTCTTCTGTGCAGATTTTACATATTCATTCGTGGCTATTATTTCCTACACGGCCAAACATGCTGATCAGATACAATCCGCAGATACCTACAATTCCGTAGACAATACGGGAAAGCAGTGTCATGTCGCCCAGGAGAAATGTAACCAGATTGAAACGGAAAAATCCAATCAGGCCCCAGTTAATTGCACCAATGATCGTGATAGCAAGGGCTGTATAATCCAGTGGCTTTGAGTTCATAGTTGTTTCCCTCCTTTTATGTCTAGTGTATTCGTATTTTTCCATATTATTATGGAAAGATTTTCCATGTCAAGGGAGTAGATTCTGTGGCAAAGACAGAAAAAAATATTATCCGGTACAGAAAAACAAGAAAATGGAATATCGGCATTGTTGTCTTTGCTGTTATTTTCTTATATCTGACCATTATGGTTATTCGTTATATAATGTCCCCAAAGATAAAAATGTATGAAGTTTTAGATGGAGATATTGCAAACACTGCCTACTATACTGGGGTTATCCTTCGGGAAGAAACACTGGTTACTTCTGATTATGCAGGATATGTCAACTATTACCTTCGTGAAAAGCAAAAGGCGGCAGTGGGGGATTTGATTTATACAGTTGATGAAAGCGGTTCCGTGATGGAATATTTAAATAATACTTCCGGAAATGGAAGCCGTCTTTCGGATGAAAACTTAAAAGAGTTAAAGAAACAACTATCAGATTTCAGTGCGGTTTATTCAGATAATCATTTTTCAGAAGTGTATGATATCAATGCGAAGTTATCTTCCATGTTGATGGAATATATGAATGTAAATACGCTGCATGAATTAAACGAACAAAATGCAGGAGAAATATCTGTTTCTTTCCGGAAGTGTCCTGCCACAGCCAGTGGAATCGTTCTTTATTCCACAGATGGAATGGAAGGGCTTACGCCGGAACAGATTTCTGCAGAAACCTTTTCGAGTGAAAACTATAAAAAAACAATCTATACCGGAGGCATGCTTGTAAACAGCGGCAGCCCTGTTTACCGGATGATCACAGGAGACGGATGGTCTGTGGTGATTCCGTTGACAGAAGAAGATTTGGCTCTTTATCAGGAAAAAAATACCGTGTCTGTCCGTTTTCCCCAAAAAGACCTGATGGCAGAAGCGGGGTTTTCTATCGTCCGTGGGGCGGACGGAGCTTCCTATGGTGTACTTACGCTAAATCAGTATATGGTACAATTTGCAGACGAGCGTTTTGTGGAAATCGAGATTAAAACATCTCAGGTAGAGGGATTAAAAATTCCAAAAACCGCTTTGGTTAATCGGGAAGCTTTTGTAATTCCTTTAGAATATCTGACTACCGGAGGAAATAGTTCTGCAGAGGGATTTTATAAAGAAATTTACAGGGAAGATGGTTCTGTTTCCACAGAATTTGTGGCAGCCGATATTTTTCGTATTACAGATCATAAGCAAGATATAGAAAACAAAGGGACAGAACAGCAGACAGAAACACCACAGGAATACTGTTATATTTCCACAGACAATTTTTCTACCGGAGATATGATTATTCTGCCGGATTCCAATGAACGGTTCCGGGTGGCAGAAAAAGAAACTCTGACCGGAGTTTATAATGTAAACCGTGGATATGCCTCTTTCCGATATATAAATATCATAGATGAAAACAATGAATATTGCATTGCAGAAAAAAATGTATACTATAGCCTTCGTACTTACGACCATATTGCACTACATGGTTCCAGTATATCGGAGGGGGAGGTTCTCCATTGATTTTTGAAAAAAATCAGATTATTGGTTGACATCATTCTCAAAAACATTGATAATGATAGATGAGCAAAAACAGGAAAGGCGGTTTTCTCAATGAGTAAATTTATTGACAAGTTTCTGGATTCCATGAAACTGAGCGATGATGACGATTACGATTATGATGATGATTATATGTACGACGAAGATGACAATTATGATGAACAACCCCAGAAAAACTTTTTCCGCCGTGATAAAAAAGCTGCTGTCCCCGATGAACCGGAACCTGCTCCGAGAGTAAAGCCTCGTGCCAATGTAGTTCCTTTGCGAACCGCCACCAGAAGTGGAATGGAAGTCTGTATGGTAAAGCCCGGCAGTATTGGCGATGCCCGTGAGATTGTTGACACTTTGATCAGCGGAAGAGCTGTTGTTATTAATATGGAAGGGATTCCCACTGAAATTGCTCAAAAAATCATTGACTTTACCTCTGGCGCCTGTTATTCCATGAATGGAAACCTTCAAAAAATTTCAAACTTTATTTTTATTGCAACACCCCAGACGGTGGAATTGTCTGGTGATTTTGAAGACTTCATGGGAAGCAGCGCTTCTTCCGGATATTAAAAATCGGAGCAGAATATGAATAAGGAAGAACAAATATTTTTGAATCATTTACAGGACTTGGCAGATACATGTTATCGCCGAAACATTCCTGTTTATACTGATTTTTTAAATATGTATGAGCAAACAGTTTTTCTTTCGGCAATGCCGGAGTTCTCCCATGTACGTGTCATAATGGACGGCGGATATGGGGAGGCGGAGAGAAAAATTGTTTGCTTTCTTCCTGTCTATGAAGAAAAGTTTTCCAGGGAATGTTTGCCTGCGATGCCACTTCGCATCCAGTCTTCAGCAGGAAAATTTACTGTGCCCTGTACCCACCGTGATTATTTGGGAGCTGTTTTAAATTTGGGGATTGAACGGGGAAAAATCGGGGATTTTCTCGTGGGCAGAGATTATGCTTATGTCTTATGTATGAAAACAATGGCAGACTTTTTACTGGAAAACCTGACTTCAGTAAAACGGAACCCTGTCCTTTGTACCCCAGCAGATTTTTCTGATTTGGAGGGTGAAATTACTTTTACAGAAATGACAGGTTCTGTGGCTTCTTTACGTATGGATTCCCTGCTGACTGTTTTTATGAAGGTTTCCCGTTCCCAGGCAAATTCTTTTTTAGAAGGGGAAAAGGTTTTTATCAATGGTAAACTTTGCCTTTCTTCATCAACCGTACCGAAAGAAGGGGATGTGGTTTCTGTACGCGGCGTTGGGAAATTTGTATTTGATGAAATCGTTTCTTCCACAAAAAAAGGACGCCTTTTGGTAAAACTAAAAAAATACATATAATTAGGAGAATATTATGCCTGTAGAAAAAATCATGGTACACAAGGAAGGGATTCCTGTTTATCCCATCTGTCTGACAGATTCTTTTGAGGATTTTGGGGAAGCTTTATCTTCTTTTTCTGTTTCTGGCCGAAAGGTTTGTATTGTTACAGACAGCCATGTTGGCGGGCTTTATCTGAAACAAATGGAGCAGATATGCAAAAGGTTTTTTCATACAGTGGTTTGTTTTTCTTTTCCGGCAGGAGAGGAACATAAAACTTTAGATACTGTAAAGGCCTTATATGAGTTCCTGATCACAAATTCTTTTGACCGGAAGGACTTTTTATTGGCATTAGGCGGCGGTGTGACAGGCGACTTAACTGGTTTTACAGCTGCTACCTATTTGAGGGGGATTCGTTTTATCCAGGTGCCGACTACTTTGTTGTCTCAGGTGGATTCCAGCATTGGCGGAAAAACAGGAGTCGATTTTGATGCTTATAAAAACATGGTTGGGGCGTTTTATATGCCGGAACTGGTCTATATCAATGTATCTGTTTTAAAAAGCCTCTCTGAAGAACAATTTTCTTCCGGTATGGGAGAAGTGATCAAACATGGTTGTATCAGGTCGGCGAATTATTATCAATGGATTTCAGAAAACCGGGAGGCAGTGCGTCTTCGCCGGAAAGAAGCCTTAATGGAAGTTGTGAGAGGAAGCTGTTTGATTAAACGCGCTGTCGTGGAAGAAGATCCCACGGAGCAGGGGATTCGGGCCCTCTTAAATTTCGGACATACGTTGGGCCATGCCATTGAAAAGGAAATGAATTTTACCATGAGCCATGGAGCATGTGTGGGAGTAGGATGTATGGCCGCTGCCTGGATTTCAGTAAGGCACGGATTCCTTTCTGAAGAAATCCTGGAGGACATGGCAGATCTATTTTCATACTTTGGCCTTCCCACAAAAGTTTCCAATCTTTCTCCAGACCATATTCTGGAGACAACGACGCATGATAAAAAAATGGATTCCGGAGTGATTCGTTTTATTCTTCTGAAGCAAATAGGGGAAGCTTATATTGACCGGTCTGTAACAGCTGATGAAATGAAAGAAGCGATTTTTTATTTGGCTGATTAAAATTAAGAAATGAAAGTAAAGAGGAAATAATAAATTGATGGGAAACGAAACGCAGGCAAAAAAGAAAATAACAATACTGTCAGGTTACCTGATCTTTTCCTTTGTGCTGGTTCTTTTAGATCAATGGACCAAATTTTTAGCAGCAGAACATTTAAAAGGACAAGCAGATATCCCTCTCATTAAAAATGTTTTTGAATTGTCTTATTTGGAAAACACCGGTATGGCCTGGGGGTTATTTGCCGGAGGACGGTGGGCATTTCTGGCCGGAACGCTTTTAGTTTTGGCGTTGATTTTCTACTTGCTTATAAAAGCCCCTCTGACAAAACGATATCAGCCGCTTCGGATTATTTTAACTGTTCTGGCTGCCGGGGCGGTGGGAAACCTCATTGACCGTCTTGTTCACGGATATGTGGTGGACTTTTTTTCTTTCTGCCTGATTCATTTTCCGATTTTTAATGTGGCAGACTGCTATGTGGTGATTTCCGGGATACTTTTTGTCCTCTTTTTCCTTTTTTATTATAAAGATGAAGATTTAGTTTATCTTGTCCCTTCTTTTTTTAACCGAAAAAAGGATAAGGGAGATTTGCAGCCATGACCGTATTTTCCTATCAAGTGGCAGAGGATGAATCCGGGCTGCGCCTGGATAAATTTCTGTCTGAAAAGCCGGAATTGCCGTCCAGAAGCTATTTACAGCGTCTCATCGCAGAAAACCAGGTTCTTGTGAATCAAAGGCCTGCAAAAAGCAATTACAAGCTTCAGGAAGGAAATCATATTGTTGTATCCATACCGGAGCCAAAGGAGCTTTCTGTGGAGGCAGAAGCCATGGATTTAGACATTTTTTATGAAGATGAAGATGTCTTGGTGGTCAACAAGCCAAAAGGGATGGTAGTGCATCCGGCTGCAGGGCATGAAAATCATACGTTAGTCAATGGCCTCCTGTATCATTGCCGTGGGAATCTTTCCGGAATCAATGGAATATTGAGGCCTGGAATTGTTCATCGGATTGACCGGGATACTACCGGCCTTCTTCTTATTTGTAAAAATGATTTTTCCCATACATGCATTGCCGAACAGTTGAGCGCTCACTCCATCACCAGACGGTATCATGCAATTATTCATGGGGTTCTTCCGGAAGATGGCACGATCAATGCGCCGATTGGAAGAAACCCCAATGACCGTATGAAAATGGCGGTCAATTACAAGAACGGTAAAGAAGCTGTCACTCATTATCATGTTTTAGAACCTTTAAAAAACTTTACTTATGTGGAATGTCGTCTGGAAACGGGGCGTACCCATCAAATTCGTGTTCATATGGCTTCCATCCGCCATCCATTATTGGGAGACACGGTATATGGCCAGGCAAAACCGCCATTTACGTTGGAAGGGCAGACGCTGCATGCGAAAATACTGGGTTTCATCCATCCCAGAAGTAAAAAGTATCTGGAATTTGAAGCGCCTCTTCCGGAATATTTTGAAAAACTGTTGATGAAACTGCGTATATAAAAATCATACTTTGGCGTCATCCATACAAACGCAGGACAGCCATAACCACCGTCCGAAGGGTATACTTTTTTTTCAAAATATAGTATAATAATCCTATCTGTAAGGAAGGGAGCTGAATTTTATGAACGGAAATCTGGTTATAACAATCGGAAGAGAGTGCGGAAGCGGCGGAAGATTCATCGGCCAGAAGCTGGCAAAGAAATTGGGAGTAAAGTGTTACGATAAAGAATTGCTGACTCTTTCAGCAAAGAACAGTGGGCTTTGCCAGGAGATTTTCGAGCATCATGATGAAAAACCCACAAACAGTTTTTTATATTCTCTGGTGATGGATACGTATTCCATGAGTTACAACCCCTCCGGTTTTTTGGATATGCCATTAAATCAAAAAGTATTCCTGGCCCAATTTGATACCATCAAAAAATTGGCAGAAAAGGAGTCCTGTGTGATTGTGGGGCGCTGTGCAGATTATGCATTGGCAGATTATCCTAACATGTTGTCTATTTTTACTACAGCCACTTATGAAGATAAGGTGGAATATTTAAAAGAACATTACCATATCGAACCGTCAAAAATCAAAGATTTCATCACGAAGACAGATAAAAAACGTGCATCTTACTATAATTATTATGCCAATAAAAAATGGGGCAGTGCCAAAAGTTATGACCTGTGCATCAACCGCAGCGCCGTAGGCTTCGATGGGGCAGTGGATGTGATTTTAAATTTTGCAGAAGTGAAAAAGGCAGCTATGGACAAAAAGTAATGAATTATCCAGCTGATTAATTGGAGCCGGAAACCTGTATTTTATCAATAATACAGGCTTCCGGTTTTTTGCTTTAGGCATTTTTTATTCCACTGTAACTGATTTTGCCAGGTTTCTGGGTTTATCTACATTTAGTCCCTTCATGTCAGAAGTATAGTAAGCCAAAAGCTGCAAAATAGCGGCCACAGGAAAAACGGTAAACCGATCATGAGACATCGGAACGGCAAAATGAATGTCACAGATGTCTTCTGGAATTTCTGCTCCTGTTTTTGTAATGAGAATCACAAAAGCACCTCTTGCCCGGACTTCTCGAATATTGGAAATCGTTTTTCCGTAAATATGATCCTGAGTCGCCAGTGCAACTACAGGTGTATTTTCTTCAATAAGAGCAATGGTCCCGTGCTTTAATTCACCGGCAGCATATGCTTCTGCGTGGATATAGGAAATCTCTTTAAGCTTTAATGAACCTTCTAAAGAAAATGCGTAGTCTAAGCCCCGCCCCACAAAAAATGCGTCTTTTGCCTTTGCAACCACACTGGCAGCGGTTTTAATTTGTTCTTTATGTTCCAAAATTTTCTCAACGGCAGTGGAAGCGCCAGACAGCCTGGAAATAAAATCACGTGCAGTATTTTCTGTGAATTTTCCGCGGATCATGGCCATGCGGCAGCCAATGAGATAGAGGCTGGCAAGCTGAACCATATAAGCCTTTGTACTGGCCACAGCGATCTCCGGGCCGGCATGAGTATAAAATACATAATCACTTTCCCGGGCGATGGTAGAACCCTTGACATTTACAATGGAGAGTACCTTTGCACCACATTCTTTCGACAGCCGCAGCGCTGCCAATGTATCAATGGTTTCACCTGACTGGGAGACAATCAGAACAAGAGTTTTTTCATCGACCAGAGGGCTTTCATAACGAAATTCTGAAGCAATATTTACAGATACAGGAATCTTGATAATAGGCTCAATCAGCGCCTTCCCAACCATTCCCGCATACATGGCCGTACCACAGGCCACAATGGAAATCTTCTCACATTCCGCCAAAACCTCATCAGGAATTCCATCTTCTGAAAAATCCGGAAGGCCATCTTTCAGCCTTGGCGTAATGGTGTTTCTAAGGGCTTCGGGCTGTTCATGGATTTCTTTGAGCATATAATGGGGAAATCCATTTTTTTGAGCAGCTTCAATATTCCAGTTAACTTCTAAGATTTCCGGAGAAACAGGGTGTCCCTCCAGATCCTGGACAAAAATTTCTTCCTTTGTGAGGGTAACGATTTGATATTCAGGAATAACAAAATAACGGTTGGTATAAGGAATCACCGCAGTTACATCTGAAGCCACAAAAGAACCATCTTTCATATGGGCCGCCACCATGGGGCTGACGTTTCGGACACAGAAAATCTTATCATGAATATCCTCAAACATAATACAGAACGCATAAGAACCTGTAATTTCCCGAATCGTTTTGCGAATAGCTTCATAAGGGTCTTTGCTGTAATAGTAATCCAAAAGCCTGGCAGCTACCTCCGTATCAGTTTCGGACACCAGAGAATCCCGAAAGCCGAATTTTTCGATAATGTTATGGTAGTTTTCAATAATTCCATTATGGATTAAAGTGACTTTTCCTGCAATATGAGGGTGGGCATTGGTATCATTGACACCTCCATGTGTTGCCCATCTTGTATGCCCAATTCCACAGTGTGATTCTACATCCAGTTTTTCACAAGCATCTTTTAATGTGGCCACCGGCCCGGCCTTTTTAATCAGAAACTTGTCGTCGCCTTTACCAGAAAGGAGGGCGATGCCGGCACTGTCATACCCTCTGTATTCAAGCTGCTCAAGTCCCTGCAGCAAGACTTTCAAGGCATCCAGATGTCCTGTATATCCTATAATTCCACACATAAAAAATCTCCTTTTATTTCCAATACTATGTAAAATTTATGATGAAATTCCCTGATTATATTGAATTTGTTTTGCCGTCTCCGGCATATTTGCCAATATATACACGCTCAGGGGCATGGAAGAGTATCCGCCGAATTTTCGATTTTCTCTTCTCCTCGTTACCCTCTCTGATAAAAAGGGACATGGCGCTTCTTATTCAGTTTTTTCATTTGTGGCCTCCCATCCACAACTCTTCATAACTATAGCATTTTCAACTTTTCAAGTCAAGTTTTGCTTGATTTGTGGCGCCTGTCCATTTTATAATAGAAGAGAATATAAATAGAGTATAATGAAAAGTCTTGATACAATTCTATTTATTCGCGAAACTCAACTTTAACGAATAGATAGCGCCGTCCATAAAGGGTTTTTGCAAAAGTTTATTATTTTTCAAAAAATTTTTACCATATTTAAAATGATTCGAGATACAACAAATGAAAGGAAATAACTTTGAAATGAATCTTCAAAAGCTCCTTAGTTACACCAGACGTGCTGTTGATGATTATAAGATGATTGAATCCGGTGATAAAATAGCTGTTGGGATTTCCGGCGGAAAAGACAGCCTGGCTTTATTATATGCATTACATGGATTAAAACGTTTTTATCCGAATCCCTTTACCATTGAGGCCATTACTGTAGCTGTCTTTAAAGATATGGATTTTAGCCCTGTGACGTCCCTTTGTCAAAAATTAGAGATTCCATATACTGTTGTGCCTACCCAGATCGGAGAAATCGTTTTTCATGAACGAAAAGAAGGTAATCCCTGTTCTCTCTGTGCCAAAATGCGGAAAGGCGCCTTTAATGATCAGGCGAAGGTTTTAGGATGCAATAAGGTGGCTTATGCCCACCACAAAGACGATATTGTGGAGACTATGTTGATGTCCATGATCTTCGAGGGCAGGTTTCATTCCTTTTCTCCATACACCTATTTAGATCGAATGGATTTGACAGTAATACGCCCGTTGTTGTATGTGCCGGAAGCTGATATTATTGGATTTAAAAATAAATACCAGCTTCCCGTCTGTAAAAATCCCTGTCCGGCTGATGGGCATACAAAAAGAGAATATGCCAAAAATCTGGTATGCCAGTTGAACACGGAAAATCCTGGTGCAAAAGAACGGATGTTTACAGCAATTATTAATGGCAACCTGACTGGATGGCCCCCAAAATAAAGAGTGGAAAGGAATTTATTATGGAGCGAAGACCTTATTACGAACAGGTAGATATTCAGAATACGAAAAAGCTGAGAGAACTTCTTACTTCTCTCCCCTCTTTTTGTGTAACTTTTTTCCGGGGAATTGAACAGACCACCTCCTCACGGACAAGAATTGCATATGCATATGATTTAAAGGTTTTTTTTGATTTTTTGATAAAAGAGAATCCCTATTATAAAGACAAAGAAATAAGAGATATCACCCTTTCTGATTTGGATTTAGTAAAGGCCTTGGATTTAGAAGAATATATGGAATATTTAAAATATTATTCCAATGAGGAAAGTTTGGAACACATTAATAAAGAACGGGGGATCACAAGAAAATTATCCTCTTTGAAAACCTTTTATAATTATTTTTACAAGAAAGAAATGTTGCAGAATAATCCGGCGGCGTTAGTTTCATTGCCCAAATTGCACTCAAAAGATATCATTCGGCTGGACATTGATGAAGTGGCAATGCTTCTTGACAGTGTAGAAAAAGGGGAAGGGCTTACTGACCGGCAAAGAGCTTTTCATGAAAAAACAAAAATCCGTGATATGGCACTTCTCACGCTGCTTTTAGGCACTGGTATTCGTGTTTCAGAATGTGTAGGGCTTGATTTAAATGACGTAGACTTAAAAAATGATGGTATCCGTATTCACAGAAAAGGCGGAAAAGAAGTGGTCGTTTATTTTGGGGAGGAAGTCCGTGAAGCACTTTTGGACTATTTAAAAAAAAGGAAGCGGATAATTCCGGCTGACGGACATGAGCAGGCACTCTTTCTCTCCCTTCAATTAAAACGTATCAGTGTGAAAAGCGTAGAAAACCTGGTAAAAAAGTATGCCAAAATTGTAACACCCTTAAAAAAGATTACGCCTCACAAGCTGCGCAGTACGTACGGTACTAATTTATATCAGGAAACAGGTGATATTTATCTGGTGGCCGATGTATTAGGACATTCCGACGTTAACACTACCAGAAAACATTATGCTGCTTTGGAAGAAGAGCGCCGTCGCAGTGCAAGGAATGCTGTGCGCCTCCGTGAAAAACCTGGAAGGAAGTGACAAATAGCACAATGCCTTCCAGGTTTTTGAAAGGAATCCGATTGCATATCTTTGATTTTTAATATTCCATATAACTTAAAAGATCTTCCTTATTTCTTACCATGACAATACGCGCTCCCGGCTTAAGAATCTGCAGAGTTGTTCTCATCTCGCCTTCTGCTATGGCTACACATCCCCAGGTATAGGATTGGCGGCTAAAACAATGCAGGAAAATAGCTGATGTAGAATCTTTTCGGCATTGAGGATTCACTTCAATATTTACCGAATAGTTATAAGCAGGGACATAGTCTGACAAATGTTCTCCTGAACTCCACCCATTTGGAATATTTCGGCTGTCAATGAGCTGATTATAATATTTGCTGTTCAAATCATCAATCCAATAATGGTAAGGATTTACATCGACCCATTGTAATGTTGTTCCAGGATTAGGTTTGTTTCCAAAGGCAATTCCAAGTTCATAACAGCCTGTTGGCGTCGTCCCATCTCCTTCATAAGTATGGTCAGAGAAACCATTCATTCCAATGTCGGCTCTTGTGTCGATTCTCTTCTGCCACTGATTTCCACTTTTTTGCCAGAAGTTTAAGTTGGCTCCCGTGGGTGTCCCATTTCCAACTACAGTGATAATCTGAGATGCACCTTTTATACCATCAACTGTGTCCATCAGATTCTCCATGGTTTGAAAATGATAATAACCGGATGTGGGGCCAGGGGCAGCTTCCCCTTTTTTCTTTAAGACGATTTCGATTGCCTCCAGCCGCTTAGACTGTCCGGCGGTCCCGGCCGGTTGGCCATTTTTTGCCCATCCCAGCCAGCCATAAGTCTGTGCATGGACACGATAATAGATGTCATAGGTTTTTGCCATGTTTCCAGTTAGTTTAATCTGAATAGCTTCCAGACGTTTGGACTGTCCGCTGGTGCCGCTTACCTTCCCCTCTCCTACCCAGTTCATCCATCCGTAAGACTGAACGTGGGTACGGTATGTAATACCTCCTGACAGATTGCTGTTTTCATCCAGAGAAATCTGAATGGCTTCCAACCGTTTTCCAAGCCCTGTAGTCCCTGCGGTCTTTCCGCTCCTCACTTCTGGCTGCCATCCATAGGATTGAACATGAACGGAATAACGAATCAGATCTGAAGTTACATAGGCTGCCGTACTACTGCTTGGCGGCTGACTGTTTTTGGGAACCAGTTTAATTTCAATGGCTTCCAGTCTCTTAGAATAACCGGAAGAACCGGCTGGCTGGCCATTTTTTGCCCATCCCAGCCAACCATAACTCTGAATATGTGTTCGGTAATACACATCGTAATAATTTGCAATTTCTCCAGATAACCGTATTTCAATGGCCTCAAGCCGTTTGGACTGCCCACTTGTCCCAGCCATTTGTCCGTTGGCTTTCCAATTTTGCCATCCGTAAGACTGAACATGGGTTCGGTATTGGATATTTCCTGAATAAGAAGAATTGAGACGTATCTCGATGGCTTCAAGCCGTTTAGACTGCCCGGTCACTCCGGCCATTTGTCCATCCGACCGCCAATTCTGCCAATTATAAGTCTGAATATGAGTTCGATATGTTACAGAAGCATTTTGTGTACCTTTTGCAAATACACTTCTATAGCCCGCCAATAAACAGAAGACTGCTACCAGAATATATAAGAACCATTTATATTTGTTTTTCTGCCTTTTCATAATCCCTCTTCCTTTTTAAATAATACTCATAATCTTGTCAAAATGTTTTATTGTTTAATTATATAAAACAAAAAAATATTCGTCAATGGAAAACTGTTAACTTGAAAAAGGCTAAAATGTAAGGCGTGATTATTATTTATATTCATCAGAATAATATATCACAGTCAAATACTTTCCGGCATAAATTTCATTGTTACGTAAGTGGTTAATTTCTTTTAATTCTTTAACATAAGCATTTACTTGACTGGAATCATGGCAGTATTCGGAAGCAATATCCCATAAAGTATCGCCTGGACGAATCTGTACAGAAGTATAATATTTGTATAAATGATTCTCTTCTTTTTTAGTATTTGCACTGACGATTGCTCCGAAAAAAAATACAAAGGCAATAATAATCATACTGCTTAAAATGACAATATTTCTTCGTTGTTTCAAAAATCTCTTTATCCTTTCCCGCATACATTCCTCCCTGGTAGTACAAAACCAATGTTCGCAAACATCTGTTCCTGATATGCTTTTCATTTTAAATCATGAACAAATGTTTGTCAATAGTTGTAGAAAAAAATCTCAAACAAATGTTTGGAAGTTTTGCTTGCAAATTAATCGAACGTATGTTACTATTGACTTAGAATATTTGGAGGAGGAAGCCTATGCCCGGAAAAATAACTGCAAAACAAACAGAAATTCTTGAATTTATAAAAAAAGAGATTTTGAAAAAAGGATATCCGCCTACTGTGCGGGAGATATGTGAAAAAGTGCATTTAAAATCAACTTCATCTGTACATTCTCATTTGGAGACTCTTGAAAAAAATGGTTATATCCGTAAAGATCCGACAAAACCCAGAGCTATTGAAATCGTAGATGATGTATTCGGTCTTACCAGACGGGAAATGGTACAGGTTCCGGTTCTCGGTACCATAGCTGCCGGGCAGCCCATTCTTGCAACAGAAAATATTGAAAGCTATTTCCCCTTTCCTGCAGAGATGCTTCCAAATGTCGATACTTATATGCTCCATGTTAAGGGGGAAAGTATGATCAATATTGGTATTTTAGATGGCGACCAAGTTCTCTGTGCTGTTACCTCTACTGCTTCCAATGGAGATATTGTTGCTGCACTGGTGGACGATTCTGCCACAGTAAAACGTTTTTTTAAAGAAAACGGACATTATCGTTTGCAGCCGGAAAATGATTCTATGGATCCGATCATTGTAGATAAAGTAAAGATTATTGGAAAAGTTATTGGGTTGTTTCGTATGATGAGATAATGCTTTCAACAGCCGCTACCGTCGATTGATAAGAATAAAGAGCTGAAGGACTTTACTCCTCCAGCTCTTTGATACTTATGAATTTACCATCTCTCCAAATCCTTTCTAAATCATAAAAACGTCTGTCTTCTTTTGAAAATACATGGACAACAATATCTTTGTAATCAAGCAATATCCAACGGGCCGCCTGATAGCCTTCCCTTTGGCTGAAATGATATCCCGCCTTATCCATTTCCTCCTCGACATTATCAATCATTGCCTGTACCTGGTGACTGTTTTCTCCATTTGCGATAATAAAATAATCCGCCAGGCAAGATATATCGGATATATCAATAACTGTGACCTCCTGTCCCTTTTTTTCTTCCAGGGCTTTGCAGACAATCATTGCCATCTCTTTAGATTGTTTCATAAAGGTTCCTCCTTATTCAATTTTTGATAATAGATGCAAGCTTCCATTGTAGTTTTATCAATCGTTTCCGGCATTTCTTTTAAATATGCCAGCGTGTCCCCCATGATTGCAGAAACAGCCTGATCCAGGTCTGAAAAAGCCAGTTGCCTGATTTTGTTAAGGTTTGGCGCTTTAAAGCGCCTGGGTTCGATATAATCTGCCACATAAACAATCTTTTCCAATAGGCTCATGGCAGGACGTCCTGTTGTATGATAACGGATTGCATTTAAAATATTGGCATCCTCCACGTCATATTTCCGCGTGGCCAGACATGCTCCCAGTTTCGCATGCAACAAGGAAGGATTCTTCTGTTCTGCCTCAGAGACAGAAAGTTTATATTTCAAACACTTTTTAACCAGTGTTTCATTGTCATACTGCTTGGCGCAATCATGGAGAAGACCTGCCAGCTCTGCATCTTCTATATTGGCTCCATAACGCATTGCAAGACAGGCCGCTGTATAGGCAACTCCAAGGGTATGCTCAAAACGTCCTATACCAAGTTTATGACTGAGTTTCTCTTTGATTACCATGCGATCCGGCTTCACGTTTTTCCCTCCTCTTTTTCTGAGCTCTTTCTGTGTGTTGAAATTCCCAGCTGATGAATTCCTTGCATTTTTAATATTTTTTGCTTTTCAGAAATTCTATGCCTTTAAAGACCGGTTTGGACGTATAATTGATGTTCTTTTATATAAGAATATACTGCCTCCGGTACATAATATCGAATAGAAAGGCCTTTACCATAACGTTTTCGTATTTCACTGGAAGAGATGGCGATATCCGGCATATCAATCAAGTCAATCCGGCCCCCAAAACGCTTTTTCAAATAACAAATCTGAGCTTCAATTTTCTCATCAGGAACATCCAGACGGTTTCCGGCTAATATGGTTGTTCTTTCAAAAATCCTTTCCGGCTGGTGCCAGCTGTCCACAGCAAAAAGAGAATCAGCTCCCATAATGAAATAAATTTCTGTATTGGGGTATTTTATATGAAGCTCCTTCAAAGTGTCGCTGGTGTAAGTAGTCCCTGTACGGAGAATTTCCATATCTGAATATGCAAAATATGGATTGTTTTTTATGGCCATTAGGACCATTGCTTTCCGATGCGTTACTGATGATATTTGACTGTTATTTTTATGGGGGGGCTGAGAGGAAGGCATAAAAAGCACCTGATCCAGATCAAATTGAACTCTTGCCTGTTCTGCCAAAAGTAAATGTGCCATGTGTATCGGGTCAAAAGTACCTCCCATAATACCGATTTTTTTTAAATTATTTTCGGACTCTTTCTTTTCTTTACAATCCATGTTTCATTTTGTCCTTCCGTCATCTAAAAGCATTTCTGTTTTATTGGGGAAGCATGATTTTCTTTTTTGTTTTAGATTCGCGGTACAAAACTATTTTTTTTCCAATGACCTGGACAACTTGGGAGCGTGTCCGCTCTGCAAGAGCCTCTCCGATCATATGGGGATCATCAATACAGTTTTTTAATACATGAATTTTGATTAATTCTCTGGCTTCCAGGGCTTCATTTACTGCCTCCGTGATTTCAGGAGTTAAACTGGATTTTCCAATTTGTAAAACTGCATCCATGGTCATTGCCAGACTTTTTAAATATGCTCGCTGTCTGCTGTTCATTGTTCCTCCGTATTTTTATTTATAATAATCAAATTCCAGGCCATAAATCTTTACCGTATCGCCCTCTTCTATTCCTGCTTTTTCCAAATCACTCAATATTCCATTATTTTTTAAGAACTTTTGAAAAAACTCAAATCCTTTTTCAGAGTCAAGGTTGGTATAACCTAACATCTTTTCAATTTTGGGCCCCTCCACACTATAAATACCGGATTCTAATTTTTCCACTGTATAGGGAAGTGTATCAGTTATAACCAAGTCTTTTGGATTAAATTCCTGTTCAAAAATCACCGGAGTGTCGTCCATTTTCTGAAGGAGTCCATAAACATAATGAAGCAATTCCCGAACGCCCTGGCCGCTGACTGCTGAAATTGCAAATACTTCGATTCCCTGTTCTCTAAAAGCCTCCCGAATCCTCTCCACAGGATCTTCCGGAGAACTAACGGCATCCATTTTGTTTGCCGCAATCACCTGTGGTCTGGAAAGGAGATCAGGATTGTATTTTTTCAGTTCTTCATTGATTGCATAGATATCTTCGACCGGATCCCGCCCTTCTGTGGAAGCTGCATCCACCACATGAATCAATACTTTGGTTCTTTCGATATGCTTCAAAAATGCATGGCCTAACCCAATTCCTTCAGAAGCGCCCTCAATAAGCCCCGGGATATCTGCCATCACGAAACTTTCATGGTCATCTAAATCAACGACACCTAAATGGGGGTTCAAAGTTGTAAAATGATAATTAGCAATTTTAGGACGTGCATTGCTGACTCTGGAAAGAAGGGTGGACTTTCCCACATTGGGAAAACCGACAAGCCCTACATCGGCAATCACTTTCAATTCAAGAAGGACCCAAAGTTCCTGTCCTTCTTGCCCTGGCTGCGCGTATTTCGGCACCTGCATGGTGGACGTGGCATAGTGCATGTTGCCACTGCCTCCCCGCCCTCCTTTCAGGATAATTTCCCGAATATTTCCGCCAGACATATCAGCGATGACTTTTCCTGTCTCAAACTCTTTAATAACGGTTCCTTCCGGTACTTTAATTACCAAATCCTGACCATCTTTTCCATGGCACCGTCTTTTTCCGCCTTCCTGTCCATTTGTTGCCGCATATTTTCTTACATGACGAAAATCTGTCAGTGTATTCAATCCTTTGTCAACTTCAAAGATTACATCTCCTCCACGGCCACCGTCTCCACCATCCGGGCCGCCATTGGGAACATATAATTCCCGTCGGAAGCTGACATGGCCATCTCCGCCTTTTCCGGATTTAATAAAAATTTTTGCACTGTCCGCAAACATTCTGATGTCTTCCTTTCTGTGAATATTGATATAGCAGCCAATTTATCGTCGGTTGACAGAAGCATAGACGGTACTGTAACGATAAAAAACGCTATTTCTACAGTGGTAAAAAAGCCGACGCATGGAGCGCCGGCTTCTATGAACATGGCTTATTCGTTTACTACTTTAGGATATACAGAAACCTGTTTTTTATCCCTGCCTTTTCTTTCGAAACGCACCACACCATCCACCAAAGCAAATAATGTGTCGTCACCGCCACGGCCTACATTTACTCCCGGATGGATTTTAGTGCCACGCTGCCTGTAAAGGATGTTTCCTGCCAAAACAAACTGTCCGTCTGCTCTTTTGGCGCCAAGTCTCTTAGCCTCGGAATCCCTGCCATTTTTTGTGGAACCCACACCTTTTTTGTGAGCAAATAACTGAAGATTTATCTTCAACATGTTTTACACCTCCTCAGTCACAATTTGAATAATCTGCTTTTTTTTCCTGTCTGCCTGATAGCTGTCTCTGATCCCTTCAAACCCCAGAACCAGAGTATCCATCAACAACTTTGACTCTTTGCTGACTCCTCCGGTAAAAAGACAATCCAGATATCCCTCTTCCACAGAATAAGAAATGTCATCCTCTGTAAAAGATTCTATTGCATTGACCGTATTTTGCGCTAACACAGATACGGCGGCACATACGATATCTGTCCCCGCCCGACCGCATCCGGCATGACCGGATACGCGAAATCCACGGTACCTTCCGCTTGAGTCCATAAATATTTTTACTGCAATCATCGTTTTTCTTTACAAAAACCAGTTAAGCATTGATTTTTTCAATCTTTAACTCAGTATAAGCTTGTCTGTGACCGTTCTTCTTGTGATATCCGGTCTTTCTCTTATACTTGTAAACGATAACCTTTTTGCCTCTGCCTTCATTCATAACAGTAGCAGAAACGCTTGCACCTGCCACAGTAGGGCAGCCTACGGTCAGCTCGTCACCGCCTACGGCAAGAACCTGGTCAAACGTATACGTTTCTCCAGCCTCCGCACCAAGCTTTTCCACCCTGATGACATCGCCTTCAGCAACTTTATACTGCTTTCCGCCTGTTGCAATAATCGCGTACATACGGCACCTCCTATTTATCATTACTCGCCAGCTACGGTGTCCCAAAAAGGAACTTTTAACCTCGCTGTGCGGCATACCTTATAAATATAACAGGAATTTCCATGGTTGTCAAATGTTTTTTGCACCCATAAAAATTCCTGCATCTTTTCTTTATTCAGTTTTATAGAAACCGCTTATTTCTTTTCAAAAATCATAAGTACACCTTCCAAATCCATGGAAAGCTTGCCGTCTTTATATTCTGCCTCAACGGAATCACCTGCTTCATCTGTAAGAGTACAGATAGGCTCTTTCCATTCCCATTTTCCGGTGCCTTTTTCGCCTACCATCTCCATGCTAAACTTTCCGTTGGACTTGATTTCCATTTCATTGGTAGTGTCACTCATACCACTCATGGACAAAAATTCATCAACACTCATGGTCATACCAGCAGCTTCAATACTGGTCAGCTTCCATTTGCCAACAACAGGTGCAGAAGAATCTTTTCCTCCACATCCGGCTAAAGCCAGAACTACCATAGCCATGACTAATACAAATGCTGCAATACGCTTTTTCATTTTACGTCCTCCCTATTCGGTATATTTGGGGTATTCATCCCACGAATACCAATTTAGCATGTTTTAGAGAGAATTACAATATGGGCAAGCTTTTTCAATAAAGTTTTTCCACTGATTTTGCTTAATTTTTTTAAGTATACTTCCATTCAGTTTTGCTCAAAAGCTCATGGAGCGGCGTTCTTATTTTTTTTCGCGTCATTTCCACTAAATTCAGTTTCGTAAATCCATAAACTGTTGTTTTTACCGGATCTTTTTCCAATGCTTCTGAAAGCGTTTCCAGAAGTTTCTGCCGGTGCAATTCTTCTGCCATGTCAATGAAATCAATGATAATAATTCCTGACAGGTTCCGAAGTTTTAACTGAAGGGCAATTTCTTTTGCTGCTTCCAGATTGATTTTAAAAAAGGTGTCCTCCAGTTTTTTCCGTCCATCAAACTTTCCTGTATTGACGTCAATCGATACCAGGGCCTCTGTGGGCTGGATAACCAAAAAGCCACCGGACTTTAACCAAACCTTTTCAGACAGTGCCCGGGCCAATACGGTTTCCAGACTATAAAGCTTAAAAAGGGGATATTCATCTTTATAAAAGCGCAGCACAGGCAGGGAATATCCTTCATTTTGTTCCATAAAGACAGACTTTTTTTCTTCTATGAGGCGATAAGCGGCCGGATCATCTGTGACAACTTCGTCAAGGCTTTCAATCCGGTTATTAAAAATCTCTGTTAAAAATGCAGGCTCCGGCTCATATAATAAGGTATTTGCCGTACGTGTCTTCCAGACAGAAAGGATATGGGCCGCTTCCGATAAAAGAAACTGCAGTTCTGCAAAAATTGCCTCATCAGAAGCAGAAGCGGCATTTGTCCGAACAATAAAACTAAAGGGAAAAGAAGCTTCTGCATTTTTTGACAGAAACTCCTTTAAAGATTCTTTCCGGTTGATATCTTTGAGCCTGGAAGAAAAAAAGATTCCGGTTTTTCCAACCCTCAACACAAGATACTGGCCGGTAAATGTGAGGAAAGTAGTCGCGACAGGAGCTTTTGTTTTTACAGCATCTTTTTCGACCTGAATCAACAGTTCATCTCCCTCATGAAGCTGTCTTCCCTCCATACCGGAGGATGGATACTTTCTCCAGTCCTCCAGTGGAAAATAGCAAATGGTTCCCTGGCCTATCTCCACAAAAGCAGCCTCTATGTTTTTCATAATATGACTGACCCGGCCCACATAAATTCTGCCAACGAGAGAAACCAATTCGGAATTTTCAAGAAAAAGGCCGGATATCCGTCCATTTTCTTCTTCTGCCGCAATCAGGGAATCTTTTGTTTTTGTGACAATGACCTTCCTCATAAAATATCCTCTCCAAAGTCCTCCAAAGCTTTAAGTTTTCGATCTTCCCCATCCCCGCTCCAGGCATAAAGCTCCAGGCGGTGGATAAAAAAGCAATGAGGAATGTAATCCCTTCCTGTATATCTGAAAAACGCTTCCAATAAAAGTTCCGGCTTTAAATTATCCATACTTCCGGCGGCCAGAATAAGACGTACGCCATTTTCTTCCATCTGCCAGTTATAAATAAGAGGGCGAATATCTATTTCTTTTTCATTTTTCTTTGTTTTTTTCAAAACACGAATATTTTCCTGCTGAAAGAATGTCTCCATATCTTTCTGCCAGTTGTCCCAAATATTTTCCCGCGGCTTAAGGAAATAGTCAGCGGCAGCTACCACAGACATAGCTGGCTTCGCCTGGTCAGGAAGAAGGCGGAAACTTAAAATTTCCATTCCGTCTGCCATAACATCATTCATCTTGCGGATCATGGATTCTGAAGACTCGCAGGAGTTCACTTCCATATCCAAATATTCTCCCTGGCTGGTAAGCCCCAGTCCAAGTGGTGCAGCAAAAGACATGACCTGATGAGGGCTAAAACCGCCGGAAAAAACAATATCTACACCTGCTCTCCGGTTAACCTTTTGGAAATAACGCATGACATCCAGGTGTCCGATGAATTTCATAATCCCTGTTTTTTTAAATTTTATCCTGATTTTCAAAGCAGACGCCACCTCCAAATTTTTTGACACCACATCCCTGGCACTGAATACGGCAGTTGGGTGTGGTAATCTCTTCCATTGCCCGCTGCCATTCCCGTTTTAAGAATTCTTTTGTGACTCCTGTGTCAATAAAATCCCAGGGAAGAAGCTCATCAAGCGGACGCTCTCTGAGATTATAAAATGCAATATCAATCCCCTCTTCTTCAAACGCTTTCATCCATTTCTCATTGTCAAAACATTCTGACCAGGAATCATAAAGACAGCCAAGGCGGTAAGCAGCCAGGATACCACGGCTTACTCTCCTGTCCCCCCTTGCCAGAACTCCTTCCAGTACGGAAACATCTGCTTCATGCCAATTATAACGAAGGCTTTTATGGTTCAACTGTTTTTTCATTGCATCATTTACGAAATGGGCTTTTTCCAAATACTCTTCTTTTGTAAACATGGAAGCCCACTGAAAAGGTGTAAAGGGTTTCGGTATAAAGAAAGAAGTACTGGAAATCACCTGTACCCGCCCCTGTCTGTTTTCCTTTGGGACGGTTTCGTAATATGTTTTTGCAACCTGGTTGGCCAGCGCCGCAATACCTTCCATGTCTTCTTTTGTTTCTGTGGGTAGTCCCAGCATAAAGTAAAGTTTTACTTTATTCCAGCCGCCCCGGAAGGCTTCGGCCGCCCCGGAGAGAATCACCTCTTCCGTCAGGCCTTTATTGATGACGTTCCTCATCCTCTGGCTTCCGGCTTCGGGCGCGAAAGTCAAACTGCTTTTTTTTACATCTTGTATCCGGCTCATAACATCTAACGAAAAGGCATCAATCCGAAGGGAGGGCAGGGAAATATTTACATCTTTATCCCTAAATTGCTCTATGAGGAAGGTAACTAATTCTTTCAGGCAGCTGTAATCACTGGAACTTAAAGAACTCAGGGAAATTTCGTCATGCCCCGTACTTTCCAAAAGCCGAACAGCATATCGTTTTAAATCTTCGATACTTCTCTCCCTGACGGGACGATATACCATACCTGCCTGGCAAAACCGGCAGCCCCGGATACATCCCCGCTGGATTTCCAACACGACCCTGTCCTGCGTTGCCTTTAGATAAGGAACAATGGGCTTTTCAGGGTAGGAAACCTTCTGCATATCCACCACAAGCTGTTTTACCACTTTCTCTGGAGCGTGTGGATTGTTCGGTTGCATTGCTTTTAAAGTCCCATCTTCATGATACTGCACATCGTAAAGAGCCGGTACATAGATTCCGGGAATCTCCGCTGCCAGCTCTAAAAATGTATGACGGCTGCCTTGCTTTGCACGTACTGTTTTATATAAGTCAATCAGTTCGTAATAAACGGTCTCTCCTTCTCCGATGTAAAACAAATCAAAAAACTCTGCGACAGGTTCAGGGTTATAAGTACAGGGGCCACCGCCAATCACAATGGGGCAGTCTTCCCCGCGTTCTGCCGAAAAGAAGGGGATATGGGATAAATCCAGAATCTGAAGAATATTGGTATAACACATTTCATACTGAATGGTAATTCCCAGGAAATCCATATTTTTTACCGGTGTCTGGCTTTCCAGGGTAAACAGGGGAATCTTCTCTTTCCGAAGAAGTTTGTCCATATCCAGCCAGGGAGAATACACCCTCTCACACCAGACATCTTCCCTGCGGTTAAACATATCATAGAGAATCTGAATACCAAGGTGGGACATGCCGATCTCATATACGTCGGGAAAACACATGGCGAAGCGGACGTCCACTTTGGAAAGATCCTTCATGACAGCATTTATTTCGCCGCCGATATAGCGGGCGGGTTTCTCCACACTCAGTAAAATTTTATCGCTTAGTGCTAATTTTCTTTCTTTTTTATCAGGATTATCGTGTAAATCGTATGATAATCCCGACGCATTTTTATTTTGTAATTCCACAGTATTCTCCTCTTGGGTATTTGTTTTTTAGCAGGAAAAGCTTTTTTCTATTATACGACCAACAACCACAATTATCAATTCTTTCTCCACAAGGATAATAGCTGTACTTTCTTCCCGTAAAAGCTGCCGGATCCGGATAAGGGGATATCTGATTTCCTTTTGTGACTTTGTCACTGAACAAAAAGATATCTTTTCGTATACTGATAAAAACAAAAAGAAATTGCAAACAGAAAGGAAGGTAACGATTATGTCCATACTTGTTGTAAATAAAAATAATTTTAACTCTGTCAAGAACAGCAGCAAACCAGTACTTCTGGATTTTTACGCTGACTGGTGCGGTCCCTGCCGCATGGTATCTCCCATCGTAGATGAAATTGCGAAAGAAAATCCTCAATACCTTGTGGGAAAGATTAATGTGGATAAAGAACCGGAATTGGCGCAGGCATTTAGCGTTTTAAGTATTCCGACTCTGGCTGTGATTAAAAATGGCCAAATCACCAGCCAGTCAGCAGGTGCAAGACCGAAACCCGAAATTCTTGCTATGCTAGAAAGTTAATTTGCGAAGGCGTTTCTTATCGAGGATTTTAATGCCTTTCCGTGAAACTTCCACAATGCCTTCACCAGCAAAGTATTTTAACATTCTTGATACAACCTCACGGGCAGAGCCCATATACCGGGCAATCTGTCCGTGGGTTAATGGAATGATATCGGAATTGGTTCTTGCCGATTCATCAGAAAGGAAAATGGCGAGCCGCTTATCCATACTCATAAAAAGAATTTGCTGCAATACCCACATCACATCTGAAAAACGGCCGACAGCAGTTTCAAGGGCAAATATTTTAACATCAGGATTCCGTTTCGCAACTGCCGCAAATGCAGAACCGCCAATAATATAACATTCACTGTCCTCTTCAACGTCTATCAACACATCAAAGGTAATGGCATCAAGTACACAGGAGGCGGACAACATGCACATATCCCCTTTGTGCAGACGATAAAGCGTAATGTCCTTTCCTTCATCTGACAGTATATAAAGTCTGAGGCTCCCGGAACGGACAAAAATCACACCGGAACATTCACTGCCATCGTGAATGTTTTTTCCTTTTGGATAAGTTATAACATAAGAATTTTGGCAAATATAAGCCTTATCGGTATCTGGTATACTGTCCCAAAAAGGAAACATTTCTTTATAAACGGATTCAAATATTGTCTGGGGCATCCTGATTCTCCTGTTTACAGCTTGTTTATTTCTGTCACCAAAGCGTTTACTTCCTCTTCGGTCGTACTCCAGCTTGTGCAAAAACGCACACAGCTTAACTGCTCATTTACTTTTTCATCCACTTTAAAAATACAGTTTTCTGCCAGTTTTTCCATCTGCTTCTGATTCAGGAGAACAAACTGCTGATTCGTAAAACTTTCGGCATAGAAAGAGATTCCTTTTCTTTCAAACGCGGATTTTATTTTCATGGCATAGTCAACTGCCTGTTTTGTAATTTCAAAATACAGGCCATCCTGAAATAAAGTATAAAACTGAAGGCCCAACAGCCATCCTTTTGCAAGCATGGCGCCATTTTGTTTCATAAAACATCGGAACCCCTCTTTCAGCCTGTGGTTTGTAATAACAACAGCTTCCCCAAACAATGTCCCACATTTGGTGCCTCCACAGGTAAAGACGTCTGAGAGCGCAGAAAAATCCTTAAAAGTCAGGTCTGCCTCAGGCGAACCGATTCCATACCCCAGCCTGGCCCCGTCGATGAAAAGGAATAATCCATATTTTTGGCATACTTCATAGATTTCTTCCAGTTCTTTTTTGGAATAGAGCGTTCCGTATTCCGTAGGATAAGACAGATAGACCAGTTTCGGCTGGACAATATGCTCCTTGATGGAACTGGAGGCATAGGTTTCCGCTTCCTTCTCAATCTGTGTGGCAGTGATTTTTCCATCTTTGGCCGGAAGAGCAAAAATTTTGTGCCCACAATTTTCTACAGCTCCTGTCTCATGGGCATTGATATGTCCCGTTTCCGGGCTGATTACCCCCTGATATGGACGAAGCGCCGCTGCAATTACTGTAAAATTGGCCTGTGTCCCGCCAATCAGAAAGTGGACGCTCCCATCAGGACATCCGGCACAGCGTTTGATTTCTTCAGCAGCTTTTTCACACCAGATATCCTGGCCATACCCGCCATAACTTTCTGTGTTGCTTTTAGCAAGGGCCTCCAAAATCCGGGGGTGGGCGCCGTGATTATAATCGTTATTAAACCGTATCATTATATTTCCTCCCTGAAATAAGTTTTTATTTTATAATTATTTTTTCTTCCAATTCCATGAAGTAGAAAGATCCCATATAACTTCCGGAACGAAGCAGTAAAAATAAAATTTCCGACATCCTGGTATCCATACGGTGATATACCCTTTTTCTGGGCCACAAAAGCCCTTCCACATATTCCTTTTGCCGTTCGTTCAAAATACTGAGGAGATTTTGATATTGTTTTAGATCTTTTGCTTTCAGGATACCAAAATCACAAGACGCATAAGCTGTTTCACAGTTATTTTTCCTACATTTTTCAGACAAAAGCATATTTAAATCTATTCCTGTATCCCGGCCATATGTACTCACGCTCCATTTTACCGGCCGGCATATTTTTTCGGGAATTACGGTACGCCGGAAGCTGATTTTTCCAAATCTTGTACGGTCTTCCACATAGACAGCCTTTTCTTCCGGGCTTTCGTCTCCCGGTTCATCCAAAAGAACAACCCTACTTGCCAGCAGATTCTCCCAGACCGTCTTTTGCACCTTTTCATAAGAAACAGGAAAATCCAGCCGTTTCATAATCTGATTTACCGTATAGCCACTTTCTGACAAATGGCGGATTGCCCCTCCGTCTGCCATATCAAAGACAAAATCAGACAGCGCATTTTTAAAATATTTATTCTCAGGCATATGGTTCCCTCCAAAACTTATACTATCTGCCCCGTAGTATTTTTGTCAAGAATTTTTTATACTTCCGGTCCCCATAAAAACAACCTGCGCATATCTCCACTGCCCATTTGCATAAAATGGGAAATATCATATATAAGGATCAAATAAATGGATCGGTTTCTTATTCTAAAAGCATTTCTGATCGGCGGTTCCATGCTGATTCCCGGAGTCAGCGGAGGTACTATGTCCATGATTTTAGGAGTTTATGAAAAACTCATCGCCGCAGTCAGCGCCCCTAAAAAGGAAAATCTGTTTTTCCTGCTCCAGTTTGCCGCCGGGGCTGCGGCCGCATTCCTCCTCCTGGCCGGGCCCATGGCTGCTTTAAACCGGCGGTTCCCCCAGGAGATGGCTTTTTTTGTATTGGGCGCTATTTTAGGCGGGGTCCCTGTTATCTATAAAGAAGCCGGAAATCCGCCGCTTTCCCGCAAAACCATGGGATATCTGGGAGCTGGCATTTTTTTTGTATTTCTGTGCCGATTTTTACCGGGAAATATTTTCGGAGAAGCAGCAAATACTCCTTTAAGCTTCCTGGTCCAGTTTCTGGCAGGTGTCCTCGGCGCGCTGGCGCTGGTACTTCCCGGAATATCCTTTTCCTCTATGCTTTATATGATGGGCGTCTATGACTTCGTTTTAAGGGCCATGGGAAAAGGGCAATTTGTTTTAATGCTTCCTTTTTTAACAGGGATATTGGCAGGCGTCTTCTGTTTGACCCGATTTTTGGCTAAAGCCATGAAGCAGCATCCGACAGTATCCTATATGGTCATCCTGGGCTTTGTGACAGCCTCACTTTGGGACATTTTTGAAGCGCTCCCTGCCATGCCCGCCGGAGAGCGCCTGGTACTTTGCCTTTTTTTGTCCATTTCCGGATTTTTAATCACCTGGCTTTTATCAAAAGCTGACTCTAGCGTCGATTGACATGGACACACGCTCCAGTCAACCGACACTATCCCACTTCAAATGGTGGTTTATAGAATTTCTTCCTGATACAAATATTTCCAGGGAACGGTTGCAGGAAGAGAACCGAAAGCACTCCTGTTGATTTCCTCCTCCACACCGGAAGGACCAATTCGCAAAAGCCGTTCCGATAAGGACATGGAATCTGCCAGGTTCACTGCCAGGATTATGACAGCAATTCCTTTGTCCAAAAGCATTCTTAACATTTTCCAGATAAACATCCGGTGAGGGAGATCCGAACCCTTAAAAGGCTGAATACAAAAGACAACCTTAGGACGTTGTAAAAGAATTCGTGTATAAATAAGTCTGCATTTCTGTCGTTCTGACAGTTGATCCGGATAAAGGGAAAAAAAATCCTCTCCCAGTTCTTTTCCATATTCCTGCCGGATACTGTTACGGATTTTCCGGCTGTTCCACACATGGGATACCCGCCTGGAAAGGCCAAACCAAAGGTTATCCATATTATTTAATTCCGGGAAAATCATAGTTTTGGTGGGCTGCTCCCGCAAAATAGCAATATCTTTATTACACTGAAACCGTATCGGACAGCCTTCCATACAAACAGCGCCTTCTTCCAGGGGGATTTTTTCTTCTAAAAAGTCTATAAACTTCTGGAATACTTTTTCACTTAAACTTTGAATCGTAAGACATTCTCCTTCAAAAATATCAAAGGTTAAATGGTCTAAACTTTCAAAAGAAACATCCTCAAAGGAAAGCACAATTTTTCTGTTTTCAGAAATATTTTGAAGCTGTTCCAGATGCCCGCGAACCATCTGGAACATTTCTTCGGAATAAAACCGCCTGGAATCTTCTTCCATTTCTGAATATCTGGTTATTTTCTGGATTCTTCCGTGGGCAAACAGAGAAACCCTGTCACAAATCTGAAGAATCTCTTCATAATGCAGACTGATATAAAGAAAAGAAATCCCCTGGCCCGCATAATGGCGGATGATCTCATGAAGCTTTTCCAGCTCTGACCCGCTGATCATGGTACTGACTTCACACAGCACAATCATACGGTGCCCCAAGATCACGGCCCGAAGGATTTCCACCACAATTCTCTCAAAAACAGTCAAGTTTTCCACATACATATCAGCAGAAATATCAATATCGATATCTTTAAAAAATGGTTCCAGCTGCCGCTTCAAAAGGGCGGGGCGGATAATTCTCTGACGAAACCCATGGCGCATGACAAAAATGTTCTCTGATACTTTTAACCCTTCTGCCAGACTGCTCTGGGTCTGGATAATACTGATCCGATTGTGGCTTTTTCCAAAAATTCTCCAGGAATTCACCATGGTTCCGCCATAATAAACATAACCATCATAAAGAGGAAGATTCACTTGAAGAAGCTTTAAAAATGCCTGTATTCCATAAGCATTGATCAGAAGCAGTCCCATAATCTCACCTTCATAAATCTGAAGGTTGAAATCTTCAATTTGGGGAATTCCCTGTTCAATATAAGTCACCCGCTCCATCCGAAATGTTTCCCGCCGCATTACAAAATCCCCTTTTCCCTGATTTCTTCTTCAGTGACAGTGATTGGCAGAGTAATTTCCACGTCTGTTCCCGCACCGGTCATGGAATATACATGCATTCCATATTCTTCTCCGAAAATCAGATGAATCCGGTTGTTGACATTTACCAGGGCAATTCCCCCGCGTTCTTCCTGCCTACGGTATTCCAACGTTTTTCCGTCCCGGCCCAAATGACGGTTTAATTTCGCCAGCACTTCATCATCCATTCCTACGCCATTATCTGAAATCCAGATAATCAGGCGGCTTTCCGTCCGTTCAAACCGGATTTTTAAATTCCCAACGCCCACCTTAGGTTCTATTCCATGGATGATGCTATTTTCCAGTATGGGCTGAAGCGTCAGTTTAGGAATCTGGCAACTCATGATTTCTTCGTAATCTTCTTCCTCATATTCCACATGAAGCTTCAGCCTGTCCCCAAAACGATATTGCTGAATACGAAAATACGTTTCACAATTATCCAGCTCCTCTTCCACAGAGACAAGGTTTTCCACCTTTGTGATGGTATAACGAAAAAATTTTGCCAGCGCTTCCGTCATATCCGCCACACTGTCCAATCCGGCAATTAAAGCTTCCCCGCGGATACTTTCCAGAGTATTATATAAAAAATGAGGGTTAATTTGGTTCTGAAGGGCCAAATACTGGGCCTGACGCTTATTCAGCTCCATCAGCTGCGGAGAATGAAGCACCCGCTCCACCGCTTCCCACTGTTCTTTCGAGGAAGGGGTCAAAAGGGCCATCTGTACATTCTGCTTGCGGTCCAGAATATATCCGTCCAAAAATCGCCTGGTAAGCTGTTCCGTACGAAAATAAGGATGTATAATCCAAAAAAGAAATGCAGCGGACCACCCAAGAAATAAAAGAAAATATAAAATAAAAAGCCAAAACCCCACGTTTCCATGGAAGCAGAAAAATAAAGAAACGAAGGACTGAATCAGCAGGAATATAAAACCGATTCCTCCCATGAGAAGCACACGGTTTGAGATATAATGCAGCCTGGATAATTTCTTCAAGGACATTCTCCTTTATCCATATAGTTTCCGGTAAGTGGCCGGTTTCACTCCCGTATCTTTCTCGAAAGTACGGGTAAAATGTTTTACATCATTATAACCAACCTTCCTGCATATGGCGGCCACAGGCTCATTGGTTTCACGAAGCAAAATCTTTGCTTTTTCCACTCTCAGGTGAATCAGATATTTTGCGAATCCCTCTCCTTCTATCTTTTTGAAAAGGACACTGAAATAAGCAGGATTCAACCCCACATGGCTGCTGACCTCTTCCAGGGTAATGGGTTCACTGAAATGGTTCTGAATATATTCTTTTGCCTGTCTCACAGGCCGGTCTGAATCACTTTCATGTTTCTTTTGGATTTCCCCCACATGAAGTTCCAAAAGTTCTCTGAGAAGATGGAATAATTCTTCTGTACTTCCGCACCATTCACACCGTTCGTCAAATTCCTGCAAAAGTTCCGTGCGGTCTTTCATTTCCAGGCGGCTGAAAAACAAGCTGGCGCAGGAATGAACCAGTTCCAGTATCTCATATCCACGCACATGCTTTACAGATTTCACAGAATCAAAAAGCTCTGAGACAGCAGCGGAAGCTTCCTCCACACTTATGACTTCCACCGCATGGGCAACGTTCCTCATATACTTTTCAAGAAGCTTTTGCTCATGAAGGGCGGATGGTTCCGGCATCTTATCCAAAATCCTTCCGGTTCCTTTTACCAGCCGCTCCTTAATAATAAGAGAAGCCTCATGGACAGAAGCTGCCAGTTGCTCCGGTTTTTCCACCGGTTTTCCAACAGCCAGGGAAATCTGGACAGGGCCATAAAGTCCCTGTTGGGATTTTAATTGGTTCAGGCAGTCCCTGAGAGCACGTCGGATGTCTTCCTGTTTTTCTTTCCTGTAATTTAAAAATCCCACATAAGAAGAGCCGCTGGAGCTAAATACCATCTCCGTACATTTAAAACGAAGTCCATTTTCCAAAAGATCTCCTGCTTTCTTCATCAGGATGGAAAATCCGGCTTTTGTAAGTGTCTCCGGTATACAGTCCAGTTTCAGCCAAACAGCCTGGAAACAGCCTGGTTCTGTTTTCAGATAATACTCGTCTTGCAAAACGTCAAAGGTCAGTTCCTCTTCTTTATGTTCCAGTATTTGGCTGATCAGGCTTGTTCTGATTCTTTTAAGGTCATTTTCATTTTTTTTAAACAGCTGCTCCCTGCTTTCTGCTGCTGCTTCCCTGGACAGAATTCTTTCTTTGAATTTTTGAAGTGTCATATTCAGTTCCACTTTATTCACCGGTTTCAGCAGGTAATCCCCCACTCCGTATTTGATGGCCGTCTGGGCGTACTCAAAATGCGCATAGCCGCTGATGATCACGATTTCAAGCTCCGGCTGGCTTTCTTTTATCTGCCTGATCAAGTCCAGTCCGCTGCATCCGGGCATACGGATATCGGTGATTAAAATAGAGGGGCGAATCTCTTCTGCCATTTTTGCAGCTTCCGGGCCACTGTGGGCAATCCCTGCAATTTCCATGTCCAGAGACTCCCAGTTTACCAAAGCTGTAATTAATTTACAGATCCGCTCCTCATCATCCGCAATCATTACACGAAGCATCGCTTGTTCTCCCCCAATACTCTTTCTTCTTTATTGTAACTGAAATACCTGCCCTTTGGCAAGCTTTAGGAAAAACCGCCGAAAAAAGTTCCGGCGGTTTTTTTGTAAAACATTATCAAATAGAGTGCATTTGTTTCTTACTTTGTAAGGACGGAGACTCCTGTATCAGTTACGGCGCCGCCGAGGGACTCGCCTTCCAGGACTTTCACACAGGCTTCCACACCCATAGAACCCATCATATCGGGATTCTGAGCCATGGTACACAGCAGATGTCCGTCTGCAATCAAGTTCTGAATCGCATCCGATTTGTCAAATCCAACTCCGATCACATCGGCGCTGGAAGCCTTGATGGCATTTCCTGTACCGGTGGTGGAACCTTCGTTGGTTCCAAAGATACCTACAACACCCTGGGTGATGTAGTTCTCTGCAATGGTCTGGGATTTGGCTGCATCGCCTTCACCATACTGCGTTTCAAGAAGATTGTAACCCTTGCCTTCAAATGCAGAACGGAAGCCCTCTTCACGGGTCACTGCTGTTGCGGTGGAAGCATTTACATTGACAATTCCGATATCACCGGAAGTGATTCCTTTTGCCTCCAGGGCCTTGATCATCTCTTCACCGGCTGTCTTTCCGGCTGCTTTATTATCGGTGGAGAATGTGGCCTCTGCATCCACATTTGCGGGAGAATCCACATAAATGATCTTGATGCCGGCATCCTGGGCCTCTTTCAAAGCCGAAGAAATGGCATCAGGGCCGTTGGCTGCCACCATAATGGCATCATAACCACCTGCCACAGCATTGTTCACACATTCGATCTGCTGCGCATCATCTTTCATGTTGGGAGCTAAAAGTGTTACGGAAACTCCAAGTTCTTTCGCTTTTGCCTGAGCGCCTTCATTTAATGTCACCCAGTGCTGGTCTACGGAATCCATGGTAATTAATGCAATTTTCCACTCTTTGCTGGCCTTCACATCGGAGCTTCCCCCTGCGCTTGCGCCTGCACCGCCAAGAGTCTCAGCTGTCAGGACAGATACGCCTGTATCAGTCACTGCACCGCCAAGGTCTTCACCGTTTATGGCGGCAACGGCTGCCTTCACGCCTTCATAACCCATCACGTCGGGATTCTGGGCCATGGTGCAGAGCAGATAACCGTCTGCAATTAAATTCTGGATGGCATCGGATTTGTCAAAACCAACTCCGATTACATCGGCGTTGGAAGCTTTGATGGCATTTCCTGTACCGGTGGTGGAACCTTCATTGCTTCCGAAGATACCTACGACGCCCTGGGTGATGTAATTCTCAGCAATGGTCTGGGATTTGGCTGCATCGCCTTCACCGTACTGAGTTTCGAGAAGGTTATACCCTTTGCCTTCAAATGCAGAACGGAAGCCTTCTTCACGGGCCACTGCCGTTGCGGTGGAAGCATTTACATTGACGATTCCGATATCACCGGAAGTAATGCTTTTTGCCTCCAGGGCTTTGATCATTTCTTCGCCGGCAATCTTTCCGGCTGCCTTGTTGTCGGTGGAGAATGTGGCCTCTGCATCCACATTTGCGGGGGAATCCACATAGACAATCTTGATGCCTGCGCCCTGAGCTTCTTTCAGTGCGGAAGAAATGGCGTCGGGGCCGTTGGCTGCCACGATGATTGCCTGATAACCGCCTGCCACTGCGTTGTTTACGCACTCAATCTGCTGTGCATCGTCCTTCATGTTGGGAGCTAAAAGCGCAACCTCCACACCCAGCTCCGCCGCTGCTTTCTGAGCACCTTCATTTAAAGTCACCCAATGCTGGTCCACGGAATCCATGGTAATCAGCGCGATCTTAATATCGCCGGATGCTTCAGGAGCCTTGGTTGATTCTTCTTTCTTTTCTGTACCACCTGTTTCTGCTGCGGTTTCTTTTTTTTCGCCGCCACAGCCTGCAAGAACAGCAGCCACCATCATAAGGGCACAGAGCATTGCCAATACCTTTCTTTTCATATGTTTCCTCCTTTTTTATATTGCTTATCCGCCTATGCGGTTCAGCTCTTTTTCTTTCTGCCAAATTGTCCGTTACGTACCACCACATCCAGGAGTACGGCGCATACTACGATGATACCGATGACAAGACGCTGGATACCCACCTGGGCACCGATCATGTTGAGTCCGTTTTCCAATGTCTGCCATACTGCAGAGCCTGCCAGTGTGCCAAGGAGAAGTCCCGTACCTCCAAGGGGGGACACACCGCCGATTACACCTGCGGCAACACCGTACATTTCATAGCTTAAACCGGCTTCCATATTTCCCATTCCGGCCTGGGCACAGAGGATCAGGCCCACCAGGCAGGAGCAGACGGCGCTGACAAGGTACACCTTGGTCGTGGTCGCTACAATATTGACGCCGGACAGTTTCGCCGCATCGATGTTGGAACCGATGGCGTAAATATGACGTCCTGTTCTGGTTTTGGATAAAATAAAGAACATGATAATAAAGACAATTAAGGCAATCCAGAATGCGTTATATATTTTAAATATGGAACCGTAGTAGAAGAAATTCTGGAAATTGTCTCCCGCCTCTTTGCCGATTCCTGTGGCAATGGCATCCGTATTACGGTTTCCATTGACCATATAGGCGATTCCCCTTGCCACAAACATGGTTCCCAAAGTGGCGATAAACGGAGGGAGGCGGAATTTCCCCACCAGAAAACCGTTGATCAGCCCCACCGCCAGACAGCTGGCCAAAGAAACTAAAATGGCGATCGCCGGATGAAATCCTTTTGCCATCATAGTGGCACTGATCATAGCGCTCATGCCGACCATGGAACCGATGGAAAGGTCAATGTTTCCGGTGATCAGGATAAAACTCTGGGCAATACCGATCAGTAAATATTTGGACATGGAACGAAGCAGGTTCATAATGTTCTGTCCTGAAAATACAGCCGGATTAATCAGTCCAAATGCAATATAAAGAATAATAAAGCCTGCGAAAGCCGTAAGGGCGGCTCCCATGCCCCGGATTCCTATGAGGCGCTTCCAGGGATTTTGTTTTGTGGTGTTCATAATCTTTCTCCCTCCTGTCAAGAACTGGCAATGTTTTTATTTTCAAATGAAGTGGCTAAGGTCAGAATTTCATTCTGAGATGTTTCTTTTGCCATAACCTCTCCGGTAATACGGCCGTCGCACATGACGATAATCCGGTCTGCGACCCCCATGACCTCCGGCATTTCCGAAGATACAATGATCACGGCAATTCCCTTTTTCTTCAATTCGTTGATCAAGTTATATATTTCAACTTTCGCCCCCACGTCGATGCCTCTTGTGGGTTCGTCAAAAATCACTACCCGGGAATTTCGTGCCAGCCATTTTCCAACCACTACTTTCTGCTGGTTTCCTCCCGACAGGTTTCCGGAATCAATTTCCACATTGGGGGTCTTGATCCTTAAGTTTTCCACTGCTTCATCGCAGAGCTTCTGCTCTTTGGTGCGGCTGACCACCCCAAGGCCGGTACACACCAAATCCAGGTTGGGAAGCGCCAGGTTTTGCCTGATACTTAACTTCGTACAAAGGCCGTCCTTTTTCCGGTCCTCCGGCGCCAGTACAACTCCGTGTCGGATGGCATCCATGGGGCAATGGATCTTTACCTCTTTTCCGTCCACATAAATTTCACCGCTCTCTTTCGGGTCGGCGCCGAAAATCGCCCTGGTGGTCTCTGTCCGTCCTGCCCCCATTAATCCCGCAAGGCCTACGATCTCGCCCTCATAGACAGAAAAGTTAATATCTTTCACCAGTTTTCCGGCATTAAGATTTTTCACTTCAAAAATTTTCTTTCCCTTCTCACATTCCACATGGGGGAATTTCTCTTTGATTTCACGGCCCACCATATTGGCGATAATCTGGTCTAACGTCATATCATCAAAATTCTGGCATGTAATATACTGGCCGTCGCGCATAATCGTTACACGGTCCACAATGTGCTGAAGCTCTTCCAGCCTGTGGGAAATATAGACAATCCCATGGCCTTCCTCTTTCAGCTGGTGGATAATGCGGAACAAGTCGTCAATCTCCTTCGCTGTCAGAGCCGAAGTGGGCTCATCCATAATTAAAATTTTTGCATTGATGGAAAGAGCTTTTGCGATTTCCACCATCTGCTGTTTGGACACAGGCAAATCCCCCACAATCTGTTTCGGACTAATATTAATCTTCAGATTATCCAGGATTTTTCCTGCCTCTTCTTCCATCTTTGCATTGTTTAAAGCAATTTTCCCCTTTACTTCCCTGCCGAGGAACATGTTTTCCGCCACCGACAGGTGTTTGCACATATTTAATTCCTGATGGATAATGGCAACTCCCGCTTCCTGTGCCTGTTTAGGAGTCAAATCTCCATATTCCTTTCCAAAAATGCGCATGGTTCCGCCGTCTCTTGTATAGACGCCGCTGAGGATTTTCATCAAAGTCGATTTTCCTGCGCCGTTTTCTCCCAGAAGAGCCATCACCTCTCCGGCTTTCAGCTCAAACCGTACATTGTCCAGCGCTTTTACTCCAGGAAAAGTTTTGCTGATATTTTCCATGGAAACAATTACATCCTGCATTCTCCACCCCTCCACGCCAATATAATCATGCCTATATAATATCTTAATAATAAGTATAACAAAGAACGGCGATTTCAAAAGAGGGGAGGATTTTTGTTTTGTGGGGGGATTTTATATATCTTTTATATTTTTAGAAGTTTAAGAGAGATATTTTCTGTTATTATGACGGAAGTTTTCCATAGACAGAAGGAGAGGCTACTGTAAAATATGCCGACAGGCAAAAAACACATATTTTACAGCAACCCCTTGTTTAAAAGATCTCCTGCTTTTTGGCCGCAGCGATATTTCCCACAGCCAGTGCCAGAGATATGGCGGCCAGAATCAAAAGAACGGTTGTATTCCCTGCCAGGCTTTTATCTCCCAGACTTCCCTGGGTCAAAAATATCAGAAGGAAAGAAGTAATGACTGCCACTTTAGAAGATTTTGTGAAAAGTCCTGCAAAAAGAGATAAAAAACCGATGGTGGTGACTACTGCCGCTGTGAAAAAAACAGAACCATAAAAGGACATGCTTTCCATATGGAAATCCAGAGGAAACGCAGAAGCCGTATGAATCTTTCCTCCCCAGAACAGACAAGTATAAACCAATAGTTTTGTAATAACCAGCGCTACAAAATTAAAAATCCACACAGACGCCATCTGGGAGCACAGGATTTTTTTCCTGCTGAGCGGATAGGTAAACATCAGAGCCATGATTCCATTTTTATAAGCATTTACCACAAAAGAGGCAAGCATTACTCCGGTAAATACAAAATAGGCGCTGTTTGTTAAGAATTCGGTGGAAGCTGAAATACTTAACATACCGGGCGCCGCATCCGGTATCCCTGTTTCTGGGTCGTTCGCGATGCCGAAAAAGGCCATTGCATACAGAAATAAGGCCAGGAGAACTGCCAAAACCAGGGCATTTCTTATATAACGTCCGATACGATTCTTTTTCCATTCCAGCCAAATCAGTTTTTTCATTGCAAGTCCTCCCCCACAAGCTGCATAAAATATTCTTCCAGTGTCTCCGTTTTTCTTCCTATGGATAAAACCCCGACTTCTTCGGCGGCCAGATGCTTTACCATTCTTTCCACATGAATCCCCTGGTCATACACGCGGATATGGCCGTCTTCCATAATACGGAACTTTCGGATATTCAACTTCTCCTCCAGCACAAAAGCCGCTCTCTTTCTGTCTGTTGCTAAAACTTCTATGAAGGAAGCGCTTTTTTCGGAGAGTTCTTTCATGGAAACCTCCTCTTTCAGTTTCCCTTTACAGAGAATTCCCACCGTATCCGCAGTGGTTTCCACTTCCGACAAAATATGGCTGGACATGAGAACCGTAGTTCCATATTCCTGGCAAAGCCGCCTTATAAGTTCCCGGATCTGATGGATTCCGGATGGGTCAAGGCCATTGAGAGGTTCATCCAAAATCAGGAATTCCGGTTTACAAAGCACTGCCCTGGCGATTCCTAACCGCTCTTTCATTCCCAGGGAATAGTCTTTCACCGGACGGTCTGCCATCTCTTCCAGGCAAACCAGTTTCAAGGCTTCCTCCACGCTTCCATGGCGGTAATACCCCATATATTCCCGGTGAAGTTCCAGATTCTCCCGCCCGCTCAAAAATTGATAAAACGCAGGATACTCCAGGACGATTCCCATGCGTTTTAAACCATGGCCAAAATCATTTTTCATTTGTTTCCCAAAAAGAAAAATTTCTCCTTTTGTGGGCTTCCAAAGCCCTGTCACCAGTTTCAGTATTGTCGTTTTCCCTGCCCCATTTGGTCCGAGAAAGCCGTAAATTTCCCCCTTCTTCACATGGAGCGACACATCTTCTATAATTTTCTGTTTTCCAATATCTTTTCCAAGGCTGCAGGTTTCCAAAAGATACGCCATGATCATTTCCTCCTTTTCAAAACCTATTTTAACAGACAAAACTTTCAAAAGCCTGCAAAAGTTCTTACGAATTTCTGTCAGATATTGTTTCTGAAGCCACGGGGAATTTCAAGATAAAACATGTTTCCACATAGGGACTGCTGGAAACAGAAAGTTCTCCTTCCATATGCTTTGCCAGCCTTTTTGCAATGGAAAGTCCCAGCCCATTTCCATATGTCTTTTGGTCATCGGCCGCTTCGGCCATATAAAGGCGGTCAAATATATGGGGAAGGAATTTTGGTTCAATGCCTTTTCCCTTGTCCTTTACTTGTACATAGATAAATTCCTGTTCTTTTTTCACAAAAAAGCCCAGGTATTTCCCATCTTTGCCATAGCGTAGTACGTTGGATAAAAGATTAAACAAGATCCGCCGAAGGGCTGCGTCATTCCCCGAAATCATTAGTTTTTCTTCGGGAATGGAAATCTCCACCTGAAACTGCCGCTCTGTCAGGATTTCATAAAAATCCAGTACACACTCTCTACAGGCCTCCCCCAAATCCAGCTGATGGAACGTAAGTTGTTCTTCCCCTGCCTCAAGTCTCGATAAAGTGAAAAACTGTTCCATCAGTTCCATGACTTGAACTGCCTTTTTCTCCACATTACCAATCATATCCCAGACATTTTCCGTCGACACTTCATCTGGCCCTTGCCGTTTGTCTTTTTGTAGTTGCAGCATTTCCAGATAGCCTAAAATCACTGTCATGGGAGTCCGGATATCATGGGAAATATTGGAGATCATCTGGGCTATGGACAGTTCCCTTTGTTTAAATTCTGCTTTAAGCTGCTGCCTGTCCTCCAAAAGCCGATTGATCTGGGCGCAAAGTTCTTTTGTTTCGCTCCGTTCCGTAAAAATCATCAGCTTTTCCGTACTGTTTTCATCAAGAATCCGTTTCAGTTCACAGCCTATCTCTGCCGTCTCCTTCGCCCGTTTCATAATTCTTCTCCCAGTCGGTAGCCGATTCCCCATACTGTAACAATACACCGTGGATTTCTGGGCTCCTCCTCGATTTTATTCCTTAACCTGCTGATATGGACATGGACGGCATTTTCATCGGCCAGAAAATCTTCCTGCCAGATTTTTGTATAAATCTGTGCTTTCGTATATACCTTCTTTGGATTCTTTAAAAATAACCGGAGGATTTCAAATTCCCTTGCCGTCAGGTTCACGGTTTCCCCGGATTTTTTTACAGAATACGTCTTCTGATCTAAAGTCAGGTTTCCCCATGTAAGGACCTCTTCCGACTTATTCCCCTCCGAAGCGGCAAAATTTGCATATTCCGTATTCCTCCTGATATTGGCCTTAATCCGTGCCAGTACTTCTGTCACGGAAAAGGGCTTTGTCACATAATCATCAGCCCCCAGGGAAAGCCCCAGTGTCTTATCTGAATCCGTATCTTTTGCAGAAAGAATCAAAACAGGGACAGTGCTGGTTTTTCGGATCATCCGCAGCACCTCCAGGCCGCTTCGCTTTGGAAGTCTGAGGTCTAAAAGTACCAGACTGTAAATTCCTTTTTCAAACTTCCTTAAGGCTTCTTCCCCGTCGGCGGCACAAACTACTTCATAATCTTCCGTTTCCAGGAAACTGCCCAGCATACGGCAGATTTCCATATCATCCTCAACTAGCAATAATTTAGCGTTTTTCTTCATTTTACAGTCCTTTCCACCCGCAACACCCCACACGGAATCCTGTACAGAAAAAGAATCCCGCAATGCAGGATTCTCAGATAATTCTATGTACTGCCGCTTATTCCAGGGAATCTAAAAGCCTTCCCATCTCCAGCGTATTGTCAGTGATGGGAACCCAGTGGTGGGAAAGCCGGATTAAAAGCCTTTCGTCCGGTGTCTGCCCCTCTTTCTCCAGAAATTCAATGGAAAGTTTAAACAGCTCCCTTTCACTTAAAGCTACATTTCCAAGGACAATGCGCCCTTTTTCCAGCATATAGGATGTATCGGTGTCTTTTCTGGAAATCATCTCTTCCACCGTATCCTTTAAAAACTGGTAGTGCTCCTGATCCCATGCCGCAAGAAACAGGCATTTGCAAAGTCCCTTTGTACAAAAAGGCTGTTTTTTCAATACCTTCCATGTTTCCTTAAACCGTTCCATATGAGCCGTGGATAAAAACAATTTTGCATCCGTAAGCGCACTTAAGCATTTCTCCTGCCATGCCATAAGTCACTCCCCCTTTATTTATCATATGGTTTTATTTTACTTCATTTCGGGGAGACATTCAAGCCTTTTGCCGTCATAGTTTTTTAGCGGTTTGCCAGTTCCTTTGTGATATCTTCCCAGGTAACGCCTTTTTCTGCCATCAGCACCATGGCATGATACAGGAAATCAGAAAGCTCATAGATGATTTCTTCCGGATCGGGATTTTTCGCCGCAATGATGATTTCAGTGGCCTCTTCCCCCACCTTTTTCAGAATCTTGTCAATGCCTTTGTCAAACAGATAATTTGTATAAGAACCTTCTTTAGGATGAAGTTTCCTGTCTTTGATAATGCCATAGACTTTTTCAAAAACCATGAGAGGATTTGTTTCGTCATATTCCTTTTTTACCAGTGTCTGGAAAAAACAGGAACGGGATCCGGTATGGCAGGCGGCGCCCACCTGGAAAACCTTTGCCAGGATTGTATCGTTGTCGCAGTCCAAATGCAGGGATTTCACATACTGGAAATGGCCGGAGGTCTCTCCCTTCAGCCACCGGCTTTTTCTGCTCCTGCTGTAATAGCACATCTTTCCGGTTCGTAGTGTTTCGTTAAAAGCCGGTTCATCCATGTAAGCCATCATCAATACTTCATTTGTCCGGTAGTCCTGGACGATCACCGGAACCAGGCCATCCGGGCCAAGTTTTAATTCTTTCCAGGAAACGGAAGAGTTCAAAATATCCATCGGCAGGCCTTCTTCCTTCAGGACTGTCTTAAGCTCCATAAAAGAAGATTTCCCTGCGTCTTTGGTAAGAATTACCCCCACCACGTGGGCAGCGGCCAACAGGGCCGCCAGCTCTTTTTCGGTTTTTTCTTCCGTAAGCAGATAAACAGGATACGAAGAATTCTGTCCCCGGAAGTCCTTTGCAGAAACAAGAAAACTTCCCGCTCCCAGTAAATCGTATTCTTCCATATGGCTGAGGCTTTCCGATGTATCCAGCCAGACCGCGATCTTTTCTTTTCCAAACCGGTCGGAAACTTCCTTTAACAGGTCAATATTTTCCGGCTGGGAAGCCTTCAGGTATACGATTTTTGCTCCGGCATACAAATATTTTTTTACATCCTCCACCCGTTTTACCTGTCCCCCGGCCATAAATGGCGCATCCGAACCGCGGATGATCTGTTTTAATAAACCGATGCTCTCTTCATGCTCCCTGTCGTTTGTGGACAAGTCTTCCGCCATCAAAAAATCTGCACCGCCATTATCAAACAGTATTCCCTGCTCTCCGGCTGTTTTAAGAAGAGGCAGCCAGGCCCCCAATTTTTTTGTCTCTGTCATCTCTATATCCTCGCAACCTGTTTTTATAAAGAGCCCTTTGTGGAAAGGATTCCATCGATTCTTCCGTCAGTCATTGTTGCCATATCAAGTGCCCTGCCAAAGGCTTTAAACATAGCTTCGATAATGTGATGGGTGTTTTCGCCGTGAATTTCTTTTATATGGAGGTTCATGGCCGCCGAATAGGAAACAGCGTAAAAAAACTCCCGTATCATTTCTGTCTCCAGGGCACCCACCCGTTCTGCTTTAAGCTCCGCGTCGTAAACAAAGTAGGGACGTCCCGAAAGATCCAGGGCGCAGACCATCAACACTTCATCCATGGGCAGCATACAGGAACCATAACGACGGATTCCCTTTTTATCTCCCACTGCCCCAAGAATCGCCTGTCCCAGTACAATTCCCGTATCTTCAATGGAATGATGGGTGTCCACCTCCAAATCACCTTTTACTGTCACTTCCAGATCAAAAAACCCATGCTTCGCAAAAAGTGTCAGCATATGATCCAGGAACCCGATTCCCGTATCGACCCTGCTTTTTCCTGTCCCGTCCAGATTCAAAGTCATCTGAATTGACGTTTCTTTTGTTTTCCGCTCAATTTTCGCAGTCCGTTCCATGAAAGCCTCCTGTTTGAACTTAATTTTCATTTACTCGAATCTTACTTTGACAGCATTTCCATGGGCAGTCAACCCTTCCTGGGCCGCAAAACGTATAATGTCTTCATGGATTGGCTCCAGTGCTTCCCTGGAATAGGAAATAATACTGGATTTCTTTACAAAATCATCCACGCCAAGGGGGGAGAAAAACTTCGCTGTCCCGTTGGTGGGAAGCACATGGTTCGGCCCTGCAAAGTAATCCCCCAAAGGCTCGCAGCTGTGTTCCCCTATAAAAATAGCCCCCGCATTCCGAATTTTTGTCATAACAGTAAAGGCATCTTTTGTCATAATCTCCAAGTGTTCTGAGGCAATATCGTTTGCCGCCGAAATGGCTTCTTCCAGATTGTCGGCTAAAAGGATATACCCATAACTATCCAAAGACTTTTCGATGATCTCACGGCGGGGAAGCTGCTGTAAAAACCCGTCGATTTCCTGGTTGACTTTGCGGGCCAGGGATTCGGAGGTTGTCACCAAAATTGCGGAAGCCATCTCATCATGCTCCGCCTGGGAAAGCAAATCCGCCGCCACATAGCGGGGATTTGCTGTCTCATCTGCCAAAACCAGGATTTCACTGGGGCCTGCAATGGAATCAATACTTACAAAACCAAACACTGCCTTTTTTGCAAGGGCCACAAAAATATTTCCGGGGCCGACGATCTTATCCACTTTTGGAATGGATTCTGTCCCAAAAGCAAGGGATGCAATGGCCTGGGCTCCACCGGCCTTATAAATCCGATCCACCCCCGCTTCTTTTGCCGCCACCAGCACTGCCGGATTCAATTTCCCGTCCCTGTCCGGCGGAGTTGTCATGACGATCTCCCTCACTCCGGCCACTTTGGCCGGTACAATATTCATAAGTACTGACGATGGATATACTGCTTTGCTACCAGGTACGTAAACACCCACTTTACTTAAAGGGGTAAACTTCTGGCCCAGCAAAATCCCCTCTTCAGAGGAATCAAACCAACTGTAACGGCGCTGCTTTTCATGAAAAGCCCGGATATTCACAAGGGCTTTTCGGATTACGCCTAAAAGCTCTTCATCCACCTGCCCATAAGCTGCGTCAATCTCTTCCTCTGTCACCAGTACATTTTCTTTCGCTACGATACAGCCGTCAAATCTCTCTGTATAGGCAAATAACGCTGCGTCTCCGTTTTTCCTGACGTTTTCCACAATCTCATTTACCGTATCCGTGTAAGTCCCGTACTGGGAAGGGCTCCGTTTCAGCAAAAGCTCCAGAAGGTTCCGTTTCGATTCTTCTTCCAGCTTTATGATGTTCATATGGTTTTTCCTCCGTTCCCTGTAAGCAATGACCGCATGCTGCTGATTATTTTGCTAATGCGCTCATGTTCTATTTTCATGCTGACCTGGTTCACCACCATCCTGGCGGAAAGAGGCACAATTTCTTCCAATACCTCCAACCCATTTTCCCGAAGGGTGGAGCCTGTCTCCACAATATCCACAATCACTTCTGAAAGCCCCACAATGGGAGCCAACTCAATGGAACCATTCAACTTAATGATTTCCACTGTCTGATGCTTCTTATTATAAAAGTAATCCTTCGCGATACCGGGATATTTCGTGGCAACCCGAATGAGTTCATGATGGGAAAGTTTATCCTCCGCCTCCTTAGGGCCGCAGACGCACATACGGCATTTACCGATTCCAAGATCCAGTACTTCATACAGGCGGCGCCCCTCTTCCAGAAGGGTATCCTTTCCCACGATTCCCAGATCTGCCACCCCATATTCCACATAAGTAGGCACATCATTGGCTTTTGCCAGAAAAAAACGAACCTTAAGGTCTTCGTTGACAAAAATTAACTTCCTTGTCCCTTCCTCTTTCATTTCCTCACAAGGGATACCGATGGCTTCAAAAAGCTCCATGGATTTCCTGGCCATCCGCCCTTTGGCCAGCGCTATTGTCAAATATCTCATGGCGTATCCTCCTTAAGCTCCGGCAAGTCTGCCTTTGCAGCTGCGTTTGAACCTTTTTCCCAGATAAAAAACTCATCCGGTTTCCCGGAAAGATAATAAAGGGTGTCCACATGGTTTCTGTCTGCATAAGTCCTATATGCCGACAGCGTTTCCCCCTCCTTTTTTCGGATCATCTGAAGCTTTTTTCCATCCTTGCGGAAACGGACTGCCAGGGGGATGGCCGTTTCCTCTCTTGTCCTGTCATACAGAAGGATTCCGTCTGTTCCCGACGTCCTTACCGGGATTTTCTGTCTGGAAAGGGCAGACATGAGGCCGTCGATGGAAATGGAAAACCCTACGGCCGGCGCATCTTTTCCAAACTGGCGCATGAGGCCGTCATAACGCCCTCCCGATACCACAGGCTCCCCCATACCGAAGGTGACGCCGCGGAAAATAATCCCCGTATAATACTGAAACTTTCCCAACATTCCAAGATCAAAGGAAACGTAATCGGACAAACCGTAAAGCTTTAAAATCCTCCAGAGATTTTCCAGCCGCCTCACTGCCGCCTCCATACGGGGATTTAACGCCAGTTCTTTTGCTGTCTCCAAAAGTTTCACCGACCCAAAAAGCTCCGGCAGTTTAAGAAAAATTTCTCCGATTCGCCTGTCCAGGTTCTGCCCTGAAACAAGCTCTTCCACACCGAAAAAATTTTTTTCTTCAATTAATTCCCTCAAATGGGCTTCTGTCTCTGCATCCAGCCCGGCTTCTTCCACCAGGCCGTTAAAAAATTCCACCTGCCCCACATCCACCTGGAAATCTTTGAGTCCTGCCGCCAGGAGACATTCCACCGTGAGAGCAACCATTTCCCCATCTGCACTGCTGGAATCGTCACCCATCAGTTCCGCCCCCTGTACGGTAGCCTCTTTTAATCTGCCCTGGTAACTGGAATGATTAATAAAAGTATTTGCCAGATAAGAAAGGCGGATGGAAAAAGGTTCCTCCATAAAATATTTTGCCGCACACCTGGCCACAGGAGGCGTCATATCGGGACGGAGCACCAGAGTATTCCCTTCTCTGTCGAAAAATTTATACATCTCCCTGGAAGCCACACTTCCCCGTTCTTTGTTGAAAATATCAAAAAATTCAAAAGAAGGCGTCTGAAGTTCGCTGTAGCCATAAGACTGAAGCGTCTCCCTGATGCGACTTTCCACCACCAGTTTTTTTGCGTATTCCGAATTATAAATATCCCGGACACCTTCCGGGGTATGAAGCAGTTGTTTCATGGAATTATCCTCTTAGCACTTTCATATAGTAACGTGGTAATTAGTCATCATACGAAAACCATTATAATTGATTCACTTTTATCTGTCAATTTCTTTTTTCTCCCCGTCTATTCCAATCTCTGGTTCAAATCCTTCTGCAACATCTCCAGGTAATGGACATATGCCCCATGCCGCAAAGGAATCTGGAACTCCTTGTCCAACTCCCCGTAAGTAAAACTCTTTCTTCCCCCGTTTTTTCCGCGGGTCCAGTAAAAAAGGAGGTGGCGGAAAGGCACGTAATAAAGTTCGTCCAACCCTGTAAAATAAAGAATAATAAAGGAAACGCCTCCCTGTTTTTCAAAGGCTTCCATAAAATCCATCTGATGCTCATGGATGTTCTGAAGGGGGAATGTGGCAGAGACACATTCCTTTGCATCAAAGCAGACAGGAATCCCCTGGACTGCCCCAATATAGTCTACCGTACTTTTCTGGTCAAAATAGGCCAGAGTGATGTGACGACTTTCTTTATCAATGTTGATGGGTTTAATGGGCGTCGGAATTTTTTGAATCAAAGCCAGCCCGCTGTCCCGGTATTTTTCATTTGTATGGTTGATGAGTTCCTCCAGAGTTGAACCCCGAAGACCCCTGGAACCCCAGGTTGCCATAGCCCCTTCCGTCCTTTCTTTTTAATATTTCCTCCTCCAGAATCTCTTTTAAAAGTTTTGGAAGAGGCGCTTCCACCGTCTTTTCTGAAAGTCCTGCAAGGGGGCCGGACAGTTTCGGAAATTCCATCTGCCAGGCATGGAGAAACTGATAAGAAAGGCCATATTTTTCCCTGTACTGCCGGTTCAGATTTTCATCCCCATACTTTCTGTCGCCAATGACCGGATGCCCCACGGACGATAAGTGGGCGCGTATCTGGTGGCTTTTTCCGGTAATCAGTTCTACTTTGAGAAGTGTAAGATTCTCTTTTCCCGCTATCGGGGTACAGACCGTACAAATTTCAGAAGCGCCTTTTCGGGGGGCAGGGCAGACCATCACCTGGTTGGTCTTCTCATTTTTGAAGAGCCACCCCAAAAGGCGGCCCTCCTTTTCCACTTTTCCTTTTACCAGGCACAGATAATATTTGCGGGCTGTCCGATCCTTAAACAATGACGACAGCTCCCTGAGGGCGGCCGGAGTCTTCCCTGCGGTAATTAAACCGCTGGTATTCCGGTCCAGGCGGTTACAGACAGAAGGGCGGAAACTGCGGAGAGATTCTTCCGTAACAGCCCCTGTGGCAAGGAGATAACCCGGAAGGTATTCCACCAGGGAAACATCCCCCTCCCCTGCCTTCTGGGCAAGCATACCAGCCGGCTTATTAATAAGAAGCACCTGGGAATCTTCATATAAAATGTCCAGTTTCGTCACAGGAAAAGACTTCCTGTCCTGACTCTTCCTTCTGAACCCCTCAATGGTTTCATCGGAGAGAAAGAGCTGGATACAGTCTCCCTCTTTCAGCCGTTCGCTCCCGTCGCATTTTTTTTTATTACAGGTGATGTTTTTCTTTCGGAGCATTTTGTAAAAAAAGCTTTTCGGCGCCTCCGCCATATATTTCTGTAGATACTTGTCCAGCCTCTGTCCGGCTTCCTCTTCTTTGACATGAAGCTCCCTCATGGACATTCCTCCTCCGTCCGGCTGCAGATATTACATGGAATAAACCAAAAGATCCTGCCGTTTTTTTTCAAAAGCTTCCTGTTCCTCAGGGGATGCCGGTGTTTTTAGCCCTTTGACCCGTTTCAGAAATGCTTCATAATCTGTAAAAATCTGAATTTTTGAATAAATTCCCACACTTTTCAAAAGGCCGTTGACATCCCGTTCTGTTTCCTTGATATCCAGTTTTTTCGATGTGGTATAGGCGGCAATCCCCATTTCATGAAAAACACTGGCTTGTATGGGCACCAGTTTCTGGTTGGCTGTGAGAATCATATCACAGGCAGTCACTTGTCCTCCTGCCACTTCTGCAAACCGCTTATATTCCTCTTTTTTGAGGGGAAGCCCTTTACATCTGGCCACAATATTTACCAGAAAAGTGGCAGCCGGAATCACCGGAAAAACTGCGCCAATGGTCCAGATGCTGGTTCGTTTCCCGGTGGCCAGATATCCGATCAGTACCGCCCCAAAAGACAGTACCAGACAGATCGCACACAGGAAGCACTGGCGCATAAGTTTTTTCTTTCCATAACCGTAAATTCCCTTTTCCATTGTCTTTCTCATCTCTCCCATTTATCGCATAACATGTGAATCTGATCCGCCATCCTGGCCAGGTCTTTATTGGCCCCGCCTTCGCTCCGGCGGATGATTGCCAACAGGCGCTCTCCGGCTGCCAGCAGACGCTCAAATACGAGGCTTGCCTTCTTCGCGGCAGCTTTCTCATGCTTGATGGGCACAGGCGCTTTTTCCGTCACCCAGGTATCTGCTTTCATATCATAGACAGAACCACTGAAAGGCGCCGCTGTCTCAAACCCGTGTTCCTTTTTCAGACATTCGGCAAACTCATCACATACATGGTCTTCTCCATGAACCACGAAGACTTTCAGCGGTTTCGGCCAGAAAGCATTAATCCAGGCCAGAAGCCCTATTTTATCTGCGTGTCCGCTGATGCCGTCAAGCTTTTTAATTTCCGCTTTCACCTCAATGGTTTCTCCAAAGAGCCGCACCACCTTTGCGCCTTCCAGGATGGACCGGCCCAGGGTTCCCTTTGACTGATATCCCACAAAAAGTACGGTGGATTCCGGCCGCCACAAATTATGCTTTAAGTGGTGGCGGATGCGCCCGGCTTCGCACATACCGGAAGCCGACAAAATCACCTTCGGTTCCTCATTAAAATTAATCATTTTGGAATCATCGCTTGTCACCGACAAAGTCAGCCCGTCAAACTTAATGGGATCGATTCCCTTGTTTAAAAGCTCCATGGCTTCTTTTCCAAAGCAGTTGTATTTATGTTTATTGAAAATATTGGTCGCTTCCACAGCCAGCGGGCTGTCCACATAAACCTTGAAACCTTCATGGCCCTTCACCATCCGGTCTTCTTTAATTTTCCGCAGATAATAAAGCAGCTCCTGGGTACGTCCCACAGCAAAGACAGGAATCACCACATTTCCGCCCCGGTCAAAGGTTCTCTGAATCACCGCTGTAAGCTCTTTTACATAATCCACCCGTTCTTCACTGTGCAGACGGTTTCCATAAGTGGATTCCATCACCACGTAATCGGCCATTTCCAGGTAATGGGGACGCTTGATCAACGGCTGGAACCTGTTTCCCACATCTCCGGAAAATACCAGCTTCCTGGTTTCTTCTTCTTCCGTCATCCAGATTTCAATACTGGCGGAACCCAACAGATGCCCCACATCGGTAAAACGCAACCGGATACCATCACAGACAGAAACTTCCTCATCGTACTCACAGGGAACCAGGTGTTTCAGAAGTCCTTCCGCATCTTCCATGGTATAAAGCGGCACATATTCGGGGCCACCGGACCGTTTCGCTTTCCTGTTTCTCCATTCTGCCTCAAATTCCTGAATATGGGCACTGTCACGAAGCATGATCTGGCACAAATCACAGGTGGCTCTGGTGGCATAAACCTCCCCGCGGAAACCCTGGGCATAAAGGAGCGGTAAAAGACCAGAATGGTCAATATGGGCATGGGTTAAAAATACGGCGTCGATTTCCGAAGACTGGACAGGAATCTCCTGGTTTTCATAAATGTCTTCTCCCTGTTCCATACCACAGTCAATCAAAAAATTCTTTCCTGCCGCCTTTACCATATGGCAGCTTCCCGTTACTTCATGATCTGCACCTAAAAAAATCAGTTCCATAAACACGCCTCCTTACATTTTTTTCTTGGGATGTCGGTTCCTTATGGTTACTTTTTTCTTGTTAACGGCCCTTGTTTCTCCTTTCTGTACCGCATTAGTTCCGTTCCGTCCCGATACCTGCTTCCTGCCGCCCGTCCTGTTTTCGTCCTGCCTGATTTTTGCCTGTCTGTTTCCCTGTTCCGGCCGAATCAAACATTGTTTTCCATAGCCAATCAAATCTGTGCGCCCCGCCAAAATGAGGGCTTCCTCCACCAGTTTCCTGTTGCCTGGTACGCGGTACTGGATTAATGCCCTCTGCATGGCTTTCTCATGGGGATTTCTGGGCACATAGACTTGTTTCATGGTTCTGGGATCCAGACCGGTATAATACATACAAGTGGACAATGTAGACGGTGTCGGATAAAAATCCTGCACCTGTTCCGGCATATGTCCCGTGTCCCGCAGATATTCCGCCAAAAGAACGGCGTCCTTCATGGTACATCCCGGATGGGAGGACATCAGGTAAGGAACCAGGTACTGTTTTTTTCCCAACTGCTCATTTATTCTTTTAAATTTTTCCACAAATGCCAGATAGACGTGACTGTCCGGTTTTCCCATCCTCTTTAAAACTTCCGGAGAGAGATGTTCGGGGGCCACCTTCAACTGGCCGCTGATATGATATGCGCAAAGTTCCCAAAAAAATGTATCGTCCTGATCTGCCATCACGTAATCAAAACGGATACCGGACCGGATAAAGACCCGCTTCACACCTGGAACTGCCCGAAGTTTCCTTAAAAGTTTCAGATAGTCCTGATGGTCTGCCTTCAGATTTGGGCACGGGGATGGAAACAGGCACTGCCTGTGCAGACAGGTTCCCACCCTCTTTTGCTTCTCACAGGAGGGTCCTCTAAAATTTGCCGTAGGCCCTCCCACGTCATGGATATAGCCCTTAAAATCGGGAAGTCCTGTTAAAAGCTCTGCTTCTTTTATGATGGAATCGTGGCTTCGTGCCTGGACAATCCTTCCCTGATGGAAGGTAAGAGCACAAAAATTGCAGCTTCCAAAGCAGCCCCGGTTGCTTACGAGGCTGAATTTGATTTCCGAAAAGGCAGGAATCCCACCCTCCGCCTCATACATGGGATGCCATGTACGCATATAAGGGAGGGCATAAACATCATCCATTTCTTCTTCTGAAAGAGGCATAGCCGGTGGATTTTGCACCACATAACCGCGGCTTCCATACCCTTCTGCCAGCCGTTTTCCACTGATGGGGTCTGTATTTTTGTACTGGATCAGGAAACTTTTTGCATAAGCTTTTTTATTTTCTTTTACCGTATCATAGTCGGGAAGAATCTCTCCGTCAAAAGGTTCGTCCAGGGTTTTCGTCCTGTAAGCAGTCCCCGCCACATACGTGATATCCGAAACAGGAATCCCTGCTTCCAGCGCTTCTGCAATCTCCACTATGGAATGTTCTCCCATCCCATAGCTTAAAAGATCTGACTGGGAATCCATGAGGACAGAGCGCTTCACCTGATCCGACCAGTAATCATAGTGGGAAAGCCTTCTGAGGCTTGCTTCAATGCCCCCGATAATGATGGGAACCTGTTTATACACTTTGCGAATCAGGTTGCAGTACACCGTCACTGCATAATCAGGCCGTTTTCCCATCACGCCGCCCGGGGTATAGGCATCCGTATCCCTCCGCCTTTTGGACACAGAATAATGGTTTACCATGGAATCCATATTTCCGCTACTGACTAAAAATGCGAGTTTTGGCGGCCCAAATGTCTGTATGCTTTTTTCGTCTTTCCAATCCGGCTGAGGAACCATAGCCACTTTATAACCCCTGGATTCTAAAAGGCGGCTGATGATAGCCGGGCCGAAGGAAGGATGATCCACATAAGCATCCCCGGTAACGTATATAAAATCCGGCTGCTTCCAGCCCCGCCGCTTCATATCTGCCATACAGACAGGAAGAAACTCTCCCCTGGTGTTGTCCACAAATGATTCCCCCATTAACTCATTCTTTAAGGTCAATTTCCCCGTAGGAACTGATAAATGCATCTGCAAGTTTTTCCTTTTCAGCTCTCATCCCTGCAGAATACGCATCTTCCACAGCCCATACCGTCATCCCTGCCCTCTTTCCGGCCAAAATTCCGGCAGGGACATCCTCAAAAACAAGACATTCCCCAGGATTTGCCTCCAAAAGTCCGGCAGCAAACAAGTATACATCCGGCGCCGGCTTCCCCTTTTCCACCTGACAGCCCACTGTGACAGCAGAAAAATAATCGGAAATATCAAGGGCTTTTGTCACGGCAGTGACAAGCTCCCTGGAATTGCTGGTGGCAATTCCCATGGAAATCCCCTTTTTCTTCAAATAGTCCAGAAATTCCCGAACTCCCGGCTTTAAAGGTATCACATGGCTATACTGGTACATGGCCATCTCGTTCCAGCAGTCCTTAATCTCCGAAAGGCTCATGGGAATATGGAACCGCTCTTTAAAATAAATGGCTGTCTCTGAAAAGCTTTTTCCTTCAATGTCCTCCTGAAGTCTGTCCGGAAGAGTAATCCCGAACTTTCCCAGAAATGCAACGTCAATGTCCTTCCACATACTCATGGAATCCACTAACGTTCCGTCTAAATCAAAAATCACCGTTTTTATTGTCTTTGGTATCTTTATCTTTTCTGATGTCTGAATCATTTCCATCTCCATCCGGGATAATACTTATTTTTCAGGATCCCGCCGTTTCGCTTGGCAAAACCTAAGGGCCAGCCGTCTGTACAGACCAGGCACCACCCGTCTTCCCCGGTACATTCTCCCTCTTTTGCCTCCACCGTCTCTCCCTTCAAATATTTAACCGTCCGAACATCCACCGAAGAAAAATCCACGGTGGCAGAAAACTCTTCTTTCTTCAAGTACATGGCAAGAGCCTGGGACGGTTCAAACCGCTCCTTTTTCACAGTCCCAAGGTGAAGTCCCGTCCGCAAGAACCTGAGGGGTGGAAGCGCCTCTGGAGAAAAGGGCAAAAGGTAAAGCTCTCCCTGCCGCTCCCAGTAAAACCCACGTTCTTCCATAGGAGCCTGTATTTTTTCACGGAACTGTGCAAAGGCCGCCTGCTTCTTTAAAAAAGCCTCATTATTCCTTTTCCGCTCTTTGATTTCTTCCCCTTTAAAAGGAAGAAAATCCCCCGTCCCCTTCTTTCGGAGTAAGGCGGCAAAATGTCCTTCTCCCCTGACTTTCCAGGGAAACAGACGGACAGAAGCTTTATCTCTTCCCACGGTAAAACCATAATCAGCCTTCAAAACAACTTGTTCTGCGTCAGGGGTTTCTTTTAACAGCCAGGAGACATTTTCCTCGTCTTCCATTTCGGAAAAGGTACAGGTGGAATACAGCAAATATCCGCCGGGCTTTAACATCCGCCAGGCCAGAGAAAGCAGTTTCCTCTGAAGCGGCGCATAATATTCCGGCCCCCGCATGCTCCATTCGGCAACCATGGACGGCTCTCTGCGAAACATGCCTTCCCCGGAACAAGGTGCATCCACTAAAATCCTGTCAAAATATTCAGGAAAACAGTCTGCCAGCCGTTTTGGCTCTTCGCTGGTTACAAGGCAGTTTCCAATCCCAAAGAGTTCCAGGTTTTTCAAAAGCCCTTTTGTCCTGGAAGCACTGATATCATTGGATAATAAAAAACCCTTTCCGGCAAGCCTCCCCCCGATCTGAGTACTCTTTCCGCCCGGAGCAGCACAAAGATCCAACACTTTATTCCCCGGCTCTATGGGAAGCAAAGCTCCCGGCGCCATGGCGCTGGGCTCCTGTAAATAATAAAGTCCCCCATAATAATATGGATGTTTTGCGGGAAATTCCTGTTCACCGTAATAATATCCATCTTTTTGTGACCATGGCACTGCTTCCGGTTCTTCCGAAAAAATGGTATGCAAAATTGCTGCCCGTCTCTCAGGCAGCACTTTAAGTGGATTGAACCTTAAACCACGGACCCCTTTTTCTTCCATACACCTTTTGTAGTTTTCGTAGTCCTCTTGTCCCAGAAAGTTTTCCATAGCTTCCAGGTAACGTACAGGCAGTTCCATGTTTCTCTCCGCTTTTATTCTGTAAAAGTATGCAATCCCTGAACCTTTCGGACGGCAGCCAGCTTATCCAGCCTCCGCCCGAAATCTTCCAGTTCTTCCAGGGAACCGTTATGGTAGACTTCGTAAAATTCGTTTTGAATGTTGAGCATGGCGTCCTCGTACCCGGCCTCCCCACTATAAAGGTTCTGAAGGTTATTGAGGATATCTGCCACCACGGCTGCCTTCTCCTGAAAAAGCCTCTGGGCATCCACAATTTCATCCCTGATGGCCGACATTTCACAATCCAAAGCAAGCACAGCTTCTGCAGCCGTAGAAAGCCTTTTTGCCAAAAGCTCGGGAAGCTCTTCTTTATATTTGTAACGGAGAGAGTGCTCAATGGTCGCCCAGAAATTCATCGCCATGGTACGGATCTGTATCTCCACCTGTATTTCATGGCTTCCGCTCATGGTAAAGACTTCATAAAGTACATTGATATGGTAACTGCGGTAGCCACTTTCCTTTGTATGATTGATATAATCCCTTTCACTGACAACTTCCATGTCCCGCCGGCTCCTGATCAGCCGTACTACCGTATCAATGTCTTCAACAAACTGGCAGATAATCCGAATTCCGGCGATATCGTCCATTTGCTCCGTAAACTTATCCAAAGGGATTCCTTTTCTTTGGGCTTTCTCCAAAATACTGGAGATCCGTTTTACCCTTCCGTTGACTGCCTCAATGGGGGAATAATTGCCGGACTCCCGACACTCTTTAATGATATGATTAAATTTAACCACCAGCTCCTGAACCGCCAGATGGTAAGGGGCGAGAGTTTCCCGCCATAATTCGATTCTCATAGTTCTCACTCCTGTGCTGCAAAATTACTCCCTATTTGAGTATATCATATTTCTTCACAAATAGGAAACTAATACGCATATTTTACTTTTTTGTTTTCCAGAAACCGGAGAATCCAATAAGGGTTCACCGATAACTCCTCATAATGATCTGTCCGTATATAAATTCCAAAGTGCAGATGTACCGCAAAATTTCCCACAGCACCAGGCACTTTACTGTACCCGGAATCTCCCATAAAACCTAAAAGTTCCCCGGCACTGATTTTTTCCCCAACTGTAAATTCATGGTCATAGCTGCTTAAATGGGCATAATAAAAATATGCTCCGCCAGGAGCACGGATACCAATGCGCCAGCCGCCAAGTTCCAGCCATCCCACATGTTCCACAACCCCGTCACTGACACTGACCACCGGAAAAAATCCTCTGTCATTTCCCCCGCCCATGAGGTCTGTCCCTTCATGGCTCCGCTCGCCGCCATATGTGCGTTCTGCCCCCCAGGAATTTTCATAAGCGTAATTCCCTGACTCTGCGCTGTCTCCCTGTGGAATAGGAAAATAAATCGCATCCGCCAAAACAGTTTCATAAGCTTTTGATAGCTTGGTAAATTCCACCGGTTTCTGTTTTGTCATCGCGTCTTTCAAAACATTCCACTTCCGGAAAGTAAGCTGCTCCGGCTTTTTCTCTGTCAAATCATATTCTTCCTCCACCATAAATGCACAAACAGCTTCTCCAAAACGAATCCCATGCTCCTTCGACATGGAAGAAAGAGCCTCCAGATTTTTATCCCCGAAGGCCATGGCGCGAAACCCCTCTTCTTCCATTGTATATTCTCCCAGCTGATAGTAAAAAGGATTACCCAGCAAGTAATGCAGCATCACAACCAGCAAAATCCCGAGAAAAATTACTACCACACAGGAAAAAACCAGACTGTCACGTCTCTTCATGGCACACTCCGGTTCCATTTTTATAAACCAATATGCGCATTTTGTTCTATTTAGTACCTGACGATACATTCATATACATTTATCTTGCTGCCTGGCCACCCTGGAGGTATACCTTTTCCCACTTCTTCATACACTTAAAAAAACAATGGACAGAGGATTTCCATGAAAAAGCTTCTGTTTCCCTTTTGTACTCTTTGTCTTTTCTTACTTTGTATCCTTCAACCCTCAAAGGCCGTGGCAGGCGCTGCTGCCGGTTTGTCCCTTTGGTACTGTACAGTCCTGCCCACACTTCTTCCATGTATGATTCTTTCCAGCTACCTGATTTCCAGCGAACTGGTATATCATTTACCTCCGGCTCCGTTAACCCTGGTGACAGGATGGTTCTGCGGTTATCCCATGGGAGCCAAAACAGTTGCTGATTTATGGAAAAGCGGAGGAATCACAGAAAAAGAAGGAACAAGGCTTCTGCTCCTTTGCTGCATGCCAAGCCCCATGTTTTTGACAGGGTTCCTCTGTTTTGGGATGCTCCGGCTTTCTCTCACAAAGGCACTTCCCTTTTTAGCGGCCCTCTATCTTCCCCCTGTCCTTTTTTGGCTGCCTCTCAGGCTTCGGGAAGGAAAGGTCGCCCGCAGGATTTCTGCCATTCCCACAAAAGAAAATAAACCACTCCAGATTTTCCTGAATTTTGAAACGGCCATGATGGAAGGATTCCTGATTGTCGCTAAAATTGGCGGATACTTGATGCTTTTCACCATGCTGTCCTATTTTTTCCGCTCCTGGATCAGAAACCCTTTTCTGTCCTCCCTGATTCCCGGCTTTTTGGAAATGACTTCCGGTATTGCATTTACTGTCCAGTCATGCCTGTCTTCTCCACTGACCATCGCCCTTTGTTTTTCCTTTGCTGCTTTCGGGGGACTGTCCGGTGTCGCTCAGACTGCCAGTGTATTAAAATCCACCCCTTTTTCCGGACGACGATACCTTTTCTGGAAACTTGCCCAGGCAGTTCTAACCTTCGGACTCGTCATACTGCTCGCCTCCTGCCTCTAAATTCTGTACGGTAAAAGAAAACGGAGATGCCTCTCTGGCATCTCCGCCTGATTTTTCTCATCCCAGCATATCTGCATTTAAACCGCCGCTGCTTTTCTCTTTCCTGACTTCCGGCTCTGTCGTCTGGGGTTCCTGTACCCCCTGGGCCGTCGGCACCTGAAGCTCGCTGCGATTTCCGCTTACTGTTTCGTAAGAAGACCGAAGTGTTTCCAACATCGTCACATATTTTCCCTCTGTCTGCTCTATGGTATAACTGATAATAGACTGAAGGCTCTTTAGCATATTATCCGTATAGCGGATAGCTCCCTCACGGATATTATCCGAATCACTGACCGCGTCATTGACCAGCTGCTGTGCCTGGGCGCTGGCCTGTTCCACCATTTGCTGTGCCTGGGCGCTGGCCTGTTCCGCCAGCTGCTGCGCCTGGGCATTTGTCTGTTCCATAAGGTCACTGGCCTGCTGGTATGCCTGTTGGATAATTTCATGGTCGCTAAGCATCTCTTCCTTGCTTTTTTCCGCCTCGGACAATGTCTGCTCCGCTGTTTCTTTTGCGTCAGAAAGCAACTTTTCTGCCTCAGCCCGTGCCCTTCCCAAAATCCCGTCAGCTTCTTCCTGGGCAGAACTTATAATGGCTTCTTTATTGCTGATAATCTTTTGGTATTTTTTTATTTCATCCGGGGTCCGCAGGCGAAGCTCCACCAGCAGTTCCTCCATCTCGTCCTTATCCACAATGATCTTTTTACTATTGGTAAATGCCTGAGGTTTACAGCCGTCTATGTATTCTTCAATTTCACTTATCAACTGTTCAATCCTGCTCATCTTTCAGCTCCTCCAAAAGAGTTTTCTTATATAAATTTCTCAAGCACCCGCTCTATAATGGCGGCCGGAACAAAAGCAGAAATATCTCCGCCATAATATGCCACTTCGCGGACAATGCTGGAACTTAAATAAGCATATTTTAAATCGGTGGTCAGGAATATGGTATCCAATTTCGGGCACATAATCCTGTTTGTCTGGGACATCTGCAGTTCATATTCAAAATCTGTAATGGCACGCAGACCACGGACTACCACATTCGCATGGCATCTGACGGCAAAGTCCACCAAAAGACCGTCAAACGATTCAATTCTTACATTGGAAAGATGTGAAGTCACTTCCTTTAACATATTAACACGTTCTTCCACAGAAAACAACGGATTTTTTGAGCTGTTATTGAGAACACCGACCACCAGCTCATCTACAATCCTCGAAGAACGTTCAATGATATCCAAATGTCCAAGGGTCACCGGGTCAAAGCTCCCCGGATAAACAGCTGTTTTCATACAGTGCCCCTCCCTACAGTTCCTTCATGGTAATAAACACATGCTTATTGGTCTTGTACTTTTTCTCACGGATTACAGTAAAAATCGTGTCTTCTATCCAGGAAAAATCCGTGTCCAGAGCCGCTTCCACAATGATCGTCGTCATATCGTCCACCAGCCTGGAATGTACCAAATGAAGAATCACTTCCTTTTCCAGCCCCTGCCTGTAAGGTGGATCCAGGAAAATAAGGTCAAAAACCTCGCTCCCCGATTCATCCAGTCTGCGGATTGCCGTAAGCACATCACATTCCATCAATTCCGCTGATTCCTTAAGATTGGTAAAAGCCAGGTTCTCCCGGATACATTCCGCCGCTTTCCTGTTTTTTTCCACAAAAACACATTCTCTGGCCCCACGGCTTAATGCTTCAATCCCAATGGCCCCGCTTCCGGAAAAAAGGTCCAAAAAACGGCTTCCCCCCACATCTGCCTGAAGTATATTAAAAAGAGTTTCTTTAATTCTGTCTGTTGTGGGCCTGGTTTCCGGCCCTTCCAGTGTTTTCAACGGCAGCCTTCTGGCTGTCCCCGCGATTACTCTCATGCTTTCGTTTCCTCAATTCTAATCCTGATTTTTTAACTGTTAGAAACCAATATGAACCCGTATTTCTTATTATAGTATGAATTGTTTCTGCAATCAAGTTTTTTTATTCTTCTGTTTTTGCCTAAATTGACATTCTTTTATTTTCTGTGTACAGTCAATCATATTACCGCCGATCGACAAAGGCGTCTGTGCCCTTCCCAACCGACGGTATTCAGAACATCTATAGTCCAAAAAAATTTCTAATAAGAAGCTTGTTTCTCTACTAGTCCTGTCTGTGTTTTTTTCTCTGTTTTATAAATAATGTCAAAAGAGTTACTACCGAGATTCCCCCTGAAAATATCAGGAAAATAATCGGCGCCGTATCTCCGGTAAGTACCCGTCCTATGCTGCGGTGAAGATCAATCTCCCCTTCAAATAATAATGTCACCGTATCATCCTCATCTGTAACATGTGCCCCTCTCCAGTCCCCGGAAAGAGTAATGTTCGTAAGCATTTCGTCATTGACATCAACACCGTCTTTTACTGTCGTAAAATAAACAGGGGACTTTTCTCCAATCTGAAAACCTGCCGGAGCAGTGCCAAATTCATACCGGTAAGCCGTCACCTGCTCCTCTGCTTTAAGAGGAATTTCTGTAAAAGATACAATATGATCTGCCACAGAGTTCAAACCCTCGGCCAGGACATGCCACTCTTTAGAAAAACTAGTCTGGTAAGAAATTGTGTATTCCAGTTCATCGGTAAATGTCCCCGTATGTAGTTCTTGTATCATCACCTGATTTGGCAGATAATCGGTACAAGTAAAATTCTCCAAAGCTGTATTGGAAGAATTTTTCAATTTGGTAATTGTATATTTATAAGTATCTCCTGTCTGAGTCCTCCGAATTGTGGTTTTTGCAACTTCCAGACTGATCACTGCCAGCTCATCTTCGATTGCCACAGTCTGGATTTCTCCGGTATCCGATACCGTAAAAACCACATCTTCAGCCGTCAAATATCCTTTCGGAGCTGTTTTTTCATGCAGAATATAAGTTTCCTCTGCAGTAAGTTTCTCTATCATCTGCGGCTTTTCCCCACTGACCCATTCTTCTATAATGGCTCCTTCCTGATCAATAATTTGTAAGACTGCCCCGGACACCGCTTTTTGACTGTCTATATCCCGTTTGAAAATTTCCACCTTCGTGATATCGTCCTCCATCCTGACATGCTGAATTTCCCCCGTGTCCTCCACTCTAAACTCAATGGTCCTTGCCGTCACATATCCATCTGCAGGGTGCGTCTCCGTCAGCCGGTATGTCTGGCCTACCGTCAGGTTGGTGATTTTATGGGGTTCTTTCCCGGACGTCCATTCATCAATGACAGTCCCTTCCACGTCTGCCACCTGCAGCCTGGCCCCTTCCACTTCTTCTCCGGTGGTGATATCCACCTTGGAAATTTCTATTTTTGTGATATCATCCTCCATAATGACATGCTGAATTTCCCCGGTGTCCTCCACTGTAAACTCAATGGTCTTTGCCGTCACATATCCATCTGCAGGGTGCGTCTCCGTCAGCCGGTATGTCTGGCCTACCGTCAGGTTGGTGATTTTATGGGGTTCCTTCCCGGACGTCCATTCATCAATGACAGTCCCTTCCACATCTGCCACCTGCAGCCTGGCCCCCTCCACTTCTTCCCCAGTCGTAATATCCACCTTGGAAATTTCTATTTTTGTGATATCATCCTCCATAATGACATGCTGAATTTTCCCGGTGTCCTCCACTGTAAACTCAACGGCCTTTGCCGTCACATATCCATCTGCGGGGTGCATCTCTGTCAAACAGTATGTCTGACCTACCGTCAGGTTGGTGATTTTATGGGATTCTTTCCCGGACGTCCATTCATCAATGACAGTCCCTTTTGTATCCGCCACCTGCAGCCTGGCCCCCTCCACTTCTTCCCCAGTCGTAATATCCACCTTGGAAATTTCTATTTTTGTGATATCATCCTTCATGATGATTGGCGGTCCGCCATGGTTCGCAGTAAAACGGATACTTTTGGCGGTCGCATACCCGGGCGCCGGTATCGTCTCCGTCATAATATAAACGGAACCATTTTTCAGGTTATTAATCTTGTGGGGCGTATTTCCCGATGTCCAGGAATCTATAACCTTTCCTTTTTCATCCGTCACCTTCAGGCTGGCTCCCACCAGTTCTTTTCCTGTCGTCAGATCCTGCTTATAAAACTCCACAGATACAGGGGCCTCTGTGATATCCACCGACAAGGAAGCATACTGCGGCTGATAATAAGTACCAGTCATCAGATCCTGGTAGCCCTGTGCAATGTAGACAAAATTATTCCCTTCTATTCCATTGGAAAGGGGTTTTTTGAACCTTATCGTTCCTTTGGCAGCCAGTTTCCCGGTTGCTTTAATGGTTATCTGATTTCCATTTTTTGATACCTGGATGGGACCGCTGACAATTTCCACATCCATATTTCCCAATACCCCATTGGAATCTTTGACTGTAATACTTTCTCCGGCCTGAAGCCTGATGGTGTTTCCATTGAAACTTGGAGTCATATAATACTCCCGTATTTTCTGTTCAATGGCATCATAATAAACCTGAAGCTGTTCTCTGGTGGTGATACTTGCAGTGGAAATCCATTGTTCCCCTGTTTCCCCATTCCGCTCCATGATATATTTCCAGATCAAAGACTGGGCAGCTGCCCAGCCATCCATCCCCCAACCGGAATTCTCTCCATAATAGGCAATTAAATCAATCTTGCCGGCAAAAGCAGCATCGTTAAAATACTGTGATGACGTAATCCAGGTATCCCTGGAAGACTCGATGTCATTCATATGGGGCTCAAGGCAAAACAAAGGTTCCCCTGTCTCCATGACATGAAAATATCCGCCTTTGGATGTATGCCCGTCCGTATAATGAAATTTCCACCCATCGCCATAAGACATGGTAACATTTGTCGGCTGGGGATGGGCCTCTGAGTGAAAAAGCACTACGGCTATCAACAAAAAGGCCGGCAAAAAGGCTGCCATTCTCCTTATTCTTCGCTTCATCATTCCTCCCTTTCCGAAGGGAAAGTAAAGTATCGTACTTTCCCTTCCAATGCTGTTTTTTCAGGCATGGTATCCTTCCTGCTTTCCCCCCTTTTCTTCCTCAGGGACTCTATGGATAAATCCCGGATGTCTCTTTCTGTAAATCAGCAAAAATGTAAGGAACGCACCCATCAGCAAAATCCCGGCGCCACCTGTGACAATATCCTCTATCACGGCCGCCGGCCTTTCTATGGTTCCGGCCATGGGGACTTCCATGTCTTCAATTACCGTATTTTCCTGAGATGCTTCTTCTGTCTCTGCAATCATTTCTGTCTCCGGTATTCTCTCATAAGTACTCCTGGCAATGACCTCTTCCAGTATGGACTCCTGTTCAGTCCCGGAATATACGGCAGCCGCCTTCCATTCCACCGGAACTTCGTATTCTCTGTCGACATTTGCCGCATAATGGCACCTGGCGGCATATTCCAGAGGAATCCCGGACTCTGTCGCCTTCGTAACACTATATTCCACTTCAATCAGTTCCAATGGCCTCCCTTCCCTGACAATTTCTTTTTGAAGGCGGTCAATATCATTGTCTTCCAGAATGTATGTCACATATTCCTCCATAACATCCAAGTCCTTCCGCATTTCCATCCTGGACACCTGTATTTCCACACTTTCCTCATCTAATGCGTACTCCATCCCATCACGGGTAATCACTTCAGGAATCTGTCCAAAATTTTCTGAAGAAAGATAAATTTCTTCCTGAATTGTTTTCTGATGCTCTTCCTCCCGGTAAACCTCTTCATAATCCGTGCCGACAAGCTGATAAACCGTCCCTTCGGACACAATTTCATTCGGAGGTTCGGAAAGGCTGTCATAGCTGTTTCCTTTTCGCTCCTGCACAATATATTCTTCTTCTCCTGTGTTGTCCTTTTCTCTGAAATCACTCATATGGCTACTTTACCTCCCGTCTTTTCATGATAAAATCCGTAATTTGCCGATTCTTTAATCACCACCCCTTCTTTCATATACATTTTTTGAAGTCCCTGAAGGTTCCCGGAAGAATCTCTGAACTACGAAATACTTAAACTCTGCATATTCCTCCGCTTTCTGCCAAGAATCCATCAAAAATAAAACTTTTTTATCACACAAAGGGATCATAAAAGTTAAGCTTTTTTCCGGTTTCAATTTTTAATGAAATACAAATGGAAATCATCGGCCGACACTGGCCTGAATGTTCAAGAACTTCTCATGTGATTATCTATAACGGCCCAATGGCCACGTGTACCCTATGGGTAAAAGAGATACCCGAAGGGTATGAATTGATTATACAGCACATCTCATAATTTGGCAATAGGTTTGACTTAATTTTACAAAATATTTTAGTTCTTGTCCTAAAACAAAAATTTAGATTAAAGAGAGTTTTGCAAAATATCCGTCTTTATAAATACCCGGTTCCTCCGCCTGTGGAACGAAAACAATACAGGCAGGGATACCGGGCAGATATAATAATGAAATAAAATGTCTTATATTTTGTAACATTCCTTTTTATCTAGTGTGCCAGCACACTAAGCTTTTTTCCTTCTTTTTATCATCTCATGGAGCCTGCGGAGGGCTCTGTCGATTCCCCCCACCTGGTGAATTAACCCCATACGGACAGCATCTTCCCCCACAAGAAGCGTTCCCAGATCTTTAGTCAGATCAGCCGTATTCATCATCAACTCTTCAATCTTGTCCTGAGGTATGGAACTGTGGTCAGCAATAAATCCTGTGATTCTGTCCTGTATCCGCTGAAAATAATGATAGGTCTGCGGAGCCCCGATGGTCATCCCACTCATCCGCACCGGATGAATCAACATACTGGCCGTCGGTACAATAAAGGAATCGTCTGCCGACACAGCAAGGGGCACCCCGATGGAATGGCTATCCCCAATCACCAGGGAAACCGTAGGTTTGCTTAAAGAAGCCACCATCTCCGCCAGCGCCAAACCACATGAAACGTCTCCCCCCTGAGTATTGATGAGGAGAAGTACCCCCTCAATGTCCCGGCTGTCCTCAATTTGGGCCAGCTTTGGCAGCACATGCTCATACTTTGTCGTCTTACTGCCTGAATTTAAATTCTCATGGCCTTCAATCTCTCCAATGACAGAAAGCAGGTAAATATTTCCCAGCCCCCGGCCTTCGTCCAACAATACCTGACCATATTCTTCAATCCGTTCATCACTTTTTGCGTTTGGGCCGGAAAGCGCCTGATCGCTACTATTCTGTACTGCTCTTTCCTTTTGTGATTCCATATGCCCTCTCCTCTTTCCTTTTTTCTTTTTTCCCATATCCATCCTCCATATGGTCTTTTTTGTAGTATGGAAAAAAGGAGAAGCTTTTATTCTAAACCCTAAATTTTCCTTGATATTTTAAATCGGCTCAAAAAGTTGTTTTGCCCTCTTCTGCCCTGAGGCTGCGTTTTTTTGATAGGACCAGACATTTTTAATCTGTTTTTCCACTTGATCATAAGGCCATTCCTGGCTGCTTCTGACAAGGCTGTTGGGATCATGAATCAAAAGGTTGTCCCCCTTCCGCCCGTAAATCACAATAAAATGGCCTGTAGTCGTAAAATCCCCGGGACTCATACTGCAAATCAGCGGATGTCCTGCATCCAGCTCAGCAAATAGTTGTTGTTTGCTGAGAGAAGGATTGCTCCAGGAAAGTCCCAGGCTTTCTGCACCATAGCTCATCAGTTCCCAGCTTGTTCCCACATTTTCCAGATAATAGCCATTTTCTGAAGCATATTCTGACATGGCTTTGGGGTTCATGGAAGTATCCCCCGTAAGTCCCACATACACCATAGAAAGGCAAGCGGGCCCGCAGCCGCTCAATGCCATCATATCGTCTCCATAAACTTCATATCCCCACCGCTTATCCCATTGAATAAAAAGAGGAATTTCCCCTTCTTTATAATCTCCGGATATATCAATATCTCCGGCGGCCTGGTCTTTATATTGGGGGTAATGAAATACAAAATCAACTGCTTCCGGCGTACTTTCTAAAAATTCTTTTAAATTCTGAGGATATTCTTCCGGATGATTTTGTATATAATCCTCCATATCCTTCAGTGTCATGTCCGTATTTTCCGTATTTCCATCCGTCAGCGTACTCACCGCTTTTGTCCCGTCTTTTTCCTTACTTTTAGCAGCTGCCGTCTGGCTTCCGCCACCTTTTTCTCCCTGTTTTTCTACTTTTGGAGCGGTAATCCTTCCCAGCCAGAAAGAAACACTACATAAAAGAAACGTAAAAACAACAAGAAAAATCTTACGATTCCTCCTCTGTCTCTGCTTCCTCCGTTTTCTCTCCCGCAGCCTGGCAACACTATCTGTCCTTGACGGCGACATTTTTCTGGCGGTATTCTGGTTCATATAACCTCTCCTTTGTGCTTTGATGCCTATATTATATCAAAGAAATCTTACCTAACCATGAATCGAATCTGAAGATTTACGAAAAAATGAAAAAAAATTGTAAAATTCCAGATACATACTGATTTCCGATGCCTTACACAAGAATTGCCTCCTCCAAAGAAAAGGAATAAATATACCGCTCTTTCACCCGCTTTCCCGTATTCATTTCCAGGGCTGCCTGATAATAGTCCAGCTGTATCCGGTAATGTTTTTTTAAAAGATTTTTAAACTCTTCCCTGTCATTTCCTGCTATCCTGTCGGTTTTATAGTCCACGACCACCAGCTCCCCCGCTTCCTCAAACCAGGCATCTATGATTCCCTGAACCAAGAGGATCTCTTCCGAAAGGGAAGTCCCCGCATATTCTTCCTTCAGGTTTTTTGCCGGAATCCCCATTACAAACTGCTGTTCCTTTTTCAGTTTTTTTGCTGCCGCCATCCGTCTTCCAATGGGAGACATAAGAAAATTCCGAATCTTCCCCAAATTTAAATTCTGCCCCGTCCCTTCAGGCAAAAGCCCCCTTTTCTCCAATTCCGTGATCTCAAGGGAGATTCCTTGATCAGAAGGCTCGTTCTCAAAAGACAGAAGCTCAAGAACCCTGTGGTACGCAGTCCCTCTGGCAGCCCCAAAAAGGCCTTCCTCCTGCTCCATAAAGCGCGGGACAAGGGACACTGCCGGAAATTCTTCCGTCCTGTCTTCCTTCAGCTGGGAAACACTGAATTTCCGTGGCGCCGTCACTGCTTCTTCGTAAGGATACCGGTAAGACAGGCCCTGTTTAAACTGTTCTTTTAATTCTTTCTTTCCCTGAAGCTTTGTTAGTCCCTCCCTCAAAAACTGTCCTGAAGCCTGTCTGAATACTTCCCGGCGGACAAGCTCCCCCACATTCTCCACACAGACCGAAACAGGAACCTCCCTGTCATACAGCTTGTGAAATACCGGTGGGGTAATCCCCTGCTCTGTAAGGATATTCCCATATGCTTTGTTTCTGATGAGGGCCATCAAAATCCAGTCCAGATAAGAACCGGCAGACGAAACCGCATAATAAGGAAGCGTCTCTTCTTTCGTGAGCCGGAGGCTGTTCCATTTGACAAGTTTTGTTTCCAGATAGCGGTCCGTACCTGTAATAATCAGCTTTTCCTCAGCCCTGGTCAGGGCCACGTAGAGAATACGAAGTTCCTCTCCCAAAGCTTCTTTCCGAAGCGCTTTTTGGAAAAACCGTTTCGGAAGGGTTGCTGCTTTTACCCTGTTGTCTATATCAATATAATCCGCTGCAATTCCAAGTTCCGAATGAAACAGGATTTTCCCGTTAGATTCCTGTCTGTTGAAAGGTTTGCCTGTACCGGCCAAGATTACAATGGGATATTCCAGGCCTTTGCTTTTATGGATACTGGTAATACGAACCGTATTTTCTTCTCCTTCTCCCGGCGCCGCTTCTCCAAAATCCACTGAATATTTCTGAAGCTTCTCAATATAACGTACAAACTGGAATACACCCTGATAACTGGTGTTTTCATAGTCAACAGCCCGTTTGATCAGCATTTCCATGTTTTTTTTCCGAATATTCCCACCCGGCATGGCCGCCAACATGCAGCCATATCCCGTTTCTTCCAATATATAGCGTAAAAGCTGGTGGAGACGCATATAAACAGCCTTTTTCCGAAAATCGGAAAGCATATACAGAAACCTTTCTGCTTTTAACGAAAGCTCCTTTTCCTGCCCGCTTTCCCGCTCTTTCCATTTGCTGCTTGACATAAGCGCTCCATAAAGTCCCCTAAACCCCCCCGGCGCCATCTCTCTCTCTGACTCTGCCATCAAAACAGCCATTTCCTCAGAAGTAAAAGCCCCAATGGGGGAACGCATGACTGCCGCCAATGGAATATCCTGCATGGGATTATCAACAAGACGTAAAAGATTCAGCATACACTGGATTTCCCTGGCTGTAAAATATCCTGTCCTTGTCTGAGCGCAGGCAGGAATCCCCATTTCCATAAGGACATCCGTAAAAACTTCCGCCCATCCGCTCATAGTCCGGAGAAGAATGGCAATATCTCCATAACGGGCCGTCCTTAATGCTCCCGTTTCATGATCCAGGACTTGAAATCCATGATCCGGGGACACCAGTTTCTGAATCCGTCCGGCCACTGCCTGTGCCTCCAGTTCTTTCGCCTCGTATTCCTCCTGTTCCCTGTCGGACTCCGTTTTTTCTGTCCGCCCCAAGTCCACCAGGATAATTTCTGTCTGTTTTGAAAGATCCTCTTCATCTTCTGGAAAATTTCTACCGGGAATCAGCGCTGCATCTTCATCATAAGTGATTCCGCCAAGTTTTTTATCCATCAGCTGTCCAAACAGAAAATTGGCAGATTCCAATACTGCCTTCCTGCTTCGGAAATTACGGTGAAGGTCAATTTTCTGATAAAGGCTGTCCTCTTTCGTGTAGGAAGCATATTTTTTCATAAACAGTTCCGGCCTGGCCTGGCGGAACCTGTAAATACTCTGTTTTACATCCCCCACCATAAACACATTGGGATTTCCGTCCCTCTCTTTTGATATACTGTTTAAAACTGCTTCCTGAATCCAGTTGCTATCCTGGTATTCATCAATCATAATTTCATAAAAACTATGGCTCATCTGCGTCGCCGTCTCCGATGGACGAAATTCCCCGTTTTCTTCCTCCTCTGTTAAAATCTGAAAGGCAAAATGGGCCACATCGCTGAAGTCCACCATATTTTTTTCCCGCTTCTCTTTACTGAAGGCCCTTCCATATTCTATGGTCAAATCCACCAGCTCCCCCAAAGTCCCGCCGGCTTTCTGGATATCGGAAAATATCTGCTGTTTATCCCCCAGATAAAAAGCGTCCGACAGGGCTACCAGCTCCTTCTTCATAACGTCCCTGAGAGAAGAAAGGAATTCTTTGGCTTCCTCATCTACGGGAATTTTTTTACTGATCCTAGGTTTGGTCATAAACGATTTTTTCATAACCGCCAAAATCCCGGACACTGCTTCATAGTTTTCTGCCTGGAGAAGGCTGTCTGCAATACGCAGATCTGAAGCAAACATGGTTGCATAAGCCTGAAGCCCTTCTGCCTCCGCAGAAAGCCTGACAGCCTCTTCATACCGCTCTTTCAGCTCTTTTGCCTCCAAATGAATCTCCTCCATGAGGGCTTTCATCCAGGCGGCCTCTTCCAATGCCTCCTCTGACTCCAGGAAAAGCTGCTCTTTCCATCTGGAAAGCTGCTTCTCCGGTTGCGGATACGCTGCCGCAAACTGGTATAACTGGTCAATAAGTTCTGCGATATTCCTGTCGCCTTTCCCTTCCCCGTAGCTTTCCACAAAGAGGCGAAACTGCGAAGAGCCTTCCTGATACTGTTTTTCTAAAACCTCTCCCATGACTTCTTCACGAATCAGTTTTAATTCTCCTTCATCCCCAATCCTGAAATCAGGATCCAGGTCAAGAAAACTAAAATAATTTTTTACCACATAGAGGCAGAAACTGTCAATGGTCATGATTTTCGCATGAGGAAGCAAATCTTCCTGCCGTTTCAGGTTCTGGTTTTCCGGGAAAAGGAAACGCAGGTCAGCCAGACGTTTTCCAATGCGCTCCCGCATTTGTCCGGCTGCCGCATTGGTAAATGTCACCACCAAAAGCCTGTCAATATCCACCGGCCTTTTTTCGTCGGTGATCATTGCCATAATCCGCTCCACCAATACGGCTGTTTTTCCACTGCCTGCCGCAGCTGCCACCAGAATATTCCTGTCACGGAGCCCGATAATCTGCCTTTGCTCTTTTGTCCATTCCACTGCCATACCACTCACCTGACCTCACGATTTTCTTCCCACTTCTGTCTCCTGATCTGCAATCTCCTCCCAGATTTCCTCCGGTTTCTTCTCAGGAATCCGTCTGTAGTCATAGCCGGACAGCTTCCTGTCAAAACCGCACACCGGCTGGAAATGGCAGTAATCACATCCCGTGCGGTTCTTTCTCCGGTAGGGTTTTGCGGAAATCTCTCCATCTGCAATGGCGGAACCAAACTGTTCCATCCGGTGGTAAACAAAATTTTTCAAATGTTCAAACTGTTCCCCGGAGATTGCCGCTGAACGGGCCTGTACCAGCCGGCCGTCTTTCATCACGGCCGGAATCCACCTGGAATTCCCATCCGGTTCATTTTCTTTCTGGAACAGGGAAACTATCTGGTCATCTTTGTTAAAAATCCCCTTTGGACGGAGCGCTTCCAAAAAAGCATCCTGAGAAACTCCCGCCACTTCCTTCCGTTCCAGAATGGGATCCTGGATCTGATAATAAAACATTCCGGCCGGCACAATCTCTTTCTCAGGATGTTTCCTCTGCTCTTTTTGCATAACTGCATCCATATAAACCACCAGCTGCAGCTGAAGCCCTCCATATATAGCGTTCAAATCAAAATCCGTATTTCCCGATTTGTAATCAACAATCTTCACATATACTTTATCCGCTTCCTCAAAAAGATCGACCCTGTCAATCTTTCCCTTCAGCTGCATGGCTCTTCCCTGTTCCAGGGAAATCCTCATGGCGGCGCTTTCCCCGGGAGCAAAATTCATCTCAAATTCCGCAGGCTCGAACCGGCCGGCCCCAATCTGTTCCCCCAAAGCCCAGATGGTCTTTTCCATAATCCGGGACATCCTGGTAAATAAATATTCATTTCTGGCCGAAGCTTTCAGCACACGACTTCCCATTTCCTCCGCCGCCTTTTCCATCGCACGTTCCACCAATGCTTTCCTCTGTTGTTCTCCCATGGAAAAAACCGGAGTTTCCGCTTCCTTTGCAAACCGGAAACAAAGTTCTATGGCTTTGTGGAAAACGTTCCCCATGTCAAGGGCGGCAAATTCAAACTCTTTACGCCTGACCAGTTTAAGTCCATAAGTCAGAAACTGGGCATATGCACAAGATGCAAAGGTTTCCAGCCTGGTGACGCTTCCCTCCAGCGGAGAACCGTAAAGGGCCGAAGCCGCCGCCCTGGAAATCTGATCTCCTCCATAAGAAAAAAAGGCTGAATCAGCCAGGCGTTCCAAAAATTCCTGATTTTCCTCCGACTCATATAAATATCCATAAAGGGCATCCCACTTGTCAGAAGCCTTTCCGTTCCGATATTCTTCCATCCCTTCCGCTATCATCTGAAAAGCCAGGGACTTTGTCAAAACAGTTCCTCCTCCATAATCTGCTGCCCCCCGTTCAGGAAGTTTTGGAAAAACTCTACAAATGTGGGATAAATAAGGCGATGGGGTCTTTGCTTCTCCCATTTCATTGGCCGAAGCATATGAAATATATAATTTATGAGATGGTTTCGTCACCGTCAGATAGAGGTAAAATTTATCAATCAGACTGCTTTCCCTCCTGGACGGCGGCAGCTCTGCATAAGGGGCAAGCTCCTCTCTGTCAAGCTCTGTGAGAAGTCCTCCCTGTTGTTTTCTCTTTGGCACATTTCCATCATTAACCCCCAGAAAAAACAAGACCTTTATGTCCTTCAGCCGGCTCCGCTCCACATCTCCCACCAAAATCCGGTCAATGGCTGCAGGGATGACACCCACCCGGATTTCCCGACATCCTGCATCCAGCACATCATTATAGCTCTTTATGGAAAGGCTTTCTTCCCCCAAAAGCGCCACCATCCGGTCAAATAAGTCCAATATCTGTCCAAAAGCCTGTTGGTATTCTTTCGCCAGGCTGTAGGAAGCCTCCTGTTCAAACGCCTCCGCCATCTGAAGAAGCCGTTTCTCCACCTGTCCTTCATCCAGAAAATGGAACAGCGCCTCTGTCATTTCCCGCACGGTCGCTCCCTTTTTCTTAAAAGCAGCCCACAGGGCAAGAAGAGGCTCTGCAGCCATTTTTCTTGCAGCGTTTAATGCCTCCAGATTGACATGTTCCCCTCCTCTGTATATAATATCCCAATCGGTCCCCCACCGCTTATGCCCCCGTATCCCAAGAGCCAGCACATAGTTTTCCATTTCAAAAAGAAGTTCTTCCTCAAAAGGGAGAAATCCACATTTCAAATAGCGGAACATACTTTCATAGGAAAAATCTTTTTCCACTGCTTCCAGGGCGGCCCTCATATATTCCACGGCCGGATTGGTGAGCAGGCTACGTTTATCATCCAGAAACGCCGGAAGGTTCATCTCCTTTAAGGCATGTTCCAAAAGAGGCCGGTAGCTTTCCATATCGCCACAGACAATGGCTATCTCCCGGTAACGAAGCCCTTCTTTACGCACAAGGGCTGCCAAAATTTTCGTCAGTGTCTGAACCTCCTGGGATAAGGTTCCTGCTTTTATAAGAGTAATGTCTTTTGGTTCTTCCGAAAAAGCCGTGGTTTTTTCCCGCAAAAGCTGCTGCTCCAAAAAAGCCAGTTCCCTGGAATTTTGAAATCTCACAGGGTCTCTTAAAATAATGTCCTCATCCCGGCAGATGCCATGGTCCGTTGCCATTTTATTTAAGGTGGCAATGGTCTTTCGGCTTAACGCAAACAAATCATCTTTCTTTTTTTCACAATAAACTTCTGCATCTCCGTCTATAGTGACAGCCACCGTAAGACGGCGGCTGTATTTTAAAAGCTGTTCCAATACCTGATACTGAACCGGGGTAAACCCCGTAAAACCATCTAAAGTAATGATACTGTCCCTGATTTTTTCAGACCGTGGGATCACTTTGCAAAAGGAAGGGAGGAGTTCCTCCGCGGTGATCATTCCTTCCCCCATGGCTTCTCTGAAAGCTCCAAACAAAAGCAGCATGTCCTTCAGCTTTCGGTTTAAAAGAGGGCGCATCCTGGTTTTTTCCTCCAGTTTCCAAAGTTCCTCCTCCCCAATCCGGTACTGTCCAAATTCAGACATGGTAGATTTCAACTGTTCAATAAAGCCGGCCCTGTCCAGGTGGTTTTTATAAACCACTAGTTTTTTTTCCACAGACACGCAGGCCTTTCGTAAAAGCATACTCTTCCCCATATCATCCAGAATCGTTTCCGGCATACAGGAAAGCTCTTCAAACACCCGGAAAGCCAGCCGCTCAAAACTTACAATATCGATATTTAAAATACTGTGGCCCGGACTCAGCATCACCAGTTCCTTCTGGGTTTCCATGGTGAACTGCTCCGGTACAACAGCTAAAAACCGCCTGTCCGGATACCTTCCGGCCTCTTCCACCAGGCGGCTGTTTAAAAACCTGGATTTTCCGGTGCCGGCCCCACCTAAAATAAATTGCAGCGACATGACTTTTCCTTTCTGTTTTCCATATGTCCACCGAGCCTGCCGTCAGTTGATCATGTCCATGAAAGCCTCAGGATAAATCATTGAATTCACCGATCATCCTTTTGATTTCCTGCATCTGCCTGTCCGTCTCCGAAATGGTATCGGCACAGTCCAAAAGCCTCCTGCTGATCTCTTCATGGCCCTCCACGGCCTCAATATCTTTTTTATAACGGAGCTGATGCTCCAGGCTGGCCCAAAAATCCATGGCAATGGTGCGAATTTGTATTTCTACTTTCATGGGGGTCTTCCCCCTGGAAAAAAACACGGGAATTTCCACGATCATATGATAGCTTCTATATCCGTTTGGTTTTGGGTTCTTGATATAGTCCTTCACCTTCAGGACAGTAATGTCATCCTGTTCGGCCAAAAGCGCCGCCACCATATAAATATCGTCAATAAAAGAGCAGATCACCCTGATCCCGGCAATATCATGGAGCCCATTTAAAATATTTTCCTCACTGATTTCCAATCCGTATTTCTTCAGTTTTTTATAAATACTGACCGGCTTTTTTACCCGTGACTTAATAGAAGAAATGGGGTTTCTTTTATAACGGACAGAAAATTCCCGATCCAGCACTTCCAGTTTTGTCTTCACTTCCCTGATTGCGCAGTCAAACATCATCATCAAATTGGAAAACGCATAGAGGTTTTCTTCCACGGAGCCTTCAATTCCCAGCCGTTCACTTTCTGCCCTCAGTTCCTGTATATTCAGTGGAGGCAACATACCGGGGTCAGATATTTCGTAAGGTTTTTCCAAAATTTTATCCCTTCCAGGCATCCCTTCCCCATATCGGTATTTTTAAGGGAATACCCCTGTTGTTTTTTTCATTATAACACATTTTTCTGCTGTCGGGAAAGCGCTTTCGGAATCTTGTGCAACCTCTGCATACTTCCATTTCTTTCCTCATATTCTGTACAAAGAACATTGGAGAGCCGTATTATGAGTTCCAAAACAAAAATTGTTGTACTACGCATGAAAGAGCTGATTTATACCGGTATTTTTGTGGCCATGGGTATTCTGCTTATCATCCTTCTTATTTTTATGTTCGCACCAAAAAATAAAACAACAAAGGTGAGTGCAGATCCTGCCAAATATACCCCCGGTGTTTATACGTCGGCCCTTTCCCTGAATAATCAGGCCATTGACGTGGAAGTGGTTGTGGATTCCGAGTACATAAAATCTGTGCGCTTTGTCAATCTGGAAGAAGATGTGGCCGCTATGTACCCCTTAATGGCCCCTTCCATGGAAAACCTGGCCGCGCAGGTCATCGAAAACCAGGGAATCTCCGGCCTTTCTTATGATGAAAGCACTCAATATACCTCCATGGCCCTGACAGAAGCCATCGGAAACGCACTGAAAAAAGCGGAAGTGGAAAAGTAAAAAACAAAAGGTTTTTCAGGAAAAATCCGGTTCTGTCCGGTAAAAACACGCTTTCGCTCTCAAAGACTCGCAGCGGTACTAAGAAATTTTCTGCATTAACATTTGAAAATTTCAAGTACCGGCGGTTTTTGAACGGTTTTTCCCTGGACAGAATCGGATTTTTCCCGAAAGACACAGATTTACGGAATTGAACTATTTCAGGATTTCATTTTCTCTTGTCCAGATACCGGATCATGCCAGGACCCAGATTGGCGGTAGGCCGTGCTAAGAATCCGTGGTGGCTGTAGAACTCTTCCCGGCCTTTTGCGCACATCAAATCCAGCATCATTTCTGTCCCCTCCTCCGTGAGGGAATCCACATAAGCAATCAGCCTCTCCATGAGCATATGGCCTACTCCCATGCCCTGGGCATTTGGATGGACGATCAAGTCCTGAATATAACAGATAACAGCCCCATCTCCCACCAGCCTACCCATCCCCACCGGCTGGTCCGCAATATAAAGGCCAACCGTATACAGGCTATTTTCAAGGGCCGCCATGGCCTGCGCCCTGGTAAGCTTTTTCCATCCCACCGAAGCCCGAAGCTTCAGGTAAGTATCCACATCAATGACATTTTCTCTAAGCTCCAGCTCTGCCATAATTCTCCCCGCCGCTTTTATCTGACTGTGTTTTTCAGTGTTCCGATTCCTTCGATGATACATTCCACCTGATCGCCGGCCTTCAAAAATCTGGGCGGGTCAAACCCCATCCCCACACCTGCAGGTGTCCCCATGGCAATAACAGTCCCTGCCTTCAGGGTCATCCCTTTGGAAAGTTCCTGGATCACGTGGGGAATACCGAAAATCAGAAGGCCTGTATTACTATCCTGACGTAATTCTCCATTGACCTTTGACTGGATAGACAATTTGGGAGGGAAAGGAAACTCATCTTCCGTCACAATCCAGGGGCCCATGGGGGTAAATCCATCCAGGCTTTTTCCAAAATACCACTGCTTATGGCGTGTCTGAATCTGCCTTGCACTGACATCATTGATGATGGTATAACCCAGGACATAGTCTGCCGCTTCTTCTGCCAACACGCCCTTTGCTTCTTTTCCGATCACCACTGCCAATTCTGCCTCATAGTCCAGCCGCTCTACCATATCGAAATGGCCGTTAATCCATCCGCCGGGAGCCACCGCCTCCCCAATCCTTTTGGAGAAATAAACGGCATAAGGCCGTTCCCCACCAAACGTCTCTTTTTGATAACGGGCCGATTCCTCTGCATGATCCATGTAATTGATCCCCAGGCAGATCATATCCTGCTTCGGTTCAGGAATGGGCGCCAGAAACTCCACCTGCTCCACAGAAAGCGCATTTTTACAGCCTGATTTCACAGCCTCCGAAAGAGCTTCCCGCCCTTTCTTCGCCAGAAGGTCAATCAGGCCATTCATATTTTCACAGTCAAACCCCAGCGCCTTTGCCGGATATACTTTTGTTCCATCCGGCGATACCACACCTGCTGCCTCCGTTCCCTCGTACAGATACGTAACAAGCTTCATTATTTCCTCCTCCTGCCCTTACTGGCGTACCCGCTCCGGAAATCCAATCTTCTTTTGCACCTTCCGCAGCGTTTTATTTGCATAATATCCCGCTTTTTCTGCGTTTTCTTTAATAATCCCGTCAATGTATGCTTTATCGGCGATCAGCCTGGCCTGCTCTTCCTGGAGGGGCATGAGCACAGCCGCCACAGCTTCCCCCACAGCTGTCTTAAAATCGCCATAGCCTTTCCCGTCAAATTCTTTTACCACTTCATCAGCGCTTTTCCCTGTACATGCACGATAAATTTCAATCAAATTTTTAACCCCCGGCTGGTCATCGCTATAGCGGATCATACCCACAGAATCTGTCACAGCCCTCTTGCACTTTCTCATGATGGTATCTTTATCATCCATCAGATAAATACTCCCATTGGGATTCTCATCTGATTTGGACATTTTTTTCGCAGGATCCTGGAGGCTCATGATTTTCGCCCCCACTTTTCCCAAATATACTTCCGGAATCGTAAATACATCCCCGTAAATGGAATTGAACCGTCCTGCAATATCCCTGGCAATCTCCAAATGCTGCATCTGGTCAATGCCCACCGGAACCACATCCGCCTGGTAAAGAAGGATGTCCGCCGCCATCAGTACAGGATAAGTAAACAGCCCCGCATTGATATTGTCGGCGTGTTTCGCTGATTTATCTTTGAATTGGGTCATCCTGTTTAACTCGCCCATATAGGTAAAGCAATTTAAAATCCATGCCAGTTCCGCATGGGCCGATACGTGGGACTGATAATAAATGCAGTTTTTTTCCGGGTCAAGGCCTGCTGCCAGATAAAGAGTCAAAAGGATTCTGGCCCTTTTCCTGAGGGTTGCCGGATCCTGGCGTACCGTAATGGAATGCATATCCACCACGCTATAAAAACAGTTGTATTCATCACTGATTGCCACCCAGTTTTTAAGGGCTCCCAGATAATTTCCCAGAGTAAGATTCCCGGTCGCCTGCATGCCGCTGAATAAGGTCTTTTTTCCGTCTAACATTTTATTTCTCCTTATAAATGTTTATTTTTTTAATTCATTTCCATATGCCCCTGCAGGTCTTGCTTCTTTCCTGGACATAAAGACTCCTGCAGGCTCGACTTTTAGTATAACCTTCCTGGCTTTTACTGTCAACAAAAGGAGCTTTTCCCCATTTCCTCTTGCTCTTCTTCTTCTCTTCCGATATACTGAAAAAGGGAAATTTCTTTCCCTCAAATTATGAGAAAGGACTACTTTAGCCATGAAGAAAATCGCCAGTTTTACTGTAAATCACCTGTCTTTACTGCCTGGACTGTATGTGTCCCGAAAAGACCATGTAGGGGACGGCATTGTCACCACATTTGATATCCGCATGACCCGTCCCAATTATGAACCGGTTATGAATACGGCAGAACTTCATACCATCGAACATCTGGCAGCCACTTTCCTTCGCAACCATCCCGTATATGGAGACAAGACCGTCTACTTCGGTCCCATGGGCTGCAGGACCGGCTGCTATCTTCTGCTGGCCGGGGATTACGAATCAAAAGACATTGTCCCCCTGATGAAAGAATTGTTTACGTTTATCCGGGATTTTAGCAGTGAAGTACCTGGGGCCAGAGCCAGGGACTGCGGAAACTATCTGGATATGAACCTGCCCATGGCCAATTATCTGGCTGACCGCTATCTCAGAGAAGTTTTGGAAAATATCGGCGACGAGCGCCTCATCTATCCTGAGTAAATCGAAAAAGGGGCTGTTACAAAATATCTGTATTTAGATATGCCCTGCTGTCGCTGCTTGCGTCCAATAGGCAGATTTTGCAGGTTTTGTGAGGTCGTTATGAGCACTTAGCGCCTGTAGTTTAGGCGCTTACGTGCGATACATGCAAAGCACTTAGCAAGGTATTTTCGCGCTTTAGTGCTTTGCCTAGCGGCGTCTGTCTCGCTGACCATTTTCTATAGGAAGCGATGGCAGACGGCAAAAGGTGGCGCAACAAAACCAAAAAATCAACGTGGACAAAAGCAGCGACAGCAGGGCATATCGGGCAAGTATAAACATTAGAGGCGTTTATATTTTGTGACAGCCCCTTTTTGGATTGACGCTTATACATACAGCAGGTATCGAAGCCCGGTCAGGAGAAGGATATGAACCGGGTAGAAGAAATAGAAAAAATATTTCTGAAACAGCCCTCTTTTCCTGCTTTCCACTGCTTTTCCACCTTTTTCCCCGTTGTAAAGAGCAATGGGAAGAAAAGAAGCCACTGCAAAAATCTCAATGCCTCCCATGAGCGCCATGACAAGTCCCACGCTTATGTACATGCCCGCCGGGCGGAACCGGAACAGGAAAAACAAATAAATCATCAGTACGCCTTCCGCGCCGTAATCACATTTTATGAGATAAGCCAGGCACAGCATGGAAACCAGGCCCATAATGGCATAAATAGGCTGTACATTGGCCAGAAACCAATTATACAAATACAAAAGGAAAAGGCCGATCAGCAATGTAAAAAACACATTCTGATATTCAGGATACCACGCCTGCCAGGAAATCATCAAATCAAACGGCACTTCAGAAAGCAAAGCAAAAATCCCCAGACGAACCAGATATTTTTTTATGTCGCGGGTATGATAAAACCCCTCCACCAGAAGGAAGCAGAAAATCGGAAATGCCATCCGCCCGATGATACGCATACTTTTCCAAACCAGCTCCGGTACAGTATACGTAAGCACAATTCCCAAATGATCAATCAACATGGTGACAATGGCAATCCATTTGAGCGTCATACCACTTAAGCCTTTTTTTTGCTCCATGCCGTTTTCTTCTCCTCTCTCTTTTCCTCCACAGAAAGAAGCACTGCGATACTTCTCGCTTCCATTTCAAAACTTTCCTGGTTTTCAAGAAGTTCCGGCTCTTCAAAAATCCCATTATTCTCTTCCCTGGCCGTATAGACAGCCAGATACCATTTCCCGTCTGTGTGGGGAACCGAAAAAGAATGAGGCTCCCAATGCATATTGAGCATCAGGTAAATATCACTGTCCCCTCCAAACTTCCCGCTATAATAAAGCCCCAACTGCCGCCTGTAGGCTTCGTACTGCGGATACCATGGAGATTCCCCGTGAAGGGAAAAGTCAGGGCATCCCACCCCCAGATAATCCATTCCTTTAAGGCCCCCTTCTTTATGGAGCATGGGATGGGACTTTCTGAACTGAATCATGTGGCGGGCGAAACAAAATAAATCCTCTCCCATTTTTCCATGCTTCCAGTTTACCCAGCCCACAGGATTATCCTGGCAGTAAGCATTGTTGTTTCCGTCCTGGGAATTTCCAAACTCGTCCCCGGCCAGGATGAGGGGCATCCCCTGGGCCATCATCAGAAGCACCCAGGCATTCCGAAGCTGCTTTTTCCGAAGCTCCAGTATTTTCTTTTTTCTCACAGGGCCTTCCATGCCGCAGTTCCAGCTGTAGTTGTAATCGGAACCGTCTTTTCCGTTTTCTCCGTTGGCCTCATTATGCTTTCTGTCATAGGAGACCATATCCGCCATGGTAAATCCATTGGTGTTGGCCAGAAAATTCACCTTGCCCACAGCCCCACCGTTTTCTTTCATCTGATATGCCACCGGATGAAGCATATCTTCATCTCCCTTTAAAAAGCGGCGCATATCTGTCTGAAAGTCATCCCGGTAACGGGCGAGATGGCGATTCTTTTGAATCTCTCCTCCGGCAAACCCTTCTGCAAACAGCTTCACCCCGGCTAAAGCCGGATCTGCCGCCGCTGCCTGTCCGTCAAAGTTCCCTGAAATATGAATTCCGTCCACATGATATTCTTTTACCCAGTGGCGAAGGCAGGCAAGCTGAAGCGGAACCCCCATATCCGGCCCGAAATAAAGCTCTATGGAAACCTCCAGGCCGTTCTCATGGAATGTCTTTACCAATTCCTTAAACTGAATATCCGGCGTTTTCTCCCGCCCGCCTTTCACACAGTAAGAAGCTTTTGGCGCAAAACAATATGCCGGGCCATACCCCCAGTAGTTGAGCTTTCCGCCGTCTCCCTCACAGAATTCATCCGGGATCATAAGCTCTGCCATGGTGATTCCAAGCGTCTTTAAGTAAGAAAGCTTTTCCAAAATGCCACCGAAAGTCCCCTTATTTTTCACACCGGAAGAGGGATGTTTTGTAAATCCCCTCACATGGAGACGGTAAATAATGGTTTCCTCAAAAGAATAACAGGGGCGTATCTCTTCCCCCCAGTCAAAGGCTTCTTTCAAAAAGCCGTAACGTACCACTTTCCCTGCTTCTCCCCATTTTTCCCTTCCTGTCACTACTGCCGCACAAGTATCTTCCACCGGGCATCCTTCTATGGAAAGGCTGTATTCATAAGTGTCCGGGTCAAAGCCGGAAAGAACCATACACCTTATGTTCCCCAACCTGCCCTCTTTCGGAAATGTAAAAACCCCTGCCTCTTTTTCCCTGCCTTTTTTATATAAATGAAGCTTTGCTGTCCCTTCCTGCTCTGATGCAAACGATATATACACACGGCCACCTTCCACTTGCGTTCCCAACGGGAACGGCCTGGCCCCTGATGCCTCTGCTTTTATTTTCCCCACGCTGTTCCTCCTTGTCTTTACGTCAAAGCTTTATCCTTCTGTCTCTCCTGCTTCAATTTTTGCCGCCAACTCTTCCAGGTATACCCATCGCTCCATTTTTTCTTCCAAAGCTGATTCCAGATGATTCTTTTCTTCCAACAGCCGTCCCAGGGCGCTATAGTCGGATGCGGCCTCTCCAATGGCTGTTTCCTTTTTTTCAATTTCTTCTTCCAGAAGATGAATCTCCTCCTCGATGGTCTCAAAATCCCTCTGTTCCTGATAAGTAAATTTCAGCCGCCTGGCATGGTTTCCATTTTCCTTTTTCCAGCTGCCGGCAGCTTTCCCCTTCGTTTCCTTTTGAAAAGATTCTGTTTGTGAACGTACTTTTCTCCATCCTGAGTCTTCCTTCGCCTGTTCCAAAGCTGCCTCGTAATCAGTATAACCTCCCTCATACTGGCGGAGAGTTCCGTTTTCCTCAAAAGCAAAGATGCACCTTGCTACCCGGTCCAGAAAATACCTGTCATGGGACACAGCAATGACAATTCCCGGAAAATGATCCAGATAATCCTCTAAAATCATCAAAGTGCGAATATCCAGGTCATTGGTCGGCTCATCCAGAATCAATACGTTGGGCGCTTCCATTAAAACCCGGAGGAGATAAAGCCTCCGCCTCTCTCCGCCCGACAACCGCCCAATCACTGTATACTGAAGATCCGGAGGAAACAAAAAACGCTCCAGCATCCGGGAGGCGCTCACGCTCCCCTCTTCTGTCACCACGTATTCCGCCACTTCCCGGATATAATCAATGACTTTGAGGCTTTGGTCCATAAACTCATTTTCCTGGGAAAAATATCCCAGCTTTACGGTCTGGCCGGTGACCACCTCTCCCCCATCCGCTTCCTCTATTCCCATAATAATCTTCATCAGTGTGGATTTTCCACAGCCATTGCCGCCTACAATACCTATGCGGTCATTTTTCAAAAAAATGTACGTAAAGTCCCATATCAGCTGCTTTTCTCCATATGCTTTGCTGATGTTATGAAGTTCCACCGTGGTTTTTCCCAAACGGCTGTTTACGGAACTGATTTCCACAGCCCCGTCTGTCTCCGGCCCTTTCCTGTCACGAAGCTCCTCAAACCGTTTCATATGGGCTTTCTGCTTTGTGGATCTGGCTCTGGCCCCGCGCATCATCCAGGCCAGCTCTGTTTTAAGGAGGCTCTGCCTTTTCCGCTCCGTTGCCTGGATGGAAGCCTCCCTCTCTGCTTTCAGTTTAAGGAAAGTGGAATACCCTCCCCTATAACTGTAAAGCTTTCCCTTATCCAGTTCCACAATCCGGTTGCAGACACTGTCCAAAAAATAACGGTCATGAGTCACCATCACAAGAGCGCCCCGAAACTGCTTCAAATAATCTTCTAGCCATCCGGCCATCTCACTGTCCAGATGATTGGTGGGTTCATCTAAAATCAGAACATCTGCCTTGGATAAAAGTACGCTCGCCAAAGCTACCCGTTTTCTCTGGCCTCCGGAAAGCTCTCCCACCGGCTGTAAAAAATCCGGCACTTTCAGGGTATTTAACATGGTTTTTGCCTGGCTCTCCACATCCCATGCTTCCTGAACTGTTTTTTGCCCTGAAACCACACAGGCGAGGGCGGTTCTTCCCTGGTCAAACACCGGTGTCTGGGGCAAATAACGAAATTCCAGCCCATTTCCCCGGACAACGCTTCCTTCATCTGGTTCGGAAATCCCCGCCGCAATTTTCAACAGCGTACTTTTTCCCGTTCCATTGATTCCAATAATTCCCACCTTATCCCCCGTTTCCAGGGAAAATGAAGCGTCGTCAAAAAGAAGTCTTTCCGTATAAGACTTTGTCAAATGTTCCATCGTTAAAAGATTCATAAGCCGATCACCAACTCAACAGGACAATGGTCGGATCCTGTGACTTCCGTGTGGATGGCGGCATCCATAAGCTTCCCTTCCAGCTCTTTGGATACGCAGAAATAATCAATACGCCATCCGGCGTTTTTTGCCCTGGCGCTAAACCGGTAAGACCACCAGGAATAAATCCCTTCTTTATCCGGGTAAAAATAACGGAACGTATCCACAAACCCAGCTTCCAGAAGCGCTGTAAACTTTTCCCTTTCCTCATCGGTAAATCCTGCGTTTTTCCGGTTGGTCTTGGGATTTTTAAGGTCGATCTCTTTGTGGGCCACATTGAGATCCCCGCAGAATATCACCGGTTTTCTCTCCTCCAGGCCCTTCAGGTAGCCAAGAAACGCATCCTCCCATTCCATCCGGTAAGGAAGCCTGGCCAGCTCGTTCTGGGAATTGGGCGTATAGCATGTCACAAAGTAATAGTCCGGGTATTCCAATGTAATAACCCTGCCCTCCCTGTCATGTTCCGGGATCCCCATGCCATAAAAAACAGAAAGGGGCTTTTCTTTTGTGAAAACAGCTGTTCCTGAATATCCCTTTCTCTCCGCGTAATTCCAGTACTGTTCATATCCTTCTGTGACAAGGTCGATCTGTCCTGCCTGAAGTTTTGTCTCCTGTATGCAGAAAATATCCGCATCCGCATTTTTAAAATAGTCTTCAAACCCCTTTGCCACACAGGCGCGTATGCCGTTTACGTTCCAGGAAATCATCTTTTTTGCCATAATTTTTCCTCCGTTTTCCATTATAAACGATACAGGAATCTCATTCAATAAAAAGTTAATAAATGTCCCTCTGCTTTTTTAGATTTTCTTTCCGGTACTGGCCGGGAGACATGCCAAAATTTTCCCGGAACACTTTACCGAAATAGCTGGGGCTTTTGAATCCGCAGGAATAGCAAATATCCGCAAGTTTTCTGTCGGTATAAGATAATAAATTTGCCGCCTGGGAAATCCGGTACTGGCAAAGGTATTCCAGGGGCGATTTTCCTATAATCAAACGAAAGCAGCGGAAACATTCACTCCTGCTGATATTCACCGCCTGCGCAATGGTATCAATGGTAATATCTTCCCCATAATGGGAATGAATATAAGAAAGCATCAGCCGCAAACGCTCTTCCTGCTTCTGATTCCCCTTCGATGCTTGTGAAACCTCTTTCATTTGTGCCACCCGGTTCAAAAGAAGCCTCCACAGCCTGCAGACCAGCTCAATACAGTACAGTTCGTAACCTTTCTGGTCAGGGGGAAGCCCTTGTATCTCTTTTAAACTTTCTAAAAATTCCCGGTCATTCGGACTCCCCGACTGAAAACATACCCATGCCGCCGAGGAGCGGACAACCGGAAGGACGTCTTTTTGATAAATTTCTCTCATGGGAAGCTGAAAAAAGAAGTTAACCGGTATGACAAAGCTGAACAGCGCTGTCCCCGGGACCGTCTGCCGCATTTTATGCAAAAGCCTGGAATTGATAAATACTCCATCTCCTTCTTTTAAAATGCAGCTCTCCTGCCTGTCGCTTCCCTGATGGATATAATACTCCATCTCTCCATGGAGCACCAACCCAAATTCAAAATCGTCATGCCAGTGGTATCCTATCTCCCCGTGAAGAAAATCATCCAGATAATCCACGCAAAAGCAAATGGGAAAGCTTTCGCTGGGATAACGGATTTGTTCCAGCAGGTTTTGGTCGGTAATGATTGTTTTATACTTCATTTTTCTCCTTATTGGCTTTATTTTTATATAATCTGGCACAAAATTATATATACAAGTAACATTTTTGACGCTATTATCGTATAACAGATTTTATTGGAAGTCAACAAAATAAGTTCAGTCAAAAAGGAGGATACCGCACCATGAGCAGAATCAAAAATATGACCGAAGGAAACCCTGCCTCCCTGATCGTATCCTTTGCCCTGCCTTTGATTGTTGCCAACCTGGGACAACAGTTATATATGATTGTGGATGCCATCATTGTGGGAAAAGGGATTGGCGTCGAGGCCTTAGCTTCCGTCGGCGCAACCGATTGGTCCTACTGGATGATTCTCTGGGCAGTCCAGGCAATGACCCAGGGGTTTGCCATTTCCATTTCCCACCGTTTCGGAGAAGGAAACGGGGGACAGCTTAAAAAAACGGTTGCCATGTCTGTCCGGCTCTGCCTGGTCATTGGTGCCTTACTGACCGCGGTATGTATGCTCTTCGCAAAACCGCTGCTCCAACTCCTCCGAACACCGGACGATATTTTCCATGGGGCCTTCTCCTACCTTTTGACCATGTTTGCCGGCAACTTGGTTGTCATTGCCTACAATATGGCCTCCTCCATCCTGCGCGCCCTGGGGGACAGCAAAACTCCCCTCACCGCCATCCTGTTTGCCGCCGCCGTCAATATTGTCCTGGACTTATTATTTGTCCTTGTATTCCATATGGGAATCGTGGGGGCTGCCGTTGCCACTGTCACCGCCCAGTTTTTAGCTTTTCTTTACTGTTTTCATGCATTAAAAAGGCTGGAACAGCTGAAACTGAAAAAAGAGGACTGGAGGGCTGACCGGGAAATCATCCGAAATCAATGCCGGCTGGGGATTCCCCTTGCCCTTCAGAATATGTTGATTGCCGTTGGGGGAATGATTTTACAGTCTGTCATCAATGAACAGGGCTTTGTTTTTATTGCCGGTTTCACTGCCACAAACAAAATCATGGGGCTTTTGGAAAGCGCCGGCATTTCCATTGGATATGCAGTCACCACCTATGTGGCGCAAAATTATGGCGCAGGGTTTTATGGGCGCATCCGCAAAGGGTTAAAAAGCGCAGTTTTTTTCTCCGTCGCTTTATCCGCCTGTATCAGCATTGCCATGGTTTTTTCCGGCAGAATGGTCTTAAGTTTATTTATCGACCATTCCGATCCCAACGCCGCCCAAGTATTGGATGTGGCTTACCAGTATCTGTTTATCATAAGCTGCCTGTTAAGCTCCTTATATCTTCTGCACGTTTTCCGCAATACCTTACAGAGCCTGGGGAATGCATTCGCCCCCTTCCTGTCGGGACTGGTTGAATTTGTTGCCAGGGTTTCCATCGCCTGCATCGGCGCCCGCTTTCTTGGAGCCTGGATCCTGTTCTTTTCAGAACCTGCCGCATGGATTGGCGCCGCCCTCCTTTTGGCCGTTTTCTGTCTGCGCGCTATTAAACACTTAAAATGAATCTGAATTTCCTCTTGCAAAATACATATTTTCCTGTAAAATAAGACTTGTTGTGAAGTTTATCTGCGGATATTTATAGAGAAAGGACTTTTTTATGATCAGTGCAAACAACATCACGCTCCGCATTGGAAAAAAAGCGCTTTTTGAAGATGTGAATATTAAATTTACGGAAGGGAACTGCTACGGCCTCATCGGGGCCAACGGAGCAGGTAAATCCACCTTTTTAAAAATCCTGTCAGGGCAGCTGGAATCCACCAAGGGGGATATTTCCATTACCCCCGGCCAGAGGCTTTCCTTTTTACAGCAGGATCATTTTAAATATGACGACTGCGTAGTCCTGGATACCGTCATGATGGGGAATCCCCGCCTGGTGGAAATCATGAAGGAAAAAGATGCCATCTATGCCAAGCCTGATTTTTCCGACGAGGACGGCATCCGCGCGGCGGATCTGGAAGCAGAATTTGCCAACATGAATGGATGGGAAGCGGAATCGGACGCCGCGACTTTGCTGAACGGCCTCGGCGTAGGGCCGGAATTCCACTACTCTCTCATGAAAGATCTGGTTGGCAACGACAAAGTAAAAGTGCTCCTGGCTCAGGCCCTTTTTGGTAATCCGGACATTCTGCTTTTAGATGAGCCTACCAACCACCTGGATTTGGATGCCATCGCCTGGTTGGAAGAATTTTTAATTAATTTTGACAACACGGTGATCGTCGTATCCCATGACCGTTATTTCCTCAATAAAGTCTGTACCCACATTGCCGACATTGATTATGCAAAGATTCAGCTTTATGCCGGGAACTATGATTTCTGGTACGAATCCAGCCAGCTTATGATTAAACAGATGAAGGAAGCCAACAAGAAAAAAGAAGAAAAAATCAAAGAGCTTCAGGAATTTATCCAGCGTTTTTCTGCCAATGCTTCCAAGTCCAAGCAGGCTACTTCCAGAAAACGTGCACTGGAAAAAATCCAGCTGGACGAAATCAAGCCTTCCAGCCGTAAATACCCTTACATTGACTTCCGGCCGGAACGGGAAATCGGCAACGAAGTTCTGGTGGTGGAAAATCTGTCAAAGACAGTAGACGGCGTAAAGGTACTGGATAATCTTTCTTTTATCCTTGGAAGAAACGACAAAGTAGCCTTTGTTGGTTCTGATGAGATTGCGAAAACCACCCTCTTTCAGATTTTGGCCGGGGAACTGGAACCGGATGAAGGTTCCTATAAATGGGGCGTCACCACTTCCCAGGCTTATTTTGCCAAAGACAATACCCATGAATTTGACAATGACCTGACCATTGTGGACTGGTTGACCCAGTTCTCCCCGGTGAAGGACGTCACTTACGTCCGCGGCTTCCTTGGAAGGATGCTGTTCGCCGGAGACGATGGCATAAAAAAAGTCAAAGTACTCTCCGGTGGGGAAAAAGTGCGCTGCCAGCTTTCTAAAATGATGATTCAGGCAACCAATATCCTGATTCTGGACGAACCCACCAATCACCTAGATATGGAATCTATCACCGCCTTAAACAACGCCCTCATCAAATATCCCGGCGTCGTACTGTTCTCCTGCCATGACCATCAGTTTGTCCAGACCACGGCCAACCGCATCATGGAGATCACGCCAAACGACCTGATTGATAAGATCACCACTTACGACGAATATCTGGAAAGCGACGAGATGGCCAGAAAACGCCAGAAGAGCTACAGCCTGTCCGAATCAGACGCGGCAGATAATTAATGAAGATTCAGGGTACAAAAAAGGAGCGGCGGCTACTTATTAATATATGCCAATGTCTATGTTGCCCGGCGTCCCGCCTGCTGTCGCTTTTGTCCACGTTGATTTTTGGGTTTTGTTGCGCCGCCTTTTGCCGCCAGCCACCGCTTCCATAGAAACTGGTCAGCGGGACTGGCGCCGCTATGCTCACAAAACCTGCAAAATCTGCCTATCCGACAAAAGCGACAGCAGGCGGGACGCCGGGTATATATAAATGCATATAAGTAGCCGCCGCCCTTTTTATCTAAAGTCTTTCAAACACCATCGTAGCCTGTATACGGTCGCCGCCCAACATCCCTTTGCTTCCTCCGTTTGATGTGGTGATGGTATGGAGGCGATATCCTTTTGCCGCCTGGTCGTTGATCACCGCTTCCAGCTCCGTCAGGTTCCCTGAACCTGTTCCCATGAACTTTTCTTTTAAAGTCACCTGTAGTACAACGTAATGCAAATTCCGCCCGGAAGCAGTCGAATATGTAGAACTGTCATTGTAATCTATCATTTTATTATCGCTCCTCTTTCTGCCGTCGGCCTTCCCATGTCATAACACTTTCGACAGGAATTCCCGCAGTCTCTCATCTCTCGGATGGTCGAAGAATTCGCCCGGTTCATTCTGCTCCACAATGCGCCCCTCATCCATGAAAAGCACCCTGGAACCCACTTCCCTGGCAAATCCCATTTCATGGGTCACCACCACCATGGTCATCCCATCCTCCGCCAGCTGTTTCATAAAATCCAGAACCTCCCGAACCATTTCCGGATCCAGGGCGGAGGTAGGTTCATCAAAAAGCATCACATCAGGATTCATGGCCAATGAACGGACAATGGCAATCCTCTGTTTTTGCCCGCCGGAAAGCTGGGCCGGATACTGGTCGGCCTTTTCAGGAAGCCCCACCCTGGATAAAAGCTCCATAGCCTTTGCGTCCGCTTCCGCCTGGCTCATGAGGCCAAGTTTTACCGGAGCCAGGGTAATGTTCTTTCGGATGGTCAGATGGGGGAAAAGGTTAAAATGCTGGAACACCATTCCCATTTTCTGGCGGATATGGTTCAGCTCTTTTCCGGAGGCAGCCGTAATATCCTTCCCTTCAAAAATAATGGAACCTTCCGTAGGCCGTTCCAAAAGATTCATGCACCGAAGGAATGTACTCTTTCCCGAACCGGAGGGGCCGATGACAACTACTTTTTCCCCTTTTTCGATATGCTCGTCGATGCCGTCCAGCACCAGCTTGTCCCCAAAGGATTTATGTAGATTCTTAACGTCTATCACTCTTAGCCAGCCTCCTTTCAAACATACTGAGAAGCTTTGTCAGGATAATGACCACAACCAAATACATCAAAGCTGCAATCAGCAAAGGTGTGAGATAGTCATAATTGCTGTTTCCCACATTCATAGCCACCTTTGTCACATCCAGGACAGTGATTCCTCCGATCACGGCCGTCTCTTTGATCAGCACAATGAACTCGTTGCCGAGGGCAGGAAGGATATTCCTCACCGCCTGAGGCATAATGATGGATTTCATGGTCCGCATTTCCGAAAGCCCCAGAGAGCGGCCCGCTTCCATCTGCCCGCGGTCCACAGCCTCAATACCTGCCCGGATGATCTCTGCCACATATGCGCTGGAATTAATTCCAAAACAAAGGACACCGGAAATAATAGCCGGAATTCCTCTAGCTGTGAGAATCAGGTAATAAATGATCAACATCTGCACATATACAGGCGTTCCCCGGATAATGGTAATATAGATATTGGCAATCCATCCCAGGGGCCGGCAGCCTTTATGGTTTGCTGCCATATATTTTGCAATCGCCAGAATAACCCCCAGAGCCACACCTAAAATAACAGCAAAAAAGGAAACCTCCAGAGTCGTGCCAAAGCCTTTCAAAAAAGCCAGATAGCGATCCTTTTCCAAAAAGGCTGTATAAAATTGTTCCCAAACCTCTACAAACCAGCTCATACTCTGCCCCCGCTATGACTATTTCGTCGTATGGTTAATGATAAATTCCTCCACTTTGCCTTCATCCACCAACTTCTGGAGAACCTCATTGATCTGCTCTACCATTTCCGTATTGCCCTTCTGTACGGCGATGGCATACTTATCTGTAAATACTTCCCCATCCAGGACCTCCAGATCGTCATTCACCTTCACCATCTCTTCCGCGGGAAGCGCATCCATAATAATGCAGTCAATCCTGTCATTCTTTAAATCCATGGCAGCTTCCATGAATTTTCCATACTGCTTCAAATCCTTTGTACCGAGGTCATCCTGGCAGTAAAAATCGGCAACCGTCCCGGTCTGTACGCCCACCACCGTATCGGCCGTTAAAGCGTCTACAGAGTCTACACGTTTGGATTCTTTATTAACCACAACCACCTGCCTGGAAGTTGTATATTCAATGGAAAAATCCATCTCTTTCTCGCGGTCCGGCGTCACGGAAATCCCGGCAGCCGCAAAATCCACTTTTCCCTGCTGCACTGCCAGAAGGGCGCTGTCAAAACTCATATTCTGGATTTCCAGCTCTTTTCCCATGGCTTTGGCAATCTCATTTGCAATATCCACGTCCACACCGATGACGGTGGCTCCGTCCTCCGTATACTCATAAGGAGCAAATCCGGCCTCAGTGGCCATAATCAGCTTTCCATCATCTCTGCCCGTCCCGGCAGCCTCTGTCTCCCCTGCAGGAGCTTCCGTCCCAGAAGAAGGCGCTGCGGTCTCCGGCGCTTTTGTCTCGGCTGCCTTTGTATCAGGCTCCTTTGTTGTCTCCTTTTTGTCCTCTCCTCCACAGGCGGCCAAAGAACAGATCATGGCGCCTGCCAGAAGAATTGCTGCAAATTTTTTCATAACTATTTTCTCCTCTCCTTTTACGCATATCCTGCGTTTCTCTATACACACCAAAAACAGGCGCAGCACCTTTCGGCCCCCGTCTTTGGGATGCAATCCTGTTTAAAAATCAAACTTATCTGCGAAGTAAGAATCCAGCTCTTCAATGGGGACCCTCACCTGAGCCATGGTATCCCTGTCGCGGACCGTCACCGCATTGTCTGTATCCGAATCAAAATCATAAGTGACACAGAAAGGAGTGCCGATCTCATCCTGTCTCCTGTAACGCTTTCCGATGTTTCCCCTGTCGTCAAACTCACAGTTATATTTTTTACAGAGCTTCATGTAAACTGCCTCTGCTTTCTCATTGAGCTTCTTAGAAAGGGGCAGGACGCCAATCTTCACAGGCGCCAGGGCCGGATGGAAATGAAGCACCGTACGGACGTCCCCGCCCTCCAGTGTCTCTTCATCATAGGCGCTGCATAAAAATGCAAGTGTAACACGGTCAGCCCCCAAAGAAGGCTCGATGACGTAAGGGACATATTTTTCCTTCTTTTCATCGTCAAAATATCCCATATCCTCACCGGAAGTGTTCTGATGCTGCGTCAGGTCATAATCTGTCCTGTCGGCAATTCCCCAAAGTTCTCCCCAGCCAAAGGGGAATAAAAACTCAATGTCAGTGGTTGCCTTGGAATAGAAGGAAAGTTCCTCTTTCTCATGATCCCTGGCCCGCATCTCCTCATCCTTCATACCGAGGGCCTTTAGCCAGTTGATGCAAAAAGCCTTCCAGTAAGCAAACCATTCCAGATCCGTATCAGGCACACAGAAAAATTCCAGCTCCATCTGCTCAAATTCCCGGGTACGGAACGTAAAATTCCCCGGTGTGATTTCATTACGGAACGATTTTCCGATCTGTCCGATGCCAAAAGGCACTTTTTTTCTGGAAGTTCTCTGGACATTTTTAAAATTCACAAAAATCCCCTGGGCTGTCTCCGGCCTCAGGTATACGGTATTTTTCGCGTCCTCCGTCACACCCTGGAATGTTTTGAACATCAGGTTAAACTGGCGGATGTCCGTAAAATCATGCTTTCCACAGGCAGGGCAGGGAATCTGTTTTTCTTCAATATATGCCTTCATCTCCTCCTGGCTCCAGGCGTCCACGCTGCCCTCCAGGGCTATCCCCTGCTCTTTTGCATAATCTTCGATTAGTTTATCGGCACGGAACCGCTCCCTGCAACATTTGCAGTCCATGAGGGGATCACTGAAACTGCCTAAATGGCCGGAAGCCACCCAGGTCTGGGAATTCATCAAAATGGCGCAATCCACACCCACGTTGTAAGGGTTCTCCTGGATAAACTTCTGCCACCAGGCCCGCTTTACATTATTTTTAAGCTCTACGCCCAGATTCCCGTAGTCCCAGGTATTTGCAAGTCCGCCGTAAATCTCAGAACCCGGATATATGAAACCGCGGGATTTTGCCAGAGCCACAATTTTTTCCATCGTCTTTTCCATTGTTTAAAATCCTCTCCCTCCCGGATAAACCCGGATTATTTAAATACAATAAAGCTAACACTTTCCGCAGGGGTCGTAACCGTATGTTTATCCACTATAGTTACCCCCGTACTCACATACTGAATAGAACCTTCCACCTGCATGGTAACAGGACCGTCGATGATGACAACAGGGTTTCCCTCTTTCTTCGTCACGCCTTCCATCGTGACATCCTCCCCTTTGGAATTCTGAAAATTTCCTGAAAAGGAGGTCTCTCCAACCGTTGAAAGCTCCAGCCTGCCGATTGCGCCTTTCATACCGGATGTACCCACAAACTCCAGATAATCGCCGCACTTTTCATATTCCAGGAATAAGGAAGCCGTCCCGTTTTCCACCGTCAGGGAATTGATTTTAACCGGAAGTACGGTGTCCTTATCATCCTCGTCCACATAAGCTTCTGCGTTTGCCCCGTGTTCCGAATTATACTCTTTCACTGCTTCTTCCACATATGTTTTCAGTTCATCCTCGCTATAATTGCTTCCTTCAAAAGCTTCAATATCCGCGCTGATGACTGTTCCGTCTTTTTTCACATAGATGCTGCTGGCTTCCGGTTCAAATTTCACCTTTCCGCAGCCTGCCAGGACTGTCACTGCCATCACCGCCGCCATAATAAGACCTGCTGTTTTTCTCTTCATGGTTCTCCTCCTCATAACAGACTTTTTTCATTGTACCTTGTTTCGAGGATATTTTCAATATGTTTTCCCCCTGGAAAACATAAGAATTTATTACGAAAATATTATATTTATGCTGCCTAGCACCTTTTCTGATTTAAAAGTCCTGTTTATGTAGCGCGCTTTGTTTTCACATTCCGCTTTCATAAGCTCCTCCAGCACTTCTTTTGATAAAACAAAGGTAAACAATTTCTCCACCGGAGTATTGATCACAAAATCAAGTGCATATTTTCCCGTATCGCTCAATGACTGAAAGCAGGTCCCGTCAAAATCTCCGTTCATAATCATCATGCGAAGCTCATAGACCAGACGCACCAGCCGGTTATCAAGGCTCTCCCTGGTGAGGGCCCGAAGCGCCTGATAAAGAAGGACTAAAGTCGAAAACTCATCGCCGTTTTCCCTGGAATAATAATCGGCAAATTCCAGGAAATAATAACCCAGGTATACATATTCCACCCTGGAAGTAACGTCCTCAAAATAATTGGAGATGGCAAGCTGCTTCACCGTATAGGAAGTCCTCCCCTCATATAAAGTAAAGGTCCCAAAGCAAAAAGGACGGATTCCCGCAATGAGCGGACTGTTCTGTCTCCTCGCCCCCTTTGCAAAAGCATGAACCTTCCCCCGTTCCTTTGTGAGAATCACCACCCGTTTATCATATTCTCCTATGGGGGAGGCCGAAAGGACGATTCCCGTCACTTTTATGAGATTGTCTCCTACTTCTTCGGCAAATCCCCGCGGCATACGGTTCCCTCCCTTACATATTCCTGTGATATCCGTAATTTTTCAGATACAGCTCATTGTCCCGCCATTCCTTGCGCACCTTCACCCACAGCTTTAAATTCACTCTGTTCTCCGTCATCTTCTCAATATCATACCGGGCACTGCTTCCAATCTTCTTTAACATGGCGCCGCCTTTTCCAATAATGATTCCTTTATGGGAATCCTTCTCACAGACAATTTCTGCCTCTATATCGAACATCCCGTCTTTTCGCTGTTTCATCTTTTCCACTGTCACGGCAATCCCGTGGGGAATCTCTTCTTTCAGGCACCGGAGGGCCTTTTCCCGTATAATTTCCGCCGCAATCTGGCGCATGGGCTGGTCCGTTACCGTATCCTCGTCGTAATACATGGGGCCATAAGGCAGATATTTCATCAAAACATCTTTCAGAGTATCTAAATTCATGTTTTTAAGGGCTGAAACCGGAACGATTTCGGCAAAAGAATACTGCTTTTCATAGGCAGCGATATAAGAAAGCACCTTCTGTTTTTCCACCGTATCCATTTTATTGATGGCAAGGATCACCGGCGCTTTTACCTGTTTTAAAATTTCCAGAATATGCTGATCACCGGCGCCTATATAGGCGCCTGGCTCCACCAGCCACAAAATAATGTCCACTTCTTTTAAGGTTCTCTCTGCCGCTTCTACCATATATTCCCCAAGACGGTTCTTCGCCTTGTGTATCCCGGGAGTATCCAGAAAGACAATCTGACCCCTCTCATCCGTATACACTGTCTGAATCCGGTTCCTGGTGGTCTGTGGTTTATCTGAAGTGATAGCAATTTTCTGGCCGATCAAATGGTTCATCAAGGTGGATTTCCCCACATTGGGCCGTCCGACCAAAGCCACAAATCCTGATTTTTTCTGTTGTTCCATGAAGCCTCCCCATCCATCGGACTGACTTTATAAAATTCGCACCGTTGTTTTAAAAAGGTTCTTTTCTTCTGTAATCTTTGTATCCCCGCCCAGGGCACAGAGATTTCCGTCCGAAAGGACTGCCTGCACCGGCGCTGCCAATGCGCGGATATCATTCGGTTCGGCGTCAAGGACCTGCTCCCGTTCCTTCTGAAGCATTTCCTGCGTAATCCGGCACAAATACATGGCTGTATTTCTGGCACCTTTGACACTGGGGGTCAGAGGCGCATCCATACGGCTGATGGTTCCGATCACATACTTTGTCATATCCCGATCATCTGCGTCGAAATTTTTCAGGTATCCGGGCACCCCTTCAAAAACTTCATTGGTTTTTCCAAGATTGGGATCCCGGTAAGACACAAAATAACCGTCCCCATTCCGGCCAAAGCCGCTCATCACGCCGTAAGCTCCTCCCTTTACCCTCACCTGTATCCACAGGTAATCATAGCTTAAAATCATTTGGAGGATCCGCATGGCCCCCGTATACTCATATCCCTGATCCATAAAGTTTCCACTTCTGGCCACATACTGTACCTGGGAAGACGTCATAAATCCCTCATTTTTTTCTGTGAGGACAAGACTCCCGGGAGAAATCTTCCCCAAGGGAAATTCCTTTTTATCCCCTGTTTCCCTGAGTTCGGAAACAAAAGCTTCCAGAGGCGCCTTCAAAGAATCATACCCTGTGGCATCCCCTGTATAGCTTACAAAAAGATTCTCTTTTCGGAAAATAGCATCGCAAAGATCCCTCAGTTTCCCAAACAATTTTTCCTTCTCTTTTCCAAAATCCGTTTCCAGAATCTTTAAAAGCTCATAATATTCAATACCCGATGTCGCATCACTGAAAGCAGATATGGGAGAATGATAAGCGCCTGCCCGCATCACCGCGGCAGAGTGCCCGCTGCCAAGGAGCCATTCCTTTACCCTGGACCTGGCTCTGGCTGCCAGCTCATACATCCGTTTTTCATCTTCAAAAACAGAACCATGTATCATTTCACTGACAAATTCAAGGGCTTTATCCTGTTTCCCATAAAAAGCCTTGGCTGAAAATTCAAGGGCCGCCAAAAAATCCCCGCCTGCACCCACAAGCGGATATCCGCCCAGGGACACACTGATGCCACCTGTCTCAATATTTACTTCATTGAAAAACTCCTGGTAACTGTGCCTGTCTGTGTGGAGCAGCCCCAATACATACCGAAGAATCCCCAGATAAGGCCAGTCTTCCTGGGAAATACTGCTGATGTCAAAGGATAATTTTATATAACCAATCCCACTGGTAAAAAGATCCGTATAGAAAACAGGGACACCGGCCTCCGTCCGTTCTTCACCGCCTAACTTCTGCGCCTCTTTTCCAATATCCTCCCTGGAAAGCATGGGAATTGTCTCCAGGGCCTCTTTGGAAGACGGCTCCTGCTGATAAGTTTTTAACTCTTCTGTTTTTTGAATCAGCGTTTTTCTTTCTTCCCCGCTCATGGCCGAAAGGCGTTCACCAAGCTTTGCCGCAAGGGCCTCCTGCCGTTTTTGTTCCAGCCCTTTTTCAGGAGAGAGGATGATCACCGCCTGGTGGAGGCTGTTTAACAAATATTCTTTAATAAGGGCTTCAAAGAAACCTTCCGTCCGCTTTTCCTTAAGGTATGCAAAGGTCTCCTCGAATTCCAGATGCATAAAAGGATCCTTTTCGTCATAAAGCCAGCTGTCAAAACACTGGAGGCCATACATTAACCCCTTCGGATAAGATCCGAAATCCGCCTCCCTGTATTTAAATTCCAGATAATTGATTCCGGCTAAAAGCGCTTTCTCTCCGATACCCTCGTTTGATAAACGTTCCAGCGTTTCCCGGATCACCGTCAAAAACTGCTGCTTTTTTTCCTTGTCGGTATTTTTCGCCACGATGGAAAAAACAGGCTGGAGGATTCCGCTGTCATACCCGCCGTAAATATCCGTCCCAATACCTGCATCCACAAGTGCCTGCTTTAAAGGCGCTCCCGACGCAGAAAGAAGGGCATATTCCAAAATCTGAAACGCCACGTAAAGTCTGGGGTTTAAATCCGTCCCCACCACCATGTTTACAGAAAGGTAGGTTTTTCCCTCCGTCCCCTCCTCTTCCGAAACAGGATAAAAGATTTCATATTCTTTTTCCGGGACAAATTCTTTCTGCATGGGAATCTCCGACGCCACCTGGCATGTATCATAATGCCTCAAATATTCCCGGTCCAGAAACTCGAGCTTTTCCTCCATATCCATATCTCCGTAAAGGTAAATATAGCTGTTGGAAGGGTGGTAATATTTCCGGTGGAAATCCAGAAACGCTTCATAAGTCAAAGACGGGATTTCTTCCGGGTCGCCTCCGGACTCAGAACAGTAAGGCGTATCAGGAAATAATACTTTTCTGACATAACGGTCCAGGATGCTTTCCGGTGAGGAAAATACCCCTTTCATCTCATTATAAACCACACCGTTGATGGTCAGGGGGCCTTCCTCCTTTTCCAGCTCATAGTGCCATCCCTCCTGCATAAAAATCTTTTCATTTTTATAAATGTTGGGATGGAACACCGCATCCAGATACACATCCATCAGGTTCTGGAAGTCCTTGTCATTGGTGCTGGCCACCGGATAAACCGTTTTATCGGAATACGTCATCGCATTTAAAAAGGTATTGAGAGAACCTTTGACCAGTTCCACAAAAGGATCCTTTGCAGGAAATTTCTCAGATCCGCAAAGCACAGAATGTTCCATAATGTGAGGCACACCTGTACTGTCTTTTACCGGCGTCCGAAAACCGATGGTGAAGACCTTATTTTCATCATTATTTGACAAAAGGAACAATCTGGCGCCGCTCTTTTTATGACGGAGCACCGTCGCTTTTGCCTCCCGCTCTTTAATTTCCCGTTCAGCGACCTTTTCATAAATCTCAGATATCGTTTGTCTCATTAACACAGCGCTCCTTTATTAAATATTTCCCACAAATTTATCCTTAAGGACGGCAAAAAACTCCCGTACCAGCATATTGGGCAAAGTAAATCCATCTGATGGCGCGGCAATCCCCACCACATGTTCCATTCCTGTTTTTTCCGCCAGGCAGACGGACCGGAACACATGGAAGCCATTGGTGACAACTCCCACAGATTTTCCGCTGTCCCCAATTAGCGCCTTGCTGTAGGAAAGGTTTTCCTCCGTATTGGTGGCATAGCGCTCCATGATGATCCTGTGCCGCTCAATTCCATGTTCCACCAGATAATTCCTCATGGCAACAGCTTCCGATACATTTTCTCCCGGACCTTTTCCTCCCGTCACCACTACTTTGGTGTCAGGATTCTCTTCCAGGTAATCGATTGCCGTATCCAGCCGGTAACGCAGGGATTTTGTAATGGTGTCCCCCCGCACCTGCGCCCCCAATACCACCAGATAGTCCAGATTTTCCTTCGGTTTTTCAAACATATGAAAAAGAATAAATCCCTCCACCAGGAAAAAGCAGAGGAATCCCAGTACTACCGTAGTCCGCACAGGAATCTTCACCCACATGGGCAGTCCCTTTAAAAACAGACGGAACCTCCGCATGCTGAATAGCAGGCAAAGTCCTCCGCTGCAAATGGCAGCCATCAACCAGAATACGGAAAATGATGCCGGCATCCCGACATAGATTACCAGTCCAATATAATACGCCAAAGACAAAACTGCAAATACTCCAAATAGTATGTTCACTCTCTCACCTTCCTATGCGGAAATCCCCTTTTTCCTCAGTATATCATACTTCTCCGGCATATGGGAAAGTTTTATCTGAAGATGCTGCCTGGCGTGGGGGGCACTTTCCTGAGGCCTTCCCTCCAAATCAAAAATCCCTTCCACAAGGGCCTCCTGATTTTCTCCGGAAGGCTTCATAATCTCAATGGTTTCTCCCACGGAAAACTTGTTTTTCTGTTCCAGAAAAAAACGGTTTCCGGCAAAGCGTTCCCCTGCCATCCCCAGGTAAATATACGCCTGATTATAAGTACTGTTGTCATAAATCTGGACATCCGCCCCCGGTTTCCCATAAAAGAATCCCGTCGTAAAGGGCCTGGTGGTACATTTTCCGATTTCCGCCTTATACCACTCCATATGGTTTTTATATCTTTCCTCCGAATAAAAGCAGTCATCAATGGCCTTCCGGTAAGTTCTTGCCACCACAGCCACATAGAGGGCCGTCTTCATCCTGCCTTCAATTTTCATACTGTCTATCCCTGCATCCAAAAGATCCGGGATATGTTCAATCATACATAAGTCTTTGGAATTGAAAAGAAAGGTTCCGCGCTCATTTTCATAGACAGGAAGATATTCCCCCGGCCTGCTTTCCTCCATCACCGCGTATTTCCAGCGACAGGGGTGGGTACACGCGCCCCTGTTCGCATCCCTTCCGGTAAAATAATTGCTGAGAAGGCAGCGGCCCGAATAAGAAATACACATGGCTCCGTGGATAAAGGTCTCTATTTCCATTTCCTCCGGTATGTTTTCCCTGATTTCCTTAATTTCTGAAAGAGATAACTCCCTGGCAGAAACCACGCGTTTTGCCCCAAGGCTGTGCCAAAACCTGAAAGTTCCATAATTGGTGTTGTTGGCCTGGGTACTCACGTGGATTTCCATCTCCGGCAAAATCTCCCGGGCCATGGAAAATATCCCGGGGTCGGATATAATCAGGGCATCCGGACCAAGCTCCTTTAATTCTTCAAAATAGCGGCGGGCTTCCTGTAAATCCCCATTATGGGCCAGGATATTGGCTGTCACATAAACTTTGACCCCAAACTCATGTGCAAAACAAATCCCCTCCGCCATTTCTTCCATGGTAAAATTCTTCGCCTTTGCCCTTAAGCCAAAGGCCTCCCCACCGATATAGACGGCATCAGCCCCATAGCGGATGGCTGTCCGAAGGACTTCCATATTTCCGGCCGGCACCAAAAGCTCCGGTTTTTTCCTGTTCATATCCCATTATTTCCTTTCTCCCCGGTTTTTACGCTGACTGTGACACCGTCCCCCACAGGAAGTACTGCCGTCTGAATCCCGTCCGTATGTTTCAGCACATACAGATACTCCCTCATCCTGGCGTGGATTGTCCTGTTCCTCCTGGCCACCGCGAATCTGGATTCCAGGATATCCCCGCCCTGGAGCACATTATCGGAAACCAATACCCCTCCCACCGGAAGAAGCCTGAGGGCTTCGGGAAGAAAACGGATATACTGGCCTTTGGCAGCATCCATAAAAATAAAATCATAAGGCGTCTCTAAAGTTTTTAAAATGTCTTCTGCGTCCCCTTCCAAAAGGGTAATCACATGTTCTTTCCCCGCCCGCCGGAAATGTTCTTTTGCCACGGGAATCCTTTTCGCATATTTCTCGATGGTGGTAATGGTACTGCCCTTCGGTATATAATAACTCATCAAAAGTGCTGAATAGCCTGTGGCAGTCCCCACCTCAAGAATCCGCTTTGGCTGCTTCATGGCAATCAGCGTTTTCAATAAGCTTCCTGTTTCTTTCCTGATAATCGGAACAAAGGAGGCCACCGCCTCCTTTGCAATGTCCCGCAAACATTCATTTTCCTCCTGTTCCAGAGAATTGATATATACCGTAAGCCTTTCATCTGTGATCATGAGGACTCCTCCGTGTCTACAGCCGCCCCAGACAAAATATCGAGAATCATCTTCCCCGTCATATTGGTATTCAGCCTGTATTCCCCTGGTACAAGTTCACTTCCATAGAGATATTTTTGCACGACAAATACCATACTGTCCTTGATAAACCCTTCTTTTTCGAGGACATCGGCCACCTGGTAAATCGTGTTTCCTTCCTTTAATACAAATGTTACGGTACGGGGATTTTTTGCTGTCCCCTCTTTCTCATCAAAGACCGATTTTCCAAAACCATAAGCTTTTACAGCCAGAAGAAACATACAGGATACAAGCGCCGCTATCACAATAATCCTGACAATCATTCCCAAAATACGTGTTTTCATGGACGCCCACCCCTTTCTTCCTCTGTCTTAGATTTCCATAATAATCGGTAAAATCATAGGGTTCCGTTTCATCTTTTTCCAGATGTAGTCACTCAGGCTGTCCCTGATCACCGCCTTAATCTTACCCCAGTCGCTGACTTTACGGTCCAGGCATTTCCAGACAGCATCTTCCACCACGCAGTGGGCTTCTTCCATCAGGTTTTCCGATTCGCGCACATAGACAAAGCCTCTGGACACAATATCCGGTCCCGCCATCAACTGATTATTATGGCGATCCAGGGTGAGCACCACAATGATGATTCCATTCTGGGCCAGGTTCTGCCTGTCCCTGAGGACAATATTCCCCACGTCGCCGACGCCAAGGCCATCCACCAGCACCGGTCCCGATGTCACATTTCCTGTCACATGGGCGCCTGCTTCGGAAATCTCCATGACATTTCCGGAACGCATGATGAAAATGTTCTCCTCCGGCACTCCCATTTCCTGGGCAATCTCCGCCTGAGCCATCAGGTGCCGGTATTCTCCATGAACCGGCAGGGCAAACTTGGGTTTTACCAGCGAATAAATCAGTTTTAAATCTTCTTTGCAGGCATGCCCCGATACATGAGTATCCTGAAAAATCACTTTTGCCCCTTTTGCCGAAAGTTCGTTGATCACCTGGGCCACAGCTTTTTCATTGCCCGGAATCGGGGTGGAACTGAAAATGATCGCGTCATTGGCGTTAATGGAAACCTTTTTGTGGATATCCGCCGCCATCCTGGACAGTGCCGCCATGGATTCTCCCTGGCTCCCTGTGGTGATCAGGACGGTCTTTTCCGGCGGGTAATTATTCAACTGGGAAATATCCACCAAAGTCCCCTCGGGAATCTGGATATAGCCCAACTCATTGGCAATACCAATGATATTTACCATGCTCCGGCCTTCCACAACCACCTTCCGGCCATATTTATAAGAAGAATTAATAATCTGTTGTACCCGGTCCACATTGGAAGCGAAGGTGGCCACAATAATACGCCGTTCTTTGTTTTCCTCAAATAAGCGGTCAAAGGTCCGGCCCACAGCCCGTTCTGACATGGTAAACCCTTCCCGGATGGCATTGGTACTGTCGGCCATCAGGGCCAGGACGCCTTTTTTTCCCAGTTCCGCAAACCGCGGAAGATCCACCGGATCGCCAAATACGGGGGTATAGTCAATTTTAAAATCCCCTGTATGGACAATGGTTCCCGCCGGGGTAAAAATGGCAAAGGCCGCCGCGTCAGCGATGCTGTGGTTTGTGCGGATAAATTCCACACGGAAACATCCCAGATTCACCGACTGCCCATATTTCATCACTTTCCGTTTTGTGGAACGGGTCATACCACGTTCCTTTAATTTATGTTCAATGATGCCCATGGTCAGTTTTGTCGCGTAAACCGGTACATTCAGTTCCTGAAGTACATAAGGAAGAGCCCCGATGTGGTCTTCATGTCCGTGGGTGATCACAAACCCCTTCAGCTTTTGTATATTTTCTTTTAAATAAGTAATATCAGGAATCACCAGATCAATGCCCAACATATCATCACTGGGAAATGCCAGCCCGCAGTCCACCACGATCATGCTATCCTCATATTCAAAAACCGTCATATTCATTCCGATTTGTTCCAGCCCTCCTAACGGAATGATTTTAAGGCCTGTCTCTTTTGTCTGTTTGGGATTCTGCCTTCCCGCCTGCTTCTCCGCCTGTTTTGCCGTCTGTCTTTCTGTCTGTTTTGTTGCTTGTCTCAAATATTACACCTCTCTTATTTTCCGTTCTCAAATTATAACTGTTGCTTTTTTAGCGGATGTCCACGTCCTCCAGAAGCTCATTGAAGATTTTCGCCAGGTACTGTTGCTCCTTTTCGTCCTCCACGATTTCATACACGGCTTCTGCGTCCGCCTCATCCGACACATCTTTCAGAATATGACATTCGCCATCTCCCTCTTTTGAATCTGTCACAAGCACATAATTACAACCCGCTACTCTTGTTTCCTCCAAGACATAACAGGGCAATTCTTCTCCATCTTCTGATATAAGAATTATCATCTCATCCATATTTTCACCAAACTTTCTGATTTTGTGCAGAAAAATACAACGCAGCACGAATTTTCCCACACAAAATCACAGGGAATCCAAATATCCCTGCAAAATAAATACTGCTGCGATTTTATCTACATAGTCTTTTCGGCGCTCACGGCGGATTCCCGCTTCCATGAGCGTCCGTTCTGCCGCCACCGTAGTCAGCCGCTCGTCCCAGAGTACAACAGGGAGGCCTGTACGGCCTGCCAGCTTTTCGGCAAAAGCCCTGGACTTTTCTGCCCTCTCTCCAAAATCCCCGTTCATATGCCTTGGACAGCCCACCACGATTTTTTCCACCTGGTATTCCCTAATCAGTTCCTCCAGACGCGCCAGTGTCCGCCTCAGTTTATTCTCTTCCGGCCTTTTTATAGTTTCCACGCCCTGAGCCGTAATTCCAAGAGAATCGCTGACAGCCACACCCACCGTCCTGGAACCGAAATCCAGTCCCATCATCCGCATCATGCGTACTCAGCCCTTCAGCTTGCTTTCAATATAAACTTGTACCAGCTCTTCCAGAATCTCATCCCGCTCCAGCTTCGTAATCAGGCTTCTGGCGCTCTGGTGGCTGGTAATATACGTAGGATCCCCTGACATGATATAGCCCACCATCTGGCTAATGGGATTATAACCCTTTTCTGTCAAAGCGGCATATACCTTCGCCAGAATTTCCCCGGCTTCCAGTTTGCCCTCCTGCGATGTGTTGAAAAATTGTGTTCTGTGTATGTCTCCCATTTTTTTCACGTCCTTACATGCTTGTATTTCTATTTTAATACAAATTTACCGGGCTGTCGAGGGGTTTTCTTCCAGTTTCTTCACTTTATGCCCGGAAATGCCATCGGAAAGCTCTGCCTCCAACATTCCTTCCCATCCGTTTCCCTTCCCCTTTAAAAGCTTCACCGGAACAATCCTGCCGGGAAGAAGAATTTCTTTTGTGTCTTCCGTAAGGCGGATGGCCGCTTTTACATATTCCTTTGTGTAACCGGATATATAAGGCCTGCCCCCGATTTCCAGCCCTTCTTCCAAAAGAAGTTCGGCTGCGCGTCCCTCATAAAACTGCCGGAATTCTTCCGACAATTCTTTTTCCAGAAGGAGTGCCCTGCGGCTCCTTTCCGTCTTCACCTCCTCTTTCACCTGTCCGTCCATGGCAGCGGCTTTTGTCCCACGCCTTCTGGAGTATTTAAAAACATGCATTTCATAGAAACCAATCCGCCGCAAAAAATCCAAAGTTTCCGTAAATTCTTCCTCCGTTTCCTGTGGAAACCCTACAATCACGTCGGTGGTAATGGCCGGATGGATATAGTAGTTGCGAAGGCGGTCACAGCATACCGCATATTCTTCTGTGGTATAATGCCTGTTCATCCGCCTTAAAGTCTCATCGCAGCCGCTTTGCAAAGATAAATGGAAATGAGGACAGACCTTCTCCATGGAAGCAAGTCCTTTCACAAATTCTTCCGTCACAATCCGCGGCTCCAGGGAACCAAGCCGGATTCTCTCTATCCCTTCGATTTTTTCCACCTGCCGGATCACTTCCAGCAGGGAAACCGTCCCCTCCAAATCTTTCCCATAAGAAGACAGATGAATCCCGGTCAACACCACCTCTTTATAACCTGCAAAGGAAAGGCGCCCTACTTCAGACAAAATATCCTCCAGTTTCCTACTTCGGATTCTTCCCCTGGTAAAAGGAATAATACAATAACTGCAAAATTGATTGCAGCCATCCTGAATTTTAATAAAGGCCCTGGTATGCTCTGCCGTCTTTTCCAGGGACATTTCTTCATATTCCCCCGTATGGGCAATGTCAATCACCGACTGAAAAGCCCCCTGTTCCTTTTCATAACCGGAAAGTAATTCCAAAAGCTTCCCTTTCTGATTATTTCCTATGACAAGGTCTGCTGCCCCGCTTTCCAGAATTTCTTCTGCCGAAGCCTGCACGTAACACCCTGCAGCCACAATCACCGCCTCCGGATTTCTTTTTCTGGCCCGGTGGAGCATCTGCCTGGACTTCCTGTCGGCCATATTAGTTACGCTGCAGGTATTGACCAGGTACACATCCGACGTTTCTTCAAAAGAAACGATCTCATAACCTGCCGCTTCCAAAAGCTGCCTCATGGCCTCCGTCTCGTATGCATTGACTTTACAGCCCAGATTGTGGAGGGCAGCCTTTTTTTTTCGGTTTTCCATATTATTTCCTCTTTTCCCCGATGAAATCTGTCTGAAAACGTAAATCTTTTCCAACTTCTCTTGACTTTTCCACTAATTCTGACTAGTATTATAATGAATATGGAACAGGTTTCCGGTCAGGAACCCTGAATCTCAGATAGAAGGGGGCAGTTCCTATGAGAACAGTACAGATTTCTTTAAATTCCATCGACAAAGTTAAATCTTTTGTAAATGATTTAACAAAATATGACTATGATTTTGACTTGGTTTCCGGCCGTTATGTCATTGATGCAAAATCCATCATGGGCATTTTCAGCCTGGATCTCTCCAAGCCCATCGACTTGAATATCCATGCAGAAGATAATGTAGAAACGATTTTAGAAACGCTGAAACCTTATTTAGTGTAATATCAGTTTCGTTCTGAGTTAAGGTTGCAGCCCGTCTGCGGAGAGGACAGGGGCTGCAACCTTATTCTCAGGGCGAAATTGATATGACCTCCCGCGTCTCAATGGCTTTCTTTACCATCTCGTCAATTTTCTCTGCCAACTTCTCTTCCGAGCGTCGGATTACTTTCCGGTTGGGCTTAATGACCGGATGTTTCGCCACAAAAATCGTACAGCAGTCCTCAAAGGGCTGGATGGACGTCTCAAAGGTATTGATCTTCAGGGCAATATCCACAATCTCCTGCTTGTCAAACCCAATCACCGGACGAATCACAGGCATATGGCAAACCTCTCCCGTACAGGCCAGGCTGGGAAGGGTCTGGGAAGCCACCTGTCCGATGCTCTCCCCTGTCACAAGGGCCAGCGCGCCTGTTTCCTCCGCAATGGCCTCCGCAATCCGCATCATATACCGCCGCATGATGATGGTCAGTTCCTCATGGGGGCACTGGTCGTAAATATAAAGCTGGATATCTGTAAAATTAATCACATGAAGCTCCATCGGGCCCCCATAGCGGGACACAAGGGCAGCCAAATCCACCACCTTCTGTTTTGCCCGCTCACTGGTATAAGGCGGGGCGTGGAAATAAACAGCATCCACCTTCACCCCCCTTTTGGCCGTCATATACCCTGCCACAGGGCTGTCAATCCCTCCTGAAAGCAACAGCATAGCCTTTCCACTGGTGCCCACAGGCATCCCCCCGGGCCCTGGGATAATCTTGGAATAAAGGTTCACCCGCTCCCTGACCTCCACATAGAAAAACACATCAGGCTCATGGACATTGACCCTGATTGTGGGATAAGCCTCAAGGAGCGCCTCCCCGAGGGCCGCATTGATTTCATTGGAATCCATGGGAAACTTTTTATCTGCCCGCTTTGTCTGTACTTTAAAGCTGAAATTCCCCTCAGGATAGACTTTTCCCGCATATTCCACAACCCTTGCCCGTATACCTTCAAAATCTTTACATTCAAACTGCATCATGGGACAAATTCCTGAAATACCGAAGACACGGCTCAACCGTTCCACCACTTCATCATAGTCAAAACCGGATTTTGCTTCCACATAAATCCGCCCCATTTCCTTCCTGACAAAAAAATCCCCTTCTGCCCCTTTAAGGGCAAAGCGAATCTGCCGGATCAGGGCATCTTCAAACAAATAACGGTTTTTTCCCTTAATGCCGATTTCCGCATATTTAATCAAAAACGCATGAAACAATTCTTCCTGTGCAGACATGCTGCCTCCTCCTGCGGCCTTAACATTTTTATCTGCCGCTATTTTCTTGTATACCTTCGGAGCGCCGGGAGAAGCTCTCCCAAAACCTCTGCGCTGTAGCGGATCTCTTCCTCTGTCGTAAAAATACTGAGACTAAAGCGCAATGTGGAATCCAAAAGCTCCCTTTTTACACCGATTCCCTTCAAAGTCCCGATGAGGGCCGGATGGTTGGAAGAACAGGCAGAGCCGGAAGACACATAAATGCCTTTTTCCTCCAGGGCATGAAGGAGGACTTCGCTTCTGATTCCTTCAAAGCTGACGCTGATGACATGAGGGGCACTGTCTTCCCCCGTCAACCCGTTGATTTTTGTTCCGGGAAGTTTCCCCACCAGTTCCACAAACAGCCCTTTCAGCCGGTACATGGCTTTTCTCTTTTCCTCGTGGCCTGCATAGATCTCCCTGGCTGCCTCTCCCATCCCGGCAATGCCGGGAACATTGTGGGTCCCGGAACGCATCCCTTTCTGCTGGCCACCTCCAAACATAACAGGAGACAGTTTTGTCCCTTTTTTTACATATAAAAATCCAATCCCCTTTGGTCCATGTATTTTGTGGCCACTGACAGAAAGCAGGTCAATCTGCTCTCTTTTCGGGTTAATCCTGTATTTTCCATATGCCTGAATGGCGTCCACATGAAACAGGGTCCCCAGATTTTTCTTTTTAATGGCAGCCCCGATTTCCCCGATGGGATTGACCGAACCGATTTCATTGTTGACATACATGACCGATACCAAGACCGTTTTTTCATTTACGGCCGCCAAAAGCGCATCCTGGTCGATATGGCCGTTTTTATCCACCGGGATATACTCCGCCTGCGCCCCCTCTTTTTCCAGATAATCAAATACATTGTAGACGGAAGGATGCTCGATGGTGGAAGTAATGATATGGTTTCCCAGACGGCTGTTGGCCCGAAAAGCTCCGATGATGGCCATATTATTGGATTCCGTCCCTCCTGATGTGAAAATAATTTCAGAAGGATCCGCCTTCAAGGTTCCCGCCACCAGGGCCGCCGCTTCTTTCACATAATGTTCTGCCTCCACCCCTTTCTTGTGGAGGGAAGAGGGATTTCCAAAATCCTCTGTCATGGTTTTCACTACGATATCCTTTACGGATTCAAATACCCGCGTTGTGGCGGAATTGTCCAAATATGCTTCCATTGTTCCCAAACCATCCTCACTCCATTACTTTTCCAGCTGAAACATTAACACCGACAAAAGGGTAAGCCCCGCTGTCTCTGTTCTTAAAATCCGACGTCCTAAGGTGATGGGAAGAAATCCACGTTCCATCCCATACTCCACCTCTGATTCCTCAAAACCGCCTTCCGGGCCGATAAACACGGCAATCCGCATACCAGGCTTTACCTGGGAAAGTACTTTTCTCGTATACTCCATACCTTCCGCATTTTCGTAAGGAAACAGTTTACAGTCAAAGTCTGCCGCAAGGTCCACAGCCTCCTTAAATTCCATGACCGGCCCCACCTTTGGAACCACCGTCCGCTTTGACTGCTTGGCCGCGCTTTCTGCAATCATGTTCCACCGCCGCACCTTTGCCTCCGCCTTTTTGGCGTCCAGCTTCACCACAGACCGCCTGGTGGCTACCGGCACAACCTGAAACACTCCCAGTTCAACATTTTTCTGAATGACAAGCTCCATCTTGTCGCCTTTTGGAAGTCCCTGAAACAGCACAATCTTTGCCGGAAGCTCTGTTCCGTCCTCATCCCTGGAAAGGAGCCTCACCCGCACTGCCTCCGGCTCCTCCGCAAAGGCTTCGATCATACAATTATAGCAAGTCTGTTCCCCGTCGCTGATCCGTACTTTATCCCCCGGTTTCATACGGAGGACATTTTTGATATGATTGACATCGGAACCTGTAATTCTGCCTTCTGTCTCCCCGATGTCCCGCCTGTCCACAAAAAACAAATACATGGCTTATCTCTTCCTCACCGTAATGGAAACCCAGTCATTCTCATAAGTAGTCTCCAAAATTTCCCACTCTTTGTTTCCCTCAAAAGCTGCCCTTACCTCTGCTTCTTTTGTGTTAATAATGCCGGAGGTAATAAATACACCGCCTTTTTTCAGATGGCGGGCCGCCTCATCCACCAGGCAGATAATCACCGGCGCCAGGATATTGGCCACTGCCACATCATAAATCCCAATTCCTGCTTCCTGCTGCAGGGACACATCATCCAGGAGATTTCCCGCTTTTAAAACAATCTCTCCCTCCGAATATTGGTTTACCCTGACATTTTCCCCGGCAGCCTCAATGGCATTCTCATCCAAGTCTGTGCCAAAAGCATAAACCGCCCCGAATTTCAAAGCAGCAATGGACAAAATACCGCTTCCTGTTCCGATATCCAGTACCTTGTCCCCATCTTTTACATACTTTTGCAGCTGCCGGATGCAAAGCTTTGTCGTCTCATGGGAACCCGTCCCAAAAGCTGTCCCCGGATCGATTTCAATCATTTTCTTATCTTTATGCTCTTCGGGAACCTCTTCCCAGGTGGGTTTGATCAAAAGGCCGTCCACTGTAAAAGGATGGAAATACTGCTTCCAGTTATTAATCCAGTCCTTATCCTCCGTCTCAGAACAGGTGATCGTTCCTTCGCCTACATCCACAAATCTGCGCAGTTCTAAAAGCCCATCCCGGATATTGGAAAGGATGGTTTCATTTCCAGAATTTTCTTCCAGGTAAAAAGAAACCTTCGCCTCCCCCTCATCCGGCGGAAGCTCCGGCAGGATATCAATAAACATTCCCTTCGTCTCCGCTTCCGTCAGGGGGATATGATCTTCAATTTCCACACCCTCGATTCCCTGTTCTTCCAGCATACTGCTGATAAAATCCACTGCCTCCGTGGTGGTATCAATGGTATATTTATTCCATTTCATATATCATCCTCTTTTCCTGTTGACGGCCCTGGCATTGCACACCATCCATTCCCGCCAGTGCACTAATTATACAGTATACCCGAAACTTTATGGATGGGCAAGCCCCTCCCCGCCAAAACATCTTCCGTTTTCCAGATTATTCCTTGCATGTTTCCCACCCATACGTTAAAATAGAACCAGGGTATTTCTTTTTATTCACTCAGAAAAGGGGGTATTTTATGGAATCACGTATTTTAAAATTTTTTGCAAAAGATAACAGCCGCGTGGCGCTCCGGGCCATTCCCGGCCACTTTGCCACCAGCCACTCCCACGTCAACTATTATATTGACGTGACCGGTTTAAGGACCAGATGCAGTGAAGCATCTGCTGTTGCAAAAACCCTGGTGGAAAAAATTGTGAACACCACCATCATCGACACCATTGTCTGCATGGACGGATGTGAAGTCGTCGGCGCCTATATGGCATCCGAGCTGGAAATCCATGACTTCGTTTCCACCAATACCCATGAAACCGTCTACGTCATCACCCCGGAATTCAACAGCAACAACCAGATGATCTTCCGTGACAACCTGGTGCCCGCCATCCGAAACAAACACGTACTTTTGCTTTTGGCTTCCACTACCACAGGACAAACCATCCACCGCAGCCTGGAATGTCTCAGCTATTACGGCGGCACCGTGACGGGTATTTGTTCTCTGTTCAGCGCCGTAGACTCCATACGGGGATTCCCCATCATCTCAGCTTTCACCACCAGGGACATTCCCAGCTACCAGGCCTACGATTTTGAAAAATGTCCCTTCTGTCAAAACGGACATAAACTGGACGCTTTCGTAAACGGGTACGGATATTCCAAGCTATAACATTGGATATTACTAAAATGCCGCAGACAAAGGGGCTGCCGTAAAATATCAGAATATTTTATGGCAGTCCCTTTTGATATGGCAAAAACTCTTATTCAAACACCGGAAGCTTCGTATCCGCCTCCCATGTCTGCCGTACTTTCGTCTGCCATGCCTTTACTTCATAATAATGCCCTCCGGCTTTGGGCCTTTTGGGAACAGACACTTCCACCGACAAATGCTGTTCGTCATTGATGATCACGGAAAACGAAAAATGGATTCCCTCCATATTTTCCTCCGGCGCCGCGACACCTCCGGCTCCGTCCAGATAAGAAAGACATTCTGCATAATAACTGTCTGCATCCGGATTATCCCTGTAAAGAATCTCCAGGCTCATATCCAGCTCCTCCAAAAGCGCTTCCGCTTTATCGCAAGCCGAATAATACGCTTTCGTCCTTGTGGCCAGCCTGTCACTTAGTTTTTGATCCGCATTGGCATTTACAAGAGAAAGCATGGCAAACACCACCAGGCACAGCAACACAAAAATCATAAGAATCGATGTGGTGCCAATCCCCATACCAGATACGGTATTTTTATTCTTTTCTTTCTGTTTCATAAAAAGCTCCTGTCGCTTCTACTTTCAATTCTAAAACCACACCGGATACGGGCAGGTTCCGTAATCAGGAACCGGGGACTGTCCGCGGAACCTGAACAGCAGCATCAACCTCATAAATCAACCCGTCTTTACCAATGACCCCCACCGTAGCGCGAATCAATGTAGGCGTCTCTTTACTTATCTCTGTTTCCTCCGACGGTTTCCGTGTGATGGAAAGTGCATAAATCCCTTCCTCTGACGGCTGCCAGTCTGCATCATAAAAAATCTGGAAACTGTTTCCGTCTACACTCATACGTCCCTCCGGAAACAAATCCACAAGCTCCTCCAGGTTTCCGGAAACACTGTGAAACGCCTCCGCCCCACTTTCCGCCAGCGGAACCGCCCGGTTCAGTTCTTTCGTTTCCTTTTCTGTCAAATGCGCTTTCACAAACAACTGAATACAAACCGCACTTGCCAGCGAAAAGAAAAAGATAACAAGTATTAATTCCAGTAAAAACAAACTGGATCTATGTTCCCTCTGTGACATATCTGCCTTCCTTTCGGAAATAATCACTTGGTTTTTTCGCCTGTCCTCAAATGGAGAAACAGGGAAATGGGCTCCTGGCCTTCTTCGGCAGTGGAAATCTCAAGCATCCCTCTGTCGGATTCGGACACAGTAAAATTTTCAACCTCCAAAAGCTGCCGTCCTGCCTGGGCATCAAAAGGCAGTTCCGCCCTGGTGAAAAGTTCTGTCAAAAAACCTTCATATTCATATATGTATAGGATATAGCTCCCGTCCTGGTCTTCTGTCGTAATCCGCAAAATATTATCCGTGGCAGAAATAGAGGCACCTGCATCGTTTTGCCGGACTTTTTCAGCCACATAGGCAAGAGCCGTCCGCCCCTCAAAATTCTGCTCCATGGAGGTCACGCTGTTTTCATAGACGCCGGCCCCGATCACCACAAGACTGAACGCCGATATCGCAAATACACAAAACAAAAGCAGCGTAAACAGGAAGTCTGTCTTTAATTTCACTTTACACCTCCGCGTTTCACCACAACAGTTACATCCGGCATCAAATTGGGGCCAATGGGCTGATAGTCAATCCAGTAACGATCTTCATTCCAGGAAAGGCCGTAATGCTCTTTCAAATAATCAATGCTGGATGGATAATATCCTTCCGACGCGTAGCAGTGGACAATCTCTCTGTAAACAGTCTGCTCCAACCCTTTCATCTCTTCCCTGTCAGCCGTATCTGAAATAGAAGAAATCCCCCTGAAAGCCAGGAAAAAAATAAGCAAAAACGCAAGGAACGGAAACAGAAACCCGGGAAGGGACCGCCCTCCCCGCCTGTCACTAAAACGGTTCATTCTTCAAACTCCCTCCTCAGCCAATCCCGCTCATAATCCCCATAAGCGGCAACATCACCGACAAAAGAATCATTCCCACCAAAATCGACATGACAGCAACCAAAGTCGGTTCCAGCCTGGATACTGTTTTTGAAATCCGTTCACCTGCCTCCTGGGCAAATTGATCTGCCACCCGCTCCATCACCTGTTCCAAAGATCCGGAAAGAATCCCTATGTTCACCATACGGGCATAAAGGCCCGAAAAGATACCTGTTTCCTGAAATGCGGCCCCAAGCTCCATTCCTTCTCCGGTCTTTTCCCGACATTCCTCAATTTTTCTCCGAAGCATAGGATCCTCCGTAAGTTTACCTGAAAGCTCCAGCCCCTCATCAGAGTCTAATCCGCTTTTTAAGGTGATGGTCATGCCGTCTGCAAAGCGGCTGAGAGCCGTAGCCTCATAAATCCGCTTTGTAAAGGGAAGTTTTCGTCCCATGGCTTTCAGACGTCTTTTTCCGCTTTTTGTCCCGGATAAATACAGTGCCAAAACCACCAGAAGGGCAGCAATGGCCACAATCACCAGGCTGTAGCGGCCAAGCCATGTTCCAAAATTCATAATGCCTTTGGAAACACCACTCATTTCCGTCCCCAGCTGCTCATAAACACGGCCGAAAATCGGCATCACTTTTATGACTAAAACCAGGATCACCGCCAGCATCATCCCAATCATAATACAAGGGTAAGTGACTGCGCTTTTAATATTTTTCGACAGGGCATCTTGCCTGTCATAGTAAGCGGCAAGGGCGGAAAAAACCTCATCCAGCCGGCCGGCTTTCTCTCCAATCTCCGTCATATTCAGGAAATAGGACGGAAAGACTCCTGTTTTCGTAAGAGCCTCATGGAGGTTTCCGCTTATCTCCAGTTCTCCATAAGCTTCCTCAAGAATCGCCCGCCCTTCCGAATCTGCCAGGCTTTCTTTTAAAATGGAAATTCCTTCCAATGTGGAAATTCCTGCTTTTAACATCATCGCCATCTGTTCACAAAAGGAAGCAAGCTCCCTGTCTGTCAACAGCTTTCTGGATATCTGTCCCATAAAATCCCCCTAATATATAAATTTCGTCTGATAATTATCTCCCTCACTGATGAAATCCCGGAGGGAATCACTGCTGGAATTGGCGGCAAATGTCGGATCCATCAGCTGCCATTCGGAACCGTCAAACTGAATGATACCATTTACCCAGCCAACCCCATCAATATGGGTACTGATCCAGGCATGGTAAACATCCCCCGCATATCCGATTTCAAGACGGGTAGGTATTCGCTGGGTCCTCAGCATGGATGCCATGACTACCGCATAATCAAAACAAATCCCCTTTCCGGATTCCAGCACTTCATCCACATCCGGCAGGTATCCGCTCTGGACATTCTGTGCCTTATCCGTATCATAAGAAATGTTTTCTGTCACATAAGTAAAGATCCTGGTGACTGCATCCAGATCATCCGAAGCGCCCTCCACAAGCTCTGCTCCCAGCTCCACAACTTTACTCTTTTCTGAAAAATTCACATATTGATTGGGATATAAATAAGGGGAAAAGGCATCTTCAATGGTGACAGAAATGGACTGATTAAAAACATTCAGATAATCCCCGGAAGCGGGACGCTGCTCCCAGACAGAAATCGTATAATCCCCATTCCCGCCTGTCAGCGGAAACACTTCATATCCGGTCCTCATGGTATAGGTGTAAGTCACACCTTCCGGTGTTTCTGTCTGAAGCTTAACCTTTTCCACATTTCCTTTATACTGGACCATCACATAGCCATCCTCCATATGGGATGCGTCCATAGAAGCCCACTCATTTTCATAAACCGTCTCACCGGAAGCTTCCGGCACAAGAACTACGGGAGTACTTTCCCTGTCTCCTGAACCTCCTGTACTATCCCCGGAACCTCCGCCGGAAGTACCCTGAACGCCACCTGTGTTTCCCCCGGAAACTTTCCCCGGAGAACTGTTTCCCGGTGTAAGTTCCGTCTCTGTCCCCTTTGTGGCAGTCTTTTCCGGCGAACCGCCACAGCCACCAAGAATCAAAATAGCCCACAGAAACAGACAAATTATAAGACAAAACCGTTTTCGATCCATAAGAATCCTCTCAAATCAGAGTTTTTTTGACAACATATCTGGATTCGATGCATATTGAAGCGCCGTCTCCGATGTGATCTTCCCGTTTTTATAAAGCTTTAGAAGTCCGTTGTCCATGGAAAACATTTCTGCACTGTTGGCAGCGTACACCGCGCTGTCAATCTGATGGGTTTTATTTTCCCGGATCATATTGCGAATAGCAGGTGTCACTGTCATCCGTTCAAAAACAGGAACCAGGCGGCCGTCCACAGAAGGCACAAGCTGCTGAGACACCACTGATTTCAGTACCATGGAAAGCTGCACTGCAATCTGCCTCTGCTGCCCCGGCGGAAATACATCAATAATCCTGTCGATGGTGCTGGAAGCACCCATGGTATGGAGGGTGGAAAGTACCAAATGTCCTGTCTCTGCCGCTGTCATGGCCACTTGAATCGTCTCATAGTCCCGCATTTCCCCCAGGAGAATGGCATCCGGGCTTTGGCGCAGCGCCGCCCTCAATGCGGAAAGATAACTTTCCGTATCCAGGCCCACCTCTCTCTGGCTCACAATACTCTTTTTATGGGAATGGAGATATTCCAGCGGATCTTCCAATGTAATAATATGCTCTTCCCTGCTTTCATTGATCCTGTCAATGATACAGGCCAAGGTCGTGGACTTTCCACTTCCGGCAGGCCCTGTCACCAGCACCAGCCCTTTGGAATAATCCGACAATCCAAGAATCTCCGGCCCAATCCCCAACTCTCCCGGATCGGGAAGCTGAAATGTAATCACCCTCACCACTGCCGCCAGGCTTCCCCTCTGGCGATACACGCTGACACGAAACCTGGATACGCCCGGTATGGCAAAAGAAAAATCATCGTCTCCGGACTCTTTCAGCCGGCCCATATCCCGTTCTCCATCCAGTTCATATATTTTGCTAATCAGTTCCCGTGTATCTGCCGGAACCAGCCGCGTGTCTGTAATTTCCTGTAAAATACCATTTACCTTTATGGACAGCGGGCGCCCAACCACAATGAAAATGTCCGAAGCCCCCCGCCTTGTCGCTTCTGTCAAATATTCAATGACATCCATCCCTGATAATCCCTGCCTTATTTCTTTTTCAATCTTATACCATTTCCCTTATTGATTATATACGGAAAAAGAAGTACTGTCAATTCCGGTAAAAAAGAATCCTGTTCCGTAAAAAAAACGCCGGCGGACAGTTTCCGATCTGTCCACCGACGGTTTTTTCCTTGTTTCGCCTGTCTTTTTGAATCGCCTTACAAAGGTTTTAGCGATTCTGGTAAGTTGCACATTCCGTATGGCTGGCAACCTTTGCATTACGTCCGGAAATAGAAATCTCTTCCGCCGTACACATTCTTCCTTCATTGTAAATACAGGACACTGCTTCACATTCTACATTGAGGCCGCGGCTGGGTGTCTCATACTTATTTTTGCAGCAATTTTGAGTCTGCTCATCAAAGCTGGCACAGCAGGTATCGCCACAGCAGTTTGCGGAAGCGCCCTCCACCAGAATTGTACCTTTGCAGCAGAATTTGTCACAGTTATGAACACATGTCTCTGCACTGCATACCAAATCCGTCATGATAATTCCTCCTTTCTCGTAGTTGGAATTAGTCTGTACGGATTTTTTAATTTTATACTGCCCTGTTTGTTTTATTTTTAATTTCTTCTTTCAAATTTTCCACAAAGGCTTCCAGCGGTTTCTGCCCTTCATCACCGTTCCACCTGCTCCTCACAGATACCATGCCCTCAGCCTCTTCCTTTTCGCCGACCACCAGCATGTAAGGAAGCTTCTGCAGCTGCGCCTCCCGGATCTTGTAACCAATCTTTTCAGATTTTGTATCTACTTCCACACGGATTCCTGCTTCGGAAAGGACTGCTGCCACTTTTCCCGCATAATCCAGATATTTATCAGAAATAGGAAGTACACGAACCTGCACAGGCGCCAGCCAGGTAGGGAAAGCCCCTGCAAAATGTTCAATCAAAATGCCGATAAAACGCTCAATGGAACCGAAGGCTACCCTGTGAATCATAATGGGCCTGTGGGCGGCTCCGTCTGCCCCTGTGTATTCGCAGTTAAACCGGAGAGGAAGCTGGAAATCAAGCTGAATAGTTCCGCACTGCCAGGTTCTTCCGAGAGAGTCTTCCAGATGGAAGTCGATCTTCGGTCCGTAGAAAGCGCCGTCTCCTTCATTTACCACATATTCTAACCCCAGGTCATCCAGGGCACTCCGAAGGCCGTCCGTGGCCATCTCCCAGTCCTCGTCACTTCCCATACTGTTTTCAGGGCGAGTGGAAAGCTCCACATGGTACTTGAAGCCAAACAGGCTGTAGACTTCATCAATCAGCCGCGCCACCCCTTTGATCTCATCACGGATTTGCTCCGGCGTCATAAAAATATGGGCATCATCCTGAGTAAAGCAGCGTACCCGCATCAGGCCGTGGAGCTGGCCGGATTTTTCATGGCGATGCACCAGGCCCAATTCTCCCATCCGAAGCGGTAAATCACGGTAGGAACGGGGTTCCGACTGGTATACCAGGATTCCCCCGGGACAGTTCATGGGCTTAATGGCATAATCCTGTTCGTCAATGACTGTCGTGTACATATTTTCCTGGTAATGATCCCAGTGTCCTGAAGTCTCCCACAGATGCCGGTTTAAAATAACAGGGGTGGAAATCTCCACATAGCCATTTTTTCTGTGGATTTCCCTCCAATATTCCAGAAGGGTATTTTTAAGTTCCATTCCCTTAGGCAGGAAGAAAGGAAATCCCGGTCCTTCGTCACTCATCATAAAGAGGCCAAGCTCTTTTCCCAATTTTCTGTGATCCCGCTTTTTGGCTTCCTCAATCCTCTGCAGATACTGGTCCAGTTCTGCTTTCTTAGGAAAAGCCGTACCGTAAATTCTGGTGAGCATTTTATTTTTTTCGCTGCCTCTCCAGTAAGCGCCCGCCAGGCTGGTCAGCTTAAAGGCTTTCACCGGTTTTGTCGTCATCAAATGGGGGCCGGCACAAAGGTCGGTAAATTCTCCCTGTTCATAGAAACTGATCACAGAATCTTCAGGAAGGTCTTCAATCAGCTCCACTTTATAAGGCTCCTTCTTCTCCTCCATATAAGCAATCGCTTCTGTCCGGGGCTTTGTAAACTTATGGAGAGGCAGCGCTTCTTTGACAATCTTTTTCATTTCTGCCTCAACCTTTTCCAAATCCTCCGCCGTAAAAGGAGTCTCACTGTCAATATCATAATAAAATCCATCAGCAATGGAAGGGCCGATGGCCAGTTTTACCTCCGGGTACAGCCGTTTGATGGCCTGGGCCATAATGTGGGAAGCCGTATGGCGAAATGCAGCCTTTCCCCCCTCGCTGTCAAAAGTCAAAATATTTAAGGCACAGTCTCTGTCCACCACGGTACGCAAATCCACAGTCTCTCCGTCAATCTCCCCGGCACAGGCTACCCGCGCCAGCCCTTCACTCAAATCTGCCGCAATTTCAATGACAGATTTTGCTTCCCCGTACTCTTTTACTGAGCCGTCTTTCAATGTGATTTTCATAATCTGTTCTCCTTTTTATATAAATTATATAATGTGCTTTATTGCCGTCTTTTGTCGTATGGGAAACGATACGGATTAGGGTACGGGAAGCAGCCTAATCCTATACGACAAAAAATCCCCGCCATATGCCATCGCATACAGCAGGGACGAATTAACAAATCCGCGGTTCCACCCTGATTGATTCCCATAAGAGAATCCGCTCACATGGCGATAACGGCGCCTGCCGGGCTGTATAAAGCCTGCTCCGAGCTGGTCTTCAGACTACATTCCATGCAAAGGGCTTCCACCTATCCCCTTCTCTCTGTCCATTTCCTGCGCTTACTGGTCTCATCATCACGTTTTCCTATTAAATATACTGTTATAGTATATACATGGTTTTTTCATTTGTCAATGGGTGTTTCATTTGGGTCTCTGATATATTGGTGGGTTTATCTGCCGATTATAGCCCTTGATTTTGGAATAACTGTTTCATTTCTTCTGCGGATTCCTGCATTCCCCTTTGAAACCATACCTCAATCCAGCCATACAGACTGTATGCTACAAATGCTTTCGCATAAGCTTCGCCTTTCGGTAAATTTGGTTTTAATTCCATCGTGTCCAAAATGACGTCTTTTAGCAAATAAATTAAATGCCGTTCATTTAAGAGATGATAAAAGGCTCTATGCTGTTCAAAATGTTCAAATATCATTCCAATAGCTGAACTGAGGGGAAGGCTGTTATTTTTCTCCCAACCGCTTTTCCACCCGTTAAACAATTCATTAATATGTGCCCTTAAAATATCTTCTTTACTGTTGTAATTGCGATAAAAAGAAGCCCGTCCAACGCCTGCATTGTCACATAATTCGCTGATGGAAATATCCTCAATCGTCTTGTCTTCCAATAGTGTTAGGAGAGATTCCGTTATATGCTCTATCACATAAATATTTCTTCCTTCATTGCTCATCGGTGATACAGTTTCCTTGTTTTGCCTCATTTTTTCTCCTCCTATTGACATTTTTAAAATCGCTGATACAATTATATCGACGATACAAATGTTTAAAAGAATCGTAACACATCGTAATTAAAAAATCAAGTAGGCAGAAAGGAAAGGTAATATGACACTTACAGAAAAACGTATTCTTATTTTATGTATCATCATTGTCGTAGCAGTAATTTTAGGAAGGCTTGCCGTAAGAGCTGTTATGAACCTCCTGCTTGGCGGCACCATGTTTGGAGGTAATTTCCTGTGAGCAAAGAAAAGAAAACAAAAAAGAAAGGCAGAGTTATGTGGGGATTTATCTATGTTTTTACATTTATCATTGCTTTTAGTGGGTCGGTCGCATTTAAGATGAAATATAACCCGTTTGGCAAAGAATTTTCAGTTGACTGGAATGATTCGGTTGGGATGGTACATACGGATATTTCTTATGGCAGCGGCGAAGCGAACAAATTTGACCTTTATGTTCCGGCAGACAATTCCAGGGAAAGTTATGGCCTGATTGTATATCTCCATGCCGGCGGTTTTACAGGTGGGGATAAGTCGGGTGATGTCGAGATACTTGAATGGCTCTGCTCTAAGGGGTATGTGACCGCAGGCATCAATTATACCCTGTTTAGTGAGAAGAATCCCGATGCAAACGTGTACAAGCAGTCAGTGGAAATCAAAGAGAGTATGCCCTATGTGATCGCGGAAGCAGAAAAGCTTGGCTACCATATTAATGAAATGTCAATCGGCGGCGGCTCGGCAGGCCATACTTTGGCAATGATATACGCCTATCGTGATGCAGACGAATCTCCCGTGCCAGTCAAAATGACATTTGGGGCAGTCGGACCCTCTTGTTTTTTTGTGGATGATTGTTTTAACATGGGAGCATATCCTGGTGAGCCTGTCCAATTTGACCATATCGGGGATTATCATGGTATTGGTGATTTATTTTTTGT
>JAAWCJ010000034.1 GCA_022793195.1 Lachnospiraceae bacterium | reverse complement strand
TGCAGGGTTCATCGTGGCCCTGACAGGGGAGATTATGACCATGCCGGGACTTCCGAAAGTACCGGCGGCAGAGAAGATCGACGTGGATGAAAACGGAAAGATTACCGGACTGTTCTAAGGTAAAATAAGATTCGGGGGCTGCTGCAATCTTGCGGCAGCCCCTTTACTTTTTTATATACGATTGGGGTGCGTGAAGCTGCCTTCAAGGCTGGCTGTCGTCATCAAGACCTACGGAACCGGAGCGGGGAACGAATCATTGTGCAATCTGGCGGCAACCATCTTTGACGGCGTCTTGCCTGCAAATACAAGAGTGTGATATGATAATAGAAAGAAAAGGAGGCCCTTTTATGAGAATAGAAATTCCGGCCCACGTGGCTTTTATTATCAATACACTGGAAAGGGCAGGCTTTGAAGCTTATGCCGTAGGGGGATGTGTGCGGGACACTTTGCTGAACCGGGTGCCGGAGGACTGGGATATCACCACTTCTGCTGTGCCGCGACAGGTGAAGCAGTTGTTTAAGCGGACTGTGGATACGGGGATTCAGCACGGTACGGTCACAGTATTGTTGGAAAAGAGCGGCTATGAGGTGACGACTTATCGGCTGGATGGAGAGTATGAGGATGCGCGCCACCCTAAAGATGTAACCTTTACGGCCAGTTTGACAGAAGACCTGAAAAGGAGAGACTTTACCATCAATGCTATGGCTTACAGCCCGAAGACAGGGATTGTGGATGAATTTCATGGTATGGAAGATTTACAGGCAGGGATTATCAGGGCAGTGGGAATAGCAAAGGAGAGGTTTACGGAGGACGCCCTCCGAATTCTTCGGGCAGTACGGTTTTCCGCACAGCTTGGCTTTGCCATAGAAAATGAGACTGCAAAGGCCATGAAAGAGATGGCAGGGCAGCTTTCGATGATCAGCAAAGAACGAATCCAGGCGGAACTCAATAAACTGCTTTGTTCAGCCCATCCTGAGTATTTCAGACGTGCCTATGAGCTGGGGATTACAGCGGTGATTATGCCGGAATTTGACAGGATCATGGAGACGCCCCAGAGGAACCGCTATCATAATTTATCTGTGGGAGAGCATACCCTGGAAACGCTGCGTCATATACGGGGAGACCATTTACTGCGGTGGGCCATGTTGCTTCATGATTTCGGGAAGCCGCAGGCCATGCTGCAGGATCAGGATGGAACCATCCATTTTTACGGGCATGCGAAAATCAGTGCGGAATTGGCAAGGCGTATTATCCGTGATCTGAAATTTGATAACGCCACTTTAGATTCTGTGACAAAACTGGTACTTTACCACGATTTTCCGTTTCCTGTCTCAAAAACAGGAGTGAGGAAGGCGTTAAACTGTCTCGGAGAAGAATTGTTTTTGCTGCTTCTCGAGGTTTGCGAGGCGGACAGCAAAGGAAAAAACAGCTATGCGCAGAGAACGTACCTGCCCAAGCTTTCTGATATTAAAAACTATTACCAGGAGATCATAAAAGCAGGAGAATGTGTGTCTTTAAAAGAACTGGCCATAAACGGCAAAGATTTGGTTGAGGCCGGTATGAAGCCGGGGAAGGAGATGGGCGCCTGCCTGCAGCGCTGTCTGGAAGCAGTGCTGGAGTGTCCTGAAAAAAACACAAAAGAGCAGCTTCTGGCGCTGGCAAAGGCAGACATAAAGGGATGAAAATAAACGGATGTTTGTGTATGCTATTTCTCCGCGGTGAGAAGATGATCCATCAGCTTTACCACTTTCATGGTATCCTCCATAAAGGCCAGGGAAAAGTCGCCGGTGGAAAGGGCTTCTTCAATATCCTGGATTTCGTATTGGAGGGCTTTTGCCGTTTCGCCGGCCTCCAGTATTTCTTCAGAACCGTCAGGATAGACTAAGACAGCTTTTTCTGCCCGGACATAATTCATAATGGAGAGATAAGCTTTGTCTCCGGCGATGATTCCACGCTTAGGGAGCTTGGCGCGGAAAGTGAGGTTGACACTGCCGATTTCATTGGCGGAGGTTTTTAAGGCAATGGACCACATCTCGTCCACTCCGGTGGGGTAGGGACTCATCAAATGCTGTACACCTGTGATTTCTCCCGACAGGAAATGGGCGACGAAAGAAAGGCCGTATGTGCCGATATCCAGCATGGCGCCGCCGCCCAGGTCAGGGTTAAAAAAGCGGTTGGAAGGGTCGTCTTCCTTGAGGCTTCCCAGTTCTGCCTCTACAAATTTGATCTGTCCCAGGATGCCCTCTTTCATCATCTTCCGGATTTTTTTATAAATGGGCATATGATAAATGGTCATGGCTTCGCAGAGCAGGAGCCCTTTTTCTTTTGCAAGGCCAAGGGCTGATTTCATCTCTTCATAATTACCCCAGATTGCTTTTTCGCACAGCACATGCTTTCCATGCCTGAGACATTCCATGATACATTTATAATGCTGGCTGTTGACAGTGGCGATGTATACGATATCCACAGCCGGGTCGCAGAGCAGTTCTTCATAAGAGCCGTAAGCCTTTTCTGTCTGATACGTTTTTTGGAAAGCAAGGGCGGAATTCAGGTTTCTGGAGGCCACTGCGTAAATAGGATGCAGAGCTTTCATATTGTCTGCAAATTCATGGGCAATGGTGCCCGGGCCTAAAATTCCCCAGTTGAATGTTTTCATGGTTTTACCTGCCTTTCTTTTTCTATCGGAAGATTGTATAAATTCCATATAATAGAATACAGCATTTTGCCGGGGAATACCATAGATTTTTGTAGAATACCTTTCGGCAATATGCACGAAATTACAAAAAGTACCTTGACAGCCAGAAAAAGGAATGGTATAACTTTTTTCAACATTAGTAACTTGCGTAACAGTCTTTATTTTGTTATGAAAGGATGTTGAAAATGAATAAGAGACAAATCAAAGTGACAAGGGTTGAAGATGCAAAAGAATTGGTTTCGACCGCCAGCAGATGCAGTTTTGATGTTGATGTGTATTATAACCGGATGGTAGTGGACGCAAAATCCATCTTAGGTGTTATGAGCCTGGATTTAAGCCAGCCCTGGACCGTGGAGTACAGTGGCAGGGATTCCGGATTGGAAAATGTTTTAAACAGGTTTTCACTTTGTTAATGTAGGTTATCAAATTAAAAAAGATAAAAACAGGCTGTTGCCGAAATCGGCGGCAGCTTGTTTTTTAGCGGGGGAAAGGAAGTACTTGTGGCAAAACTGGAAGAAAACAGAATCCGGATTTCTGTGCGGAATCTGGTGGAGTTCCTTCTCCGAAGCGGCGATATCGACAATCGCAGAAAAGGAAAAAAGGATGTGGACGCCATGGCGGCAGGAGCCAGGCTCCACCGAAAGATTCAAAGCCGTATGGGAGTTGGATATGAAGCGGAAGTGTCCCTTAAAACAGACTATATCATGGAAGATATCGTGATTTGCCTGGAAGGGAGGGCGGACGGCCTGTTTGTCCGGGATCAGATTCCGATGGTGGATGAGATCAAAGGAGTTTACTGGGATCTGGAAGCCCTCACAGAGCCTGTGGCAGTTCACCGTGCCCAGGCCATGTGTTATGCCTGTATGGCCCTTGACAGCGGTCGGTGGAAAGTGGCTTCCCAACAGGAAACAGTGGGGATCCAGATGACATACTGCCATCTGGAAAGCGAGGAGGTCAGGAGATTCGAGGAGAGGGTTTCTGCGGGGGAGGTCCGTGATTATGTCCGCCATCTTCTGGAGGAATATGCTGCCTGGGGGAGGTTTCTTTACCACCATAGGGAAAAAAGGAACAGGTCGACGATAGGGCTGTCCTTTCCCTTTTCATACCGGCCGGGGCAGAGAGAATTGGCTGTGTCGGCTTATCGGGCCATGAAGCAGCAAAAAACCTTGTTTATTCAGGCTCCTACCGGGATTGGAAAAACCATGTCCGTATTGTTTCCTGCAGTTATGGCCCTGGGAGAAGGGATAGAGGATAAAATTTTTTACCTGACCGCAAAAACGATTACAAGGACAGTCGCAAAAGAGGCCATGGGGATTTTACGGGAAAAAGGCCTTTTTGCTTCTTCCATTACCTTGACAGCAAAAGAGAAACTCTGTCCTGTGGCAAAGGACGGAAAGCGGCCGGAATGTAATCCGGAAGACTGCCCCTTTGCCAAAGGACATTTTGACAGGGTAGGGAGGGCGGTTTTTGACTATATCCACCAGCGGGAGACTGCCGGAAGGGAAGATATTCTCCGCTGGTCTGAGGCGTACCAGGTCTGCCCTTATGAATTTTCCCTGGATTTAAGTGACTGGATGGATGTGGTCATCTGTGATTACAATTATGTATTTGATCCCAATGTGCAGCTTAAGCGTTATTTTGCAGATGGGGCGGGCGGAGAATATTTATTTCTGGTGGACGAGGCCCATAACCTGGTGGAACGGGCAAGAGAAATGTACAGTGCAGAGCTTTTTAAAGAAGACTTTTTAAAGGTTCGTACATTGGTAAAACCTCACAGCCCCAGATTGGCAAAAAAGCTGTCCTCCTGCAACAGGATACTTTTGGAGATGAGAAAGGAAAGTGACGAGGCTTTGGTGAGGGAATCGGTGGATGCATTTGTCCTGTCTCTCACAGGCGTTTACACAGAAATGGAAAAATTTCAGGAGGATTCCCGGGCGCTGGACGGGAACGAGGATTTCGGGAATTTTTATCTGGCAGTCCGTCATTTTCTGAATATGTATGAGCGGATGGGAAAATCCTATTGTATATATACGGAACCGTCGGGAAAAGACTCATTTATGTTGAAACTTCTCTGTGTAAGCCCGGCGGAGAATCTGTCAGAATGTCTTGCAAAGGGGAACAGCGCCGTGTTTTTTTCCGCAACTTTTCTTCCTATCCGTTATTATAAAGAGCTTTTATGCGGAAATAGCGAAGAATATGCGGTATATGTACCCTCCCCTTTTGATACGTCAAAGCGGCTTTTGGCAGTGGGAAAGGATGTGAGCAGCCGCTACAGGCGAAGAAACAGCCGGGAATATGAAAAAATTCTGGATTATATTTTAGCGGCGGCATCCGGGAAAAAGGGGAATTATCTTGTCTATTTCCCTTCTTATTCCTATATGCAGGAGGTATACGAGGCAGCCCTTAAGAGGGGATTTTCAGAGGGACCGGATATTCTCGTCCAGTCCTTTGGAATGACAGAGGCAGACAGGGAAGCATTTTTAGCGGAATTCGTAAAAAGCAGGGAAAAATCCCTGGTGGCGTTTTGCGTTATGGGAGGAGTATTTTCAGAGGGAATTGACCTTCAGGGGGAAAAACTGATCGGCGTCCTTGTGGTTGGAACCGGCCTGTCTCAGATTTGTACGGAGCGGGAGATCTTAAAAAGGTGGTATGAGGAGCAGGGAAAAGACGGTTTTGCCTATGCTTACCGCTATCCCGGAATGAATAAAGTACTGCAGGCAGCGGGGCGGGTGATCCGCACAGATACGGATGAGGGGGTGATTTTACTGCTGGATGACAGGTTTCTTTCTGGTGAATATCGACGATTGTTTCCCAGGGAGTGGGCAGATTACCATGTGACAAATTACGAAAAACTACCGTCTCTCCTACAGGACTTCTGGTTGAATGGGAGAAAATAACAGGACGTTATTTACAAATAAAAATTGGCGTGCTATGATGAGGGCAACATAAAGATATGTTAGAAAATGAAAGGAGACATCAATTATGAAGGTAAAGAATGTCAAAGATGTTGAGAAGCTTTTCAAGGTAATCGATGAATGTAAAGGAAGGGTTGAGCTGGTGACCGTTGAAGGCGACAGGCTGAACCTGAAATCCAAACTGACACAGTATGTTGCTTTAGCCAGAGTATTTGCCGACACCACTATTGGTGAGATGGAGCTGATAGCCCATGAGCCGGAAGATGTACAGAGGCTTGTGATGTTTATGTACGACGGCGAGGTCTAAAAACAGCCGAAGCTGGAAAAAACAATCAGTTCTTTATGACATCAAGTGCTGTTCTGGCAATAAATCTGGACGATCTGGTTATCAGAAAAATACAAAATCTCATAAAAGAAGGGGCACTCAGAAATCGTTTGGGTGCCTTTTATCTTAGAAGAAAAGAATTTTTCAGATATTGGGGGATTTGTTTTAGGGATAGCCCTGAAACGAGGAGTTCCCGGAGCGTACGCCCCGGGATAATTATGAAAAATCTATATGCATTTTGACGAAAAACCTGACTAAAATGTATTATTTTTGTATAAATAGCATAACAAGTATTTGTGAATAAAATATGAATGGTTTGTGAATAAAACGTTAATATTGAAAATGGAGGAGGAACATGGCGGAAGAAAAGAAAAATCAGGTAATTGTCGTGGGCCACAGAAACCCGGATACAGATTCCATCTGCTCGGCCATTGCCTATGCGAGACTGAAACAGGCATTAACCGGGGTGGAGCACATTCCGTGCCGGGCAGGAATGGTAAATCCGGAGACTCAGCACATATTGGAGAAGTTTCACATTCCGGTCCCGGAATTGATCGAGGATGTCAGGACTCAGGTGAAAGATATTGAAATCCGGAAGACAAAAGGGGTACGTTCCAATATCTCCCTGAAAAAAGCATGGAGCCTCATGAAAGATTTAGGGGTGGTGACGCTTCCCATTACCCAGAACAACCGTCTGGAAGGGTTGATTACCATTGGTGATATTGCCAATTCTTATATGAATGTATATGACAGCGCTATTTTATCGGCGGCTCGTACACAGTATGTCAATATTAAGGAAACCCTGGAAGGAAATGTGGTGGTCGGCGATGAAAAAGCTTATTTCGATAAAGGGAAGGTATTGGTGGCTGCCGCAAACCCGGACTTGATGGAGTCTTATATTGAGGAAAACGATCTGGTGATTCTGGGAAACCGTTATGAATCTCAGCTTTGTGCCATTGAGATGAGCGCAGGCTGCATTGTGGTTTGTGACGGCGCTCCCGTATCCATGACCATAAAGAAACTGGCGGAAGCCCATCAGTGTACGGTGATTTCCACGCCTTTTGATACTTTTACGGCCTCCAGGCTGATTAATCAGAGTATGCCCATTGGATATTTCATGAAAACGAAAAGGATTATCAGCTTTGACCTTGAGGATTATACAGATGATATCAAGGATATCATGGCCAGTAAACGTCACCGGGATTTTCCTGTCTTAAATAAAGACGGTCGTTACCAGGGAATGATCTCCAGGCGGAATCTTCTGGGGATGAAGCGCAAACAGGTGATTCTGGTGGATCACAATGAGCGGGCACAGGCCGTTCCGGGGATCGAGAGCGCTGAGATTCTGGAAATCATCGACCACCACAGATTGGGAAGCCTGGAGACCATTTCCCCCGTATTTTTCCGCAATCAGCCCCTTGGCTGTACGGGAACCATTGTTTATCAGATGTACCGGGAGGCAGGTGTCGAGATCGGGCCGGAGGTGGCCGGGCTTTTATGCAGCGCCATTGTGTCGGATACATTGCTTTACCGTTCTCCCACCTGTACGGCCGTGGATAAACAAGTGGCAGAGCAGCTGGCGGAAATCGTGGGGATTGACACAAAACAGCTGGCAAGGGAAATGTTTGCTGCGGGCAGCAACCTGAAACAAAAGTCGGAAAAAGAGATTTTTTATCAGGATTATAAAGTTTTTGATATGGATGGGACTACGGTGGGGATTTCCCAGATTAGTTCCATGGATGGGACAGAACTTACGGAAATCAAAAAGAGGATGAAGCCTTTTATTGAGCAGATGAAGAATAAACATAAGGTAGATATGCTGTTCTTTATGTTGACCAGCATCCTGGACGAGTCCACAGAGGTGCTCTGCGACAGTGCAGGTGGGGTACAGCTTTTGGAGCAGGCATTTCCTGGCTGTAAATCTCTGGAAAACGAGGTTACTTTGCAGAATGTGGTGTCGCGGAAAAAGCAGTTTGTACCGGCGTTAATGATGGTGATGCAAAGCTAGGGCTTTTTTGTTTTTACATTGGGGAGAGGAGATTTATGAGACACAAATGGGATAATATTACTTTGATCGGTATGCCGGCTTCCGGGAAAAGTACGGTGGGCGTACTTTTGGCAAAGCGAATCGGTTATGGATTTGTGGATTCCGACCTTTTGATTCAGGAGAAGGAAGAACGTCTTTTAAAAGAAATCATTGCTTCCGAGGGCCTTTCTGGATTTCTTGCCATTGAAGAGAGGGTTAACCGTGAGATCCATGTGAAAAAGGCGGTCATTGCGCCGGGGGGAAGCGTGGTGTACGGCTCTCTTGCCATGGAGCATCTGAAAGAAATCAGCACAGTTGTCTATCTGAAGATCAGTTATGAAGAACTGGAGAGACGGCTGGGGAACGTGGTTGACCGGGGAGTGGCGCTAAAAGAGGGAATGAGTCTTTTGGATTTATATCATGAACGGATTCCGCTTTACGAAAAGTATGCGGATGTGATTATTGATGAAACAGGAAAATCCGGCGGTCAGGTGGTGGACGAACTCCGCATGATGATAGAATGGAGCTGACTTGTTTTTTACCTTTGTTTCTGTTATACTAAAAGTCACCGGAATCCCGAGGGAGAGGGGTTTTTGGTGAAAAACCGAGTGTTCGAGACCTTCCACTCGTAAAACAAAACTAAAGGAGACAACTGAATCATGAACAAAAAGGAAGTATCATCCAGAGCAGTTTTATTCACTGTGCAGGGAGCTTTGATTGCGGCCATTTATGTGGTATTGACGGTTCCCTTTGCCCCCATTGCTTTCGGGCCAATCCAATTCAGAATTTCCGAGGCATTGGTGATTCTGCCATATTTTACTCCGGCAGCAGTGCCGGGCGTATTTATCGGCTGCCTGATTTCCAACCTTTTGGGGAGCGGTGTTGTTTTGGATATTGTGTTGGGCAGCCTGGCGACTTTGATTGGAGCAGTGTGTTCTTATCTTTTGAGAAAGCATAAGTTTTTAGTGTGTGTGCCGCCGATTTTATCCAATGTACTGATTATTCCGTGGGTGCTCCGGGTAGCCTATGGGGCGCCGGATGCAATCTGGTGGATGATGGTTACTGTGGGGATTGGTGAAGTGCTGGCTGTGGGGGTACTTGGGAATGCCTTGCTGGTTCTTTTGGAAAAGTACCGTGTGATGATTTTTGCACAGAGAAAAGTGTAGGCAGAATTGTTTTTCCGATGTATGAAGGAAATTGTGAGAGAGGGACATCATCATGTATCAAATAGATTTTCAAAAGCCTGTCGCTGTACATTTTATAGGAATCGGCGGTATCAGTATGAGCGGGCTGGCAGAAGTGCTTTTGACGAAGGGATTTAAAATCAGTGGTTCTGATTTGGCAGAATCACTGCTGACAGACCACTTGAGAGAAGCCGGAGTGAAGTTTTATAAAGGACAAAAGGCATCTAATATTACTGATGATGTTGATGTGGTGGTATATACGGCAGCTGTCCACGAGGATAATCCTGAACTTGCCGAAGCAGTGGAAAAGAGGATTCCGATTTTGACCCGGGCGGAGCTTTTAGGGCAGATGATGCGAAATTATCCGGATGCAGTGGCCATTGCAGGAACCCATGGGAAAACGACAACCACCTCCATGGTGACGGAAATTCTTTTGGCGGCGGGAGAAGACCCTACCATTTCTGTGGGCGGTATTCTTCATAGTATTGGAGGAAATATCCGAATCGGACACTCCGGCTGTTTTGTGACGGAAGCGTGTGAGTATACCAACAGTTATCACTCTTTTTTTCCTACCATTGAAGTGATTTTAAATATTCGGGCGGATCATTTGGATTTCTTTAAAGATTTAGACGATATCCGGGATTCTTTCCATACCTTTGCAAAACGTTTGCCGGATACGGGGCTTTTGATTATCAATGCCGATATTCCCAATTACAAGGAATTGATGGGGGATCTTTCCTGCCGGCTGGTGACCTTTGCCCTGGAGGCGCAGGAGGCAGATTACCGGGCGGAAAATATTTATTATAATGAAGAAGGGCATGGCTCTTTTGACGTGGTGTACCAGGGAGAAACCGTGGCGCATCTGGATTTGGAGGTTCCCGGCGAGCACAATGTGGCCAATGCCCTGGCGGCTGTGGCGGCAGCCAGGGCATTGGGTATAGGGAAAGAGGCGTTGGAAAGAGGGCTTGACGGTTATCGTGGTACGGAAAGGCGTTTTGAAATTAAAGGAGAGCTGGGGGGCGTTACGGTGGTGGATGATTACGCCCATCATCCTGATGAAATCCGGGTGACGCTTCAGACTGCCAGAAAGCTCCATAAAAAGAAAGTCTGGTGTGTATTCCAGCCTCATACGTATACAAGGACAAAAAAGCTCATGGGAGAATTTGCTGCGGCATTGTCTTTGGCGGATGAAGTGGTCTTGGCGAAGATTTATCCTGCCAGGGAGACGGATACTTTAGGAATCAGTTCGGCAGATTTGGCGGCCTGTTTGGAAAAACTTGGAAAAAAGGTGCATTACTTTGAGGCTTTTGATGAGATTGAAAATTTTTTATTGCAAAAACTTGTCCCCGATGAATTGTTGATAACTATGGGGGCGGGAGACATTGTAAAAGTTGGAGAAAACTTATTGGGACGATAGTTATCCACAATATCCACATGCTTATCAACAATTCGTGGAAATGAGCATGTGGATTTTTTGTGGAAAACTTGAGATTGATATTTTTGTAACTATATAGGAAACCCAACATTTTCAGGAAACTGAAATCAGGAGGAGAAACGTTGTCCACAAAATCCACAATATCCACAACGAGAGAAGAAAGCGGGGAGGAAGCCCTGTTGGCTGGAAAAACAGGTTCTCTTTTTTATTTCCCTGTGTTATAATGGGGGCGGATGAGAGAGGTGAGGGTATGTCAGGATTGTCGGTGACAAATCAGCGCAGGTGTGGTGTGACTGTGGTGTCAAATCAGTTTATTGACCGTTTTTTACCGGAAGCAAATGGGGAATTCGTAAAAGTTTATCTGCTGCTTCTTAGACAGGTTTCCGAGGGGAGGGAGCTGTCGGTTTCCCACATGGCCGACGGGCTTGATAACACAGAAAAAGACGTGATGCGGGCGCTTAAATACTGGGAAAAGATGAAACTTTTGAGACTGGAGTACGGAACAGACCAAGCGCTTTCAGGGATTGTTTTTCTGGATGAAGAGACAGTTTCGGAGACGGCTTGTACTGCTGAGAAAACAGAAGGCTCCTTACTTGCAGACAAACAGCAGGGGAAAATCAGTGAGGATAAAGAAGGCCGGCAGAAAAAAACGGACGAGGAGGGTAAAAGTGGTCTGTTTGCTGCCAGGGAGCAGGGGATAGAGACAGAAAAACCGGAAAAAGGCGGACAGGCGGCAGAAAAGACTGCAGATTTGCAGGAACTACAGGCGGATGAGGATTTTTGCCAGCTTCTCTATCTGGCAGGCCGTTATACGGCGAAAAATTTAACTCCCAGAGATTGTGATGTACTGGCCCACTTATACGGGGGCCTGGGGATGTCGGCAGAGCTTTTGGAATACCTGGTGGAATATTGTGTGTCCAATGGACACAAAAGTATGCGCTATATTGAGACGGTGGCCCTCAACTGGAATGAACGGGGGATTAAAACTGTGGAACAGGCAAAAGTAGAGACTGTCAACGGTGGAAAAAATACGTATGCGGTTTTGAAAGCATTTGGCCTGGGAGGCAGGAATCCGGCAGCAGCAGAGCGCTCCATGATTGACAGGTGGTTCCGGGATTATGGCTTTTCGCTGGAAGTGGTGCTGGAGGCATGTGACAGGACTATGCGGGTTATCCATCAGCCAAGTTTTGAATATGCGGACAAGATTTTAAAGGACTGGAAAGTTAAGGGAATCCGGGTGAAAGACGATATTTCCAGGATGGACGGAAAAGTGGAAGGCGGGCAGACGAAGGCGAAGATAGAAAAGAGGGGAACAAAGCGGCCCAACAAATTTCATAATTTTTCCCAAAGAGATTATGATTATGATGCCCTTGTGAAGGAACTGAACGGATTTTAAGAGGAGAAAACAGGTGTTAAATAATTCTCAGTATGCTGCACTGATGCGGGAGTATCAGAAACGTCAGATTGAAAACAGGCATCGGCAGGAGGCACGGATTGAGGAAGTTTACCGGGCCCTTCCCCAGATGGAACAGTTTGACCGGGAAATAGGCGCTGTATCTCTGGAGCAGGCCAGAAAGCTCCTGGACGGAGACACGGGAGCTCTAAATCGGCTCCGCTTTAAAATCGGCGAGCTTAAGGAAAGCAGGGAGGCATTGCTGGCTGTGGCGGGATTTGCGCCGGATTATATGGAGCAGACATACACCTGTAGAGAATGTCGGGATACAGGATATGTGGATGGAAAAAAATGCCGCTGTTTAAAGCAGGCGGAAATCGCAGTTCTTTATGGCCAGTCTAATCTGGGGGACATATTGAACCGGGAGAATTTTGATCATGTCACATATGAATACTATGATAAGGAACTGATTGTCAATGCGAAGGAAGGAACCAGCCAATATGAGTATATGAGGGGAGTCATAGAGGAGTGCCGCAGCTATGTGGAAAATTTCCGGGAGAAAGGCGGAAACCTTTTGTTTCAGGGAAAGGCCGGCATGGGAAAGACTTTCCTTACCAACTGCATAGCCAAAGCCCTTTTGGACAAAGCGGTGACAGTGATTTATCTGACAGCTCCTGATTTGTTCCAGATTCTTTCAGACAGGCGGTTTGACAGGGGAGAGGCAGACAGGGAGGAGCGCTACCGGGGGGTTCAGGAGTGCGAACTTTTGATTATTGATGATTTAGGCACGGAATTAAACAACAGTCTCGGAAATGCAGAGTTGTTTTACTGCCTCAACAGCAGGGGCCTCAAAAATTTGTCCACCATCATTTCCACAAATTTGCAGATGAATGAGCTGCGGGACAATTATTCCGAGCGGATTTCTTCCAGGGTTTTCAGCGATTACCGGATTATTCAGCTTTTTGGGGAAGATATCCGAATTAAAAAGAAAATGAAAGAAAAGAGGTTCTGACTTTTTGGAGGCTGGCTTCGACTTTTGATTAGTATACGAGAAAAAGGAATCTTAAACATTGGAAATTCGCACACAACCACGAGAGGAGTAAAGAGATGCGGGAAGAGCATGAGCTGAATACGATACCGGTAGGCCCCCTGGGGCTGATACCCATTGATGGGTGCCAGGATTTAGGGCGGAAAGTGGATGCTTATCTGGTGGAGTGGAGAAAAGAGCGTCAGAATGAACATAAGACATCCGTACTTTTTTCCGAATATGAAAAGGACAGCTATATTATTGAAAGCCATGTTCCAAGGTTTGGGACGGGGGAGGCGAAAGGGGTCATTGATAAATCGGTTCGCGGCGACGACTTGTTTATTATGGTGGATGTGTGTAATTACAGTTTGACGTATTCGCTTTGCGGACGAGTGAATCATATGTCGCCGGATGATCATTTTCAAAATTTAAAGAGAATCATCGCAGCGGTGGGAGGAAAAGCGAGACGGATTACGGTGATTATGCCGTTTTTATATGAAAGCAGGCAGCACAAAAGGAATGGAAGGGAGTCCCTGGACTGTGCCCTGGCGCTTCAGGAGCTGGTACACATGGGGGTTGACCATATTATTACTTTTGATGCCCATGACCAGCGTGTGCAAAATTCCATTCCGCTGAAAGGATTTGAGACAGTACCGCCTATTTATCAGTTTATCAAGCATCTTTTGCGCCATGAAAAGGAGCTTTCCATTGACAGCGAACATATGATGGTCATAAGCCCTGATGAAGGCGGCATGGGGAGGGCGATTTATTTTGCCAATGTGTTGGGGCTGGATGTGGGCATGTTTTATAAACGGAGAGACTATACAAAGATTGTGGACGGAAAAAATCCCATTGTGGCCCATGAATTTCTGGGGGCTTCGGTGGAGGGGAAGGACGTCATTATCATTGATGATATGATCTCCTCCGGGGACAGCATGCTGGATGTGGCAAAAGAGTTAAAACGCAGAAAAGCGAGGAAAGTGTTTGTCTGCGCAACGTTTGGCCTGTTTACCGGCGGCCTTGAAAAGTTTGATGAGTATTACCGTGACGGGCTGATTGACCGGATGCTGACGACGAACCTGATTTATCAGACGCCGGAGCTTTTGACCAGGCCTTATTATATTGATGTGGATATGAGTAAGTATATTGCCATGCTGGTGGACTACATGAATCATGACGTTTCCATCAACCCGCTTTTGAATCCTGCGGGAAGGATCAACCGGCTGTTGGCGAGATACAGGAATGGAGAACTGTAAAAGAGGTTGTTGTAAAATATACCTTTTCGGAAAAAACTAGCTCTGTCCGGAAGCGTGTTCCCTCCCGGACAGAGCCGTTTTTTTTTTTGAAAAGCATGAAATGCCGCAATATATCCTGTTATTGCCATTCGCCGTCTGATAAGATATAATAAAGACATTAATTTTCATGGATGGAGACTTGAGGATGGAGACCGGAAAAATTTTAAAGAACAAATATTATCTTTATCTGACCGAATTTTTTGCAGGAATGTCTGTGATGGCGGTGGAGCTGGCGGCAAGCCGCCTCCTGGCGCCGTACTTCAGTTCTTCCCAGATCGTTTATACGATTATTATTGGAACAGTGATGATCGCCATGGCGCTGGGGAATATCTGGGGAGGAAGGAAGGCTGATAAAAACCCGAATCCGGACAAGCTGTATATGCGGCTGATCATTGCAGCCGTCTGGATTGCGGCTATTCCTCTGGTGGGGAAATATATTATCATTGGGATATCTGCGTTTCTGGTGTTTACCGTCAGCAGCAATCTGCTGATCTGGGCGGCATTTTTGGCTTGCATGGTTATTTTTGTGTTTCCACTGTTTCTTTTGGGGACAGTGACGCCTTCTTTAGTAAAATATACCATGGACAGCTTGGATGACAGTGGAAAAATAGTGGGGACGCTGGGGGCATTTAATACGGTCGGAAGCATCATTGGGACGTTTCTTCCTACTTTTGTGACGATTCCGGCGGTGGGGACTTCCGTGACTTTCCTGATTTTTTCCGGCATTTTGCTTTTGCTGGGCCTGGTTTATTTTATCAGCGCAAAAACAAAGATGGTAAAATGCATTGTCAGTACGGTTTTGTTTCTGGGCTGTAGTGTGTCGGCTCTTTTTCCCGGCTTTGCATTCTGGGAGACGGAGCTTCTCTATGAAGGAGAATCCATTTATAATTATCTGCAGGTGAAAGAAAATGAGGATAGTGTCATTCTTTCCACCAACGTGCTGTTCGGAGTCCAGTCCATTATGAAAAAGGATGAAAGCTTAACAGGGATGTATTATGATTATGCGCTGGCGGCTCCTGTCATGGCCGGGATTTCCGAAAAAAAAGAGCCGAAAATTTTGATTCTCGGCATGGGGACAGGGACTTTTGCAGTCCAGTGTGACCGCTATTTCGGGAACGCAGCCGTGGAAGGAGTGGAAATTGACCAGAAAATCACGGATTTAGCTGGCAAATATTTTGCCCTTCCGGATACGGTGAAGGTAACTACTTATGACGGAAGGGCTTACCTGAATGTGGACCAGGAAAAGTATGATGTGATCATGGTGGATGCATATCAGGACATTACCATTCCCTTTCAGATGTCCTCCTGGGAGTTTTTTACCATGGTACAGGAACACCTGACGGAAGATGGAGTCATGGTGGTAAATATGAATATGCATACGGAGCGGGAGGGAAGTATTAACCAGTATCTTTCGGATACCATTGCCTCCGTATTTGATGAGGTGTATACGGTGGAAGTGGCAGGGGGGACCAACAGGGAGCTGTTTGCGCTGATGGATGGCAGAGGCCTTGAGCGGCTGAAAGCCGCAAAAAGCCAGATGGCAAATGAAGAGCTGGGAGATATGATGGCCCTGGTGGAGGACGGGTTAAAAAAATATGAGAAAGGGAACTACCTGCTGACCGATGATAAAGCGCCGGTGGAGCTTCTGGGGATGTCGGTCATTGATGAATTAATCCAGGACGAGGTAGGGTATTATAAAGAGATATTTGAGGAAGAGGGCATAAGCGGGCTTTTGGACAGCATGTGACGTTTCCGGTAATCGGAAGGGCTCATATGGTAAAATTCCCGGAAAGCCCTGGCAAAATAACTCATTTCCTGAAAACCGCATTTGGCGGCCACGTCGGTGACGGTTGCAGTGGAAGAGTTAAGCAGCTCTGCTGCCCGCTGAAGGCGGTATTGCTTAACATAGCGGATGGGAGAGGTTCCGATGGTATTTTTAAAACAGCGGAGACATTCGCTGTCACTGATCAAAGCGCTTTGTGCAATTTGGGGAACCGTCAGTTCTTCGGAAAAATGGCCGTGGATATACTGAAGCATAAGCTTAATCCGTTCGTTTTCCCGCAGGGCCTTTTTGGTTGGCTCTTTTGTTTCTGTGAGAGAACAGTGGGAGAAAAGGAGGCAGAGAATCCGGGACAGCGTACTGCGGACGGAAAATTCATAGCCGGAGGCTTCGCCGGCACAGTCCTGCCATGTACGCTCTGCCAAAAGAAGGGCTTCCTTCTGCCATTTTATGTTTTGATTCAGGAGGGCAAAAGGAAGAGCAGCGCTGTTTAAAAGGGGGCGGAGGTATTTCTGCCAGAAAATACTGTCAATGCTGCCGCCCACCAGGCGGCCATGAAAAACAATGGAGTGGAGAAGGCACGGAGAGTCTTCTCCATTTTGCATACTGTGGAGGATCTCTGTATTGATGAAAATACCACTGCCTTTTTCGACAGTGATATTGCTTCCTCCGACGGATATGGATAAAACCCCTTCCGCCACAAGAGCAAATTCCAGCTCTTCATGCCAGTGCCAGGGGACGGAAGAGGCACTTAAATCGTCCATATAGCAGGCAATGGGAAAAGCGGCGGAACCGTGGGATACCAGTTCCTTTCCATGGTCATTGACAGAGGAAGTACATACGGAGATTCTCATGGTAAGCTCCTTTTTGACGTTTTTGTGTTACCTTTTAGGCGGTTATTTTCTACCAGGTTCAGGAGGTTTCATGTTATACTTTCAGCATAATACAGAGAATAAAAATCTGCAAGCAGGAAAAAGGCCGGTGACAGTTTTTAAGAAGGAGGATTTGTCAATGATTGACCTGCACATACACAGCCGCTACAGTGACGACGGGGATTTTACACCGGAAAACCTGGCAGAACAATGTGCCAAGTCGGGGATTAAAGCTTTTTCGGTGACGGATCATAACTGTGTCCGGGCAGATAAAGAGGCAAAAGAGGCGGCTAAAAAACTTGGGCTTTGTTATCTTTCCGGCGGGGAATTTGACGGTGTTTTCCATGAAATCAATTTACACATACTGGGATATGGTATAGATACAGAACATCCGGTATTTGTTGATCTGGAAGCCAATATTGTCAGGCAGAGCGCGTCTGCTTCTTATGAAATGTTGGAGAAAACCAACGCCCTGGGATTTCATGTGACGGCGGAGGAGATGGAAAACGTGTCCAGGGATTGTTACTGGAGGGAACGGTGGACCGGGGAGATGTTTGCGGAAGTGCTCCTTGGCAAGCCGGAATATGAGAACCATCCGCTTCTCCTTCCTTACCGGGCAGGCGGGGACAGGAGCGATAACCCTTATGTGAATATTTACTGGGACTTTTATTCCCAGGGTAAACCCTGCTATGCTTCCATGGTTTATCCGTCTGCCAAGGATGTGATTGACATGATTCATGAAGCCGGGGGCTTTGTGGTACTGGCCCATCCCGGGGCCAATCTCCGGGGCCGGGAGGAAATGGCCGAAAAGATTGTTTCCCTGGGTGTAGACGGTATCGAAGTATTCAGCAGTTATCATTCTGAGGCGCAGGAAGAGTATTTTTTGGAGATGGCAAAGAGGCTCCGAAAGCTCATTACCTGCGGAAGCGATTTTCATGGAAAAACAAAACCGGCCATCCATCTGGGCGACGCCGCCAGGCGGATGAATGGGGAGGCCGGACAGATGGTGTTGGAATCATTAAGGCAAGGAGGAATCTTATGAAAAACATACCGATCTCATTACACAATTCAAACATTGGACGGGCGAATCTGAGAACTTTGTTCCAGGCGGCAAAATCAGCCGGCTTCGATTACGTGGAGCCGACCAAGATCCAGCTTCAATATTTTCTGGAAGCGGGATATTCTGTGGAAGATGTAAAAGCCATGGCCGGGGATTTAAAAATATCGGCAGTGAGCTGGCTGGATAACTGTGAACGCCAGGGCTATGAATATGTGGCCATGATGAAGGAGGCGGAAAAGCTGTTTACCCTCAGTTCACAGATCGGGGCCGAAGCTGTGGAGATTTTAAGCGGGCCTTTGGATTACCGAGCCGTGGAGGCTTTTCAAAAGGGAATTCCCTATGGGGGATATATGGGGCTTCAGGGGCTGGCCCTGGAAGAGCAGACCGCCCTTACCATAAAGAACTTAAGGAGCCTTGCTGACTTGGCGGCCCAGTTCGGCCTGATCATTTATTTTGAGCCTCTTTGTTGGGCGCCCATTGGATCGCCGGTTCAAAGCGTCCCTCTCTGTCAGCAGGTGGAACGGGAAAATATGAAGATTGTATTTGACTTTTTCCACGCTTACATTGCCGGGGTGACGACAGATTTCATAAAGACGATACCGCGGGAATTGATATTGGGAGTGCATATTCGCGATTCCCTGGATTTGGAAAAGGGGAAAGTCCCGGTGGAGGCAGAGCTTGGAAATGTGCGGATGTGGAAAGGTTCCGTCCCGGTCAGGGAGTGGGTGGAAGCAGTGAAAGCCACCGGCTTTGACGGCTGGTGGGCTTATGAAACTTTTTCAAAGGAAGAAGCGGAAGAGGATCCGATGGTTTTTGCAAAAGAAATCAGGGAAATGCTTCGGGGGCTTATCTGACTTTATGTCCGGTTGCCAAGGACATATACGCATTGATTAATCGGCGGTAAGCTGTTTCTTGCGGTAGGCGCTGGGCGTCATGCCTGTCTGTTTTTTGAAGGTTTCGGCAAAATAGCTGCTGCTTTGGAAGCCGGTCATTCCGGCAATTTCCGTGATGGTAAGCCTGCCTCCGGCCAGAAGGGGCAGGCTTTTTCTGATGCGGAAGGAAATTACATATTCCATGGGGCTTTGGTGGAGGATTCTGCGGAAGAGACGGCAACATTCACTTTGGCTTAAGGAACAGGAAGCAGCGATATCATCCAGGGTAATAAAACTGCTATAGGAATGTTGGATGTAGGTCATGGCTTGTTTCATCCGGACAATATCTTTTCCTGGATAGGGAAGCATTTCGGGAACAGCAGCCGTATTTTCACAGAGGATTCTCCAAAGACGCGCAAGGAGTTCCAGAAGGCGAAGCCTGGCACAGGAAGGCTTTTCCAGATGGCAGAGGGCCATTTTTTCCAGAATGGACAAAAGTTCTCTTTGCCAATCTATGGTTTTGTCCAGAAAAAGGCCGGATACATAGGGGTTGGAAAGGATCGGAGTAATGTACTCTTCATAAATGAGGCTTTCCGGCTGTCCCAAGAGGGAAGGCTCAAAGAGAATCGCCTTGTAGAGACAGTCTTCCTCCCCCTCCGGCAGCAGGTAAGCGTGGAGGGTGTTGGTGTTGAAAAAGATCCCGTTGCCTGCCTCTAAGCGGTAAGCAGTGTCGTTGGCCTGGCAGATGACGGAACCCTGGGTGACATAGGCAAATTCCAGTTCCGGATGCCAGTGAAAATGGGCGGTATTGTGAAGAAAATCGGTAAGGCGTTCATGTTCTATACGGAGGGGGAAGCGCCCGTCCAGGGTGCATTTCAGTTCTCTCATATTTTTGTCCGTGTAGATAACCCGTTTTTTCATACTGTAGAGCCTTTCTGTCCAGTTTTGATCCCGCTTCTTTTCCGGTTCCTGCCGCCCTTTTCTATAACCGGCGTTTTTGCCGGATATTTTTTGGTATACCGGATGAATGACAGGATTGTTATAAAATTCCCCATAATTGTGATAGAGAAGGGGCCTTAAGGCGATTATACTGAAGCTGCAAGAAAAATCAAGACCCAAATGAGAGAAAGGGAAAATGATTATGAAAGATAAAAGACGGATCATTATGACAATCGTGGGAGTGGCGTTGAGCGGCATCGGAGATGGATTTATCAAGGCGGCCATGTTGGGGCTGGATCCTTTTACCGGGGCGGCCACGGGCCTGAGTCAGATGCTGGGAATGGGATATGGGAATTTTTATGCGATTTTTAACTTCCTGTTGCTTTTGATGATATGGTTTGTGGATAAGCATTATATCGGCATTGCAACGTTGGTGAATATGGTTGGTATCGGGTATATGATACAATATACTTCAGAGGGGATCCTGCGTTTTGTGGCGGACATGGCCTTGTCCGGTATGGGGCTACAGTTGATTCTGTTTTTCATCGGTATCCTGATTTTGTGTGCCGGGACTTCCCTGTATTTTACGGCTGACCTTGGTGTTTCCACTTATGATGCCTCAGCATTGATCCTGAAGGATAAAACAGGACATTCTTTAAAAATCTGCCGGATTGGGACGGATTTACTTTGTGTGGTAGTTGCGCTTGTATTTGGTGCCAACATCGGACTTGGCACTGTCATTACGGCTTTCTGTATGGGGCCTTTTATCGAGTTTTTCAACAGGAACCTGGCGGAGCCGATTCTCTGCCGCCACTTTATTGCAAAGAGGCAGAAGATATGCTAAGATAAGAAAAGTTTGAAAATATAAGCCCAGAGCGGCAAAGGTCGAGGTGGAGAATGATGTTGAAAGAAAATCTGGAGGCTGTGGAAAAGCGGGTGGAAGAGGCTTGTGCGCGGGCCGGAAGGAAAAGGGAAGATGTGACGCTGATTGCGGTCAGCAAAACGAAGCCCGTACCGGCCCTGCGGGAGATCATGGACTGCGGTATCGTGGATTTTGGAGAAAATAAGGTGCAGGAAATGTGTGGAAAGATGGAAGAGATTACAGAACCGCTCCACTGGCATCTCATTGGCCATTTACAGAGAAACAAAGTAAAATATATTGTGGATAAGGCATATATGATTCATTCGGTGGATTCCTTGCGCCTGGCACAGGAAATCCAGAAGGAAGCCGAAAAGCAGGATGTCACCTGTCAGGTGTTAATTGAGATCAACATCGGCGGGGAGGAAAGCAAAGACGGGATTCCCGGGGAAGAAGCCATCCCCCTGATTCGCGAGATTGCGCAGCTTTCCCGTGTACAAGTGAAAGGGCTTATGACCATTGCCCCTCCGGTGCCACAGCCGGAGGATGCCAGAGGTTATTTTAAAGAAATGCGGAAGCTTTTTGAAGCGGTGAAGGCTGAGCAGATTCCCGGCGTGGAAATGAAAGAGCTCTCCATGGGTATGACAGGCGATTTTGAAGTGGCCATCGAAGAAGGGGCCACCATGGTACGGGTGGGTACTGCCATTTTCGGAGAGAGGCAGTATGCCGCACAGGTATAAACAGTAGCCTTTCAGGAATTAAGGGCTTTTTTCATTGACATCCGCGAATTTCAGTGCTATAATAAACAAAAATTTAATACACCAAACCGTTGAAGCGGGGATAACGGCAATGATGCCTTTACAGAGAGTCTGCGATGCTGAGAGTCAGGCAAGAAACAAGTTGTCAAATGGGCCGCTGAGGGCGCAGTCAAATGTGATTTTCACAGAGTATTCTGCGACGTTGCAGGCAGACGTGATTTGCCGGGGATATGTCAGTATCCTGCTAAGAGCATGGGTCAAACCGTGAAATCAAGGTGGCACCGCGGATAATGTATGGAATTATTCGTCCTTGACAGATCGTATCATTCTGTCAAGGGCGTTTTTGTTTTATCATGCAGCTTTTGATTGAATAATTATGACGGCTTTTTTTACAATATCAAGAATTTCATAAAGGGGATAAGAGCCATGATCAGAGAAGCAATCGTAAAAATTGTAAACAAAGAAGACCTTACCTATGATGAGGCCTACACCGTAATGAATGAGATTATGAGCGGTGAAACCACGGTCACGCAAAATGCCGCTTTTCTTGCAGCGCTTTCCACAAAAAGCGCAAGGGCGGAAACTATAAATGAAATTGCCGGCTGTGCAGCTGCCATGAGGGCACATGCAACAAAGGTGGAAACCGGCATGGAGCTTTTTGAGATTGTGGGGACAGGCGGCGACAATGCACACAGCTTCAACATTTCCACTACTTCCGCTATTATAGCGGCGGCAGGGGGTATGAAGGTTGCAAAGCATGGGAACCGGGCGGCCTCCTCCCAGTGTGGAACGGCAGACTGCCTGGAGGCCCTTGGCGTAAACATCCATCAAAGCCCTGCAAGGTGCATGGAGCTATTAAAAGAGGCCGGTATGTGTTTCTTTTTTGCACAGAAATACCACACTTCCATGAAGTATGTGGGAGCTGTCCGCAAGGAATTGGGCTTTCGCACAGTGTTCAATATACTTGGCCCCTTAACGAATCCGGGGACGCCTTCTATGCAGCTTCTCGGTGTGTATGACGATTACCTTGTGGAACCGTTGGCGCAGGTATTAATAAACCTTGGAATCAGGAAGGGGATGGTTGTTTATGGACAGGATAAGCTGGATGAAATTTCCCTGAGCGCACCGACTAGGGTTTGTGAGATCCGTGACGGCTGGCTCAAATCTTCTGTCGTCACACCGGAAGAGTTCGGCTTTAAACGATGTGAAAAAGAAGACCTGAAGGGCGGAACGCCCAAAGAAAATGCAGAAATTACCCTTGCAATTCTGAAGGGGGAAAGGGGCCACAAGAGGAATGCGGTTTTGATGAATGCCGGTGCGGCCCTGTATATCGGCGGTAAAGCCGACAGCATAAAAGACGGCGCCGTTCTTGCTGCCAGTCTCATTGATTCCGGGAAAGCCCTTGAGGTATTGAACAAGATCATTGAAATCAGTAACCGTCCGGAGGTGGAGGAATGACAACCATCTTAGATCAGCTTGCCGGCTATGCCAGAGAGCGCACCAGGCAGGCAAAGAAGAAAATACCACTGGAAGAGATGAGACGGCGGGCCTTGTCCCTTCCTAAGGGTGACTTTGCTTTTGAAAGTGCACTGAAAAAGCCGGGGATATCCTTTATCTGCGAGTGCAAAAAAGCCTCCCCTTCCAAGGGATTGATCGCCCCCGACTTTCCATATCTGCAGATTGCGAAAGAATACGAGACGGCAGGTGCCGACTGCATTTCCATACTGACTGAGCCAAAATGGTTTTTAGGCAGCGACGAATATCTGAAAGAAATCGCAAACACCGTTTCCATACCCTGCCTGCGTAAAGACTTTACGGTGGATGCATATATGATCTATGAGGCAAAGGCGTTGGGGGCGTCGGCAGTGCTTCTGATCTGTTCGATCTTAACTGAACAGGAAATCAAAGAGTATATCGGGATTTGCGATGGACTTGGGCTTTCTGCTTTGGTGGAGGCCCACGATGAGGGGGAAGTACAGACGGCGATCAAAGCGGGGGCGCGGATGATCGGGGTCAATAACCGTAATCTCAAGGATTTTTCTGTGGATACGGATAACAGCCGCAGACTCAGAGAGCTGATTCCATGCGATGTGCTGTTCATCTCCGAAAGCGGTGTCAGCAGTGCCGAAGATGTGGCAAAGCTCCGCCAAATGGGAGCGGACGCCGTTCTCATTGGTGAAGCCCTGATGAGGGCGACGGACAAGAACGCCAAGCTTAGAGAATTGCGGGGGATGTGATGACAGCGATAAAAATTTGCGGTTTGTCTTGCAGGCGTGATATAGAAGCGGCAAATGAGTTGAAGCCCGAATATATCGGATTTGTTTTTGCCCGGAAAAGCAAACGTTTCGTCACACCGGAAACAGCGGCAAAGTTAAAACATCTGTTGACCGGCCACATTCAGACGGTTGGCGTATTTGTAAATGAGAATCCCAAAACAGTTGCAAATCTCCTCAATAGCGGTATGATTGATATTGCCCAGCTTCACGGCAATGAGGACGAGGGATATATCGGGGAATTGCGGGCACTTGCCCGAAAACCGATTATCAAAGCTTTTTGCATAAAGACCCAAAAAGATATTGTGGAAGCCCGAAAAAGTTCCGCTGATTATGTGCTGCTTGATTCCGGCGCAGGTACAGGAACTTTATTTGACTGGAGCCTGATTCGGAACATTAAAAGGCCGTATTTCCTGGCGGGAGGACTTTCGCCGGAAAATGTGGAAGATGCAATAAAATATTTGAACCCTTATGCCGTGGATGTGAGTTCCGGCGTAGAAACTGACGGAAGAAAAGATAAATGCAGGATGGCAGAATTTGTTGCTGCTGTCAGAAAGGAAGATGGACTATGACTAACCCAGAAGGACGCTTTGGTATCCATGGCGGACAGTATATTCCCGAAACACTGATGAATGCAGTGGTTGAACTGGAAGAAGCGTATCGCCATTATAAAAACGATCCTGAGTTTAACCGGGAGCTTTCCGAACTTTTTAATGAATACGCAGGCAGGCCGTCGAGGCTGTACTATGCAAAAAAAATGACAGAAGACTTGGGAGGCGCGAAGATTTATCTCAAACGTGAGGACCTCAACCATACCGGGGCGCATAAGGTCAACAATGTGCTGGGGCAGGCGCTTCTGGCAAAAAAGATGGGTAAGACCCGCCTGATCGCCGAAACCGGGGCCGGACAGCATGGTGTGGCCACGGCGACTGCTGCCGCGCTAATGGGGATGGAATGTGTGGTGTTTATGGGCGAAGAAGATACCATCCGCCAGGCGCTTAATGTGTATCGTATGCGGCTCCTTGGCGCAGAGGTGATTCCTGTAAGGACCGGGACGGCAACCTTAAAGGACGCCGTATCCGAAGCCATGCGTGAGTGGACTTCCCGTATCAGCGATACCCATTACTGTCTCGGGTCTGTCATGGGTCCTCATCCGTTTCCGACCATTGTTCGTGATTTTCAGGCAGTTATTTCAAAAGAGATTAAAGAACAGATTTTAATAAAAGAATCCAGGCTCCCGGACGCGGTCATCGCCTGCGTTGGCGGCGGCTCCAATGCCATCGGCAGCTTCTATCATTTTATCGGAGATGAGGGTGTACGGCTGATTGGCTGTGAGGCAGCCGGCAGAGGAATCGATACTTTTGAAACAGCGGCTACCATTGCCACAGGAAGACTTGGTATCTTCCATGGCATGAAGTCCTATTTTTGCCAGGATAAGGACGGCCAGATTGCCCCGGTTTATTCCATTTCGGCAGGACTCGATTATCCGGGCATTGGTCCTGAACATGCTTATTTACATGATATCGGCAGGGCAGAATATGTACCTGTAACCGATGATGAAGCTGTAAACGCTTTTGAATACCTGGCAAAAACGGAAGGCATTATTCCGGCAATCGAGTCGGCCCATGCCGTTGCCCACGCGATAAAAATGGCGCCGGCAATGGACAAAGACAAGATCATCGTAATTACCATTTCAGGCAGAGGCGACAAAGACTGTGCCGCCATTGCACGTTACAGGGGGGAGGACATCCATGAGTAAGATAAAAAAAGCATTTGAAAACGGAAAGGCTTTTATTGCCTTTATCACCTGCGGCGACCCTGACCTGGAAACCACGGCGGCGGCTGTCCGCGCTGCTGTGGAAAACGGAGCGGATCTTATTGAACTTGGTATCCCGTTTTCCGACCCAACCGCAGAAGGCCCTGTAATCCAGGGGGCAAACATGAGGGCTTTGAAGGGCGGTGTTACCACAGATAAAATATTTGCTTTTGTCAGGGAGTTGCGTCTTGATGTAAAGGTGCCGATGGTATTCATGACTTACGCCAATGTGGTGTTCTCTTACGGCGCGGAGAAGTTTATATCCACCTGCAGGGATATTGAAATCGACGGGTTGATTTTGCCTGACCTGCCTTTTGAAGAAAAAGAGGAATTTCAGCCGCTCTGCAGCCGGTATGGTGTGGACCTGGTATCTTTGATTGCACCCACCTCTGAAAACAGGGTTGCCATGATTGCAAAAGAGGCGGAAGGCTTTTTATATATTGTTTCCAGTCTTGGTGTCACAGGTACACGAAGTGAAATCGGGACAGATCTTGCTTCCATCGTAGATGTGGTAAGACAAAATACGGATATTCCATGCGCGATTGGGTTTGGCATTTCCACGCCTGAACAGGCAAAGAAAATGGCGGATATTTCAGACGGCGCCATTGTGGGCTCTGCCATCGTTAAGCTTCTGGAGAAACATGGTAAAGATGCGCCGAAGTATATCGGCGGGTATGTGAAGTCGATGAAGGATGCCATGGTATTGGGATTTTAACGATAGTTCTCATAGATGTCCCGGGCCTGCTCATAGGATAGAAAAAAGAAAAGAAATGAGTAGGGTATGCAGGACGAAAAACTGGAAAATGTTCTGAATCTGGCGTTGGATGTACCGGTGAGTGAGCGGGAGCGTTCCCTGGATTTGGATGTGGGATATAATGTGGAAAGAAACACCTGGGATTTAATTGTACGCTATACGGGGGATATTAAGAGGCTGGCCAGTGAAAGTGTACGGATCACGGAACTTTTGGGCGGTTATGCCATTGTGACTTTGCCGGAACCTTTGGTACGGGAATTTTCCAGGCAGCCGGAGATTGAATATGTGGAGAAACCGAAAGGGCTGACGTTTGCAGTGGCGAACGGCAGAAGTGTTTCCTGTGTCAATCCGGTGCAATCGGGCAATATGGCGCTTTTTGGTTCAGGGATTGTCATTGCAGTCATTGATTCCGGGATTGATTACTGGCTGGAGGATTTCCAGGACGGTTCGGGAGGAAGCCGGATTTTATTTTTATGGGACCAGACTGTGGAGGGGGCGCCGCCGCAGGGATATCAGATTGGTACGGAATATACAAAAGAACAGATTAATGAAGCCATCGCTACGGGAAACCGTGAACTGGTGCCTTCACAGGATTTCCAAAACCACGGGACTCCGGTTGCGGGAATCGCGGCGGGAAGAGGCAGCCAGGGAGGAAACCGTTACCGGGGAGTGGCCCCGGAAAGCGAATTGATTATAGTGAAGCTTGGAAATACGGGGGGAGGTTTTCCGCGTACTGTGGAACTGATGGAGGCGGTGGATTATTCTGTCCGGAAAATGTTGGAGTATGGATTTCCGATGGTAATTAACCTGAGCTTTGGGAATACTTACGGTTCCCATGAGGGAAATTCTCTTCTGGAATCTTATTTGAACGATATTTCCAACTTGGGAAAGCTGTCCATCTGTGTGGGAAGCGGCAATGAAGGGGGAGCCGGAGGCCATGTGTCCGGCGTCCTCACGAATCTGCCGGAAGGAATCAGCAGGGATATGGGGAGTACCACTATCCGGCTGACGGTGGGAGAGTATGAAAGCGGCATTAATTTACAAATCTGGAAGTCCTACGTGGATGAGTTTTCCATCCAGCTGGTGACGCCGCGAGGAGAGCGGTTCGGCCCTTTCAGCCGGGCGCAGCCGGTCAGTAGGTTTTTTACGGAAGCGGCTGAAATTTTTGTCTATTATGGGGAGCCGATTCCTTACAGTACTGCCCAGGAAATCTATCTGGATTTTATTCCCACCGATACATATCTGGAAAGCGGTATTTATATGATTGAGTTGACGCCTATTCATATTGTAGAAGGACGGTTCGACATGTGGCTTCCAAGCGAAGGCGTTTTAAATCGTGCCACCAGGTTTGCCAGTCCCACGCCGGATGTTTCTCTGACCATTCCCAGCGCTGCCGCAGATGTGATTACCGTTGGGGCTTATGACAGTTATTATTTGACCTACGCGGACTTTTCGGGACGCGGTTACACAAGAATCACCAATCAGGTAAAACCGGATTTAGTGGCTCCAGGTGTCGGCATTGAGACAATACAGGCCGGTGGCGGCTATGGTTCGGTGACAGGTACTTCCTTTGCAACGCCGTTTGTGTCGGGGGCCGCGGCCCTCCTCATGCAATGGGGGATTGTAAACGGAAATGACCCTTATCTTTACGGGGAAAAACTGAAGGCATACCTTCGGAGAGGCGCGAAGCCCTTGTCAGGTTTTACGGAATATCCCAATCCCAGGGTGGGGTATGGGGCGCTGTGCGTGGAGAATAGTTTGCCGAGGTGAGATCTTTCAATTAACATAATTCTTTATCTAATTTATATAGAAGGATAACTTGAGTGTCCGTTAAGCAATGAAGTAAGGTGTTGTGCCGGACTTATGAGCTTCTAAGGGTTGGACATTTACTGAGGTCCGGCTAAACGGTTTGGACCGTTGGATGCGAGATTGGGGAATATGATATTGCAGCATTAGAGAAGAGAACTTTGGCTAAAAAACTGCCAGAAATGGAAAATATTGTGGAAGGAGAAATAAATAACCTAAAAATGAAATTGTCAAAGATCCGAACATTTGACAGCCTTCATATTGCTGCGGCGGAAGAGGCAAAAGCAGACGTTCTGTTAACTACAGATGATAAGCTGGAAAAAATAGCAGGAAAGTTAGAATTGAAAGTCAGAGTAATGAACCCATTAAAATTTGCATGGGAGGAGATTTAGATGTCGAATGTTAATTTAAACAGTCCGTTAGAAATTCGAATGATTGGTATGAAGGCGCTTAGAGATGCTTTGGGCTCTGTAGGCATGGTACGTTTTATTCAACAATATGAAACAGGATATGGCGATTATACAAAAGAAAAGCAAAGCGAGCCGGATGCAGATTTGGATGAGCTTGATGCTTTATTAAAAATGTAAATGAATTTTTGGAAAATATCCTCTTCGGCGGGCGGATGGACGGTCAAATAACTACATTGTCTAGGTATTTTGATGTTGAAAAACATTCAAAAATCCGTGACAGGGGCTTGACACGCGAGGCTGACGAAGTTTTCCATCCAGAAGATTATCAACCTGTTCAACCATCAGGAATAAGGCTGATATTGACTGCCGCTCCTACCTTTTGGGTGGGAGCGGCATATTTTAGGTGGAGAATTAGACAAAAAAACCTGTAACAAATAGGAATAAAGTTTCTGCTGTTGGGGCAGAAAAAAATGTAAAGTCGTGTAATTGTATATAATTATGATATAATGAAGCAGATAATGAACTGTCAACATACCGACAATAGAATGTCTCATAAAAAGCTCATGAAACAGAAAGGAAAAGCATGAAATTTTTACATTTAGGAGATCTGCACTTAGGAAGAGCACTAAGTAATTTTGATCTGATAGAGGATCAGAGGTATATCCTGGATCAGATTCTTCATATTGCAGAGAAAGAGGCTATAGATGGCGTACTCATTGCCGGGGATGTGTATGATAAATCCATACCAAGCGAGGCGGCGATGAGGCTTTTGGATGATTTCCTGATCAAACTGGCCCAAAAAGAAATAAAGGTATTTATGGTAAGTGGGAACCATGATTCGGATGACCGTTTGAACTACGGAAGCACCTTATTCGCATTGAATGAGATTTTCATATCGGCTGTCTTTGATGGAACCCTTCATAAGCAGAGTTTTGTTGACAAAGATACACAGATTGATATATACATGCTTCCGTTTGTAAAAGCTTCGCAGGTAAGGCATTATTTCCCGGACGAGGATATAGAGAACTATGAGGATGCTGTCCGGACCATTATAAGAAACACTCCCATAGACAAAAATAATAAGAATCTTCTGGTGGCACATCAATTTGTTTCGGGGAAGGGAGCAGATCCCGCACTTGCAGGTTCTGAAAGCGTTGGGACGCAGAGTGTGGGGATGGTTGAAAAAATTGGATATGACTGCTTTGATGATTTTGACTATGTGGCATTAGGCCATATCCATTCCC
>JAAWCJ010000048.1 GCA_022793195.1 Lachnospiraceae bacterium | reverse complement strand
GAAACCGCCCTCTCCTACTTCAAAACCCTGGATGACGGAAACGGGACAATCGACAGCCAGGCCGCTTCCGTGGAAGGCTTGGGCGCCCACTTAAAGGAATCCGGCCAGTCATTCCACCTTGCAGCCGCCAAGGCGGCCCTTTTAAACACAGCCCTAAACGCAGGGATCTTCCTCGCGGCATCTTCCGCAGTACAAGCGCTCTATCAGGCCTTTGACCAGTATGTCCACAGGGTAGAGAGGGCCAGGGAACGCACAGACGAACTCCTCTCCGAATACAGCCAGATGAACGATACCCTTGCCGGCCATAAGAAAACGGTGTCGGGATTCGCCGACCGGTATGGGGAACTGTCAAAGGGCGTAGACCTTTCCAACAATGACAACCTTTCCCTGTCCACGGAGGAATATGAAGAATTCCTGGAGATAAACGAGCGGATGGCACAGTCGTTCCCGGAACTGGCAAAAGGCATCGATGAAAATGGCAATTCCATCCTTGCACTTGGCACGAAAGGCATCACGGCGAAAGAACAGCTGGAGGAACTGCTGCAGACCGAGGAGGATTTCAATAACTTCCAGGCGGCACAGGGGCTTGAAGATGCCTTCAAAGGCGTCTACACTTACGCGGTGGAAGCCGATGAAGCTGCCGGAAAACTGGATGGCACGATAGGCGGTACAAGTGAAGCGGTGGGCAAGCTGCAGGAGACCGCTGAAAATGGCATCAAACTTACCGGGGACGATGACCAACTCCTTTTCAGCGGGGAGGCCCATAATGAAGCCGAACTGGATTATATGAATTCCCTGATTGAGTCTGCCAGGGAATTCTGGGACTCCCTGGACGATGCAAGGCGCATGGAATTATCCGGCCTTGGGATTGACGGTACAACATTGTTGGAAGACGAGTTGGATCCTGATACCGGTGTTTTTAAAGTCTATGCCAACCTGTACCAGCTTACACCGGACGAAATCGCAGAATTAGAGAACCTCATCCAGGGGAATGCCGGCGCTGTGAGCCAGGTATTACTGGATTCTGTCGGTGAGCAAAAACAGGAACTGCAGGGAAAGATTGACCGGGCTAAAAATAAATGGGAAGATTTCCTGCCGTTTTTCATTTCCGGCATGAAGTCAAAACAGACCTTCAAGAACCTGGAGGACCCTGAATTGCAGGAGATCGCCGTAAAAATAGTGGAGGGCCTTGACTATAGCTACGCATCCGCAATGGAAGCGTATGACCCCGACCCCTACGCTTATATCAGGGACAAGTTGATTGTCCCGATGAGTGAACTGAAGGAAGAGGACAAGGAGAAATTAAAATCCAGCTTTGAAGGGCTCTTAAAGCTGGATGCCGGCAATTTATCACAGGGGAACCAGGAGGAAATCGAGAAATGTATTACCACCATTGCTTCCCTTCTCGGGAAAGACCCCCTGGAAATGCGCGTCGCGTTAGGATTTGACACGGAAGACATACAAAGAAAATATAATCTGGCATTAAAAGATGCGAAACGCCGTCTTGATGGATATGATTACAATGAGGATGGTTTTGAATTTAATAATACTACAGGGGATGAGTTGGATGATTTCTGGGGCAGAAATGTCGTAACCGAAAACGATTTGGCTTTATGGCAGCAATCCACTAAAGAAATGGAGGATGCCACGGAAGCGATGGAGGCCTTTACAGAAGCCAAAAAGAAAGCAGGGGCAGGGGACAGCCCCATCCCGTTATCGGGCATCTTCTCCTTGAAAGACGCGGAAAATAACCTGACCGGCCTCGGCAAACTCTCAGAATCCATCGATACCATCCAGAACGCCTACCAGACGCTCTCCTCCGCCATTGAGGAATACAGGGAAAGCGGTTCTTTGTCCATAGACACCCTCCAGTCCATCATCGGGCTTGGGGATCACTGGCTGGACTACCTTGTGGACGAACAGGGGAATTTATCCCTGAATGAAGCGTCCTTACAGGCCCTGACCAATGCCCGCCTGAACGATATGCGGGTACAGGCCCTGAATAATGTCGTCGACGATGTATCAAAAATCCAGAATGACACGGAAGCCAATGAGTATTTAAGGTCAACCAACTATGCCCTTGCGGAATCTTATGGGCAAGTCGCAGAAAAGGCTTTGGAGAGCGCCAGGGCAAAAATGCAGGACGCCGTCGCCGCAGGTGGGTTGTCACAGGCAAACATGGACGCTGCCATGGGCAAGGCAACCGCGGATATCTCAAAGATCAATACCTTGTTCTCCAAGGTAGCGATTGGGAGCGTATCCATGAAGGGCGGCAGGCCCGGCAGCCCAAAACCATCTGGCAGGGGCCCCTCTTCCGCTTCCAAACCCTCCAGCAAGGAAATCGACTGGTTTGAAACCCGCATCAAGGAACTGGAGGAAGCCATTGAACTGGCCCAGACACACCTTGATAACCTCACCGGCTCCAAGGCAAAGAACCACCTGGCGGACACCCTGGAATCCATGTATTCCGTAAAGCAGAGCGACCTGCGCCAGGGGATTGCCATG
>JAAWCJ010000049.1 GCA_022793195.1 Lachnospiraceae bacterium | reverse complement strand
TTTTTCTTCCAAAACCGCCGCCGACCGGGTAAAGGGCATGTTGTCGTGGCTGGGCCGGATTGGGGAGATATTTGGCGTCTCCTCCCTGGCAGTGAGCAATTTCACGAAATCGCTGCAGACGCTGAAAAGCAACGATACCATCCTCACTGAGATCGGTAAAACCTCTGAGATGGCAAAGCCGCAGTTGAAAGAGCTGGGGGAGGAAGCCTTTAAAACTGCCAGCAGGTATGGCCAGACGTCATCCGGCTATTTACTGGGCGTACAGGCAATGGCAAAGGCCGGATATGGCGGCAATGCCAAAAATATGGCTGAGTTAGGCACAAAAGCCCAAAGCTCCGGGGGATTGACTGCCGAATTGTCAAACGGATATATCATTGCGACAGACAAGGCCTTTAAAATGAGCGGTTCCGTTGAAATTCTGTCAGAAGCCCTGGACGGCGCAAATAACATCACAAGGAACAACGCCCTGGCCATGTCGGATCTGGCCGAAGCCATGGGTATTGTCGGAGCCCAGGCCGCAAGCTCCGGCTTAGGCGTAAATGAAACTACGGCCGCTTTATCAACCATGATTGCCGTCACCCGGGAATCGGGCGGCAAGATGGCCAACGCTTTTAAAGGGATCCTGATGAATTTGCAGCAGGTGACAGGCGAAGTTGACGGGGAAGAAATCGGCGCGGAATCCTTTGCCAAATATGAAAAGGCCTGCGAGGGGCTCGGCGTTTCCCTGTCTGTGGTAAAAAACGGCATGGTTTCATTAAAAGAACCCATGCAGGTCATCAAAGAACTTTCTGATGCCTATACAAGCCTTGACCAGTCCGACCCGAGACGCAAAAACCTCCTGGACGCTGCCGGAAACCAATACAGCGCGGACGCCTTAAATGCCATTTTAGAGAATTACGACATGTATGAGAAGATGCTCCGGCAGTATGAAACCGGTCTTGGGACCATGGATGCGGAAGCTGCCAAGACAGCCAGTTCATGGCAAGGCCGTTTAAACGCCCTGCAGAATAGCTGGGATTCCTTTGTGGCCTCCCTCACCGACAAAGAAGCGGTCATGAACGGCGTCTCCTTCTTCGACAGGCTCATCCAGGGATCGGAAAAATTGGTGGATACTTTTGGCGCCGTGCCGGTAACCCTCGCCGCCGTAAATTCCGCCATGGCCGCGCTCCATAAAGATTACGGCATCACGCAGCTGCGCAATGCGGAAACCGGGGAACTGGACATCCAGGGGAATCTGTTTGGGATAGATTTTACCGCCATTAAGGCACAGAAAAAACATTTTGCGGAGGCTGAAGAAGCTATTACAGGTTGGAACAGAAACTTAAAAGCTGGAAATGCAAATATAGAATCTTTTAATTTCGAACTTGTCGAAAACAACGCCCAGTTAAAAGATTATCTTTCCACCTGTTCCAGAGAGGCTCCCGCGTCGCTGGCCGGTTACCAGTCTTATTTAAACGCCGCCGGAATCTCCACGGACGCCCTCCGTTTAAAGACCATACTGTTAAACGCGGCCGTCAGCATGGGCGTTGGTATCGCCATTCAGGCAGCGGTACAGGGTATCGCCGGACTCATCCATTCCCAGGAGAAACTCCGCCAGGAAACAGCGGAGGCGGCCGACGCCTATAAAGAATCCTCTGCTTCCGTCGAGGCTTACGTCTCCCGCTATCAGGAGCTCCAGCAGGCTTTATCGGACGCCGAAGGCAACGAAACGGAGACTTACAACATCAAGAAACAGCTCCTCGACCTCCAGACGGAGCTCAACGACCAGTTCGGAGACGAATACGGAAAGATCAACCTGGTGACGGAAGCCTACGAAGACCAGACAAAAGCCATCAGGGCCTACAACAAGGAGGCGGCCGGGAAGTTCCTCAATGAAAACCAGGAGGGGATTGAAGACGCCGAAAAGGCCATGACAAAAAAACGCCAGTATAACCTGGGCGGCTTTTACCATTTAGGCAGCAATGAAGCCTGGGAAGAAGCGAAGGGAGTTGCTGAGCAGTATTCCGGCAAAGGCATCGAAATTGTCAATGATTACGGGGATTCCTTCTCCTTCCGTTTAACTGCCGATGCCACGTCTGCAGAATCCATCATCAACGAGTTTATGACCGACTTACGAAACAGGGCGGAAGAGCTTGGCAATGAACATCTATTTGACGGCGTCTTAGATGTTTCTTCGGATTCTTTAAATGATGCAAAGTCTACAATCTCCGAATACGGGGACATCTACCGCCAATCCCTTTTAGCGGATATCGCCCGGGACGACACAAAATCCGGCAAGTTCAATGAACTGGTTGGCGCCGTGGAAGAATACAACGAAGCCGTCTTAAAGAGCGAGGACCCCTATAATGACGAGTCTGTCGCACAGGCCAGGGAAAAGCTGAAGGCGCTCCAGGGGGAACTGTCCGGGGAAGAATGGGAGGAATACCGTTCCGTCATCCAGGAGGTCTTAGGGGAGGCGGACACAAAGCTCCTTGATTTCTATCACCTCCTCAAAAATGGGCTGGGGGGTGAGAACCCTTTTAAGGGGTTTTTTGAACGTATGGGGATAGAAGCCCCGGAAAGCCTGGGAGAGCAGGCCGAAAAGCTGAAAGGCCTTACCAGGACCGGCCTGGAAGCCATGGCCGACGACGGGGACAACGGCGATGTCTTTGATGAATTCAGGAAGTCCGCGGAAAGCTATGGCTTAAGCGTAGGGGAATTAATTGGCATGCTCATCCGTCTGGGTATCGTGGAGGATGACCTGGACAATTCTTCCCCGGAACTGCCAAAGACCCTTTCTGAGCAGTTTGACCAGGCGAAAGACTCCATTGACCGTTACCAGTCTTCCATCCATACTTTATCCGATGCCATGGCAGACGCCGGCTCCCTCTCCTCTTCCGACATTGCCGGCCTTATGCAGTCCCACCCCGACTTTGACTGGGACAAATACGGCGTCACCGGCGCCGCGGGCGTCGGTGAATTGGAAGATGCACTGCAGGCGTTAGTCAAAGACCAAATGAAAGAAATCGACGCCTCCCTGGAAGCTGCCGGGGCTTCCGACGAGATGAGGGAGGCCTTTGCCTCCATGGCAAAAGAGGCTGTGGCAGGCGCCGACCGCATGGGCGCCGTGACGGCAAAATTAAGCGGCATCTCTTCCGCGTATAAAACCGTCCAGGCGGCGTTGCAGGAATACGCGGAAACCGGCTACATGTCTGCCGACCATGTTACCTCCCTGTTGGGTTTGGACGACGCTTACCTGGCGGCCCTTGTAAATGAGCAGGGGCAGGTGACGTTAAATGCGGACTCTTACCGCCTCCTTGCCGAGGCAAGGCTTGCGGAGGCAGAGTCGGCGGCCATCTCACAGGCGATGGCCGACCTTTCCCTCATCTCCAGCAATGGGGAAGTAAGCGCAAAGCAATACCTGATTGACCATAACTATGCCCTCGCAGACAGCAACCTTGCCCTGGCCGGGACTTATGAGCAGGTGGCGGAAGCGGCAAGGCAGGCGGTATCAGCCCAGGGCGCCGGCCAATATACCATACAGGCGGTAAACGGGGTCACGGATGCACTCAATGCAAGGATGGCCATTGTCAAAGCCGGAAGGGAGTCCCTGGCAAAAAGCCTCTCCGCTTCCCTCGGGGGAGGTGGGAAATCTTCCGGCGGCGGCTCCTCTTCCGCTTCCAAACCCTCCAGCAAGGAAATCGACTGGTTTGAAACCCGCATAAAGGAACTGGAGGAAGCCATTGAACTGGCCCAGACACACCTTGATAACCTCACCGGCTCCAAGGCAAAGAACCACCTGGCGGACACCCTGGAATCCATGTATTCCGTAAAGCAGAGCGACCTGCGCCAGGGGATTGCCATG
>JAAWCJ010000005.1 GCA_022793195.1 Lachnospiraceae bacterium | reverse complement strand
GACAGCAGTATCAAGAGCAGGCTTTATGAAATGAGAAAAGAATTGATGAAGATCCAATTAAATTAGAAAGAAGGTGCGAAAGCTCCATGAATTTAAGACCGGAAGAAATCAGCTCTGTGATCAAAGAGCAGATTGAGAGATATTCCTCCCGGCTGGAGGTGTCCGATGTGGGCACGGTCATCCAGGTGGCTGACGGAATCGCACGTATTCACGGCCTTGAAAAAGCGATGCAGGGCGAACTTCTGGAGTTTCCGGGGGAAGTCTACGGCATGGTTCTCAACTTGGAAGAGGACAATGTAGGCGCCGTACTTCTGGGGAATCAGAAGAGTATTGCCGAGGGCGATACGGTGAAAACCACCGGAAGAGTGGTGGAAGTACCCGTCGGCGATGCCATGCTTGGACGTGTTGTGAACGCTCTGGGACAGCCTATTGACGGCAAGGGTCCCATCCATACGGAAAAATTCCGTCAGATTGAGAGGGTGGCCCCCGGCGTTATCACAAGAAAATCCGTGGATACCCCCCTTCAGACAGGTATCAAGGCTATCGACGCCATGGTGCCCATCGGAAGAGGCCAGCGTGAGTTGATCATCGGCGACAGACAGACCGGAAAGACGGCTCTCGCCATCGATACGATCATTAACCAGAAGGGAAAAGGCGTCAACTGTATTTACGTGGCCATTGGCCAGAAGGCGTCAACTGTTGCAAATATTGTAAAGACCCTGGAGGAGTATGACGCCATGTCCTATACAACGGTAGTGGCGGCCACGGCCAGCGAACTGGCTCCCCTTCAGTATATTGCCCCTTATTCGGGCTGTGCCATCGGTGAAGAGTGGATGGAAGAAGGAAAAGATGTGTTGGTGGTGTATGATGATTTGTCCAAACACGCCACCGCTTACCGTACACTTTCCCTGCTGCTTCGCAGGCCGCCGGGACGTGAAGCGTATCCTGGCGATGTATTCTATTTACATTCGAGGCTGCTTGAAAGGGCGGCAAGGCTTTCTGAAGAGCTGGGCGGCGGTTCCCTGACGGCGCTTCCCATTATTGAGACACAGGCAGGAGATGTGTCGGCCTATATTCCGACCAACGTGATTTCCATTACCGACGGACAGATTTATCTGGAGACGGAGATGTTCAACGCAGGTTTCCGTCCCGCCATCAACGCAGGCCTTTCCGTATCCCGTGTAGGCGGCGCAGCTCAGATTAAAGCTATCAAAAAGATTGCAGCGCCTATCCGTGTGGAGCTGGCCCAGTTCCGTGAGTTGGCGGCTTTCTCCCAGTTTGGTTCTGAGTTGGATGCGGATACAAAGGAGAAACTGGCACAGGGCGAGAGAATCCGTGAGGTCTTAAAGCAGCCCCAGTATCAGCCCATGGGCGTAGAGTACCAGGTGATCATCATTTATGCTGCTACGAAGAAGTACCTGCTGGATATTCCGGTTGAAGGTATTCTCCGTTTTGAGAAGGAACTGTTTGAATTCATTGATACAAAGTATCCGGAGATTCCGGAGGAAATCCGCACCACAAAAGCTCTTTCTGCCGAGTTGGAGGAGAAGCTTGCGAAAGCTGTTTCTGAATTCAAGGAGCAGTTTCAGATAAGGTTGAGGTGATCATATGGCGACAATGCGTGAGATCAAAAGAAGGAGAGCCAGTATTCAAAGCACGGGGCAGATTACCAATGCCATGAAACTGGTGTCTACGGTGAAGCTGCAGAAGTCCAGGACACGGGCTGAGAATACCAGGCCCTACTTTGACATGACCTACAGCACCGTCTGCTCCATTCTGGCCCATACGCAGAACGTGCGTCACCGTTATCTGATTAAAGGCGCTTCCGATAAACAGGCGGTCATTGCCATTACTTCCAACAGAGGACTGGCAGGCGGCTATAATTCCAACATCGTGAAAGCGGTCCTTGGCGGAATTGAAGCAGACAAGGCGCGCCTTTACGCCATTGGAAAGAAGGGGCGGGACGCTCTCACAAGGAGGGGCTATACCCTGGCAGCAGATTATTCCGATATGATTGAAGCGCCGTCCTATGGGGATGCGGCGTCCATCGGAAAAGCAGTGCTGGAGGCTTACCAGAAGGGAGAAGTGGGTGAGATTTATCTGGCTTACACTTCCTTTAAGAATACGGTCAGCCATGAGCCGAAATTAATTAAGCTTCTGCCGGTGGAGCTTTCCGAAGAAGAGATCAAAGCAGGGAGCGAAGCGGCTGCGGAGCGGGAATGTCCGATGAATTATGACGGGGATGAGGAAGAGGTACTGGACGCCCTGATTCCCGGCTATGTATATAATTTGATCTATGGCGGCATGCTGGAGTCCATAGCCAGCGAAAACGGCGCCAGGATGCAGGCAATGGATTCTGCCACCAGCAATGCGGAGGAAATGATAGAGAAGCTGTCCTTACAGTACAACAGGGCAAGGCAGTCCTCCATTACCCAGGAGCTGACGGAGATCATTGCAGGCGCAGAGGCATTGAATTGATATCCATGGTTCAAAAAGCTGTGCGTTTCATGGTTGTAGCGCGAAGCGCGTAGCAATCCGTGGGGTATCAATAAAGTAAAATCAAGAAAAGGAGTGAGCAAGGAATGCCAGAGACGAATATCGGCAGAATCACCCAGATTATCAGTGCCGTTCTGGATATCAAGTTCAGCGAAGGAAAGCTCCCCGACATCAATGAAGCGATCAAGGTGAAGCGAACCGACGGAACGGACCTGGTAGTAGAGGTATCTCAGCATCTGGGCGACGATACCGTAAGATGTATCGCCATGGGCTCCACAGACGGTCTGCTCCGGGGTATGGAGGCGGTGGCCACAGGGGCGCCTATTACCGTACCCGTGGGGGAGAACACCCTGGGACGTATTTTTAACGTTCTGGGTGAGCCCATTGACAATAAAGAAGCTCCGGTTACAGAGAAAGCATTTCCGATCCACAGACCGGCTCCTGAGTTTTCGGAGCAGGCGACGGATACGGAGATTCTGGAGACAGGAATCAAGGTTGTTGACCTTCTCTGCCCTTATCAGAAGGGTGGAAAGATCGGCCTCTTCGGCGGTGCCGGAGTAGGGAAGACGGTGTTGATTCAGGAGCTGATCCGTAATATTGCAACAGAGCATGGCGGCTATTCCGTATTTACCGGCGTGGGCGAGCGTACCCGTGAAGGGAATGACCTTTACCATGAGATGACAGAATCCGGCGTTATCAACAAGACAACCATGGTGTTCGGGCAGATGAATGAGCCGCCGGGAGCCAGAATGAGAGTGGGACTTACCGGTCTTACCATGGCAGAATATTTCCGTGATGAAGGCGGTAAGGATGTGCTGCTGTTCATCGACAATATTTTCCGTTTTACCCAGGCAGGTTCCGAAGTTTCAGCCCTGCTTGGACGTATGCCTTCAGCTGTAGGCTATCAGCCGACTCTTCAGACGGAGATGGGTGCCCTTCAGGAGCGTATCACATCCACCAAGAGTGGTTCCATCACATCAGTCCAGGCCGTTTACGTGCCTGCCGATGACTTGACGGACCCGGCCCCTGCCACCACATTCGCCCATCTGGACGCCACGACGGTACTGTCCCGTTCCATTGTGGAGCTGGGTATTTACCCTGCGGTAGATCCTCTGGAATCCACTTCCAGGATTCTTGACCCCAGAATCGTGGGTGAGGAGCACTACCGGGTGGCCAGAGGCGTACAGGAAATCCTTCAGAAATATAACGAACTTCAGGATATCATTGCCATCCTCGGTATGGACGAACTTTCCGATGAAGAAAAACTGATTGTATCCAGGGCAAGAAAGGTACAGAGATTTCTTTCCCAGCCTTTCTTCGTGGCAGGACAGTTCACCGGCATGGAGGGACGTTACGTGCCTGTTTCCGAGACGATTCAGGGCTTCAAGGAGATCATCGAGGGCAAATATGATGATATTCCTGAGAGCTACTTCCTCAATGCAGGAAATATTGACGACGTACTGGCCCGCGTAAAATAGGGGGTGTGTGAATGGCTTCGGAAAAATCGTTTGAGCTTCGGATTATCACGCCTGACCGGGTTTTCTACGAGGGCAGTGCAGAGATGGTGGAAATGGACACCAAGGAGGGAGCCATCGGCGTCTATAAAAGCCACGTGCCCACCACCTGTATCCTGCGGCCCGGAATCCTGACAATCCATATGGAAGGCGGGGAGCAGAAGCAGGCAGCCCTTCACGGTGGTTTCGTGGAGATCCTGAAAGAGAAAGTCACTGTGCTGGCGGAAGCCGCTGAGTGGCCCCAGGAAATCGACGTGGAACGTGCAAAGCAGGCAAAAGAGCGAGCGGAAGCAAGGCTCCAGGCCCCTGCTGCGGATATGGATACCCTCAGGGCGGAAATGGCTTTGAGGCGCGCCGTAACGCGAATCAAGGCCGCCAAGTAAAATTATATTCAGTGAATGTGTACCCCCTGTCTTGCCGGTGAGGAAAACCGACAGGACAGGGGATACTTGTAGTATAGTACCGTCTTATCCGGCCGTGTATGCTCTTGTCAATCGGCGGTAAGTACGAAAAAGCTTGTCCGTAAGAAATAGTTGCCTGTAAAAGCAGCATTTGGACAGAAGGGGGAAGAGATATGTTTTGTCGGAATTGCGGGAACCAGCTTCCGGATGGGAGTAGATTTTGCAGCAGATGCGGGGCAGATCTTGGAAAAAGGGCAGCCGCACCGGGAGTAAATTTCGGGCAGAGGCAAAATGTAAAGATACAGCCGCCACCACAGGGCGTGAGAATGACACCACCGCCGCAGGATCCGGCGATGACGCCGCCGGCCGGAGGAATACAGCCGCCGCAGGGCGTGGGAATGACACCACCGCCGCAAAGCGGAAGGGTACAGCCGCCGCTCCAGGTCGGAGGAATACAGCCGCCGCCTGTGAAAAAACAGAAGATGAAGAAAAGCGGAAAGAAGGCTGGGAGACCGAGGCTAATCGGCATCAGTATTGCCGGTGTCGTCCTGATTGCCGCCGCAGTGGCCGCCGCAGGGGTCTTTTTCGGATGGTTCCACAAGGAAAAGGCGGCATACGCGTATTTCTCAGACGGCAGGTATGAGCTGATTACGAACTTAAATAGAGGAGATACCGTTGAGATAGGTTCCTGCAGAGGGTCGTCCGATTATCCCAACTGGATGTTTTATTTCAGTCCTGACGGGAAATATGTCTATTATATGAGTAAATTCGACAAAAATGAGTGGACTGGAACCCTGTGCAGGGCAGAGTATGGAAAACTTAGGAAAGATTTCGGGAAAAATGAAAAGTATATTGAGGTGATTGATTCCGGGGTTCAGACAGGGGTCTATTTTGTCGGCGGCAGTGATATATTGTACCAGAAAAATGAAGGCGCCTTGTATTATTACAACGGAGGGGAACCTGTCAGGGTGGCAAGAAACGTGGCGTCACACTGGAATGACGATAACGGCAGAATCCTGTACATGGCGGAGGAAAAGGAGGAGCGTTATACCCTGTACGGGGTGGAAGCGGCTGATATTGAGGATAAGGTAAAGCTGGCTTCCGGCGTCGAGGATTTTTATGGATATTCTGATTTTGACCATATTTTTTATGGTAAAGACGGTGACTTGTATGTAACCGCTTTTGGCGGGAACAGTGAAAAGCTGGCGGATGACGCGTATGTCTGCGAGATTTCCGAAGGGAAGGTTTACTATACTGTTCCAAATGGGAGCGCCCTGAACCTTTATGATTATGTGGCGGACGGCAAAATTGATGCGGATGCGGGGCTTACGGAACCACGGGAGGAGGATTTCATCGTTCCGGTATACGGCTACAATATGATTTCCGATGAAAATCCGTCTGAGTCGTCCTATGGGGAATTATATACTTCCTGTACGAAGCCGCTTTACTGGTATATGCAAAACGGCGCTGTAGCTACGATTTCCATGGAGGACGGGGCTGGATACAGGGGACTGCCCTACGATATGCAGAACCGGGACGAGATCCGGGAGGCCACCGTGGATTTCAGAAATAAATTTGAATCCCAGGTAAATTCCGACGGTTATATTCTGGTTACGGAGGAAGTAAAGGAAGCATTGAAGGCGATCGACCGGAGTAGCGGCAACGCGACGGAAAATTCCTGGCTCTGGCTTTGTTTCAGCAAAGATCAGACAGGAAGCGAAGTGGATCCTGACGCTTATTTCGCGGCGGAAGTGGCGTATTATGAAGAACTTGCGGAAGCTGGCCGTCGGGATGACCTGAGAGAAGAACTAAAAAAGAAAGAGAATGAATATCCCGTTTCTACACTTTACTGCTATGACAAGGGGGCAACGACGACGATCAATGAAAACGTGGTCGATTGCCGGAACTATTCGGGAATGTTGCTATACAATACAACCGACATGATTACGGATAAAATAGACCTGGAGAAAGTGACGGGGCCGGAGGATGTGAGAGGGGTGTTCCAGCTTGATTTTGGGGCGCAAAACTACTTGGTGTCCATCGGCGGGGAAACGGAAGAGATACGGGTATCCGCGGAGGCGGCCGAAGCGATGATGGAGACCATGGAGGGCGGATACGCGGAGTTGTATTATTCAGATCATTCTCTGTACATGCTGGAGAAAGAACATGAACTTTCAGTGGCGTCTGTCAGCGGAGGGGCGGTCGGAAGCTTTTCTGCCATCGACGATGAAGTATACTCGGTGGGATTTGATGCCTCATGGTGGAAAGCGGGCGACTACGGGACAAGCGAAAAGATCGGCGGAAAAACAGGGGCTGTCTATTATATCAAAGATGTATATGGCGATTACGGGACACTTTATTCCTATGCCGACGGAAAATCAAAACGGGTACTGCAGGATGTCTATGTAAACGGCACCGTCCAGATTTACAGAGACGGCGCAGTTTTAGCCTACACAGACGACAGCGATGAAGGATATGAGATAACGCTGGTTTCTCCCGGCGGGGAAGCGGTCCGGGTCGCGGAAGATGTGACGCAGCATGTAAGGATTGGGGAATCTGCGCTGCTATACATTTCGGAAGGGGATCTGTATTATTATAACGGAAAAGAAAAGCAGCGGATTGCAGGTGACGTGGATTGGATTTGGGCGCTGAATCCCATGGAAATTTCCCAGTATGTTTATTAAAAACGGATCATTTCGGGTTGCCGGGCGTGTTATAATTAAGTCAGGAAAGGATGTGGAAAGATGGAGCTGCTCAATGAAAGATACAGGAAGCAGGAGAAAATAGACGGAATTATCTATGACATGTCACCTGCTCCGGATTACCGCCATGGAATTGTCAATGGAAACATTTATGCGGCCATAAAAAGTGGATTAAAAGACACACTTTGCCTTGTCTTTATGGAAAACCTGGATTTCAGGTATCATCCGGAAGAAAATGACGATTATGTGGTGCCGGATATTATGGTTATATGCGACCGGAATCATCTGAAAGGCGGATGCTACAGCGGTATACCGCGGCTGATTGTGGAAACGTTGAACCCGTCCACGGCATTGAAAGACAAAACTTCCAAAAAGGCTGCTTATGAACAGGCCGGTGTGGAAGAATACTGGATTGTGTCGCCGCAGGGAACCATCGAAATCTATTATCTGGAAAATGGAAAATATATTTTAAAGCAAAGCTATATGCTGCAAGATGATAAAGGAGACGAACATTATAACGCGGAAACAATCATTAATTTGAAAGCGTTTCCCCATATACAGATCAAACTGGGGGAGATTTTTGAAGGAATCCAATAGGCCAGTCAGATGCAGCGGCGGGAAATCAGGCATTTCCCGCCAGTTTTTCTGCCAGTTTTTTGTATTCCGGCAGGGCTACTCCGTACTGTTCGCCAAGCCGCACCACTTCGCAGATGAGGCCGTCCATTTCAGACTGGCGGCCATTCTGCAGATCCCGCTGCATGGAAGCGGTGGCTGTCGGGACCAGGTCGTCCATGATTTTTAAATTGATGTCGACAATATCCTCCGGCAGGTGGATGTCCATGGCCTCGGCGAGGCTTTTTATTTCTTTGACGAGAGAGACGAACAGGGGGCGGTAGTTGCCGTTTTCCTGCATGGCGGAGGCGGTCACGTGATAGCCGGCCCCCACGGCTGCCATAGGCGATACAAAAGAAAATTTCTGCAGGGCGTCCCGCTCGATTTCCTCAGAAAAGATGGGAAGGATACCTGCCTCTTTTAAATCCTGTCCCACTGTTTCCAGTAGAGGGCGGACGGAAGCAACTGTTTTTTCCGACGTACCTTTCCGTAGCCCGTAGACCACCCGGAAAATATCGCCGGACATTAAAATAGTGCCCGGTTCTTTAATCTCTGAAGCAATGTAAATGCACCCGTCGGTGACGACGAGTCCGGGAAGCTGTCCCTGGAGCTTTTTCCCGGTGCCGTAAATATTCAAAATAGGGATGACGATGGTTTCCCTTTTGGAAATCCGGCTTATAAAAGGGACGGTATCCTCCAGAGAGTATCCCTTGACACATACGAAAATAATGTCGGGGGCGCCCATGTAAGGCGGCAGGGAGCCATATTCCTCCATGGTACATGCCTTGACAGGCACTGTATAGCTGCCGTGGGAAGTTTCAAAACGAAGCCCCCTGGTCCTCATGGCTTCCAGGTGGCGTCCTCTTGCAATCAGAGTCACATCTTTTCCGGCTTTTGAGAGAAAGCCGCCGATTCCGCCGCCGGTGCCTCCGGCTCCAATCACCATGTATTTCAACTGTTCCATCTCTGTTTCCTCCCCTGACCAATCAAAATGATGACAACACATTTATTATGCATGGAAACCGGCGGGCGGTCAATGGGGTTTTGGGGTGGACAGAAAATATTTCTGGTGTTTTTCTCCTTTATATGATACCATTAATAACAAAGTACTTATTATTAAGAATAGAATGATCTGTTATCTAATATTCACATATACAAGGGGGATAATAATGGCATATGATTTAACTGAACCACTCGTAATAGGGATAAGTTCGCGCGCGCTTTTTGATTTGGAGAAGGAAAATGAAATTTTTCTGGTGAAAGGTGTAGCGGCATATGAAAAATATCAGATAGAACACGAAAATGACATTTTGCAAAAAGGTTCGGCGTTCCAACTTGTAAAAGCCTTTTTGAATCTTAATAAATTGCAGGAGAAAAGGCTTGTTGAGGTAATTATTATGTCGCGTAATAATCCCAACACAAGCCTTAGGATTTTTAATTCAATTCAAGATTATGAGCTCGATATTACAAGGGCGGCATTGACCAGCGGAGCTGAAATCACACCATATCTTAAGGCATTTAAAACGGATTTATTTTTATCTGCTTTTGCCGATGATGTTAAACAGGCAGTTAATGACAAATTAGCGGCTGGTATTATTTTACCAGGACGTCCTCATACTGATCGAAGAATGGAGGTCAAACAGATACGTATTGCTTTTGACGGAGACGCCGTATTGTTTGCCTCTGAAGCAGAGCGGATATATCAGCATAAAGGTATGGAGGAATTTATGAAAAATGAACAGAATAAAGCCAATATCCCTTTGCCCAAAGGACCGTTTGCCAATTTCCTGACAGCAATCGCACATATTCAATCACTGTTTAAGGACACGGAGGAAGTCCCAATCAGAACGGCTCTTGTGACATCGCGAAATGCACCTGCACATGAACGGGCGATTAAGACATTGCGCGAGTGGAATGTACGCATAGACGAGGCTTTTTTCCTTGGAGGAATCAGCAAGACAGATATACTTTCTGCCTTTGGCGCACATATCTTTTTTGATGATCAGAGAATACATACGGAGGCTGCTTCAAAAGTTGTTCCTTCAGCTACGGTGCCCTATCCTGAAGGGGACGATCCCAGTAAATGAAAAGAAAATGATGTTAGCTTGATTTTTAAACTATACAAAAACACTATAGAAAATAGTCGGCAGATATTATAATACAGTGATAATCGGGGAGAACCTTAAAATACAAGGAATTCTTCCCGATTTTGAGTTTTTTCGATCATGGGTAATGCAAGATAGGGAGAAAACCTGATTCCTAATAACTCTTCTATAACTATATTCTTTCAATGAAATGGATTGCGGCTAACACAATCCGATGCTCACTATCTCTATGGACAATTCTGTACAAATCCCGTACTACCCTGAATTAATCAGGTAAATATTTTTCACAGAAATCTTTTGCTGTCATAATCTGAATATTCTCATATTTTTCAATTACAAGCAAGTCTTTATCTCCGCTGACAATATACAAAGCATGGGAATCTTTTGCACACTCCAGAAATTTGTCATCATCTGGGTCGCGACATATTACAATATGAGAAGACGGTTCAATTATTTCCATAGTTTTAATTAGTGGAATAAGAATCGTCTTATTGATACGTCCTTGTTTTCGGTCAATCATCTCTTGTACGATTTCTTCATATTCATTGATGATTTCAGATGTAGCGCAGGCTGTTATTTTTCCATTGACGATAGAACTGAGAATTTTCCTAGGGAATCCACCAAAAAACACACCCGAGATTAAAACATTTGTATCTACCACAATTCTCATATTCTTTTTTTCCTTCTTGAAGATTTAATGATATCATTAATGTCATTTTCGGCATAGCCGACGGAAGTTGCCCACGCCTGTGCCTCATCTAACGACGATTCAAATTCTTCGGCAGAAGGAACCTTTAACGTCTTGAGCATAATAACATCTCCCGAGGTATATGCTACCAGCTTATCTCCAGCACCAATTGACAATCGTTTACAAATACTGACCGGAAGAGAAATCTGCCCTTTAGAAGAAACAGTTAATATCTGTGTATTCATTTAATTATGCTCCTTTCGGGTAAGAAATCTTTACCTATATTATGCCATGATATAGTTCTGTATACAAGAAAAAATATTGCTCACCGTTCTGTTTGGACAGCATTATACGATGTTTCAGTTTTCTCCTTATCCAGTTTCATCCATCATAAAAGGTATAAACGGGTAAAAATTGTTAAAAGATTGTTTTTATTGACGAAATAATATCAATTATTGCAAAAATTTCCGATGATGTTATAATGGCAAAGAAGAATCTAATGAGAATAATGAGAAAGAGGTGTTAGGGGTGAGGGCTTTTTTCAAGTCGGCTGTTGAATCGCGGTATAAAACTCCGGAAAATCTGCGGGTAATCACAGCCAATTATTGCATTGCTCTGCTTCCGGTGATTGTGGCGGGGGTCTATGCATTCGGGTTCAACGCCTTCAAAGTACTTCTGGCGGCGGTGGTATCCAGTGTGCTGTCAGAGTATGTTTATGAACGGCTGATGAAGCTGCCGGTGACCACGATGAACGGCACGGCGCTTTTGACAGGCCTCCTTCTGGGGCTTTGCCTGCCCAGCGAGGTGCCTTTGTACGTCCCGGCGGTGGGCGGAATTTTCGCCACCATTGTGGTGGTTCACTTATTTGGGGGATATGGGTTCCACATTATGAACCCGGTTCTCGTATCCCGCTGTTTTTTACTGCTCAGCTTCCAGTTGGCGATGACACAGTACATAGTGGACGGCATGTCCATGGCGACACCCTTGTCCATCATGCGAAGCGGCGGGGTGCCCAACTTAAAAGAGATGGTGCTTCTGAATCCCAACGCCGGCTGCATCGGGGAAGCTTCTGTGCTGGCCCTTTTGGTGGGCGCGCTGTTTCTCTTGCTGGCAAGAAAAATTTCCCTGATCACACCTCTTGTTTACCTGGCGGTGTTTTCTGCCTTTGTCTGTCTGTTTGGAGACGGGCCGGTGTCTGTCAATTACCTGCTGTCCCATCTTTGCGGTGGCGGCCTGATCTTTGTGGCATTCTTCTTTGCCACAGACCGCGTTACCAGCCCGGTGGGCGCCCTTGGAAAAATTGTTTATGGACTGCTTTTGGGAATCATCACCGGAATTTACCGGATCATGGGAACCACAGTGGAAGGCGTTTCCTACGCGGTGATCTTCTGTAACCTTCTCGTACCGCTGATTGATAAATACCTGGCGCCCAAAGGGCTGCCGGAGAGAGGGGAGGCAGAAGGATGAACGTGAAAAAAATTCTGAAAGAGGCAGCGATCTTGTTTGTGATTACACTGGTTTCAGGGCTGCTTCTCGGATTTGCCTATCAGGTGACAAAGACTCCCATTGCGGAGCGCCAGGCCAGGGAAAAACGGGAGGCATACCAGGGCGTATTTCCCGATGCCGCTGATTTTGCGGAGGAAGATACGCTGAACGCCAAACTGGGGGAGGCGGAGGCTATTCTGTCGGAAGCCGGCGTGACAGGCGTGGCAGTCAATGAATGTCTGGCGGCAAAGGATGGTTCCGGCCAGGTTCTGGGCTATGTGATGTCCTTAAGCTTCGCCGGCTCCCAGGGGGAGATCACCATGGCTTACGGATGGGCCATGGACGGTTCCACCATGGGAATCGACATTTTGCAAAGCAGTGAGACGGCAAACTTAGGCTCCCTGGCGGATGAGCCGGAATTTAAAGATCAGTTTGCCCAGAATACGGAGAAGTTCGCCCTGGGGGACAACATTGACCAGATTTCAGGAGCCACGGTGACATCGGATGCGGTGGTAAATGCCGCCAACGGCGGGATGGCATTTGCCACAGCCTGTGCGAAGGGAGAGTGAGCCAGATGAAAGGTGGTTTGAAACAGATTTTTAAAGGAATTGTGACGGAGAACCCGGTATTTGTGCTGGCCCTCGGCATGTGCCCGACCTTGGCGGTGACGAAATGCGCCGTTGACGGAATCGGAATGGGACTCTCCACCACAGCGGTTCTGATTTTGTCCAATGTGATGATTTCAGCCCTCAGGAAAGTGATTCCCGACGGCGTCCGGATGCCGGCTTATATTGTGATCGTCGCCTCTTTCGTGACGGTAGTGGAATTCCTTTTGGAGGCGTATGTGCCGTCTCTATATGCCTCATTGGGCGTGTACATACCTTTGATCGTTGTAAACTGTATTATTTTGGGGCGGGCGGAAGCCTTTGCCTCCAAAAATAACGTATACTTGTCCTTATGCGACGGGATTGGAATGGGCCTGGGCTTTACGGTAGCCCTGGGACTGATCGGACTCTTCCGGGAGCTGGTGGGCGCGGGAACCATGTTTGGCGTCAGCATCTTGAGGAGCAACGCGGCTTTCGCCCCGGTGGAGATTTTTGTGAAGTCTCCGGGGGCGTTCCTGGTGGTGGCGGCTTTGGCGGCCCTTCAGAACAAGCTGGGCTTAAAGTCGGCCACCAACCGGAAAGGAAAGCCGAAATCAGGCTGCCATGGGAACTGCCTGACTTGCAGCGGCTGCCCTTCTGAACTGGCAAAGGGGGAGGATAAATCATGATTAAGGAATTGGTGTTTATCGCCATCACGGCGGCGCTTTTAAATAATGTGGTACTGAGCCAGTTTTTGGGCCTGTGTTCTTTCCTGGGGGTCTCCACCAATACGAAGACGGCGGCCGGCATGGGAGGAGCGGTGTGCTTTGTCATCACCATAGCCTCCGCGGTGGCAAACCTTTTGTATGACGGGATTTTAGTGCCCTTCCATCTGGAATATCTCCAGACCATTGTGTTTATCCTGGTCATTGCCGCCCTGGTACAGGTGGTGGAGATGTTCTTAAAAAAATTCATTCCGGCCCTTTACCGGGCGCTGGGTGTGTATCTGCCACTGATCACCACCAACTGTGCGGTGCTTGGCGTTGCACTAAAAAATGTGTTGAGCAAGTACAACATGGCTCAGAGCGTGGTCTGCGGATTGGGGACAGCCATCGGCTATACCATCGCCATCATTATTTTGGCGGGAATCCGTGAGCGCATTGCCGACAACCCGATCCCGGAATCCATAAAGGGGGCGCCCATTGTGCTGATCACGGCGGCGCTCATGTCCATTGCCTTTATGGGGTTCGCCGACCTTAAGTTCTGACAGGAGGGAGAAGGATATGGATATCGGTGGAATTATTTCAGCTACCCTGGTGGTGGGAATCACAGGGCTTGTGATCGGGCTCCTTTTGGGGCTGGCCGGTACGTTTTTTGCCGTGAAAGTGGATGAAAAAGAGCAGCAGATCAGAAAATGCCTGCCGGGAAACAACTGCGGCGGATGCGGATACGCCGGCTGCGACGCCCTGGCCCATGCGATTTTTACCGGGGAAGCCCAGGCCAACGCCTGTCCCGTGGGAGGGGCGGCCGCAGCGGAACAGATCGGGAAAGTGTTGGGCGTGGAAGTCAAGGCTGCAGAGCAGAGGAAAGCCTTTGTCCGGTGTAAAGGAAGCCTGGACTATGCGGTGCTCAATGAGAAAGGCCGGAAGATCTGTAAATATGGCTGTATCGGCTGCGGGCTCTGCGAAAAGGAATGCAAATTTGACGCCATCCGGGTGGAAAACCACCTGGCAGTGGTGGATGAGGAAAAATGTGTGGGCTGCGGACAGTGCGCGGAAGCCTGTCCCCGCCATGTGATTTCCCTGGTGCCCAAGCTGGCCGGCCATATCGTGGCCTGCTCCAATCTGGATAAGGGAAAAGAAGCAAAAGCCGTATGCCGCGCCGCCTGTATCAGCTGCGGGGCATGTGCGAAAGTCTGCCTGGCGGGAGCCATTTCCCTGGAAAGCGGGGTTGCCCGCATCGATGAGACAAAATGTACCGGCTGCGGCGCCTGCGCGGAGAAATGTCCCATGAAAGCGATTGTATAACGCCGGATTTAGTCATACAGGGTCACGGGGAAGTGCTCCGGGAGGCCTTTTGAATAGTGGATCTCATAGTCATCGGTGATAAAAATGGCATAGACATCTTCCAGGCTGTCGATGAGGGCCATGCCGTCTGTGAGGCCAAGGGAGAAACAGGAGGTGCTGAGGGCATCCCCGTCTGTGGAATGTTCACTCAAAACAGTGACAGAGAGAAGGTTATTGTCGCAGGGGTATCCTGTGGCCGGATTTAAAATATGGTGGTAAAACTGCCCGTCCTTTTCAAAGGAGCGCTCATAGATACCGGAGGTGACGACGGACCAGCCGGAAACGGGAACTGTCAGCATGGGGGTTCCCTGGGGGTCAAAAGGTTTCTGGATTCCGATATTGAAATCGCTGCCGTCAGGCTTTGAACCGACACAGAGGATGTTTCCTCCCAGGTCAATGGTGGCGGAAGCCACCTGGTTTTCCACGAGGAAATCCTTAATGCGGTCGGCAATGTAGCCTTTTGCGATGGCGCCTAAGTCCAGCATAGTTTGGTCATCGGAAAAGGAAATTTGGTTTCCCTTTACGGATAACTTTTCATAACCCACATGGGTGAGGGCTTCTGAAAGGGCGGCAGGTTCCGGGACTGTCAGGTTTTCGCCGGTGAAATCCCAGAGGGAAGAACAGGAACCGATGGTGAGGTCAAAGGCGCCGCCGGACAAAGCGCTGTAGGAAAGCCCGGTATTTATAAGAGCCAGGGTTTCAGAGGATACCGTATCTGTGTTCCTGTGGTTCAGATTATAGATTTCGCTCCCCTCCATGGTGCGGCTGAGGGCGGCCTCGTAATCCCGGCAGAGGGAGAAACATTCTTCAATGAGGGAATCGTCGTCTGTACCGTAAAGGGTGATGGTGACGACAGTGTTGAGAAAAAAGGAAGTTCTGGAAACGCGGGCGTCTTTGGAAGGTTGTCCGCAGGCGCCTGAGACGAAACAGAGAAAAAGAAGGATGGCCGACAGGAAAACGGCAGGCCGGAAGCTTTTTAAACGAAAAGAAACAGACATAACAGAACCTCCAATATGAGAAAATCGGAAAAATAACAGATTCAGTATAGCATATTTATCGGAGTTGGGAAAGAAAACATAGAGGAAAGGCAAGGGAGGAAGTCAGATGAAAAAGAAGGAACAGCGGTTTCCGGGCGGAGTTCATCCTACGGATGGCTCAGACAAAAAGCTGAGCAAGGATGCTCCCATTGTTTCGTTTGTGCCGGAAATCATTGAGCTGTCCATGTCCCAGTCCGGCGGCAGCCTGTGCGAGCCGCTGGTGGCCGTGGGCGACCATGTAGAGCGGGGGCAGCTTGTGGGCCAGCCTAAGAACTTTACGGCGGTCCGTCTTCATGCGGGCGTGAGCGGCACCGTGACGGAGATCCGCACAGAGAAAAAAGGCCCCATGGAGGTTCCGCTTCTGGTGATAAAGCCGGATAAGGAACAGCCAAAAGAGGAAGAAAAACCTTATCAAAAAGAATGGGCGTCCATCGACGGGTATTCAAGGGAAGAGCTGATCTCTATTATGGAAGAAGCAGGAATTACCGGAATGGGCGGTGCCGGATTTCCGGCCCATGTGAAATACAAGACAGATAAACCCATTGAATATATTTTAATCAATGCCTGTGAATGTGAAAGCTACCTGACTTGTGACTACAGGATGATGCTGGAGCACGGCATGGAGATTCTCAACGGCGTCCATGCCCTTTTGAAGGCGGGCGGGGCCAAGAAAGCCATTATCTGTACGGAGGACAACAAACAGGACTGTGCCGAACACTTGAGAAAGCTGCTGGAAGGCCAGAAGGCAGCCATCGAGGTCATGGTATTTCCCACAAAATACCCCCAGGGCGGAGAGCGCCAGCTGATTCAGGCGGCCACGGGAAAAGAGCTTAGGGCAGGGGGCCTTCCGGCGGATGCGGGGGTGATCGTATCCAATGTCCAGACAGCCAAAGCCATGGCGGATGCGGTATTCGGGGGGATTCCCTGCATCTCCAGATGCATTACGGTGACAGGGCTTGTAAGGAAACCGGGGAATTTCCTGGTGCCTTTGGGGACGCCCCTCAGGGAGCTTTTGCATAAATGTGGCGGCCCGGCAAAGTTAAACAACAAGGCGATCCTGGGCGGCCCCATGACGGGAAGCTGTATCGGGCACCAGGTAAAATGCGCTGATTTAACCCAGAGCGTCACAAAGGTCAGCGGCGGCCTGCTGATTCTCTTTAATGAAGGGACGGAAGAATCTCCCTGTATCCGGTGCGGCTCCTGTATGAAGGCATGCCCGGCAGGGCTGACTCCATGGAAAATCGATTTTGCCCTGCGCAAAGGCGATATCGACCTTTGCCACAAACTCTACGCCACAGAATGTATCGGCTGCGGCTGCTGTTCTTATGTGTGCCCTGCCAGAAGAGAGCTTTCCCAGAATACGGTGAAGGCCAGAAATGATGTGCGGGCAATGCTCAGGGAAAGGGGGACGAAATAAATGAGCAAGACTTATCTGAATCCTCATATACGGACCCCGAAAACCACAAAAATCATCATGCGGGACGTGTGTGTTTCTCTGCTTCCCGCGTTTATCGGAGCGGTTTACTTTTTTGGCGTGGGAGCCTTTTTCCTGACTCTGGCCTGTGTGGCCACTTGTGTACTCTCAGAGTATCTGTGGCAGCGGCTGAATCACATTCCGGTTGCCTTTGATTACAGCGCAGTGGTGACAGGGATGTTGCTGGCTTTTAACCTGACTTCAAATACGCCGGTTTGGGTGGCGGTACTGGCGTCGGCATTTTCCATTATTGTGGTGAAACAGTGCTTTGGCGGTATCGGAAGCAACTTTGCCAATCCGGCCCTTATGGGGCGGCTGTTTGTGATGGTGGTATACCCGGCAAAGATCATGAGTTATGTGACGCCGGGGCCGGATGCGGTTTCCACGGCTACGGTGCTGTCCATGGCAAAGCATGGGGAAGAGATCACCTACAGTATCTGGGATATGTTCATCGGACGAATCCCGGGGGCATTAGGAGAGACCAGCGCTTTTCTTCTGCTTCTCGGATTTGCCTTCCTGATTATAAGGAAGGATTTGGACTGGCTGATCACGGCGGTGTTTGCGGCTGTGGTGGTGGCGGTGACATCCATTGCCGGTTATAATCCACTGGTTTCCCTTTTGGGGGGCGGCCTGATTCTGGGAGGCTGCTATATGCTGACGGACTATACCTTAAGCTCCTCCAGGAGCAAGGTGATTTTTGGGGCGGCGGCCGGTCTTGTGACGGCCCTCATCCGTATTTTCAGCCCCACTTATCCTGAGGGAGTATGTTTCGGCATTTTGACGGTAAATGTACTGTCTTATTTCATAGAACTGTTTGTGAAGCCCCACATTTATGGTGTGGCGCAAAAGAAAAAAGCGGAGGAATAGAGTATGGAGACAGAAAATAAATACCGTGGAGTGGCAACTCTGATCGTGGTTCTGTTTATCGCGTTTTTTGTGGTGATGGAAACGAAGCTTCTGGTGGGCGGAGGCTCAGCAGACGCGGCTCTCGGCGCCAACGGATATAATGCAGGCGAATACACGGGGACAGGAAATGGAAATAACGGGCAGATCAAAGTGAAGGTGACATTTTCCGATACGGAGATCGAGTCCGTAGAGATTCTGGAGCACAGTGAGAGCGCCGGGATCTGTGAGCCGGCCATTGAACAGCTTCCGGGACAGATCATAAGCGCCCAGTCCTTTAAGGTGGATGCGGTCAGCGGAGCCACCATGACTTCCAACGGGATCATGCAGGCGGTGAAGGATGCCATGAGCCAGGCGGCCAAATAGGAGGGACAGAATATGAAAGCAAAATATCCGGTGGAACCCTTTGCCATAGCCTTTATCATGTTTACTGCCACCATGAAGGAGGCCGTGCTGGTGGGCATCATCCTCATAGCGGCAGCCTGTATCGGCTGTGTGCTCCGAAGCGTACCTGTCAGCGGCGGGAAATGGACAAATTCGGTCATCAGCGGCCTTCTCACCGTCGCAGCAGTTTTTGGCTCTTTTGTCTATGTCGGGATCTCCTGCACGGTGCTCCAGATGATCGGCATTGGCCTGTTGGGACTATTTATGGCACGTTATGTATTCCTGATGGGTGGAAAAGAATCGGCGGATGATCTGGTGAGACAGGGTGCTGTCGTTTACGGAACTTTGATGCTGGCGGCTTACGCGCGTGAGCTTCTGGGAAGCGGGATGGTTTTTGATACGGTGATCACGGAAGGGGCGGTGATCTCGGCAGCTTATTTTAAACCTGCCTTCGGTTTCATCCTAGCGGGTCTTGGCCTTGGCCTCGCCAACCGGATTTTAAAGTGCGGCGACGAGGATGAGAGCCTCTGGACCCTGGCGCCTATGACAGTGCTTTATTCCCCCTTTATTTTAGGTGGCGTACCTGAATATATCGGCGGGCTTGTGGGCACAGCCATTGCCCTCATTGCTTTTATGGCTGTGCGTCAAAGGCTCCTGTTTTCTTCCCCTCTCAAATACATGAGCCAGGTTCCGGTGCACATGCTGACTATGGGGTTTATTTATATGATCATGAGTGTGTTGTAAAAGATGAAGAAATTCAAGAAGTGGGATATCTGGCTGATAGCCGCCATAGTGTTGATTGCCCTCGCCTCCTGGATTTACCTCCGTTTTTCCAGGGACGAAGGCGCTTTTGTGGTGGCTTCGGTGGACGGGGAGGTTACAGGGCGTTATTCCCTGTCCCAGCCTCTTTCCCTGGAAATCGAATCCCCCGGAGGGTCGAATTTTCTGGTGATTGAAGACGGGACGGCAAAAGTCACCGCGGCCGACTGCCCGGATAAACTCTGTGTGAACCAGAAAGCCATCCGCTTCCAGGGGGAAAGTATTATCTGCCTGCCCCACCGTCTGGAGATACGTATCGAAGGCGGGGAGGAGGGCGGCGTGGATGCCCTGGCACAATAGAAAAGAGCAGAAGGAAAGCGGTACATGAATACAAAAAAAACAGCCCGTTACGGGCTTTTGATCGCTCTGGCATTTATATTCAGTTACATTGAAAGTGTCATTGCAGCGCCGGTGCCGGTTCCCGGAATCAAGCTGGGGCTGGCAAATGTGGTGGTGGTGGCGGCCCTTTACCGGATGGGGAATGGGGCGGCCGTAGCTGTTTCGGTGGTCCGGGTGATACTTAGCGGCCTTACTTTCAATAATGCGCTGATGATGGTGTACAGCCTGTCGGGCTGTACACTGAGCCTGCTTGTGATGGCCCTGTTAAAAAAAACAAAGCGTTTTGGCATAGTGGGTGTCAGCGTGGCCGGAGGGGTCATGCACAATCTGGGACAGCTTATGGTGGCGGCGGTGATTCTGGAGACATCGGCCCTGGCATATTATTTCCCGGCGCTTTTAGTATCCGGCTGTGCTGCGGGCTGTGTCATTGGCATCGCCGGAGGAGAAGCGGTAAAGAGACTGCCCCCTTCTTTTTTATAGGAGGGCAGGCTGGGGCGGGATTGGCTTTTCAGGCTTCCTAGAAAACCATGAACATGGAAAGTCTTCTATAAATCAGGAGGATAACTGCAATGAATATAACAATCATTCCTGCCTATCATGCTCCAAAAGAGGTGGGCATATTATTTTCAGAATATACCGATATGCTGATTTCGGGCGACAGCTCCTTTCAGGAATATCTCGATATCCAGCACTACGATGAAGAAATAAAACATCTGGAAGTAAAGTACGGGGCTCCTGGCGGCAGGCTTTATTTAGCTTATTGCGACGGAGAACCGGCGGGGTGTATCGCTTTGCGGAAAATTGACAAACAGAACTGCGAAATGAAACGTCTCTATGTGAGGCCGCAGTTTCGGGGAAAGCAGATCGGAAACCGGCTGATTTCAAAAATCATAACCGATGCAAAGGAAATCGGCTATTCCCACATGCTGTTGGACACACTTCCTTTTTTAAAAAATGCGATTCGCCTTTACAGGAAATATGGTTTTTATGAGATAGAAAGCTATAATGACAGCCCGATGGATACTTCGATTTATATGCGATTGGATTTGTAAAGCCATACAGAAAATGGAAGGCTTTTCTGGTGAGGAATTGATTGACACGGGATTTAAGGCGAGTTATAATAATCCCATTATTGTAGGATGATATCTTTTAGGAGGTTGTGTAAGGCAGCTAGGGTTGGAAGATATGATTTTTACAGAGTATTTTTTAAAAGGTAGCGCATAGACTAAATTGAATAGAAAAAATGGGTAATCATATGTGTTATTATATCGGGATTGAGGACCTGGCTGCAAATGCGTTGATAGAGATCCTGCAGACGAAAGCAAAGGAAGATTTCAGTCAGTGTATAGTCACTTTAAAAGAGCTGGAAAAATATGGCGCTGAGGTCGTCCGGTATTTGGATGAGGAAAAAGGAGAAAAAGCGCTTTTGATCTTGTCCCGTGCCTCAACTACACATATGTTTGGAAATTATTCTGACTTTTTTGAGGAAATTGAAACAGATCAGGGTACTGCGATTGCTTTGCGGGAGGGAAAAACCGTCGAAGATTTAATTGAAAGGTTTCGGACATATCTGGCCATTGACCTGATACATGCCTTTATGGCGGAAAAGACGGTTAAGGTATTGTATGAAAACCGTGGAATGTAAAAAGATAAAGGATCCCGTATATGGGTATATATCGATACCGGGAAATTATATCACAGACATTGTTGATACATCGGTATTTCAAAGATTAAGGAGAGTGATTCAGACCAGTTACTCTCCTCTTTATGTATCTGCATTACATAACCGTTTCGCACATTCTTTAGGAGTGTTTCATCTGGGAAATATTGCGGCGGAATGTCTGAAAAATGTTGTTTTAGAGAGAGGCTATCTTGATCAGTCAGTTATCGGGGAGTATGCGTCCACATATCAAATTGCATGTTTACTGCATGATATAGGACATGCTCCTTTTTCGCATACAGGAGAAATCTATTACAAAGATGATAATTTTCAGGTGACAGAGTTACACAAGCGGCTGTGTTCCATGTTTTCTTCTGATCTATTTGAGGCGGATCTGCCGAGTGAAAGCGAAAGCGCCGCACCGCATGAAATCATGAGTGCAATTATTGGAATTAAAGAGTTTGGGAACATTATCGGAGACGGCGGGAATAAAGAACTATTTGCACGGTGTATTACGGGTTACAAGTATCCTGAAGGTTCTGCGGAAAATGAAATTAGAAATTGTTTTATTTCCATGCTGAATTCAAAAGTTATTGATGTGGACAGGCTAGACTATCTTCTTCGGGATGCATATACATCAGGCTTTGCAACCACGGATATTGATTACATCCGGCTTTTAGAGGCTCTTACGATTATCCGGTATAATGGGCATTACAAAATGGCGTATAAAAAGAATGCGGTCAGTATTATAGAAAACGTTGTCTATGCACATGATGCTGAAAGGAAATGGATTCAGAACCATCCTACAGTGGTGTACGAAGCATATCTTTTAAAACGCATTTTAGAGAATTTAAATACCAATTTAAATAAAGGGAAGCAGAAGCTTTTCTCAGAACAGTCCTTAAGTAAAACAGGGCACAAGCTGAAGGGCGGTTATCGGATTTCTCTCATGTGTGACGACGATATTATCTATCTGGCTAAAAATGTTTTTCCTGGCGCGATCAGTGAAGAATTTTTTGAAAGGAAAAGCAGAAGGCATCCGGTGTGGAAATCAGAGGCAGAATATAAGGCTTATATAGGAGGAATCAGCACAGGAGGGGAACATAAAGACCGTTTTATGGAATGTATGAAAGCTTTTAATGCAAGTAATATACCGGAGCATCCTGTGCCAATGATAATCGATGACGAGCTTATTCGACAATTTGAAAAAGAATTGGAGAAAAGTGAGCGGGAGGAGAATCCTGACAGTAGCCAGATTAAAGCGATTAAAAGAAAATTGAATGTGTGCCGTTATCTGAGTGAATATGTAACGCCAAGAAAAATTCCGTTTGAATTTATTATTATTCCGGCAAATATGTTTATCAGCAACTTTTCAAAACAGCATTTGGCTGAAACCTTAATCGTATTTGGAGACAACGCCAAGGTTAAAAAACTGAAAGAAGTATGTAACTTGCTGAAATCAGAATTTGAAGAAAAAGACTTTTATTATTTATTTTATAAGAGAGGAAAAAAGACGGAAGAAAGCAGCGGGCAGATAGACGACCTCAGCGGGTTTTGCGAAGGGCTGTTTAACTCTGCACTTTAGATGGAAAAATATATCTCTATCCGGCAGTGCATGCTCTTGTCAACAGATGATGTTTTATGCTATGATACCACAAGAGCAGGATGGATGGCCGCGGCTGCGCCGCAACGGCTGCAGACGAGGAAAGTCCGGGCTTCACAGGGCAGGATGCCGGATAACATCCGGTGGAGGCGACTCCAAGGACAGTGCAACAGAAATGTACCGCCGGCTTTGCCGGTAAGGTTGGAAGGGCAGTGTAAGAGACTACCGCCCTCCTGGTAACAGGAGGGGCACATGTAAACCCCATCCGAAGCAAGACCGAACAGAAAGCATAAGGCGGCCCGTCTGCTTTCGGGTAGGTTGCTTGAGCCTGCCGGCGACGGCAGGCCTAGATAGATGGCCATTCACGACAGAACCCGGCTTATAGTCCTGCTTAAAAAAGAGTTCCCTGCGGGGGACTCTTTTAATATTGCATGCCTTTATGAAATCGCCATCAAATTTTGCGAAAAGGTTCGAGTCTGGCACCGCTAAAGTCTTCAATTCCCCATCCCTTAACAGAGCCCTCATCTCTATATTCCGTATATTTCATTTTATAGTAGCTGTGGTTTGGTTCGTAACTATCATTTAATTTCTTTCCTCCATAGTAATCTTTCATTTTCCATATCCCCCGTTCCTTTTGATAGCAACATTACCGTCGATTGACAAGAGCGTGTGTGTCCTTGTCAATCGACGGTATACACTGTTTTTTATATTATGCCAACTATTTTTGTAAAATATTTTATATAAAATAAAATCTATAATTGACTAAATATAAAATATAGTGTATCATATCTTAAAAAGACGGAGGGGCAGTATGGACATTAGAGAGTATATAAAATTGTGTTGTGTAAAAAGAGGCAATATTTCAGAGGCCGAACTTGCCCGAAGAACAGGGCAGACGCCGCAGAACATGAATAATAAATATAAACGGAACACTTTTAAAATTTCCGAATTGGAAAAAGTGGCGGAGGCTCTTGAAGCCGATTTGAAAATTTCTTTTGTGGACAAAAAAACGGGAAGACCAATCATATAGAAATAATATAATATTATATTGATAAAATATAAAAAAAGTGTATTGCGATGCTATCAGATAAGGCAAGTAAATCTGATTGATGGAAAGGAGAATAGGAAAATGGAGGTTTTAGAACAAATGAATGAACAGGAAATGAAGCGGGTCGCCATTGAGAAATATGTAAATATCCAACGAATCAAAAAGCATGGACAGGAAGAAGTGGAGTATCAGGAAAAGATAGCAAGGGCAGAATTGCAAATGCTGGGAATCTCCACAGAGGATTTAGAAATCAGCAAATAGCAGTAAAATAGAGAGCGGAACTTGCCACCGCTCTTTTCTTTTGAAAATTTTCCACGACAAGAGGCAGTAGCTGTGAGTTTTGCGACCCCGCTGATGACGGTGGGGCAGATTCCGGCTTATGATCCGCTGTCCATGGCGTCATAAGCCTTTTTCGGACGTTCGGTCCGAAAAGGTATACTTTTCAGCGTAAGAATTTGTGGGAAGTCTGGAAAAATGAGGTTACAAGTCATGGGAATTTGTGATATACTATCACGGTGGGAGGACAGGTTATGAGACGAATTGCAAAGTTTGAAAAAGTAAGTCCCGGTCAGTTTGAAAAAGATTTCAAGGATACCTTTGGGGATGGAAAAGAAGAAGAGTGCCGTACTGCCTATGAGCAGGTTTCCATTCCGAGACGGGCGACGACGGGGTCCGCCGGATATGATTTTATTACCCCGGTGTCTGTTGTCCTGAAGCCGGGAGAGTCGGCGAAGGTGCCTACGGGGATCCGGGTTTCCATGGAAGAGGGATGGGTTTTGCAGATTTATCCCAGGAGCGGCCTGGGGTTCAAGTACAGGCTTCAGCTCAACAATACGGTTGGGATTATTGACAGTGATTATTACTATTCTGATAATGAAGGCCATATTTTTATTAAAGTCACCAATGACGGCCGTGAAGGAAAGACTGTCAGCCTGGATGCGGGAAGCGGATTTGCCCAGGGGATTTTTATGGAATTTGGAATTACAGAGGATGATGCGGCAGAAGCTTCCAGAAACGGCGGCTTTGGAAGCACCGGAGTATAGATAAATAATAAAGGAAAGAAGAAAGATAAAACAGGAGAAAAGAGGAGAGCTTATGAGCGAATATATGATTATGACAGATTCTTCCTGTGATCTGCCAAAGGACTATATCAGGGAGAGAAACCTGGATGTGCTGAATTTGTTCTACAATCTGGACGGAGAAGTTTATGGAGGGGATAAACAGCTTGAAATCGGGGAATTCTATAGCAAAATGAGAAATGGAAGCATGCCGACCACCATGGCTGTAAACCCGGAAGATGTGGCAGCCGCCATGAAGAAGCGTTTGGATGAGGGAAAAGACATTTTATTTATTGGATTTTCTTCCGGATTAAGCGGAAGCTGTCAGAATGAGATGTTGGCGGCGTCTGAGATGAGGGAGGCCTATCCTGATAGGAAAATTGTGGTGGTGGATTCTCTTTGCGCCTCCATGGGACAGGGGCTTTTTGTACACCGCGCCTTAAAGCTTAAGGAGGAGGGAGCCAGCCTGGAAGAGAATGTCAAATGGCTGGAGGAGCATAAGCTGAATCTCTGCCATCAGTTTACGGTGGATGACCTGAATCATCTCCACAGGGGAGGCCGCGTGTCAAAAGCTACGGCAGTCCTCGGGACATTAATCAATGTAAAACCGGTGCTCCATGTGGACGATGAGGGGAAGCTGATTCCCCTGCGCAATGTGCGGGGACGAAAAAAATCCCTGCAGGCCCTGGTGGAAAACATGGCCCAGACCATAAAAGGCTTTGAGGATGACAATGAGGAAATCTTTATCAGCCACGGGGACTGTATTGAGGATGCAAAGTATGTGGCAAAGCTGGTGGAAGAGCAGTTTGGCCCCAAGAGGTTTTACTTCAGCCATGTTGGCGCTGTGATCGGGGCACATTCCGGTCCGGGTACGGTGGCATTGTTTTACCTTGGATGTAAACGGTAGGATATTATGGGAATAAAAAGAAGACAAATAGTTATTATGATTTTGTGCCTGATCTTTCTGCTTCCGGCAGCATGTGGAAAACAGACAGATACGGCTGCTTACGTGGAACAGGGAATGGAAGCGCTGGCTGCGGGAGATTTTGCCGGGGCAAAAACAGCGCTTACAGAGGCGCAGAAGCTTTCACCGGATGAACCGCGTATTTTTCGCTCCTGGGGAATTGTTTTTTATCAGGAGGGGGATTACCCACAGGCGATTTCCTACTTTTCCGAAGCTCTTTCGGCGCTCGGAGAAAGGGGAGAGGAAGAAAAGGAGAAAAGTGTCAGGGAGGATATCCTCCGTTATAAAGCGGATGCAGAAGCAAAAGCCGGGAATTATGAAGCCGCGGAGGCAGATTACGACTTGTTGATTTCCCTGGATGACGAGCATGTGGAGCATTATCTGCTCCGGGGCAAAAACAGGGCAGAGCTTGGGAATATTGCGGGAGCAGCAGAAGATTTTCGGGCAGTTTTGGCGTTGATGCCGGGAAACCTGGAATATTGCGAAGACATGTATTTGACTCTGGCTGAAAAAGGGGAATCGGAAACGGGAATGGAATTTTTGGATGTGATCTTGTCTTCCGAACCTGGGACAGAAGAAGAGGAGAGCCGGTACGCAGCTGCATGTCTGGAAAAGGCCGTATCCCAGATAAAGAACAGCCAATACCAGGAGGCACTTTCCATGGTGCAGAAAGGGCTTTCCATGGCAGCGGAGCCTGTACTTAAGGAGCTTCGCTATGAGGAAGCAGTCTGCTATGAACAGATGAGGGATTTTGAGACAGCTTTGGGGCGCTTTATGGCTTATAGGGATATTTATGGGACAGAGGAAACGGTGGAACATGAGATTGCCTTTCTTGAGACTCGTATAAACCAGCCGAAGTATGTTGTGGAGCCGGCGGATGCCGGGGAGCCGGAAGAGGATACCGATACGGTCAGCCAGGAGGATCCTGTCGAAGTGGAGGTGGACAGAAACCGGACAGAATCGGAGAACGACGACGATACGGAGCCTGGAAATGAAGGCGAAGGCTTATGATAGAGATTAGGGAAGAAACAGAACGCGTTATTTTGGTGGGAATCAGCGCCGGGGACGGGGGAGAAGCGGAAGAGTCTTTAAAAGAGCTTGCGGAGCTTGCAAAGACTGCCGGAGCCTGGCCGGCGGGGAAGTTGATTCAAAAACGGGAGGCCGCCCATCCGGCCACTTACCTGGGAACGGGAAAGCTGGAGGAGCTTTTGGAGCTGGCAGAGCAGACAGAAGCGACAGCGATCCTTTGTGATGATGAGTTGTCTCCGGCCCAGTTTAAAAACCTGGAGCGTTTTCTGGATAAAAAGATTATGGATCGTACCATGGTGATTTTGGATATTTTTGCTTCCAGGGCGTCCACCAGCGAGGGGAAAATACAGGTGGAATTGGCCCAGCTCCGTTACCGCGCGGCGAAACTGACAGGTTTGGGGGTATCTCTTTCCCGTCTGGGCGGCGGAATCGGAACAAGGGGGCCGGGAGAAAAAAAGCTGGAAGTGGACAAAAGGCGGATTCATGAGAGAATTTCCGTATTAAAGGAAGAACTTTCACAGGTAAAACGCCACAGGGAAGTCATCAGAAAAAGACGGGAGAGAAATCATAAGGCTGTGGCGGCCATCGTGGGCTATACGAATGCAGGAAAATCCACGTTGCTAAATGCCCTCACCGGGGCCTGTGTACTTTCTGAAGACAAATTGTTTGCGACCCTTGACCCCACCACCAGGGAGCTTCTTTTACCTGACGGGGAATCCATTCTTTTGACGGACACGGTAGGGTTTATTCAGAAATTGCCCCATCATCTGGTGGAGGCGTTTAAAAGTACCCTGGAAGAGGCGCGGTATGCAGATTTTATCCTGCATGTGGTGGATGCTGCAAACCCTGCCATGGAGCTTCAAATGTATACGGTATATGAGACACTGAGGAAGCTGGAAGCCATGGGAAAACCGGTCATTACCTTGTTTAATAAAGCAGATTTACTTGAAGAAACGCCTCTTCTTCGGGACTTTACTGCCGATGAGACTCTTTGCATTTCTGCAAAAACCGGACAGGGCCTGGATAGCCTCAAAGATCTTTTGGCCCGGAAACTAAAAGAACAAAAAATTTATTTGGAACGGCTGTATCCTTATTCAGAGGCAGGGAAAATACAGATGATCAGGACATATGGACAGCTTCTTTCTGAAGACTACAGGGAAGATGGGATTGCAGTGTCCGGTTATGTGCCCCCGGAGCTTTTTGGAAGACTGTGAAAAAAACGGCTTGCGGAAGGTGTAAAAGAGTGGGACATGCCGGACATAATGGAGCAAGACAGGTTATGAGGAAGCAAACGGCAACAGGAAGGAGCCTACATGAGTTATGCGGACAAAATATTTATAGATACCTGCAAGGATATCCTGGAAAATGGCGTCTGGGATACAGACTGTGAGGTGCGGCCCAGATGGGAGGATGGGACGCCGGCCCATACGGTAAAGAAATTCGGGGTGGTGAACCGGTATGACCTTTCTAAAGAATTTCCGATTATTACGGTGAGAAGGAGCGCTTTTAAAGGGGCCATTGACGAAATACTCTGGATTTGGCAAAAAAAGTCCAACAGGGTGGAGGATCTTAACAGTCATGTATGGGACTCCTGGACAGATGAAAACGGTAGCATTGGAAAAGCTTATGGATATCAGCTGGGGGTTAAGCACATATATAAGGAAGGGATGTTTGATCAGGTGGATCGGGTGCTTTATGATTTAAAGCACAATCCGGCCAGCAGACGGATTCTGACCAATATTTATAATCACCAGGATTTGCATGAAATGATGCTCTATCCCTGCGCATATAGCATGACGTTCAATGTATCGGGTGATAAACTGAACGGGATATTAAATCAGCGTTCCCAGGATATGCTGACAGCCAACAACTGGAATACACTGCAGTACGCTGTCCTTCTTTGTATGTTCGCCCAGGTGTCGGGGTTAAAGCCGGGGGAACTTGTCCATGTGATTGCCGACGCCCATATTTATGACAGGCATATTCCCATGGTGGAGGAGCTTTTAAAGAGGGAACCTTACGAAGCGCCTGAATTTGTAATGGACCCTTCGGTTACGGATTTTTACAAATTTACGGTGGATAGTTTTGCTCTTAAGAATTACCGGTATCATCCCTTTTCAGAGCGGATTCCGGTGGCTGTTTAAGGAGGGATGTCATGCAGGTCATTGTAGCGGCTGCAGAGAACTGGGCCATTGGAAAAGATGGGGATTTGCTGTGGCACATCCCCGAAGATATGAAATTTTTCCGGCAGACTACCACGGGGAATGTGGTGGTGATGGGGCGGAAAACATTGGACAGCTTTCCGGGTGGGAAGCCTTTAAAAAACAGGATCAATCTGGTCCTGACGAAAAACAGGGGATTTTTCCGGGAGGGGGCGCTGACTGCCGGAAGTGTGGAAAAAGCCCTGGAGATTTTAAAGGATTACGGTTCGCAGCAGGTTTTCATTGCCGGAGGAGGCCATATATACCGGGAATTTCTTCCGTTTTGCCATACGGCTTATGTAACGCGGGTCTACAAAGACTTTGAGGCGGATACATTCTTCCCGGATCTGGACATGGATCCGGAATGGGAGCTGTCATTTGTGGGGGAACGGATGGAACATGAGGGGCTTGCTTTTGCATTTACCACGTATAAAAGGAAATAAAGAGTTTTTAATGTGGGTATCTGATTTTTGCAGTTTATTATTAAGAAGAACCCTGCGATTGGGTTTCGCTGCAGAAATACAAAGATATATGGTTGTATTACTATTTAATGAGGAAAGGATGGATGTGCTATGAAGAAGTATGTATGTGAGCCTTGCGGTTATGTGTATGATCCTGAGGTGGGAGATCCTGACAGCGGAATCCCTGCAGGTACTGCTTTTGAAGACCTTCCGGAAGACTGGGTATGCCCCGTCTGCGGAGTGGGAAAAGATTCTTTTTCAGAGGAATAAAAGAAACGGCCGGGAGAGTATCCCGGCTGTTATCGTATATGGAAGAGAACTAACGTTCTAAAAACCCTTGCCAATTCCGAACGTCTGTGCTATACTGATAAAACAAACATACATTCGCGATATGGAGACTCAGATGGAGATTGGAAAGAACATCACAGGACTACAGGAAAAACTGCGGATTTTATCGGATGCAGCGAAATACGACGTGGCATGTACTTCCAGCGGTGTGGACCGGAAGGGGGCCAGGGGGGATATTGGAAATTCGGTGGCGGCAGGGATCTGTCACAGTTTTGCGGGAGATGGGCGCTGTATTTCCCTTCTTAAAATTCTTTTGACAAATCACTGCATTTACGACTGTAAATATTGTATCAACAGGCGTTCCAACGATGTGGAAAGGACAGCTTTTACGCCGGATGAGGTGTGCAGCCTGACCATCGAATTTTATCGGAGAAATTATATTGAGGGACTGTTTTTGAGTTCCGGTGTATTTCCTTCGCCCAATGAAACCATGGAGCGAATTTATGAAATTTTGTACAAACTGAGGAAGGTTTACCGGTTCCGGGGATATATTCATATCAAAGCGATTCCGGGAGCAGATGAAGCGATTCTGGATGAAGTGGGGCTTTTGGCAGACCGCATGAGCGTTAACCTGGAACTGCCGACGGCCGACAGCCTTCGGGCGCTGGCTCCCCACAAAAGCAGAGACAGTATTTTAAAACCCATGAGCCGTATCCAAAAAAGAATTGTGGAATCCAGACAATCTATGGGGCAGACTGCCAGGCTGGAAAGAGCCTGGGGGGTAAAAAACCTTTCCAATGGGCTGTTTGGGGAGGAGAGTTATCAGAAAAGACTGGAGACGGAAAAAAATAGGACGTCTTTATTTGTGGCGGAGGGAGAGGCGGGACTAGCCTCTGTCCGGCGCGGCCAGGACATTCGGACTTTTGTGCCGGCGGGGCAGAGTACCCAGATGATTGTGGGAGCCACTTCCGAAAGCGATTATCATATGATGATGGTGACACAGGCTTTGTATCGCCAGTATGATTTGAAAAGAGTGTTTTTTTCGGCTTATATAGGGTTGAATGACGACAGCGCCCTTCCGGCGCCAGGGACGCCTCCGCCTTTGCTGAGAGAGCACAGACTTTATCAGGCGGACTGGTTGTTGCGGTTTTATGGTTTTCGGGCAGAGGAGCTTCTGTCTGAAGAAGCGCCGAATTTCAATGTGCTTCTCGATCCAAAATGCGACTGGGCTGTTCGTCATCTGGAGTATTTTCCGGTGGAAGTTATGAGCGCTGATTACGAAATGCTCCTTCGGGTGCCGGGCATCGGGGCAAAGTCCGCCAGAAGGATTTATAATGCCCGCAGACTCGGCCGTCTGGATTTTTCTGATTTGAAACGGCTGGGTGTGGTCCTGAAGCGGGCCCATTATTTTATCACTTTGGGCGGGCGGCAGATGTTTCCTGTGAGCCTGGAAGAAAACAGGATCACGGCCGGGCTGATCAGCGATGGCCGGAAGAAAAACTGGAAGCTGACCCATGAAGACAACTATCGGCAGCTAAACCTTTTTGACGACATGAAACTGGAAGCAGTACCGGAGGTAGAAGACTTTAAAAAAGCGGCCGGCGGTCAGTTATAATTCTAAAAATTATATTTTTGGCTTAAAACATAAGAAAGGAAAACCGGTTCGGATTATGAAAGGTTTTTTGTGCGAAGATTCCCTGGAGGGAATTTTTACAGGAATTTATGATGCGTGGGATTCCGGGTTGGGACATGAAAATGTACGGCTTTTTATGAAAGAGCAGTATGAACCGGAATTTTTTTGGGAATATGAGGAGGTAGCGCCAGATGCCGAAAAGTCGGAGAAGGTGGCCCGTTCCATCCGAAAAAAAATATCGGGGGAAGCTTTCCGGGTGGTCTACCGGGCGGCTCTTTCTGCCAGGGAGGAACGTGCGGACGTTATCTACCGCTTTTTGATTGAGGGATTTTGTTATGGAGGGATAACTCTGCGGCTTTTGCAGAAAAAGGCAGTGGCGGATATTTTTGCATTGTCGAGAAAAGTGGCCAATGAGGCTCATCAGTATTTGGAGTTTATCCGTTTTGAGCAGCTTAAAAATGGCGTTCTGTTTTCTGTCATTTCACCCAGAAGCCGGGTCATTACCCTGGTGGCGCCGCACTTTGCCGACCGCTTCCCCGAAGAAAATTGGGTGATTTATGATGACGTCAGGGAAGAAGCGGCAATTCATATGGCAGGAGAAGAGTGGGTGGTGGCAGAGTTTTCAAAAGCTGAGGCAGATGCATTTTTAGAAGCCCAGGGGGAGGCGGATGGGTACGTAGATTTATGGAAAGTGTTTTTTCGTACTATTAGTATCAAAGAACGGGAAAATCCCAACTGCCAAAGGAATTTCCTGCCGCTCTGGTACAGGAAACATATGACGGAATTTTTGTAAATACCAGTACAGGAAACGAATCTTTGATACAGATAGAGGTGTAGGCTGAAACGGGGCAGAGAGCGACTCTGATTGTGCGATGTGGCCACGGTCTCATGGCCAAAGACTTTTGATGCCCGAATCCTATTATAGTAAAAAAGGGAAATTTGTGGTATAGTAATCGCGGACATTAAATTTAAAAATAGGAGAGGGAACAATGAAAAAAACAGAAATTATGAAGCATGTGGACCATACCCTCCTGTCCCAGACGGCGACATGGGAAGAAATCAAGGTTATTTGTGACGATGCAGTTGCATATGGAACGGCCTCAGTTTGTATTCCGCCTTCCTATGTGAAAAGGGCAAAAGAATATCTGGGAGACAGGATGGCAGTCTGCACTGTGATCGGTTTTCCCAATGGATATAATACGACGGCGGTTAAGGTTTTTGAGACGGAAGAAGCGTTGCGGGAGGGGGCGGACGAGATTGATATGGTGGTAAATCTCGGGGACGTCCGCATGGGAAAATTTGATAAAGTGACGGAGGAAATCAAAGCATTAAAGGACGTGTGCGGAAAGAAAATCCTCAAGGTGATCATTGAAACCTGCCTTTTGACAGAAGAAGAGAAGGTGGCTCTTTGCAAGGCGGTGACAGAAGCTGGTGCGGATTATATCAAGACTTCCACCGGATTTTCAACAGCAGGAGCCACTTTTGCAGATGTGGAGCTTTTCGCTGCCCATGTGGGGCCGGAGGTAAAGATCAAAGCGGCAGGAGGAATCAGTTCTTTTGAGGATGCAAACAAGTTTGTCAGCTTGGGGGCGGACAGGCTCGGGACAAGCCGCCTGGTAAAAATTTTGAAGGCTGAAGGTTGAGAAAAAGACTTTTGAGGAAAGGGAGGGTTGTTGTATGGAACAGAGGTTTGAGTATGAGAGGTTCAAAGCAGTGAGCCCTGCTAAAATCCGCGACATGATTGCCATGGCAAAGGAGCAGCTTACCATGGCGTATGCGCCTTACTCGGGATTTTATGTAGCTGCAGCCCTTTTATGCAGGGATGGAAGCGTGTATACTGGCTGCAACGTTGAGAATTCTTCATATCCGGCAGGGAACTGTGCGGAAAGGACAGCAGTTTTTAAGGCGGTCAGCGAAGGAAAACGGGAGTTTTCCTGCATTGTCATTATGGGAGGAAATGCCGGAAAGGTGGAAGCGTATTGCCCGCCCTGCGGTATTTGCCGCCAGGTGCTGCGGGAATTTTGCCGTCCTTCGGAATTTTTTGTGATTCTGGCTAAATCGGAGGAAGACTATCGGGTATTTTCTTTGGAGGAGCTGCTGCCTGAAAGCTTTGGGCCGGAATTTTTAACGGAATGATGTTTTGAGAAAAGAAGCAGTTGAGATTTTTTCCTCAGGGTGTTAATATAATAAAAAATACTTGATGGAGGAAGCAAAGAAATGAAACAGGCGCTTGTAGAGCAGATTAAAGGTTCAGACAATCTGTTTGAAAAACCTAAGAAAATACTGCAGGGCAGGGTGGGGGATTTTCCTGTCTACGTGAGACAGGGGGTTGATGGTACTGCCTTCTGGAAAATCGCAGTATATGCAAAAGAGGGGAGCACAGCCCCGACGGATTTGATAGAGAGTTTTTTCAGTGAACTGCGCCAGGCGGTCAAGAAAGTTACCAAAACCACTTACGATGGAAAGAAGCTGGAGATCATTGTGAGAAATTCCGGGAAGGTCGGTATACAGATCAGGCAGATTCTTGACGGGGTTCATTCCTACCTTTCCCGGAATGGCTATGTGCCTTGTTGCGGTTGCTGTGGAAATGAGGTTCCTGTAACGCTTTCCAGCATTAATAATGAGATGGACTTCATGTGCGACAACTGTTACAATGGGCTGTGTAATTCTCTGGAGGATAACAAACAGCAGCTTGCTGCACAGAAAGGGAATATTGTGACCGGTATCGTAGGCGCACTTTTGGGCGCTTTGCTGGGTGGAGCGCTTTGGGTGGTGATTTATCAGCTTGGTTACATAGCGGGGATTGCCGGACTGGTGGCGGCTGTCTGTGCCCTGAAAGGGTATGAGAAATTTGGCGGCCGGATTAATGTGGCGGGAATTGTTATTTCTCTGGTTATTGTGACTGCGGTGATTTATGTTGCCCATAATATCGGAATTGCCATGGAGATTAAAAAGGGCGTGGAAGAGTACTGGGGAATTGACTGTACGATTACCGATGCGTTCCGTTCGATCCCGGACTTTCTGGAGGATTCGGAGTTCAGCGCCGCGTACTGGAAGGATTTGATTATTGGGTATGCATTGACGGCAGTTGCCAGCTTTGCAACGGTGAAGGCTATGCTTCAGGCTGGTACAGGAAGTTATAAGACAGGACGTTATTAATTTAAGAGTGGAAAAATAAGGAAACAGCCAGCTGCGACCAGGCAGCCGGCTGTTTTGTCATATAAGATTCAAATGCGGCAAGCCTTATCTGGCTGCAGTACATTTTTTCAGTTGTTTTTGACAAGGGAAAATGAGTATGATAGACTTATACTAAATGAAATTTTACAAGGATATTTGAGGTGGCGCTGTGGATAAATACGAACTGAACATTAAAGAAGATAAGATTAAGAAGCATGTTGAGAAAAAAGATTATGCTGCTGCTGCGAAAATTGCGGATACGATTGACTGGAGCAAGATTAAAAATCTCAAAATGCTGACGCTGGTTTCCCAGGTATATGAAAAAACCAAGAATTATACAGAAGCAAAAAATATCCTTTTATTTGCCTATGAGCGTGTACCGGTGGGCCGTCGGATGCTTTACAAACTGACAGAACTTTGCGTCAAGGCGGGAAATATTGACGAGGCGGAAGCTTATTTTGAAGAGTTTCAGAAAATTGCTCCCAATGACATCGGAAAACTTCTTCTGGCATACCAAATTGAAGCCGCCAAAGGCGGCGAGACGGAAAAACTGATTACGATTCTGGAACTGTACCGAAAAAATGAATTTGAGGAAAAGTGGGCATATGAACTGGCCTACCTTTATCATAAAGCCGGACGAGTGAAGGAATGTGTACAGCTTTGCAATGAGATTATTTTGTGGTTCAGTGTGGGAACCTATGTGGACAAAGCGCTGAATTTGAAGATGCAGTATGAACCGCTTACTCCCTCACAACAGGAAAAGCTGGTGAATAAAAAGAAATTTGAGGCACGTGTCCGGGCAGTGGAACGTGAGTTTGAAACCAGGTATTCCCAGGGGATTCAAGGCGGCGAAGACATGGACATAGAAAGGCGGCGGGAAGAGGAGAGGATGAAAGAAGCCGCCCTGACGAGGGAGGAAACCGCTGAAGAACCGCAGCATGTTGCAGAGGAAACGGTTGTCGCCGGAGAGGCGGCTGATTTTGGAGAGGAGCAGATTCCTGAGGAAGCTGTTTATGTCTCCGAAGGGGAGATTTCAAAAGATCAGTTTCATTTTGTGGAAGAACCGGGAACTGCAGGATATCCGTATGTCCTGGAAGCTCCTTTAAGTGAGGAACCGCATCTTTCAGAGAAAGATTTTACCGGAGAGCCCGCAGGGCAGATGGAGAAGAGGGCGGAAGGAATTTCAGAGGACGAATCCGGCCAACAGGGACTTGCCGGAGAACTTTATCATATGCAGGCAGATTTGGCCCAGGCAATCCGCGAGGCAGAAAACGAAAGCCGGTCTTCGGCTGAGCAGCAACCGGAAGCGCCGGAAGAAATGCTGGGACAAACAAAAGAAGTTGTAGGGAAGGTAAAAGAAGCTTTGAAGCCAGAACCTGAAAAGGAGCTGGGGCAAACGGATGAATTCTTTCATGAAGTATCGGCAGCGCTTGGGAAAAACATAGTAATGATGAATGTGAAGCCTGCCGCAGTAGAAAAAAAAGAGTCTGCAGAATCGGAGAAAAAACCGGCGGTGGTGGAAACAGAGCCCGTGGCGGTTAAAAGGAAACCGGTGATGGAAGAAGAGAAGCCTGCTGCTGTGGAAACAGAACCGGTGATGGAAGAAGAGAAAGCAGTGGCCATGGAAACAGAGCCGGCGATGGAAGAAGAGAAGCCTACGGCCATGGAAACAGAAGCGGTGGTGGAAGAAGAGAAGCCTGCAGCGTCGGATGAAAAACCAGTGGAGCAGAAGGAGGGGCAAACATCAGCAGAAAAAGAACCTGAAATATCTGATGTTGAAGAGCCGGATACGGAAGGTGGAGATTTTGAAATTACCTGCGTAGTGGTTGAAGCGGAGCCGGGGGCGGAAAGAATTCCTTTTGCAGTGGAAAAACTGAAAAAAACCCATGAGGTTCTGGGGAGCGCCGCCACACAGGTGGCGAAAATATCCGGTGAGAAGCTAAGCGCAAAAGGGGTGCATAATACCTTTATGCGTTTGGCGGGAAGAGATTTGATTGTGGATAACGCGGCGGATTTAAGTCATGAAGCAGCAGCAGAGCTGGCGGAAGAAATCGATCAGCCATTTGTATCATTGGTGATTATCCTGGTGGATTCTTCGGAACGGATGGATAAACTTCTGATTGATAATCCGGAACTGGACAGACTTTGCGTATATTTGGAAGAAGGCAGCCAGATGGATGTGGATGAGTTTGTGGCCTGCGCCAACGAATATGCGAAAGAAGAGGAATGTGTTATCGACGAGATGGCAAATCTGGCAATTTACGCTGTAGCGGAGAGGCTTAGGAATAATGGGACAGAGCTTACGGAGGAAGCGGCCAGAAAACTGGTGGATGAAGCCATCGATAAGGCGGAACACAGGGGGATTAAAGGGCTGTTTGGTTCAAAATACGATAAAGGCGGCTATCTGATTTTAAAGGAACAGTTTTTTAAAAATATATAATCCGGATTCCGGCAATCAGTAACACGAAGGAAAGGAAGACAGGGACGATGAAAAAACCGGCGCTTGTAATCATGGCAGCAGGAATGGGAAGCCGTTATGGTGGTTTGAAACAAATTGATCCGGTGGATGAATACGGAAATATCATCATGGATTTTTCTGTTTACGATGCAAAGCAGGCAGGCTTTGAAAAAGTGGTTTTTGTTATCAAAAAGGAAAACGAAGCTGATTTTAAAGAAGCTGTGGGCAGGCGGATTGAACGGCAGATGGAAGTGTCCTATGTATTCCAGGATTTATATCATGTCCCTTCCGGTTTTACAGTTCCGGCAGGGCGGGTGAAGCCCTGGGGGACGGCCCATGCCATTTTAAGTTGCGCGGATGCGGTCGATGGTTCCTTTGCCGTGATCAACGCGGATGACTTTTATGGGCGGGAAGCTTTTCAGGTGATTTATGACTATTTGATGAGCCATGAGGATGATGACAAATACCGTTTTGCCATGGTGGGGTATCAGGTGGAAAACACGTTGACGGAAAATGGCTTTGTGGCCAGGGGCGTTTGTGAAATCAATGAAAAGGGACAACTTTCCGCTGTCACAGAGAGGACAAAAATTGAACGGCAGGGAACAGAAATTATATATGAGGAAGAAGGAGAAGGGACAGCGGTGATTCCGGAAGGAACCCTTGTGTCTATGAACCTTTGGGGATTTAGCCAAGGGATTTTTAAGGAACTTTCACAAAGATTTCCGGCGTTTCTAAATAAAACCCTCAGGGAGAATCCTATGAAGGGGGAATTTTATATTCCGACGGTGGTGGGAAGCCTTATCGCAGAAGGACGTGCCTGTGTGCAGGTGCTGCAATCCCATGACAGATGGTTTGGCGTGACATATAAGGAGGACAAACCATTTGTGGTAAAAGCGCTCAGAGAACTGAAAAGCGCAGGGGTTTATCCTGAAAAACTCTGGGATTGAAACCTGCTTTATGAAAAGTTTATAATCTTTATAGTACTTTATGAGTACGGCCAAAAAGAATGTGTTATGATGGAAGACAGATATTTTGCGGCAGCCTGCTTGCCATCATAAATAAGGGAGTGAAAGAAATGTGAAGTTAAAAACGAAAATTTTGATTACTTTCTTTACCATTATTCTTGTGCCCATGGCGATGCTGTATCTTTGCCTGGCTGTGCTCGGAAATTTTCAGAACCGGGCGCTGAAATCGGACTATGATATCATCGGCGTTGGGGATATGTATTCCGGCGCTGCCGTAAAGATGTTCAATTCGCTTACTATGGCAATCCAGCAGGACATCACGAAAGCGGCGAAAGAAAATCCCGATTGTTTTGCGAAGCTTTCTTATCAGCAGGCATTAAATCAGAGGCTTGCGGGAAAGTATTCTTTCTTAATTGTCCGAAAAGGAAATGAGATTATATTCAATGGAAGTTCTGATGAAAGCACTGAAGATCTGGTGGAGGAGCTTCCGGAATTTAAAAGCGGGGAGGGGGAAGACGGCCGGGCAGGCAGTGTCTTTATGGGAGACAGCAAACGACTGATCAGACAGCAGGATCTGACTTTTTCAGATGGAGCCTGTGGCAGTGTTTTTATCATGACTTCCGCAGGGGAAATGATTCCCCAGGTTAAACAGCTTTTGGGGAATGTGATTATTGCCATATTGATTCTTCTGATTCTCATTGCCATGTTGCTTTCTTTGTGGATTTACCGTACGATTCTACGCCCCATCGGTGAACTGAAAAAGGCAACCAATGAGATCAAAGAGGGAAATCTGGATTATGAATTAAAAATTGACGAACGAGATGAAATCGGACAGCTTTGTATGGACTTTGAAGAGATGCGCCAGCGTCTGAAAGACAATGCCGCAGAAAAGCTTCAGTATGAACAGGAAAATAAAGAACTGATCCGAAACATTTCCCATGATTTGAAGACTCCTATCACAGCCATCAAGGGCTATGTGGAAGGAATTATGGATGGGGTGGCTTCATCGCCGGAAAAAGTGGATAAATATATCCGAACTATTTATAACAAAGCCAATGACATGGATAAACTGATTGACGAGCTGACCTTCTATTCCAAGATCGATACCAACAAAATCCCTTATACTTTTGCAAAAATTAATATTAACGCATATTTCGAGGATTGTGTGGAGGAGCTGGGCCTTGAGCTGGAAGCGAAAAATATTGACCTGGGCTTTTTTGACTATACGGAAGAGCCGGTGACAATTATTGCGGATGCAGAGCAGCTGAAGCGGGTCATCAATAATATTATCAGTAATTCCGTGAAGTATCTGGATAAAAAGCGTGGAATTATCAATATCCGCCTGAAAGACGAGGGGGATTTTGTTCAAATCGAGATTGAAGACAATGGAAAGGGGATTGCTGCCAGAGATCTTCCGAGTATTTTTGAACGGTTTTACCGGACAGATGCTTCCAGAAATTCATCCAAGGGAGGAAGCGGCATTGGACTTTCCATTGTGAGAAAGATCGTGGAAGACCATGGGGGCAGGATCTGGGCCACCAGCAAGGAATCCATCGGGACGGTCATGCATATTGTATTGAGAAAATACCAGGAGGTAATTTATGAGTAAGATCTTGATTGTGGAGGACGAGGAGAGTATTGCGGAATTGGAAAAAGATTACCTGGAGCTTTCTGGTTTTGAAGTGGAAATAGAAACGGATGGAAGCAGGGGGCTTGGACGGGCGCTTAAAGAAGACTTTGACTTATTTATTCTGGATCTTATGCTTCCTGGTACGGACGGCTTTGAAATTTGCAGACAGGTACGGGCCACGAAGAATACCCCGATTCTTATGGTATCGGCGAAGAAGGATGATATTGATAAAATACGGGGATTGGGCCTGGGGGCGGACGATTACATTACCAAGCCTTTCAGCCCCAGTGAATTGGTAGCCAGGGTGAAAGCCCATTTGGCCAGATATGAGCGCCTTATTGGAAGTGGAATACCTGAAAATGAAATAATTGAGATCCGCGGCTTAAAAATTGATAAGACTGCGAGACGAGTTTATATTAATGGGGAAGAAAAAAATTTTACCACAAAGGAATTCGACCTTTTGACGTTTCTGGCACAGAATCCCAACCATGTATTTACGAAGGATGAACTGTTCAGGGAGATTTGGGATATGGAATCGGTGGGAGATATTGCCACAGTGACAGTGCATATAAAAAAAATCCGGGAGAAAATCGAGTACAATACAGCCAGGCCTCAGTATATTGAGACAATATGGGGTGTTGGATACCGCTTTAAGATGTAACAGAAAGACAAAAAACCTTAATCAGCCACTGCATATATTTTCGGGTACTGCACATACTTTTTGCTATATAGGAGTCGGGCAGGCCAGGAAAGCGGGAATGATATGAAGGTAAAACTTACGGAAAAACAGAAAATGGCTTTACTGGTGACAGGAATTACGGCGGCGGTGTATGTTTCCCTGAAATATATACTGCCGCTGGTGGTTCCTTTTTTACTGGCGTATTGGGTAGCCCTCCTGGTGCGCCCTGCTTCCAGGTGGTTGCATAAAAAGCTTTGGCTCAAAGAGGGAGTATGGGCTTCACTTTTGGTGACAGCGCTCACTGCTTTACTTTGCGTGGGCGTTTATTATCTGGGGAAACTATTTTTGGAACAGCTTTTTCTGGCAGCCAGACGCCTTCCTGTTTATATCCGGTATCTTTGCGGCTGGCTTGATGAATTGTGCTGTCACTGTGATGACTGTTTTGGCCTTGAGAGAGGGACATCCCTAGATTTTCTTTATACCCAGAGCAGGAGGGTAATGGAACAGGCCGGGGGACAGGCCGGGGCCTATGTGATGGGAAATTCCATGGGGATTTTAAAATGGGTTGTAAAAGGCGGGGCTATTTTTGCGATTGTCACCATTGGAAGCGTATTGATGGTATCTTCTATGGAGCGTATTCGGAGATATAGGAGTACCTCTGTTTTTCGCCAGGAAATCGCAACTATTACCGGGTGTTTAAGCAAAATTGGAAAGGCTTTTTTTCGGACACAGATTTTGATTATGGGTCTTACATGCCTCATATGCAGCGTAGGGCTGTACTTTTTGGGAAATCCATATGCAGTACTTTTAGGAGTGCTGATCGGGCTTTTAGATGCACTTCCGGTGTTTGGAACGGGAACCGTGTTTATGCCATGGATTCTTGTTTCCGTTTTTTTGGGCAATTTTATCTATGCGGCCGGCCTAGCGGTGATTTATGTATTGTGCTATTTTCTGCGGGAGGTTCTGGAAGCGCGCCTGATGGGTGGCCACATGGGGATTGCGCCTTTGGAAATGCTGATGAGCATTTATATCGGGTTGGCGCTTTTTGGGGTGTCTGGTTTTATCCTGGGACCTTTTGCTTTTATGGTAATACGGGAGTTGGTGGGGTTATACAAAGAGAAACGTTAGACCACATCCATGGTATTTTTGGCCCTGCGGCCGGGAGCCATAGATCTTCCTGCGATAATGGAAGATGAAAAATACGGAAACTGGAAGGTGTCCATTGACGAATGGGGGGAATCTGGGTAAAATAATAAAAGAACATGCGAAAGCGAAGGGAAAACTATGGAAAGCAAAAACCAGGAACATTATGTTTTGGATGAACTGCCGCGGCAGGCGGTTTTTGCCTTGGATATCGGGACCCGCAGCATTATCGGGATGGTAGGGATTCCCAATGGGGAGCGGATGCAGATTGCGGCAATCGAAAAGGTCGAGCACAGCGAGCGGGCGATGATTGATGGACAGATTGAAAACATTGATCAGGTATCCAGGACTGCCAGGGTGGTGAAGGAAAAGCTGGAAAAGCGGCTGGGCTGCAAACTTGCCAGGGTGGCGGTTGCTGCTGCGGGAAGGTCACTGCGGACAGAAAGCGTTACATATGAAATGGAACTTGAAGAAGTTTCCAGAATCACCGCAGAAACAGTGAGCCGCCTGGAGGCGGGGGCCATCAGCAGGGCAGAGCAGGCTTTTTTTGGCAGAGAGGAGGGAGGAGAACAACGGTTTTATCTGGTGGGCTACAGTGTAAGTCGGTATTATCTGGATGATTATATTTTGTCCAGTTTGATTGACCACAGCGGACGGGTTTTGAAAGCGGATGTGATTGCGACGTTTTTACCGTCGGAGGTGGTGGAAAGTCTTTATTCCGCAATGCATAAAATTGGTTTGGAGATTGCCAGTCTGACCCTTGAGCCGATTGCCGCCATCAATGCGGCGATTCCGGAAAACATCCGGCTTTTGAACCTGGCCCTGGTGGATATCGGGGCGGGGACGTCGGATATCGCAGTCTGCAGGGACGGCTGTATTACAGGGTATACAATGGCAGTTCAGGCAGGGGATGAACTTACGGAGAGCATTGTAAAAAAATACCTGGTGGATTTTCAGACGGCAGAAATGATAAAAGCTGTGATTGGAGAAATGGACCCCATTGTATTTTCTGATATAATGGGGTTGGAGCAGAAGGTTTCCGGCGCAGAGCTTTGCGATAGTGTGAAAGAGGCGTTTTCCGGTCTTTGTGAAGAGATTTGTTCTAAAATTCTGGAAGCCAACGGAGGTGCGCCCTCTGCTGTGTTCCTGGCAGGAGGGGGAAGCTTATTTCCCGGTTTGAGGGAAGGGATTGCGGAACGGCTTGGCATGGATATTTCCAGGGTGGCCATTGCCGGAAGAAATTTTGGGACAAATGCCTATTCTGATGAATACAATCTGGAAAATCCGGAGTATGCCACACCGCTTGGAATTGTAATTTCAGCAGGGCTTAATATGATCAATGACAGCTTCCGTATTTTGCTGAACGGCGAGCCGGCCAAGCTGTTCCGAAGCGGGACTTTTACAGTTATGAATGTCCTGATGATGAACGGTTACAGTTACCAGGATATGATGGGAAAGTCAGGCCAGAACCTGGTGGTTCAGCTGAATGGAAAAAGAAAAGTATTTTATGGGGAAAAGGCGGAGCCGTGTATACTGAAGCTGAATGGAGAGGAGGGACAGCTTTCCGACTTGGTCCGTGCAGGGGATCGCATTGAATTTGTGCCTGTCCGGCATGGGACAGATGCCTCTGCCATGGTTTCTCAGTTGGTGGAAGAGTGGGCAGATCACCATGTTACGGTAAATGGAGTGCCTGTTACGGAGGACATTTTGCTGAAGCCCGGGGATGTTGTCCTGGCAGAGGGAATTTCGGAAGAAACAAGCCGGGCCGGGCAGGAAAGTGCGGAAAAGCAGAAAATACCGAAAAAGAGGGGACCGAAGCCGAAAGCAGCGGGGGCATCTGCAACGGAAAAGAAAAAGAAAAGTTCTGCCCAGGCCGGTGGAAGAAGAAAGAGTACGGCAGCTGCGCTGGCAGAGAGAAAGAAAAACCATATGATACAAGGTGAAGAAGGGAAACAAACCGGAGAGACTTCGGTGGAGGTAAAAAGACAGAAGATTGCCGGGCCTTTGGAAGCGGAAGATACCTTATATGTCTCTGCCGCAGAGGTAGCGCCGATTGTATCTGAACCGGAGGCTTCTTCCGTAGCATACGAGCAGGCCGACGGGAATGTGCAGGGACGGACTGGGCCGGAGGAGAAAGAACCGGAAGCGGATATGCCTGGAGAGGCCGGTCGGCCATTTGCCGAAGCACCTCAGGCAATGAAAAAACCGGAGACGCTGATGTTGTATTTGAACGGGCAGCCCCTGATTCTGCCTTCAAAACCGGATGGTTCCCCTTATTTTCTGATGGATATGCTGGAATATTCCGACTTGGATATAGAAAAAGTGACGTCTCCTGTTATCCTGGAAGTGAATGGAGAGAACGGTACTTTCCAACAGGAGTTAAAATCAGGAGATGCAGTCAGAATCTTTGAGCAGAAGAGGTAATCATTTCTTTTTTTCTGCTGCTTATATATTGAGACTTTGTGACGATAACTAAATTAAGGGTATATTTTTATACATACAATGGAGGAAAATCAGCTATGAAAAATTTAAAGATTCGTTCAAAACTGACTCTGGTGATCGCGATTGCAGTGATCTGCCTTGCGGCTACGGGCGTCGTGTCAGTAGTGTTCATGAGAAACATTAATGGAAAAACCACACAAATTACGCAAAAAGGTATTCCTATGCTGACCCTGGCAGAAGATTTGCGTGCTGATATAGCGAATTTCCGCAGACTGGGCCTGCGCCATGTGCTGACAGAAGAGCTGAGCAACATGGAGAGCATTGAGAAGGAAATGACGGAAACCAGCGAGAGCATCAATTCCGGAATTAAAGAGTGTGTCAACAGGGCGACTACGAGCGAAGTGAAGCAGATTATGCAGAGCGTACAGAAAGATTGGGAAAGCTACCTGGTTGACTATCAGGAGATGATGAATGCCAGCAGGCAGAATGATACGGAAGCCGCAATGGCAGCGTCTATTAGTTCTGTGGATGCTTATGACGCTGTGTCTGCAGAGCTTGTTAATCTGGCGAATTTCTGCAAGGATTATGCGGAAAATCTTGAGGAGGAGGCGGGTTCCGCTTTCCGTACGGCCAATACAATCATGCTTACGGTTATTATTCTTGGTGTCGTGGTCCTGATCGCGGGTTCTGCCATCGTAATCCTTATGATCACCAGGCCGGTGAAAAAGCTGGATACGGTTTCCAGAAAGATTGCGGAAGGCGAACTGGATCTTGAAATTGATTACGAGTCCAAAGACGAATTGGGTGGCCTTGCACGGAACGTAAATAAGACGGTAGAGCGTCTGAGGGATTACGTAAAATATATTGATGAAATTTCTACCGTGCTGGATGAGCTGTCCGCCGGCGAACTGACGGTCCGGCTGACTTATGACTATGCAGGCGAATTTGCCAAAGTGAAGAAATCTTTGGAGCATATTGCTGATTCCATGAATGATACAATGACGCGTATTAATGAAGCTTCCGGCCAGGTGGCAAGCGGAAGCGACCAGGTTTCCAGTGCGGCCCAGGCCCTGAGTCAGGGAGCTACGGAGCAGGCTTCTTCTGTAGAGGAGATTGCTGCTACTATCAATGAGATTTCCACTCATGTTAACCAGAATGCAGACCGTGCAAAGGATGCCGGTGAGCAGATGAGCGCTACCGTGGCAGAACTGGAGCTTGGCAAACAGCAGATGAGCAGCATGACAGAAGCTATGGCTCAGATTGATGATTCGGCCAATGAGATTAGCAAAATTATCAAAACGATTGAAGATATTGCCTTCCAGACAAATATCCTGGCGTTGAATGCAGCAGTAGAGGCCGCTAGGGCAGGTACTGCAGGCAAGGGTTTTGCCGTTGTGGCAGATGAAGTAAGGAATCTGGCCAGCAAGTCGGCAGAGGCTTCCAAGAATACGGCGGCTCTGATCGGAGCGACGATCAAGGCTGTGAAAGACGGATCTGCCATTGCAGAACAGACAGCATCCTCTTTCGGCAAGATTACTCAGATGTCAGAAGAGTCTGCGGCTGTTGTTTATGAAATTTCCAAGGCTTCTCAGGAGCAGGCGGCGGCCGTATCCCAGGTAATGATCGGTATCGACCAGATTTCCAGCGTTGTACAGACCAATTCCGCAACTGCAGAAGAGAATGCGGCTTCCAGCGAAGAGCTTTCCGGTCAGGCGCAGGTATTGAAAGGCCTTGTTGCCAAGTTTAAATTAAAGAGCGGCTCCGGCAGCTCCAGTGCATCCGCATCTTACGGCGCACCGGAAGCTTCCTACAGCGAAGAACCTGTATCCTATATGGGCGGAAGCAGTTTCGATAAATATTGATTCAAGCGTTTCCGGGAGGAAGCGCAGAGATAAAGTGTGTGTAAGAACATAAAATAATTCAGAAAGGGGAGATTCATTATGATAGTTTCATCAGCAACAACCAGCCGCTATCAGGCTACCGTGGATATTCAGGCAACATCTACCGTAAAGGCGGCGCAGAAATCAGAAGAGGCAGTTTCCGGAGCGAAGAAAGCCGATGTGGATACTTTTGTGAAAAGTACAGAGGCGTCTGCCGCTGAGACTGAGACAAAGAAATTAAGCGCCAATGATATTCAGAAGTATCAGGAGCAGAGAGAGCAGTCTTTCACCAAGATGCTGAATGATATCATAAGCAACCAGGCCAATGCGGGAAAGAAAGCTGAGTTGGCCAAGAAGGGACTTACGAAAGACTTTTTCAGCGATTTGGTTGTTACACCGGAGCAGCAGTTGGCAGCACAGCAGGCAATCGGCGAAGACGGTGAATGGGGCGTCAATGCGGTAGCCGGACGTATCATGGATATGTGTGTGGCTTTGTCAGGTGGAGATGCGTCCAAAATTGAAGAACTGAGAGCGGCTGTCGATAAGGGCTTTAAAGAGGCCATGGGACAGTGGGGCAGCAGTCTTCCTTCTATCTGCAGCCAAACTCATGATGAAATTAATAAGCGTTTTGATTACTGGAAGCAGAATGGTAGTCTTGATGGTTATCAGTATCAGAAAGCAGAGACAGAGTAAAACTTTTATGGACTTTAGAGGGATGGGATTGATAAAATTCCGTCCCTTTTTAGGTATATAAAAGAGAATAATTGGGTTGGCTGGGTTAAAAAACTAACGATGGAAAGAATTGTTTTTTGATAATATAGTATTGCGTTTTAATGGAATAATTGATATACTTATTAGGTCGAAACAGGCAAAAAGAAGCAGAGAAGGAGTGATTTTGTTGTCCAGTTTATATGGAAATGGTATAGAGCTGACAGAGAAAACTTTGGATTTCCTCTGGGGGAGACAGAGTATAACTTTGAATAATATTACAAATGTAGATACTCCAGGCTATAAAACCAAATATATGACTTTTGAGGGGGTGCTCCAGAAGAAACTTCAGAGCGCCAGCCAAGATCGTCACCCCAAGTCGGCGGTTGGCCAGGCGATTCATTCCTCTGTGGCCAGGCTGCATGTCAGCGAAGCAGAATCTACGCGCCTGGATGGAAATAATGTGGATATGGATCAGGAACAGGTGGATCTCGTCCGCACAGCTTATGAATATCAGTATTTACTTAAGTCTATCAATAATGATTTTAAACGTTTACAGAGTGCCGCTAAGGCATTTTAATTTCTTGTTCTAAAATTTAAAATTGATTCGTATGATAGAAGGTAGGGAAGGAGTTAGGAACAATGGAATTCGATACAGTTCAGTTTATTACGCCGATGACGGCATGGGACAGGATAGGGAACAGTACCCAGAAAGCCACCAGTCGGGATAATAGTGAAGCGGCGTTATTTTCTGATGTTTTTCAGAATGTTGTAGACCAGGTTTATACTGCCCAGGCAGATGTGGAAAATAAGCAGTATCTTCTTGCTACGGGACAGCTCGATGATGTTCATACTTTGCCGATTGCAGAAGCAAAAGCAGCTCTCAGCGTAGATATTCTTATTTCATTGCGAAACAAGACTTTGGAATCATACAATGAGCTGATGAAGATTAATATATAATAAAATTACGAGCGAAGGTTGGGGAAGAACGTGCGAAGTCTCAAAGAACGGTGGCAAAAACTGGCAGATAAAACAAAAAAGCAGTTGATTGCGATTGTGGGAGGAACCATCGTTATCGCAGCGGCGATTTTGCTCATCCTGCATTTTAGCCGGGACAATAGTTATAGTATTCTTTTTACAGGATTGAGCCAGGAGGAAGCGCAGCAGGTATCGGGCCTTTTGCGAGATGCCGATGTTTCCTACCAATACAATGAGAATAATGGAAGTATTTCTGTGCCATCTTCTACAGTGGATCAGACCAGGGCGGATCTTTTAAGCCAGGGATATCCCAAGAGTGGCTTTTCCTATGATATGTACATTGACCACGCAGGGTTAATGTCTACGGAATCAGACCGGAAGCAATATACTCTGTATGATCTTCAGGACAGGCTGGGAGCCCAGATTCGGCTTTTCGATGGCGTTCAGGATGCAAAAGTGACGATTACTGCCGCCAAAGAGTCAAACTATGCTCTCAGTGACGAGACGGAATCAGAGGCCTCTGCTGCAGTGACGGTTACCATGATGAACGGACAGACATTGAGCGCAGAAGGTGCGGATGCCATAAGGCGCCTGATCAGTACTGCCGTACGTGGCATGACATTTACAAATATATCCGTTTTCGATGCGGGAACCATGATGGAGGTGGGCAGCAGCGGTGGCAGCAGCTCCACTATTGGCGCGGCATCGGATTTGAATGAACTAACTGAATTAATTGAGAATAAAATTGCAGCTAATATCCGGACAATACTGGAAAAAATATACGGCAAAGGCAAGGTGGAGGTTGCTGTAAAAGGCACAGTCAACATGTCGCGGCTGCTCAGGGAAAGCACTACATACAGTACTCCGGAAAAAATTGATGAGGAAGATAAAACCGGCCTGAAGAACTGGGAGAGCGCTTCCGGTGCACGGGAAGGGGCTTCGGATCCGGAGGACGGAGGCGTCGCAGGCGCCGATGGAAATGCGGAGGTTCCGCGTTATACATATGAAAATGGCGATGATACTGCCGATAATTATAGCTATGACAGTGTCAGCCGGGAATGGCTTTATAATGTCGTAAAGGAGCAGACGGAAGTTGATCCGGGCGTCCTGGAAAATACAACCATAAGCGTTGTGATTGACACAGACGATATGTCCGTGTCTTTGAGTGACTTACGCAGCCTGGTGGCAAATGCGTCGGGGATTTCTTCTGAAAATGCAGAAAATAATATTACGATTGTCCGGACATTGTCAGCGGAATCGCGGGCGGAAAATTCAGGCGGTGATTCTGTCCCTGCCCTGCAGCCGGATCAGGAGACAGAGGGGCTTCCACTTCCTCTTCTGATTGCATTGATAGCGGCGGGAGTTTTGATTCTGCTTCTTCTGCTTTTGCTGCTGCTGCGAAAGAAACGCAAGAAAAAACGGGAAGCGGATGAGATTGCTTCGGCACTGTCGCCGGGTGAATTGGGAGTTGCTCATGGGAATTGGACAGAAGACGAATTCCCGGACAGCGGGGAAGACGGCGCAATGCAGCTTGAAGAAGATGAGGAAATGTCTCAGAATGAAGAGATTCTTAAACTTAAGATGCAGAGAAATCTTAAGCTGAAGCAAAACATTGGTGAAATCGTAGATCAGAATCCGCAGATTGTAGCAAAACTGGTACAAGGATGGCTGGGCGAGGAAGGTGATAGGAATGGCGGAAGCCGCAGTGCAGACAAACAAAAACACAAGTGAGGAAGCGCCTGAAAAAGAGGTGGTCTTAAATTCCAGGCAGAAAGCAGCCATTGTGATTATATCTCTGGGCGCCGACAGGGCGTCTCAGATTTATAAATACCTCAGCGAACAGGATATTGAGGATTTGACTTATGAAGTGGCAAAGTTGGGAAAAACCAGCAATGCACAGGTGGAAGCTGCCTTAGATGAGTTTTATAAGTTGTGTCTGACTCACAAGATGATGACGGACGGCGGACTCGACTATGCGCGAAATGTCCTGGAAAAAGCATTTGGCGATACGACTGCCAGGTCACTTTTGGAAAAGGTATCCAAGACGCTGCAGTCCAAACCTTTTAACTTTTTTACAAAAGGCGATCCAAAAGCATTGCTTTCTCTTTTGCAGCATGAGCGTTCACAGGTGATTGTTTTAATTTTGTCCTATATGGATCCGGAGCAGGCGGCGGGAATTTTAGAGCAGCTTCCGGAGGAAAAGCGGGTTCAGGTGTTGGAAGGGATGGCAAACATGGATCGGGTTTCTCCTGAAGCCATTGCCATTGTAGAGGAAGAGATGAAACGTAAATTCTCTGCCATTATTACCAGCGATGAGAACACGAACCTGGGCGGTATTGATTATGTGGCTGACGTGATGAATCACGTGGATCGCAGCAGTGAGAGAAAGATCTTTGAAGAATTGAATAAAACGAATCCTGATTTGGCAAAGGATATCCGCGACAAAATGTTTATTTTCGAGAATATCCTGGATATGGACGACCGTTCTGTACAGCGGTTTGTGCGTGACTGTGATTCCAAAGATGTTGTATATGCCCTTAAGACGGCTTCAGAGGAAATGCAGCAGATTTTCTTCAGCAATATGTCCAAGAGAATGGCGGAAACCGTCCGTGCCGATTTGGAAATTACAACCAATGTGAGGTTGAAGGATGTGGAGGAAGCGCAGCAGCGTATTGTTAACCTGATTCGTAACCTGGAGGAGAGAGGCGAGGTAATCATTAAGAAGGGAAGTGAGGAGGATGATATCATCGTCTAGGCATGTGATTAAAGAATGGAACCCGGAGAAAGTGCGGGAATTCATTCCTCCTCTGGCAGTGTCGCAACCGGTTGTACGGGAACTCCACAGACGGAACCTGGATGTGCCGGAAGAAGACCAACAGGAAGAACAAGAACAAGAGAATTTTAATATAGATGAAGTAAGGGAAAATTTGCTGAGGCTGCGTGAAGAAGAGGAAGAGGCCAGGCAGCAGACGGCTTTGGAACTGGAGGAAGCCAGAAGACAGGCAGAAGAGCTTTTGGAAAATGCGCGGGCAGAGGCAGAACAAATAAAAGAAGAAGCCAGGTTAGAAGGCTTTGCCGTAGGAAAAGAAGAAGGAAGAAAAGAAGGGCAGATTCAGGCAATCGAAGCTATGAATGTTGCCATGGAGAAACAGCAGCAGTCTGTCAGGGAAGAGCTTTCCCAGATGGTGAAAAGTGTTGAGCAGGCAAAAAATAAATGCCTGAGAGAGTATCTGGACCAGTTGAAAGAATGTGCCTTTGCCGTGGCAGAAAAAGTGATTCATACCAGCCTGGATACCAGCGGTGATATTATTAAACGAATGATTGTTTTTGAGACAGAAAAGCTGAGAAAGACAGCCTGGCTCAAGATATATATGGAAAAAATGGATTATGACATGATGATGGAAGCGGATGCCGATTTGGTAACAGAGCTTACCAGAGTTTCCGACAACATTAAATTCATCGTCATGGAAAAAGAGCAGCGCGGAAGTTGCATTATCGAGACACCGGAGGAAATCCTGGATATCGGAGTGGAAACACAGATGGAGAACATTCGCGATATTACAGGAACCATACGCATATAAAGGAGCAGGACGGCTATGTTCAGAAAGCTGCCACAGTTGATTGCCAATTCAGAGACAGTCAGCCGTATCGGGAAAATTGAAAATGTAGTCGGAATGTCTGTGGAAGCCTCCGGGGGAAGAAGCAGCATTGGAGATCTCGTTATGATTTATAACGAGGAGCAGAATCGGCAAATCCGGGCGGAAGTAGTAGGTTTTAAAGAAAACCGTATCCAGCTTATGGCTTATGAAAATACTAACGGTATCAGTGCAGGAAGTTTTGTACGCAATACCAGACGCCGTCTGAAGGTTCCGGTTGGGGATTTTTTAAGAGGGCGCATTATTAATGCAATGGGGGAACCCATAGACGGCGGGCCGGAGTTTCAGCCCACCCGTTATTATTCTGTGGAATCGCCCGGGATCAATCCTTTGGCAAGGCCTCCCATCAGGGAAAGGCTGGAATTTGGCGTGAAGGCCATAGATGGCTTGAATACCATCGGAAAAGGCCAGAGAATCGGTATTTTTGCCGGCTCCGGTGTTGGAAAGAGTACTTTGATGGGGATGATCGCCAAAAATGTAAAAACAGATATTAACGTTATCGCTTTGGTGGGCGAACGTGGCCGTGAGGTGCTTGAGTTTGTCCAGAAGGATTTGGGAGAAGAAGGGATGAACCGTTCTGTGCTGGTGGTTGCAACGTCAGACCAGCCGGCTATGCTTCGTATGAAATGCCCGCAGGTGGCCACCACCATTGCGGAATACTTCCGTGATCAGGGCTATGATGTATTGCTGATGATGGATTCCCTGACCAGATATGCCATGGCACAGCGGGAAATCGGGCTGGCCATTGGGGAACCGCCCATTGCCAGGGGCTATACCCCCTCCATTTATGCAGAATTCCCGAAGCTTTTAGAGCGGAGTGGAAATTTTGACAAGGGTTCTATTACGGGGGTATATACTGTGTTGGTGGAGGGTGACGATACCAACGAGCCTATTTCGGATACAGTCCGGGGAATTCTGGACGGACATATTGTTTTAAGCCGCCAGCTTGCCAATGAAAACCATTTTCCTGCCATTGATATTGGCGCCAGCATATCGAGATTGATGGTGGAAATTGTACCGCAGGAACACAAGGTGGTGGATTCGCGTTTTCGCAATTTGCTGGCCCTGTATCAGAAAAATGCCGATTTGATTGCCATTGGCGCTTATAAAAAGGGAACAAATCCTGCCCTTGATGAGGCAGTGTCCAAAATAAACAGTATGAATGCGTTTTTGACGCAGGAAATCAATGAAAGTTTTTCTTATGAAGAAACTGTGCAGTTGATGACTTCGATTGCAGGGTAGATGATGGAGGGACTCTTACGTGAAACGATTTCATTATAGTTTGGATACGGTTTTGAATTATAAGACACAGGTTTTAGACAATTTGAAAAAAGAGCATGCTGTGATTCTCAAAAGTGTCAATGACAAAAAAGAAGAAATCCGGCAGTTAAACGGCAGGCTTTTAGACTATGAAGGAAGTTTTGATGAAACGAAATCAGCCGGAGCGTCGATCGAATCTTACCTCCTTTATGATATGTGTATAGAGAGAATGGAGGAGCAGATTGAACAGGAGAAAGAGCATTTGGTGGTCTTAAAGACCAAGGAAGAAAAAAAGAAGAATGAAGTCATTGACGCAAAAGTGGATACTTCCAAATTTGAAAAACTGAAAGATAAACGTTTTAAAGAATATCAGGTGGCAGAGAGGAAAGAGGAAGAGGCATTTGTGGAGGAGTTTATTACTCACAATATGGTTGCCGAAAGCCTGGAATGTAGGTGGTAGTCGCGGCTTTATAGGCCGATGATTATAAAAAATAAAAAAGAAAGGAGAAACGCGTGGAAAAAGTTCAGACAGAAGTAATGTCTATGCTCCAGATGGGCGTAAAGGCTGGATATCGGGCAGCAGCGGAAGCGGCGGACTCTACCTTTAACAAACTGTTGAAGGAACAGAATCAGGCTGATTCAAAGCAGACGCAGGATTCGGCAGTTTCCGGGAGAGATTCCGGGGATAAGACTACGGAAGCCGGAAAAGATGAAACAAAACCCGTCCAGGAGAGCAAGGCGGAAGACGAAGCTGAAAAAGAGGATGGCGTACAGGGTGGCAAACAGATTCCCCTGGAGCTTTTCTGGCAGCTTCAGGAAAATGCGGGCCAGGCAGTGACATTGCAGACAGAAGAAGCAGCAAAACTGGAAACGGTTCAGGAAACACTGCAGATACAGCCGGAAGCCCAGGAAAATACCGCTTTGGAAATTCCTTCCGAAGCAGGGCTTTTGCAGGCTGCGGGTGAAGCGACAGAAGCGATTTCACCGGAGTTTTTAAAGGAAACGCCAGGGGAAGAGCTTCAGGTGTCGGGGAATAATATGCAGACTGAGCCGGTTCAGAAAAATGTTCAGGCGCCGGAAGAAGGTGTCAGACTTTCAGAGGCTTCACAGACAGAGAAACAGCAGACAGTGAAAGAACCGGAAGTTATGGCAAATACCTTTGGAAAGGCCAAAGAGGATGCCAGAGAGGAAGGCAGCCAGGAACCGCAAATATCTACGGTGGTTCAACAGCCTCGTGAATACGGGTTTCGCGAACAGGTGGAGGCCCCCACGGTACCGGTGAGAACCAGTGAGTCCACTGTGGTAAACGATGTAGGACATACGCTGGCCCAGAGGTTCCCTGAAAGCAATGGAACTCTTACGATTGAACTGGAACCGGCTTCATTGGGAAAATTGACCATTCAGGTGCTTTATGAGAGTGGGAAAGCAACGGTCTCGATTTTAGCTACGAACCCCAGGACGCTGGAGCTTTTGAGTTCCAGGGCGACAGAGTTGGCTTCGATTCTGGAGGAAAGAACCGGACAGGAAACCGTGATTTATACGGGACAGCCGGAAGGAGAACAGCCCTATCATGAGCAGCAAAGAGAAGGACAGCAAAGAGAGCAGAGACAGGAAAGCCAGGAGCGCAAAGGCCAGGCTGACCAGGACTCGTTTTTACAGCAGCTGAGACTGGGGTTTGTTTAAAGACATAAGTAATGTCCGGTACAGAAGGGCATAAGAAAGGCAAGGAGGATAATTATGCCAGTTAACAATGTCAGTGGGACGGATAACCCCTATGCGGGGAGCGTCTACGTACCACAAAGCAACTCAAAAAATACGTTGACGATCACCAGTTATATCCAGCTTTTAGCGACGCAGCTCCAGAATCAGGATATGACAAATCCGATGGATAACAGTGATATGATGAATCAGATGACTCAGATGGCTATGGTGCAGGCTTTATCCAGCATGACTGAGACGATGACGGCAACCAGCGCCATGAGTACAACCACCTACGTGGCAGGAATGGTTGGCAAAGAGGTGACAGTGGCAATCACTGAGGAAAACGCTTCCGGCATAGAGATTTTGACGGGAAGCAAAGTGGGTGTGATTGAGTCTGTGAACCTGACGGGAAGCACACCGACCTTCCGAATCAAGGGAGACAGCACAGACCATCCCTTAAGCCATCTTTTGGGAATCGGTGATGTTACCAGTTCAGTAGGTGATGGAAACTCCAGTGGTGAAGAGGTAAAATAAGAAATGGAGTCGGACCTATGAGCATAAACGAGATACAGAAGCTTCCGTATGGAGCAGGCAATATCAGTCAGGGAAGTACGGGGCAAAACCCTGTAGGCAGCGCTGCTTTCGGCGAGCTGTTGAAGGCCAGGACGCTTGAGAGCCAGGGTTTAAATTTTTCCAAACATGCGGCAAAACGCATGGGAGAACGTGGAATCGCCATGGATAATCAACTTATGGGCGATTTGGAACAGGCCGTGGAAGGAGCAAGGCTGAAAGGCGCCAAAGATGTAGCTGTTATTGGCCGTCAGGGTGTATTTATCGTGAATGTTCCTAATAACGTGGTGGTGACGACCATGTCGGCCGAAGATATGAAAGACAGAATCTTTACAAATATTGATAGTGCTGTTATTATGTAAAGCAGGACCGAAAGGATGCTTGTCCGGCGTATCAGAAGTATACATCGGAATGACAGCGGAAAGGATGACAAGAAAGAATGTTAAGAGCAATGGATTCTGCAGTTGCAGGACTGCGGGCACACCAGAACAAGTTGGATGTAATCGGTCATAATATCGCAAACGTAAATACAGCGGGCTATAAGTCCCAAAGCTATATGTTTAAGGAGGCAATGTATCAGACTTCCACCAATTCCACCGGCGGAGCTGGAAATACCGGAGGTTCCGGTGGTGTCAATGCGGCTCAGTATGGTTACGGTACTATGATGGGTTCCATCTGGGTGGATATGACTGCCAGTACGCCGACACAGATGGGCGGCCTCACAGCTACCATAGACGGCGAAGGATTTTTTATGACTATGCCGACTGTATCCAGTGTGCCGGCGGGTACTTCAGATGACATTAAGGGAAGTAATTTCCAGTACACCCGTGTGGGCCAGTTTAAAATCGACAGCGCCGGCTTCCTGGTGGACAGCAACAGCAATAACTTTGTTTACGGCTTCCGACCCGACGGAAACAATGCTTTAGCTGATCCCATCACTTTTAATGAGGATCAGCTGGTGCCCATCCGCGTCTGCGCACAGAATGGTGATATAGCCGATAATAATACGATTGCTTTAGCCAAGAGTGTGAAAATTGATAATGAAGGCGTAATTACCATAGGTATCGAAATTCCCGTAACAGTTAACGGTGTAGATACAGTTGAGGTTAAGGAAGCTGTGATTGGCCAGGTGGCTGTTGCCACGTTCCAGAACCAGGAAGGTCTTACAAAAGCCGGCGGCAGTTATTATACTGCTTCAAAGGCTGACAACTCTGGTATTTGCCAGGCGAAAGCGCCGGGCAAAGGCGCGACCTCCAGCCTGATTACGGGCTATGTGGAAGCCTCCAATGTGGACATGGCAAAGGAATTTTCTGAGCTTATTACCACTCAGAGAGGTTTCCAGGCCAATACTAAGATTATCACAGTCAGCGACCAGATTCTGGAAGAACTTGTAAATATGAAGCGTTAATAGATAAGCCTCGGATTCCCCATGCTGGGGGAAATAGTTATACCTGGCATGGGGAATCCATATGGATATTCGGGGAGAAATAGCATGATTAAAGTAGTTGGGCTGGATGGCGCTGTCCGGTACTTGAATTATTTTCAGATTTTATACATAAAAGAAATTCCTGAGACGAAGGTTCAACTGACCACCGGCCGGTATTATCTGGTGCGGGATTCAGTGGAATCCATTCAGGAGCAGATTGTGGCATTTTTACATAGTTGTATTGCACCAGGGGAAAGAGAGCTGTTGTTTAAAGGAACAGCAGAATAATTGATAGATAGTATTTTAATTACAGAGGAGGATTGAGATCATGGATCCTACATGGCTGGTTGGGCTTGTGCTGGGTGCAGTTTTGGTAGTAATGGGTATCAGCAGTAACTTTGCCGAAATGGCAAAGCTGCAAAATTTTATTGATGTTCCCAGTATCCAGATTGTAATCGGTGGAACCATTGCGGCTCTGATTGCCAGTTACCCCTTTTCCGTAGTGAAAGAGGTCCCGAAACATTTCGTGATTATGTTTAAGGGTGGTAAATATAAGATTCCGAAGCTGGTGGATCAGTTGGTGGATCTGGCCATGGTGGCGAGACAAAGCGGGCTTCTGGCGCTGGAGGAAAAGGCGGAAGAGATCAAGAATCCGTTTTTAAAGAGAAGTATTTTGATGATTGTGGATGCCAGTGATCCGGATAAAGTCCGGGAAACTTTGGAAAAAGAAATGGAAACCATGATGCTCCGCCACGATCAGGCGGCAGGATTTTATGAAAAGGGTTCTTCCTATGCTCCGGCTTTTGGTATGATCGGAACGCTGATCGGTCTGATCAACATGTTAAAAGGAATGAATTTTGACGATGGCGGCGGTGCGGCTACTTTGGGACAGGATATGTCGGTAGCTTTGATTACAACCTTTTACGGCAGCGCCCTTGCAAATATGATCTTTCAGCCCATAGCGAAAAAACTGAGGGTACGACAGGATGAAGAGGAATTATATTGTGCCACCATTGTGGATGGCGTCCTTGCCATCATGGCAGGCGAAAATCCCAAGACATTGAGGGAGAAGTTGTTGTCATCTCTGAAACAGGGTTCCAGAAAGAAGCTTTTGGCCAAAGCTGAGAAGGCGGGGCCGTCTTCTGAAGGAGGAGAAGGATGAAAAAACGTGGAGGCGGCGAGGACTGCGGTAGTTGGATGGATACCTATGGCGACATGGTAACGCTGCTGTTGTGTTTCTTTGTCATGCTGTATTCCATGTCTACCATAGATCAGGATAAATTGAAAATTTTCATTCGTAGTATTTACCCGACGGCATCGGAGGAATCCATAGGAATCAATCAGCCAGAGGGCGAGGATGGCGTAAGTGGGGAGATCAAGATGGATCCGGAAGAAATTACTCCGGAGGAACTGGAAGAAATAGAAGCCCTGGCAATCGAGCAGCTGTATGAACAGCTGGTGGAAGCTTTAAATGAAAAAGGTGTTGAAGGTGTGACGGTTTCCGGTGGTGATGGATATACCTATGTTGCATTTCAGGATAAGACTTTCTTTTCAGGAAACAGTTCTGTGATTACAGAACAAGGACAGGAAGTGCTGGGGGTTTTTTGCGACGTGATTAATCCTCTGTCATCACAGATCAATCAGATTGATATCATGGCCCATACGGCGCAGGAAAGCCCGGATGAGCCCAATTTGCCCAGAGAGGATCGTATGCTTTCGGCCATGCGTGCGGCGGAGGTCAGTGTTTTTATTCAGCAGAGAAATGTCATTGAGCCCGAAAAGCTGGTGGGGATCAGTTACGGGCAGTTCCGGCCGGTAGATACCAATGAGACGCCGGAAGGCAGGGCAAGGAACCGCCGCGTGGAGCTTCTTTTGATTAATGAGGGTTCGGAAGTGCGTTCTTTGAATGAATATTATGAAGAGTTTAACAGCGGCGTCAATGCGGATAAGACGACTGTGACAACAGGCGTACCTTCTACACAGGGAGAGACAGAACCTGGTTTTGCTCCTGTGGAGGGCACCGTGCCGCCGGAAGATGGTGCCAGTATGCAGGCTCCCGTCACGGCTCCTGAGGGAAATTAAGGGATAAGAGGCGGTGTGGGCCTGTCCGGGAGCTGTGACAGAATAAGAAAAAGGTGGCGAAACGATGGCAGATGTATTATCTCAAAGTCAGATTGACGAACTCCTGAAATCCATGTCGGGCGGCGGTGGACCGGTTGCTGAGACGAAGGTGGAGGAGAAGGAAACCGTAAAGCCGGCCGAGGAGACAAAATATAATAAATATGACTTCTATAGTCCCAGGAAATTTACAAAAGAGCGTATGAAGATGCTTACCAGCTCTTATGAAAATTATGCCAGGATTTTAACTTCTCAGGTAAATGGTATTTTCCGTGCCATGACGGATATTACGGTCCTGGATGTCCAGGAAAAGCGGTATTATGAATATGTAAACAGTCTTCATGAAAATGATGAAGTCACCTTGATTGACGTGTCAACACCGGATGGCGTAAAAAATAATATCGCTATGTACATGTATGTGACGCCAGGGTTGATTCTTACGCTGATCAGCCATATGCTGGGAGGCGGGGATAAAGTGGTCAAAGAGGAAAGTGACTATCGATATTCCGACGTGGAGAGAGCGTTATATATCCGGGTAGTGAAGTACTTTATCCAGGCGCTGAAAGACGGATTTTCTAATTATATAAATTTGGATTTTACACTTTCCCGTGTGGAGGCAAACCCCAGTATGCTGCAGGATGTGGGGCTGGATGAGGCTGTGGCCATTATCCATCTGAACGTGGACGTGGCTGGCCTGGCAGTGGAAAAAATAAGAATTTGTATGCCGGGTACTCTGCTGGAACTGATTTTCCTGCTGATAGACAGCAGAAAGCACATTGCAAAGGGCTTTTCGTATCACGACAACAGGGATATTATTTTGGAAAATATTCGATACTCCCAGCTTCCAATTACAGCGGAACTGGCCAAGGTGCAGCTTAACTTAAATGATATTTACCGTCTGCAGGTGGGAGATATTATTGATTTGAATAAGATGGAGAACAGCAACGTCAATTTGTATGTAGGGCGGCAGCCATGGTTTACCGGACGAATGGGAGTTTCCAAGAAGAATCTGGCAGTACAGATTGAAGGGCTTGTGGGAAATTCTTCTGAAGAAGAGGAACAGGAAGAATTGGCTGAGGTATCGGCGGATTGAGGAGCACATGATTTGTGACGGGCCGGACGGTATAATGGAATACTCAAAGGGTACAATTAGGCTTATATATAAAAACGAAGAAAAAGTGAGGAAACAGATATGGCAAAGATAATGATAGTCGATGATGCAGCCTTCATGCGGATGATGATTAAAAACACCTTGACAAAGAATGGCTTTGCAGATTTTGTTGAGGCGCAGGATGGGGCGGAAGCGGTAGAAAAGTATGGTGCAGAGAAGCCGGATCTGGTATTTATGGATATCACAATGCCCAATATGGATGGTCTTCAGGCATTGAAAAAGATTAAAGAAACCAATCCTGAGGCCAGAATTGTAATGTGTACGGCCATGGGACAGCAGAGCATGGTTGTGGAGGCTATTAAGTATGGCGCGAAGGATTTTATCGTAAAACCCTTTAATGCGGATCGTATTGTAGAGGCCGTGAATCAGATCTTAGGCAGCTAAAGAACAGGAGGGATTGAAGAGTGGCTTTTTTAAGTTCGTTTAATATCTGCGCCTCCGGTATGAGCGCACAGAGGGTGCGTATGGATGTGGCGGCAGAGAATATTGCAAATATGAATGCAACTCGTACGGAATCCGGCGGAACCTACCGTAGAAAAGAGGTTGTACTGGAAAGCTATGGCGGCAATTCCTTTCAGTCAGTCCTGAGAAGTGTCTCCAGAGGACAGGCGTATTCCAGCCGGAATGCCGGAGTCCGGGTTGCGGAAATTATAGAAGATGATACGGAGCTTACAAAAGTCTACAATCCGGAACACCCGGATGCAGACGAAAATGGATATGTGAACCTGCCCAATGTGGATGCGCTGAAGGAAACGGTTGACAGTATGTCGGCTACCCGTTCCTATGAGGCGAATGTAACGGCACTGAATGCGATTAAGCTGATGGCCCAGAAAGCTTTGGAGATAGGAAGTTAAATTTGAAACTATACAACAAAGGAGATTAGATAATGGGTGCTAACAGCTTTAACGCAATGGAGTTGGATGCCATAGGCGAGATAATGAATATCAGCCTCGGCGCTTCAGCTACAGCGATATCAACCCTGCTGGGCACAAAGGTAAATATTACTACGCCGGTGGCACAGGTACTCTCCAGTGACGAGTTTTCATTTAAGCGCATGGAGCCGGCCGTAGGTGTGGATATATCCTATGTCAAAGGCCTGGAGGGCAGCAATGTAATGATCTTCCGCCGCAATGACGTGCGTGTTATTGTGGGTATTCTGATGGGAGCGGAGATACCGGAAGAAGAATTTGTAATGGATGATGAAATAAACGTGAGCGCCGTTTGTGAGGTCATGAACCAAATGATGGGGTCTTCGGCGACAGCTCTTTCTGAGTTTTTAGGTTATCCGGTGGATATTTCAACTCCCAAGTCTTTTGAAATTACAGATGATTTGTCTTTTAAAGAAAGATATTTTCCTGCTGGAACGGAGCAGGTGCTGGTTCGCTTTACGCTGGAAATCGGAGATGATGTTTTAAAGAGCGAATTTATGAACATTATGTCCATTGACCTTATTAAGCGTCTGCTGGCTCCTTTTGCAGATTCTTTTCAGTCCATGGATGTGGGAGAAACAGCCCCTGTGGCGGAACCGGAGAATTCCATTATTCAGACAGGTGTTCAGTCAGACGGCGTAATGAGCCAGGAAGAGATTCAGGCCATGATGTCGGGGAATACAGAAACAGCGGAACCCGCGGGAGGGGATGCAAAACTTTCCCAGGAGGAGATCCAGGCTATGATGTCGGGAGCAGCTGGGACAGCGGAACCTGCGGGAGGAGATGAAAAACTTTCCCAGGAGGAGATTCAGGATATGATGTCGGGAGCAGCCGGGACAGCGGAACCTGCGGGAGG
>JAAWCJ010000033.1 GCA_022793195.1 Lachnospiraceae bacterium | reverse complement strand
ATTCATAATCACCATCTAATTCATAATCACCATCTAATTCATAATCACCATCTAATTCATAATCACCATCTAATTCATAATCACCATCTAATTCATAATCGTCATCTAATTCATGGTCATCATCTGACTCGTAATCATCATCTGACTCATAATTATCATCTACGTCAATATCATCGTCGTCAGCATCATAGTCTCTGACTCTATAAGCTTTTCTGGACGGCTCCCTGTTGGCATCATAGAGTACTTTTTCGTGATATGTACCATGGTCTTCTTCTGCATAATGTTTTTTCCGTGTCATCGATGCAGTCAGCGCAATCACAAGGATAAAACACAATACAGAGAGGCCAATAATCACCATCATCCTGGTTTTCAGGGATTTCTGATATGTTTCCTGGACACCGCGCAGCTGGTTCTGGGCAATCCTTCCTTCCTGCCCTATGGCCAATATTCCGGCAGCGGCAGTGATAACCATTCCTTCACTTTCATCATAAATATAAAATGCCGTTCTTCCTTCAGGATTGCTTCCATAAATAAGGTACAGGCCGCTGATGTCAGAACCGGAGGGAAACTGCCATGCCTTGACTGCCTGGCCCCCAATGGAAATATCCACCGGAATAAAATCACTGGGAATCATTTCCGCGCTGGGCTCCGATAATTGATACGTCCTTCCGGCCAAAGTAACCGCTCCCAACGCTGCCCCATTATTTTGAACATCTCCCATCCCGTCGTTTACCGGAGCTTCCGTTTCTGCCGCCGGGCTCTCTGTCATTCCGTCTCCATTTTCCTGGCTTTCCCCATCTGTCTCCTGGCCTTCCGGCACTGTCCTTGCACCCGCAATAAAAGGACTGCTGGCAATTCCGCCGCCAACGCTCTGGCCTGTCCCCGGGTTTCCACTCGCCCCCTCCGAAGCTCCACCGGAACCACGCATTACCTCAATGGTATACATTGCCTTCGTTACACCATCTGCCGCAGTCACATTAATAATGACGGAATTTGCCCCGGCTTTCAAGCCGGAATTTCCCGCAATTACAAACTTTGCTCCGCTGTCCGTCGTCTGTGCATTTACAAGAAGCTTATCGCAGTCCTCTCCCACCTCTACGCTATATTCATATTGGTCAGACGAAAACTCCGGCGACAGCGTCCCCGGTGATACCTCTAAAAATGACAAACTGGCATCTCCTGTTCCCCCCGTAGCAGAAACTGTCATGCCAAAACTTACCGCCATCATACCCCATATAATAAAAAATATTAAGATCTTATTTATCTGTTTTTTCATAATCGTCTCCTCAAAATCTCTGGACCGCAGATGTTTTTGCATCTGTTCCGGTTCCATGCCCTATGGCTCCTCTTTCGTTCTCCACATTTTATCTTGTCTATTATAACGATTGGGCAAGGCCATTGTCAACCGGCCAGACGAAAATAGGAAAACTTTAAGAAATGCTTTCTTTTTGTCGTCAAAAAATCTCTTTTCATTTTTTCCTTTTTCTTTTATACTTATCAGATAATGATGAATAATACGAGGTGGCTCCTATGATTGCACTGAATATTCCCGACCGGAAAGATTTTACATCCAAGCTTTTTCTACAAGACTCTTTTGACTCATTTCTTGTATCCCAGGCTTCTTTTACCACCGGCATCTGTATCTCCCTGGACGGTGTCCTCCACAAAGATTATTTTACCGATGCCCAGTGGGAATCCATGGAGCAGCATGACCTGGCCCGATGGTCCCTGTTAAAGCCCCTCTGCTATCAAATCATTAAGGGAAACCGCCTGCCGGAACAATTTAAAATTGTTTTTGTCCTGTCCCGCGCCAATACGGAAAAGCTCATGAAAAACAGCGGGCTTTCCTTTTCTGCAGAGCAAATTGGCGGACTGTTTTTAAATATCCGCTATGACCAGGGAACCCTCGTCTGTACCACCGGCGTTTCTTTTACTTCTTTTATCATGGATAAAACCCTGGAACGTCTCTGGGATGATATGATAAAGCGCTTTTTTAAGGCCCGTGCAATCGTCTGGGAACAGCTTTGATGAAATTTAGCAATGGAATTTCTATAGGCGCTTTCATTATTAGCACTCATTTAGGTTGAGTGCTAATTTTTTCTTGACTTTTATAAATCCTGGTATTACAATAGATTCCATGAAACGCCTCATGGCGGTTATTTGCAAAGATATTAATCAGAAAGAAAGGTGTGACCAAGATGCCGGAAAAACAGGGCAATTTATCTATTAACAGTGAAAACATATTTCCCATTATAAAGAAATGGCTTTACAGCGACCATGATATTTTTTACCGGGAATTGATTTCCAATGGCTGCGATGCCATCACAAAGCTTAAAAAGCTGGATATGATGGGAGAATTTGAAACACCGGAAGATACGGAATTTAAAATTCAAGTCACCGTAAACCCCGATGAAAAGACCATTTCTTTTACAGATAATGGTCTTGGTATGACCTTTGAGGAGCTGGACGAATACATCAATCAGATCGCATTTTCCGGCGCAAAGGATTTCCTGGAAAAATACAAAGATAAAACCAATGAGGATCAGATCATTGGCCATTTCGGGTTGGGCTTCTATTCCGCATTTATGGTGGCTGAGCGCGTAACCATTGATACAAAATCCTATAAAGCCGACGCCCCCGCTGTCCACTGGGAGTCCGACGGGGGACAGGAGTTCTCCATGACGGAAGGCTCCAGAGAAACCTTTGGTACAGAAATTACTTTATACTTAAATGAAGACAGCGTTGAATTTTCCAACGAATATAAAGCCAGGGAAGTACTGACGAAGTACTGCTCTTTTATGCCGGTAAATATCTATCTGGAGAAAGCGGGCGCCCCCCAGGAGTTTGAAACCATCGATGCAAGTGAAGTTACGGACAAGGATGTGGTGGTGGAACGTACCGTCGAGGAGGCCAAGACAGAAGAGCGGGAAAACGAAGACGGCGAAAAGGAAGTTGTGGAGGTTTCTCCCAGAAGAGAGCTTGCTAAAATCCATAAGCGTCCTGTTCCCATAAATGACATCCACCCTCTCTGGACAAAACATCCCAATGAGTGCAGCGATGAGGAATACAGGAAATTTTACCGGACTGTATTTAACGACTATAAAGAGCCTTTATTCTGGATTCATCTCAATATGGATTATCCTTTCAACTTAAAGGGTATCCTGTATTTCCCGAAAATCGGCTCCCAGTATGAAAGCATCGAAGGCACCATTAAGCTTTACAACAACCAGGTATTCGTCGCCGACAACATTAAAGAAGTGATACCCGAATTCCTCATGCTTTTAAAAGGTGTCATCGACTGTCCCGACCTGCCCTTAAATGTTTCCAGAAGCGCCCTGCAAAATGACGGTTTTGTAAAGAAGATTTCTGACTATATTACGAAAAAAGTTGCGGACAAGCTGACCGGGATGTACAAAGTAGAAAAGGAAAATTACGAAAAATACTGGGATGATTTAAGTCCTTTCATTAAGTTTGGTTATATCCGCGATGAAAAATTTGAGGAAAAGATCAAAGACTGCCTTCTCTTTAAGAACCTGGAGGGCAAGTACCTGACTTTGACAGAATGTCTGGAAGAAAATAAGGAAGCTCATGAAAATACGGTCTTTTATGTGACTGATGAGACAGCCCAGGGCCAGTATATCAATATGTTTAAGGAAGCCGGTATTGACGCAGTCATCCTCACCCACGCCATCGATTCCCCCTTTATCACCCATGTGGAGCAAAAAAATGAGGGCGTCCGTTTCTTAAGGATTGATACGGATTTAGACCAGGCGTTCAAAGAAGAAACGCCGGAAGACGAAAAAGATTCCATGACGGAAATGACGGACAAGCTAACAGAGCTTTTCCGGAAAGCTCTTGAAAACGATAAACTGGAAGTCAAGGTGGAGAAGCTTAAAAACCCTTCCATCGCCTCTGTGGTTACACTTTCTGAGGAAAGCCGCCGTATGCAGGATATGATAAAGATGTACAACATGGGCGGCAGCGGGATGGATTTATTCGGAGTCTCCGAAAGCTTGGTATTAAATGCCAACCATCCCCTCGTCACCTACGTCCTTGACCATTCCGATGGCGAAGATACCCCTGCTTTCTGTGAACAGCTTTACGACCTGGCCCTTTTGGCCCACGGGAGCTTGTCCCCGGAACGCATGAGCAAATTTGTAACCCGCTCCAATGAGCTGATGTTAAAACTGGCAAAATAAATACAAGTTGGCGCTTTAATAAATATACAATAAAATATCCTGATATTTATATGTGCCCGGCCCCTTTCCTGTTTTCGCTTTCGTCCACGTTGATTTTTGGGTTTTGTTTCGCCGCCTATTGCCGCCAGCCGCGGCTTCCATAGAAGCCCGTCAGCGGGACTGGCGCCGCTAGCCTCACAAAACCTGCAAAATCTGCCTATCGGACAAGCGCGAAAACAGGAAAGGGGCCGGGCACATACAAATTCTGATATTTTGCAACAGCCCCTGTCATATTCTTTTAAATAGCAAGTCTCAAACTCTTATCATCTGCTAAAAAGGTGTCTAAACTGGCTATCCCCTGTACCCGTATTTTTAATTCCGGCAGCTATCCCACGGATACTCGCATTTACTTTTAATACTTCGCAAACATAGAAACAGTGCTTTATTTTAATATTGACTTATAGTACTATATATGATACTATATTGTGAGAAAGGAGAGCATCACAGTGCCAACTGTAAAAAAACTAATTGAAAAAATGAAGCAGCAGCCAAATGGGATACGGCCAGAAGAAATAGACAAAGTTTTAGCAGCATACGGCTATGTTCCCGTAAGGCAAAAAGGAAGTCATAAGCATTATCTGAATAAAGAAACTGGAGCTTTGATAACAATAAAACAAGAAAATCCATTAAAAAAGGCTTATGTCGCAGATGTGCTGAATAGGATAGGGGAATAACCCTCCTATTCTGGCATAACATGGCAAGCGGAAAGGAGCAGAAAAACATGGAAGTTAAAGATTATATGAAATTGCCTTACACAAGATTAGTACAGGAAATAAATGATGAAAGCGGACACTATTTCTATGGAAGAATATTGGAACTTGACGGATGCCAAAGTACCAGTGATACGCTTGAAGAATTATATGAAAGCCTCAATGAAGCAATGGAGGGATATATTGAAACAAAAATAGAAAATAATCTTTCTATACCGATTCCAGAAACCCCAAATAATTACAGCGGTAAGTTTGTTGTAAGGCTTCCAAAATCCCTTCATCAGAGATTAGCCATTGAAGCAGAAAAAGAGGGTGTAAGCCTTAATCAATTAGCATTATACAAGTTGGCACTTTAATAAATATACAAGGGCTTCCGCTGACCATCCACATCAACGAAAGCCCTTATAAATACGCTATTTCTTAAAATTTCCCGGCCTTAGCCGCTTCTTCGATGGAAACCGCCACTGCCACAGTCATGCCAACCATGGGATTATTCCCGGCGCCGATGAGGCCCATCATCTCCACATGGGCAGGTACAGAAGAAGAACCTGCAAACTGGGCATCCGAATGCATACGGCCCAAGGTATCGGTCATGCCGTAAGAAGCAGGACCCGCCGCCATGTTATCAGGATGCAGGGTACGTCCGGTACCACCGCCGGAAGCCACGGAGAAATACTTCTTTCCTGCTTCATTTCTCTCCTTCTTGTAAGTTCCTGCCACAGGATGCTGGAATCTGGTGGGGTTGGTGGAATTTCCGGTGATGGAAACGTCCACACTCTCTTTCCACATAATCGCCACGCCCTCCGGCACACTGTTGGCACCATAGCAATTAACCTTTGCACGGAGTCCCTCTGAATAGGACTTGCGGAATACTTCCTTCACTTCGTTGGTATAAGGATTGTACTCTGTCTCCACATATGTAAAACCATTGATTCTGGAAATAATCTGAGCAGCATCTTTTCCGAGGCCGTTCAAAATAACGCGAAGCGGCTTTTCGCGGACCTTATTGGCCTTCTCTGCAATACCGATGGCGCCTTCTGCCGCCGCAAAAGACTCATGGCCTGCCAGGAAGCAGAAGCACTCTGTTTCCTCTTCCAAAAGCATCTTGCCAAGATTTCCGTGTCCCAGGCCTACCTTGCGGGTATCTGCCACAGAACCGGGAATACAAAATGCCTGAAGCCCTTCACCGATAGCTGCCGCAGCATCCGCCGCTTTCCTGCAACCCTTTTTGATGGCAATGGCCGCGCCTACGGTGTAAGCCCATTTCGCATTCTCAAAGCAGATGGGCTGAATCCCTTCTACCATCTTATATACATCTAACCCGGCCGCCTTCGTAACCTCGCCGGCCTCCTCAATAGAACCAATTCCATATTCCTTTAAAACAGCAAGAATCTGTTTCTCTCTTCTTTCATACGATTCAAATAAAGCCATTTTATACGATTCCTCCTAAATTAAATTTATGTATCGTTCACTTTCGCCGCCGGATACGGATTACTCCTGTCTGGGGTCGATAATCTTTACTGCGTCGGCAACGCGGCCATACTGTCCTTTTGCCTTCTCCCATGCGGTATTGGGATCATCGCCCTTCTTGATGAAATCAGTCATCTTTCCAAGGCTTACAAACTGATAACCGATGATCTGACCATCTGCATCCAGGGCGATACCGGTCACATAGCCTTCCGCCATCTCCAGATAACGGGGACCTTTTTTCAGCGTACCATACATGGTTCCCACCTGGGAACGAAGGCCCTTGCCAAGGTCTTCAAGTCCGGCTCCAATAGGAAGTCCGTCCTCAGAAAATGCGCTCTGGCTTCTGCCGTATACGATCTGGAGGAATAATTCTCTCATGGCAGTGTTGATCGCATCGCATACCAGGTCTGTATTCAATGCTTCCAAAACGGTCCTGCCGGGCAGGATCTCAGAAGCCATGGCTGCAGAATGGGTCATGCCGGAACATCCGATGGTCTCAACCAGAGCCTCCTGGATGATTCCCTCCTTTACATTCAGGGTCAGCTTGCAGGCGCCCTGCTGAGGAGCACACCAGCCAATGCCATGGGTCAGGCCGGAGATATCGGCAACTTCTTTGGCCTGTATCCATTTTGCTTCCTCAGGAATAGGAGCAGCGCCATGAGCTACGCCCTGGGCTACTGTACACATTTTCTCTACTTCATGTGAATAAATCATGTTAAGACTCCTTTCAGAATATAAAGATTCAATACATAACTCTGTCTTATTCTCTCACAAAATGACAGGTTCGTCCAGATGTTTTTTCTAAAATTTTGCATAGAATAAGAAGTTAGTCTTTCACATTTTTGTGAGATATGTTAAAATAAAAACAAGATACTCTCGGACAAGCTTTTGGAGGTAGGTATGATAATTACAGTCACAATGAACCCGGCCATTGATAAAACTCTGGAGGTGAAAGACTTCACAGGAGGCGCTGTCCACAGGGTCGCAAAAGTCATCCAGGATGCCGGAGGAAAAGGCATCAATGTTTCCAAAACCGTTCAGGCCCTGGGCGGAGAAACCATTGCCACCGGTTTTCTGGGAGGAAGTTCCGGCAGAATGATTGAACACGCTTTAAATGAATTGGAAATCCGGCACCAGTTTATACACATCGACGGAGAAACCCGCACCAATGTAAAGGTGGTGGATGTGACAAAAAAAGGCTTTGTAACTGAATTCAATGAGCCAGGTCCCACAGTCACCGCCAAAGATATCAAGGCTTTGACCAAAACCCTGGTATCTTTGGCCGGAGCTTCTTCGATTTTTGTATTTTCCGGCAGTGTACCAGCCGCCATGGACAAAGAAATCTACGGCTTTCTGACCAGAAAGCTGAAAAAACACCAGGCCACTGTTTTTGTCGATGCAGCCGGCGAGCTATTCACCGAAGCCGTCAAGGCAAAACCTTACCTGGTCAAACCCAATGTATACGAAATCGCAGATTATTTTGGCCTGACCGGTGACGTCTCCGAAGCAACTCTTGTGGATTTAGGCCATGAATTATTAAACAAGGGAATCCTTACCGTCGTCATTTCCCGCGGGCCGGAGGGTGCGTTGTTTATCACCCATGATAATTGTTTCAAAACAAATGGAATCCAAATCCAGGCCCACTCTACCGTAGGCGCCGGGGATGCCATGCTGGCTGCGATGGCCTATGGCCTGGACAATGACATTCCTTTTGAAGAATGTGCAAAACTCTCCATCGCCGCCTCTGCCGGTGCCTGCACCACAATCGGCACGAAACCGCCTGTGAGCGCACTGGTGGAAGAACTGGTAAAAGAAGTGACTATTCTTCCGCTCTGACAATGCCACAAGGGAAGATGCCGACAAAATATCCAGATTTATATAGACCCTGCATCCCCCCGGTTGTTCCTGTTTTTTGTCCGGTAGGCAGATTTTGCAGGTTTTGTAAGGCTAGCGGCGCCAGTCCCGCTGACAGGCTTCTATGGAGGCGGCGGCAGGCGGCAAAAGGCGACGCAACAAAACCTAAAAATCAACGTGGACGAAAACAGGAACAACCGGGGGGATGCAGGGCACATATAAATCTGGATATTTTATGGTCTTTTATATCATATATCCTTCCTCATCAAAGGAGATTTCTCTAAATTCTGAGATTAGTTCCACGCCTTCCACCTGTTTCGCCTCCTCCCAGTAACTTTTCGACACTTCGATTTCGCCCATGTGGAGGGTATCCTTAATTCGGACTACTTTCGCTTTTTCATAGTCTATACCGTTCAAAGTTTTGATCGCCAGCTTTAAGGCATCTTCATCGTTGTTCATATACATGGGGATATAAGCGCCGTTTAGCTGGGTACAGGAAGCCACGTTTGTCCAGGTCGTATCCCAGTCCACATCCCGCAGGCACCGGACGGTGGTGACGTCCGCGCAGGCCAGCCCGCAGGCGTTGTGGTGCGTCTCTTTGTTTAAGCCTCTGATAAACAGCTTCTTCAGATCCAGCACCTCTTTAAAGCCCGGCAGGCCGGAATTGTTCCGCCCGGTCACATTGGGGTCATGGCCGTTTCCGCTGATGTTTTTTCCAATCTCGTCGATAACCAGCACATCAATATGAGGATACTTAAATCCTGCCACTTTTCTTTTTGCAATTTCCAGAAGGGCCGCATCCCGCTCCATGATTTTTCCCGGAACCATAATTTCCAGCTCGCTGATGTGGTCGTAAGCATTTTGTACAACAGCCACGCCGAAAGCCACCGGGCATTTCTCTAGGAATACGTTACAGACCTTTGGGATCCGTTCCGCAAAAGAGGCAAACCCTCTGGTATGGAAAGAAGCCGCCCCCACGTGCTTTGCCAGTCCGATGGCAATCATTTTCGCCATTCCGCTTTCATGTCGGCCACGAAAATCCGTATGGGGCTTTACCTTGTTTAATACGATGATTCCATCGGATTCCCAGGCATATTTATCCACATATAGATCTGTTCCATCATCCAGTTCCCCGTACTTTACAACTTCCATGGAGGACAAGATGGGCACTCCCATGGATTCTTCCGTGATACCGAAGCCTTCCAGGTATTCTTTCTGTCCCTGGGCTGTTCCACCTCCATGGCTTCCCATGGCAGGAATGATAAAAGGTTTTGCCCCCGCCCTCTTTAATTCCTCACAGACAGTTCGGATAATCAGTGCCAGATCCGGGATTCCTCTGCTCCCGGCCGTAATACAAAGCCGTTTTTCCCGTACATCCGGAATCTCTTTCAATGTTTTTTCCATTTCGCGCCTGACATGAACCCCCAGGTCTTCAATTTTCTCCGCATCATAAATCTGGCGCATCTTCGCAAGCTTCGGCACTTTAATCTTTTCTATTCCCTGGACTACCACATGGCTTTCAGGAAAATCAATAAACATGGACATGGCTGTACCCTCCCCTTTATTCTGTAAATTCTCAGCAAAAATTACACAGACGGCTTAAGGCCACCTCATTCATGCCCAGCTCTTCCGCTTTCACCGTCTGCCCTTTTGCCACTTTAAGCATCAGGTCAAACAAATCTTTTCCCAGCTCTTCCACCGTCTGTTCCCCTCGGATGGTCCCGCTCGTGTCAAAATCAATATTATCTTTCATCCGCTGTGCCGTACGGCCGTTTCCGGTAATTTTGATAACCGGGACAATGGGATTTCCCGTGGGCGTTCCCATTCCTGTGGAAAAAATCACAACCTGGGCGCCACCCGCAGCCATACTCATGACAGAAGCCACGTCGTAGGCTGGCGTATCCATATAAACCATTCCCTTACTCGTCACCTGTTCCGCATCCTGATAGACCGCCTCAAACGTGTGGGTTCCGCTTTTGTGGATACAACCCAGGGATTTTTCTTCGATGGTCGTAATGCCGGAGGCAATGTTTCCCGGCGAAGGGTTTCCGTCCCGAAGGCTGGTTCCCACACCTTTAAAATGCTTCTCGATTTTTTCCACGGCTTCATAGAAGCCCCTGCCGATTTCCGGCGTCCTGGCCCTGGCCGCTAAAATATGCTCCGCGCCGATGATTTCCGTGGTCTCACTTAAAACAGACGTCCCGCCTGCCTCCACTAAAAGATCGGATACCTGGCCCATAACCAGATTTGCAGAAAGGCCGGAGGTTGGGTCGGAGCCCCCGCACTCTGTTCCTAGAATCAACTCCGACACATCGCAAGGCACCCTTTCACATTTTTTTGCCTCTTCCACCAATTTCCCGGCATACTCTACCCCCTTTTCCACCGCCTTTACCGTACCGCCCTCTTCCTGGATGGAAACGCTGCAGATGGGTTTATTGGTCTTTTCCCGGATTCTTTTTTCCACCAGCGAACACTGGGCTGATTCACAGCCCAGAGCCACCAAAACTACGCCGTAAATATTTCCGTTGGCGGCTGCGCCGGATACAATTCTGAGGGTCAAATCCAAATCAAGGGGAGGCTGCCCGCAGCCGTGCTGATTATGGAATGTCACCGTACCCGGAACCCGCTCCGAAATCAACCTGGCCGTATCGCTGGAACAGGCGCAGGTTGCCATCACCAACACATGATTGCGGATTCCTACCCGGCCGTCCGGCCTTTTATATCCCATAAACTTCATTCTCATGCCCTCTCGCTTTCCAGATTATGAACATGGACATATGCTCCACGCTTGATATCACAGGAGGCCACACCGATCTTTTCCCCATACTTATATACATGATCTCCTGTATGCATCTCTTTTATGGCAAACTTATGATACTGGGGAATCGTCTCCAGAATAGGGAGCTCATAAAGCTTCCCCTCCAAAAGATAATTTCCTGTATCGCCCGCCTGCAGTTCTTCTGTGGCCGTAGCCACCGTATCATTGGGTTTTATTACTACAGAATTAACCATTTTCTTCCTCCGTCAGATACATGGTCAGGGCAGGATAATGGAGCCGACAATGGCCACTGCCGCCACCACCACACTCATAAATCCCTGAGCCGCCGTATAAGTTTTCAGGCCGCCGCTGATTTTATATCCGCTTAAGTTGGTCACAACCCAGAATCCGCTGTCATTGACATGCCCAAAGCTCATGGCTCCCGCCAGGGCCGCCAAAGCTACCCACATGGGATTGCAGGCTCCCGCTGCCACCAGAGGCTGCATGATGGAAAGGGTTGTAATTCCGGCTGTAGTACCGGAACCCTGGGCCACACGGAACACCACGGACACCGCCAGGGCCACCAGCACCAAAATCAGGCCGGAAGCAGAGGTTTTCATCAGCCCACCGCAGAGGATCTCCCCGATATTGGCGTCCGCAATCACACGGCCAAAGGCTCCGCCCGCTCCTGTGATCAGCATCACGACACCGGCAGATTGAAGCGCCTTCATGGAAGTCTCGTCAATCTCTTTCAAGGTCAGAGGTTTCAGGGCGATCAAATACGCCGCCAAAACACCGGCCAGCATGGCTATGGTCCTGTTGCTGATAAAAGTTATGAAAGCAGGCACACCCTCGCCCATTACTGCCGACGCCACGGTGCCGCTCACGATACAAATCAAAGGCAGAATCACCGGCAGCAACGAGACGATAAATCCGGGACGCTTTTCCTCCGGAATCTCATCAGCCTCTGTTTTTTCCAACGTCACCGTCCCGTTATTGTCCTTCTCATCTTTAAACCAGCCTTTATCGTAGAGCCGGTACAGCACCATGGAGGCTAATACCATGGAAATCAAGCCGAGAATCGTTCCGAAAATAATCATGTATCCCAAATCAATGCCCAGGTATTCGGCCGCCGCCAGGGGCAGGGGTGTGGGCGGAACTAAAACATGGGCAGCTCCTGCTCCCAGGCTCAAAGCTCCTACCACATAATGGAGGGGTTTCTTGATCTCCTTTGCCACAGCAATGCCTAGGGGCAGAAGGATAATAAAAGTCACATCAAAAAATACCGGAATGGATAAAATAAATGCCGCCAGGGAAAGCGCGTACAGCGACTTGCTGGCCGGAAACAGGCGGACCAACGTGTAGGCGATGGAATGAGCCGCGCCGCTTCTGGACATCAGCTGTCCTAAGATCACGCCCAGCCCGATGGTCAGACCCATACTGGTCAGCGTCCCTCCAAAGCCCGCATTGATGGACTCTACGGTGGCAACCATGCCAAGCCCCATGGCGATTCCAAAATAAATAGAACCGATGATCAGGCTGATGGCCGCATTCAGCTTACATTTTAAGATCAATACCAAGATGAGCGCGATGGCAATGATCAGGTGAATAATTGCAGGTAACATTGTCTTTTCCTCCTCAACATTTGATTGGCAGGCAGAGATTTCGGCCCAGCCCACTCTACCGCTTTCGCTTTTGTGCGTAAAACCGTTACGCATTAACTTGTTAAAGCAAGTTCCCCATAAAATAGAATCCTGCATAGCAGGATTCTCCGCCTGCGGCGGGTTGCGTTAGCAACATAATTCTGCTCCGCCGCAGTGCGATCCCCCGGAGGGTTTTTATCGTATGGGAGACGAAGTAACCCATACGATAAAGAAATGCACCTGCGGTCATTCAAGTGCATTTCCAAAAATAGTATATATAATCCGGCTTTTTTTTGTCAATGAGGTTTTCTATTTTTTCACCAACAGGGATTTCCCGCTCATCTCTTTGGGCTGTTCCATTCCCATCATCTCAATAAGTGTGGGAGCGATATCCGCCAGGCAGCCACCTTCCCTCAGCGTATAAGCCTCGTCGTAATTCACCAAAATAAACGGCACCGGATTGGTGGTATGAGCCGTAAAGCTTCCGCCATGGACATAGTCCACCAGCTGTTCCGCATTTCCATGGTCCGCGCAGATAAACATCTGGCCTCCCACCTCTTTAATGGCCTCCACAGCCCTTCCCACGCAAGAATCCACCGCTTCCACCGCCTGGATGGCCGCCGCCTCCACACCGGTATGGCCCACCATATCAGGATTGGCAAAATTAATGATAATCACATCATACTTTGCAGATTTAATGGCTTCCACCAGCTTATCACATACCTCATAAGCGCTCATCTCCGGCTTCAGGTCATAAGTAGCCACCTTGGGAGACTTCACCAGAATCCGCTCTTCCCCGGCGTTGGGTTCTTCCACTCCGCCGTTGAAGAAAAATGTCACATGGGCATATTTTTCCGTCTCGGCAATCCTGGCCTGGGTCATACCGTGGGCCGCCAGGAATTCCCCAAAGGTATTATTGATCTCTACTTTATGGAAAGCCACCAGCTTGTTGGGGATGGTCACATCATATTCCGTAAAGCACACATAGGTGGTCTTTACACGCGCCCCTCTGTCAAAACCGGTGAATTCCTCATCACAGAAAGCCCTGGTCAACTCCCTGGCCCGGTCCGGGCGGAAATTATAGAAAATAATGGAATCGCCGTCTTTGATGGTCGCCACAGGCGCGCCGTCTTCCAGGACAACCGTGGGCACCACAAACTCGTCGTTGACTCCCTCGTCATAAGAAGCCTGAATCAGCTCCACCGGATCTGTACCGGTTTTTCCTTCCCCCTTTGTCAGCGCTTTATAAGCCAGCTCCACACGATCCCAGCGGTTATCCCTGTCCATGGCATAATAACGGCCACTGACAGAAGCCACCTTGCCGACGCCGATTTCCTTCATCTTTTCCACCAGCTCAGCCACGTATTCTTTGCCGGATGTGGGCGGGGTATCACGGCCGTCCAGGAAGCAGTGGACATAAACCTTTGTGAGTCCCTCTCTCCTGGCCAGCTCCAGAAGGCCGTAAATATGGGTGTTGTGGCTGTGGACGCCGCCGTCGGACACCAGCCCATACAGATGAAGGGCAGAATCATTCTTTTTACAGTTGGCCACAGCTTCCTTAAAAGCTTCATTTTTAAAGAAATCCCCGTCCTGGATCTCCTTTGTAATCCTGGTGAGCTCCTGATATACGATACGCCCCGCACCCATATTCAGATGTCCCACCTCAGAATTTCCCATCTGGCCTTCAGGAAGCCCCACGGCCATACCGCTGGCATTTCCTTTCACAAAAGGGCAGGTTTTCATCAGCCCGTCCATCACCGGGGTCTTTGCTTCGTAGACGGCATTTCCATCATGCCTCTCATTGAGGCCGTAGCCGTCAAGAATCATCAGCACTGTAGGTTTTTTACTCATGGTCGTTCTCCTTTTTTCCATCTATTGACAAACAAAACCAATTCTCTTTCAACTTTGAATTGTACTCTATTTTTGCCTGTCACGCAAGCCCCTCCGGAAAATCGGAGAAAATATATGACACGTAATAACATATCCTTTCATCTGCTACGCCTTCCGCACCGGATACCGGATCACGGTTTTTAAGTTTTCCGGCTTGCAGCGCCTCACGTCGCTGAGGTAAATCTCATGGTGGCGCCGCTTATCCCCCATATCTGCCACGTATCCCTGATCTTTCACAAAGGCCTCCATCATGGCGATGGTTTCCGGTTCATCGTCGTAAAGCCCCAAATGCATGCACTGTACGCAAAATCCCTCATCATAAGTAAAAAATTCCACTTTGGAAAAGTCGGTCCCTTTTTTCGCCTCCGCCGCAGAAACTGCCCAGTCAAACTCTTCCTTTGTAACAAAGTCCGGAAGTCTGATCATGGAGATCCATCGGAATTGCTCTTTGCGGGAATAATCAATACCGTCCACGCCCTCCTGCCACCAAAGCCCCTCCAAGGGCGGCACCACATAATCAAAATATCCTTTGATCCTGTGATCTCCCATCTTGCTCATCTTTATGGTAAAAGCGATGCCGTAGAGAAGTCCGATGGCCTCTTTGTAAGCGCCTCCCTCCTCATTGGGATTGCCCGTCCCCTGCACGGCGATAAAATTCATCTCAGGAACCGTCACAAGCTCCGGCTTTTTTTTCGGGAGATAGAACTCTTTATATTCTTTCTTAAAATCAAACGCTTTGGCCGTTTTTGCCGCCTTCAGCTTTTCCGCCCCTTTGGCCTCTTTACGCTTTTTGGGCTTCGGCGCGGGAAGCTCGGCGCAGGTCGCTCTCGTGAGCTCTGTGAGCATCTCCCGGTTCTCCACCTCTTCAACCAGAAAATAATTCTTTGCGCCCTCATAAGGCGGAGCTTCCGTAAGCTCCGGGTGCAGGGCTTTTCCCGTCTCCGTAATCTTAATGTAGAACTGGTCGTCGCAGATAAGGGCAAAAATCTTTCCATCACAGTAGAGGCCATATTCTCCAAACATTTTCCGGTAAGTGATTTCTCCCGCCCCCCGAAGCTGGTCTGCCATAAATTCCACAAATTCTATTTTAGACGCCATCTTTATTCCTCCCTATTTCCATATACTTCCGGGTAATTATTCCGGATTCCCTCTGCAAACTCTGCAATTTCCCGGCGAAGCTCCGAAGGCTCCAAAAGCTCCGCCCCTTTCCCGAAAGAAGCAATCCAGCCGATGATACTGGTCTTATCGGTAAATCCAAACGAAAAGAGCAGGCTCCCGTCTGGCTCCCTCTCAAAACTGCCCGGGCCAAATTCTTCCACCAAACGCCACTGGTATGCCGGATGAATTTTTGCTTTCACCTGCCAGACATTGGGAAATACCCGTTCCTGGGACAAGTCAGGAAAAGGCGCCTGGCGTTTTTCAAAACGTTCTCCCGTCTCAAGGTTCTCCATACGGTTCAGCTTAAACAGACGGAAATCCTGGCGGGAATAACACCAGCCCCATACATACCAGTTTGCCCACTGAAAAACCAGGTCATAGGGTTCCATAAGCCTTTCAGATTCACCTTTCGGTGCATAGTAAGTAAAGGAAATCCTCCTTTCCTGGAGGATCGCATTATGAAGCTGTTCGATTTTAGGTGTCAGGGACGCCTTATACCAGGAAGAAAGATCAATCAGAATATGAGAATCCCCTGCCAGCAATTTTTTGGATGCACCTGCCGACAATTTCTCCATCAGCTGCCCATAACGGTTGGTTCCGCTGACACTGTCAAGGCTTCTGAGCCCTGCCAAAATAGCCTGCATATCCGCCTTGCTGAGCAACGTCCTGTCAATCTTATAGCCTTCCATAATGGAAATTCCGCCATTTTTCCCGGGTTTCGTGGTAATGGGAATTCCGGCCATGCAAAGGGCTTCAATATCCCGGTTGATTGTCCGCCTGGAGACCTCAAAAAGCTCCGCCATATAAGGGGCCGTCACTTTTTCCTGCTGCAGGAGAATCGCCAAAATTCCAATCATCCGATCAAGTTTCACCTTATTTTCACCTCTGTCGCCTTTTCCAAAGATTTTCCGTAACAATGCGGATTTGTTTTTTCAGTATTCCTCCTGCTCTTTTATTATTGTATCAAAGAATCAGGTCATCTGTATGTCATGTTTCATATATTCATAGAAATTCTGTGGCAATCTCAACCTGTTTTCCGCTGAAGGCAACTCCGTACTTAAAGATGGTTTTAATGCCTTTGGCAGCCATGCCGGTATCATATCGGCGGTCGCCAATCTGCGCCAAAGCCGCCTCCGACAGCTGCCGCAGCTTCTCTCCGGAAACATTTTTGGCGGCCTTCAATTCAATTAAAATCCCCGGCAGATTCCCTGTTTTGGGCAGGAGCTGGATATCGTACCGTCCATCCTCTGATTCTCCGTTTGAACTGATGTGATACCGGTCGTCCATCAAAGCACAGATACCTAAAACAAAACCATGGTAAAAGTTTTCTCCCGCCGTATCGTAGCAGCTTGCCGACCGGAGGAGAAGCTTGTGGATCTCCTTTTGCAGCTTTTTCCCATCATTGGAATACAGAGCCTCGTGGATGGAAACCGCAGTGGACTGGGGTATCATATACGCTAATTTCTGCAGGATTTCCTTGTTGTAGACAAATGCGATCTCCCTGTTAGGCAGAGCCACCTCACACATATAATCACCGCCAAAAGTCCTGTCCGCCTTCACAGCTTTCAGGTATCCGGCAACCAGCAAAAAACTGTATACAGAGGAAGGGTTGCTCCGAATCTGAGGATAAATCACGCCGGTATCAATGTATGTCAAAACGGTTTCCCCCCGCAGTAACATATTGAGCCGCCCATAAATATCCTCATCTGCACAGGCGAGGATTTCGCCGATAATCTCATTGCTGCCGGTTGACTGCCAATAAGCCCCCGCCTGGCACCCATTACTAAAATAATTGACAACCGACCACGGGTTGAATATTTCTGATTCCCCGAAGCGATACCCGTCATACCATACACAGATTTCCCCGTACTTCTCTTCCACCTTATAATAAGATGTAATTGTTTTTACTTCTTCCTGGGTAAAACCAAAATATTCACTATACTGATTATCCAAAATAGAATTGACTTTCAAATTATTTAAACCGCTGAAAATACTCTCTTTGGCCACCCGGAGGATCCCTGTTAAAAAACCATAAGAAAGGTGGCGGTTATCTTTCAGGCCGCCGGAAAACAAGTTCCGCATAAAGAGGGCTGCCTGGTCATAGAATCCCCTGACATGCTCCTGCCGGATGGGTGTGTCATACTCGTCGATAATGATAATCGGAGGAATACCGTAATGCTCGTCCAGCATTTGGGAAAGCCTTTGCAGAGACATCATCTTGTCCGTACTGTCTGCCCTTTCTTCCAGTACGTCCTTAACATATACTTTCTCATATTTACTGCAGTTTTCGCTTTCCAAAATTTCACTGTGGCGTTCAAATTCCTGTCTCAGGGTCTTTGATATTTGGTCATAAGTCTCCTCCCAGGTATCCCGCTTTATATCTTTAAAGGTGATAAAAATCACCGGATATTTTCCCTGATAGTCACGGTATTTTTTGCCGCAGGCCCAAGTCTTTGGAATAAAATCAACAATATTCGGAATAACATCAAATACTTCTTATTCCATTCCGAATAAAATCACATGAATTCAAATAAACTCATCTGCCTGCCATATTCCTCCTCCCTCTTGCCCGTGCGCACCTTTTCCCTGTTGGCAAATCCCGGAGGGATTTCTTCCAAAAAGGGCGACGGCCCCCGGGAGGATGTCAGGATTAGCGCTTCCCTGGCTCTGGTGAGCCCCACATAGAACAGTCGGCGCTCCTCCTCTTCATCTGAAGAACCTTTTCCACCTGCAAAGGGAATGAATCCTTTTCTTGCCCCATAGATCATCACCACAGGAAATTCCAGCCCTTTTGAACCGTGAAGCGTCATCAATGTAACTGCTCCCGCCTTATACTGCTTTCCCCCACAGCGTTTCAGGTCGCTCTCAGCGCCTGTCTCCAAAGCCTCCAGAAACTCCGGCATTTTCTGATAAAATACCGATGTCTGATACAGCTTCTGCATTTCCTTTTTCTCTTCCAGTTTCAGATCCTTCATCCATTCTTCCAAAATTTTCTGGGGTTTTTTCCTCTTTAGCTGTGGTGTATATTTTTCCACCATCGCCTCATAACTGCCGGCTGCCTGACTTTCCGTCTCCGAATTCCAAAGCAGCGTAAGCGCCGTACGAACCGCCAATTTGTCATCCGGCTGTAACAAGGCCTTGAAAAAGCAGATGGTCCCCCGTACAGTCTCCTCCTGCAAAAATTCTTCTCTTCCTGCCACCACATAGGGGATTCCTTCTTTTTTAAGACATTCTTCCAGGAGCGTAGCCTGGCGGTGAGTTCTGTACAATATGGCAATATCCTCAAAGCCCCAGGCGTTTCCCTCCTCTGCCAAAAACAGCTCATGGGCCTCCAGCATCCCCATTCCTCCGGTAAGGCGGTTCACCTCCTTTGCCACAAAAATAGCTTCTGCCTTTTCGCTGTCTGTCTCTATAATCCTGACCGGAGCGCCCTTTGGCCTGTTTGGATTCAAGACTCTTTTTCTTCCGGGATTTTTTGAGATTACTTCAGAGGCTGCCGCCAAAATCTCAGGCGTTGAACGGTAGTTTTCTTCCAGGATAATCTGACATGCCCCTTTAAAATCCTCCGTAAGCTTTTCAAAACACCCGGCGCAAGCTCCCCGGAACCCATAGATGGCCTGATCTTTGTCTCCAATGACAAACAGTTCCCTTCCCCCTTTGTTCCACGCTTTGATTAACTGGTATTGCAAAGGATTGATGTCCTGAAATTCATCCACCAGAAGATAGGAAAATGCTCCTGCGTCAGCACATTGTTCTTTTTCACCAGCCTCTTCTTTCACAATCCGCAACGCTTCCAGCAGGATATCGTCAAAATCCATTGCCCCCCACTCTCGCAGGCTGTTTTGATACGTTTCCAGTATCTCCTTTTCCAGACAGGAATCCATCTCACCCATCCCCGTCTTATCATTGGATATCTGCATAAGGAGCTGGGAAACGGACTGTTTCAGTCCATATTCTTTTTTGATTTTTCCGACAAGTTCCCTTGTCTCCATTTCCCCCGCAAGAGAAAAGTCCACTCCCCTGTCTTTCAGAATCTTCCAGGCAATCGAGTGAAAACTTCCGATCTGAATCTTTTTTGCCGGCCCTTTTCCCAACTGCTTCTGAATCCGTTCCCGCAGCTCTCCTGCCGCCTGATTGGTAAACGTCACCGCAGTAATGCAGGAAGGGCTTACCCGCCTTGTCTCCATCAAATGAAGGATGTGCGCTGCCAGCGTTCCCGTCTTTCCGGTGCCGGGACCTGCCTTTACCACCGTTACGCGCTCTACGGATTCAATCGCCTGTCGTTGCTGTTCATTCCAGACAGGTTCCTGCCGTTTCGTTTTCACTGTCTCTTCCGGGAAAAATCCCTGGACTTTTCTGTTTCTTTTCAGATTCTCTGCCTGCAGCGACATATCTTCCGTCCCACAGCGCAGTTCTTCTTTTTCCGGGTTTTTGCAGGCTTCCTCCCCTGTCCCTGCGGCCGGTGTATCCGTTTGCCGTCCAAAGAGGCTCATCTGTCCGTCCAGTTGCTCGATCTCACTGCGGGTAAACAGGCGGAGACTCCCGTATTCTCCATCAAAACCCGGCCGCCATACGGCCTCTCCTCTTCTCAATCTTCCGATTCCATCTGCGACCCGCCCTCCTGATATATGGCCTATCTCCTCCAATGGAAGTTCTCGCAAGATTGAAAACTCCGGCCCCAGTTTCCCAATCATGGCACGGTATACTTTCTCAACTCTGGAACTGGCCGACGAACATCCCAATGATGCGCCAATCACCTCCGGTAAGGGAACAAGGCTTTCAAATCCTGCCGCCTCCGGCCTCCTGTATCCCTCCGGGCGGTCGGAGAGCTGCTCAATACGGTGAGATACCCCTATTGTCAGTTTCCGCCCGCAGACCGGACAGACTCCCCCATACTTTACTGTTTCCGACGGCGCCAGACAAATTCCGCATTTCCTGTGCCCATCGTAATGATACTTTCCTTCTTCCGGAAAAAACTCAATGGTTCCCATTAAACCGTCCCCGGTCTCAATAGCTTTTCTCAATGCCTCATAGGACAATTCGATATCAAAAAGATTTGCTTCCCTGCCCAGCTTTGCCGGTGAGTGGGCATCGGAGTTGGAAATCAGCTGATAACGGTCCAGGGCAGAGACCCTCCAGTTCATCGGGGGATCGGAGGAAAGCCCTGTCTCCATGGCATAAATATAGCGCGACAAGTCGCCAAAACATTCTTCCACAGAATCAAAACCGGAAAATGCCCCAAACAGGGAAAAATGGGGCGTCCAGATGTGGGCCGGTACATAGACCGCCTCCGGGCACAGCTCCAGAAGGATCTCCAGCAGATCATGGCAGTCCAGCCCCAGGATGGGCCTGCCGTCGGAATGAATATTTCCGATGGTCTCCAGCTTACGGGAAACCAGACCTGCCTCCTTAAGTCCCGGCAGCAAAATCAGGCTGTGTACCTTTCGGACCCGGTCATGTTTTTTATAGATAGAACTGATCTCTCCGGTGATGACAAAATGGGGCCATATGTTGTCTGCCGTCGTATTATCCTCAATACGATACTCTTTTTTCAGCAGGTAAAACCCGTTTCCATCCGGCTCCAGCTTTTCTTCCAGCTCCTGCCGCCATGCCGGATGAGTAAAATCCCCGCTTCCAATGAGGTTAATCCCTTTGCGTCTTGCCCACAAATCCAGATATTCCGGGGTACAGTCCCTGCTGGTGGCCCGGGAATAATGAGAATGGATATGCAAATCTGCAATGTACATAAAAACCTTCTTTCCTTTTGTAAAACCACTGCACTTTTACGGACTTCTTTCCGCCCAAATTTTTTACTCATATCGTCCACGATATATTGCCTGCCGGTCGTGTGCAATGGCCTCTATCAGCAATCCTTCAAAAATTATCCGTCTATATTATAACCAGCGTAACTTAACAGTCCTATAATACAAACTATGATACCGCCCATTGACAAGAGCTTTACCTCAAATCCTCAATATCGAAACTTTCTGTTTTCAAATCACAATAATGTCTACACCTTATTGCCGTAAATTTCAATACGCAGTAATCCGGGTCTGTTACACCTTTCCTATAATACATAGTGTCACCAGTACACCAAATTTCCCGCTTTATTTCATCATCATGCAGAACTTCCATTATACCAGTTAGCATAACTCCCTCATACTTGAAACGCCCCTTATTATAAAAATAAATACTTGCTTTAGGGTTCTTTACAAACTGTTGAACGCGCATAGAAGATGTATTGGTTGAAAAGTAGAAACAATTTCCCTCAATTTTTCGTGGTGTAAACATTGCTTTCATACTGTGAAAGAATAATATTTACCTTATGTTCCGGATACCGTTTCAAGTAGGCATCTAACCTTTTCATGATTTTGTGATGCTGGCATTTCAAAACATCCGCTATCTGCATCGTGTTTACTACAATATTCTTTTTCTCTTTTGACATAAAAATCACCCTTTCTCTCTTGATTATTTTGTGAAAGGATGATACTATGACTTCACATCCTTTCGCTTGCTTAGTTGCGGAGAGGGTATAAGGGCAGCCGATCCTCTGGTAAAGTTTCCGGCTGCTCTCATTTTTTCTCCTGTTTCCTTGTATCGTTCTACGCCCACACATCTTCGTGGGAAAATAACTCTCCTCTTTCGATTTCCCGTCTGGCTTCCCTGATTGCTTCCACTTCATCCGGCAGTGCCGCATCCTCCTCCACAAATTATAAAAGAATCCGGCAGACTGTATCAATCTCTTTTTCGTCTACAATTTCAACCAGACCACGCAACGTATCTCTGCTCACAAAAACCACCTCCTACAATCCTTTATACGCTTCGCCTCTAGGCAGTACAGCAT
>JAAWCJ010000004.1 GCA_022793195.1 Lachnospiraceae bacterium | reverse complement strand
GCCGCGCATGGAAGCTTCCGATTTTTTAAACCCTTCCGAAATTTCATCAAACTGCATGATGGACATCTGGGAATTCAGGTCGCGGAGGCTGGCAATATAGGCTTCATTGGCGCCCAGGACTTCCTTTGAGGCAGCGCTGTTTTCCCGGTTCCATGCCTCAATGGCATTGGCCTCAGCCAGCCTTTGCCGGACAGGGGCCACCCCTTCGGCATGGGCGCAGAGCTTGTCATATTCGTTGGCGGACATATCCAGTTCCTTTTTCAGGGTATCATTGAGGGAGAGGATTTCCTGGTAGCTGTTTGGGTCAAAGGGCTGGCCCACCCGTTCCTTCAGGGAATCAAAGGCAGCCAGGATGCCGGCGGTTTTCTGGCTTACCATGTCCTCTGTAAACCCCAGGGAGCGGAAGCCGCCTTCCAGTTTTGCGATCTGGGTGGAATAATCGTTTCGGACCCCTCCATTGGATAACAGCCGGATTTCATGGACCTGGGAAAGGGCGGACGCTTCCTCTTTCAGTTCCTGTGCCCGCGCCGTTAACCCCCTTAACGGGTCTTTGCTGCCTGCAGAAGGGAGGGAAGAACCCAGCCGGCCGGCAGCGGCTTTGAAACTTTCGGAAAGGATAGCGTCTAATTGTTTTGTGAGGCCGGAAAGCGCCTTGGGGTCGATTTCCACCTGAAGTTTCAATGTATCCAGCTGGCCCTGGATGTGATTAAGTTCCGCATTGATGGTTTCTTTTAATTTTGTTTTATCTAATGTCGTTTGGTTTAAATCATTCATATGTATTTTTCCTCACATTATAAAATAGTAGTGTTTATAGTCCTTCTCCAAGGGCTGTATGCCATACTGTTGGGGGCCTCTATAATGCCAATGCAGTACGCAAGATCATTCTTCTCCCCTGCAGTGCGACCCCCTGGAGGGTTTTTGTCGTATGGGGAACCAAGTTCCCTATACGGTAAAACGAACAGAGGAAAATCATTACAATAGGATACTTGTATATCTTCCTTTAAAGTGTCAGTAATGGCCCTCTGTTCGTTATTCGGTTTTCAAGGCACAACTATATCTGAAATGCTATTCGCCAATTAATTCAAAAAATTTCATTTTAGAACATGACTTTTAATAATTGGTCTTTCTTTCCAATCTAACAGTACTCCAGCTAAATCTTTCTTTTACCGGGAGCTGTTTTAAGGCCATGGTATTAAGCCGTACGTTTCCACATATAACATGTGACATATGGCGGCATAACATTCAATGGCACATTAGCGTCTCCTGCCCTTGTACTGACCTGCGTGGCCACATACCCCACCATAGAAGTATTGGTCTTGACCTCGGAATAATTTCCGTGCGTCCCCTCCGGAGCATTATATAATGTAAATATGTGTGCCGGCAGGTTTTTGTTTGCGATTGAAATTGTTTTTGCTCCTCCCGTTTTACCTTCCCCGTTAAAGTCCGCATCGGTTTCCGACACACCGATAGGTACTCTTCCCTGGCCCCAGGCTATCCATGTTCCGCCAAAAAGGGTTCCTGGATTCTGTTCGCTTGTACTCAGATAAACGCAGCCAACGGGATAAACCTGCAACATTACGCTGGCGCATAAGTCAGGAAGCCCATCCACGGCCGCATTTGCCCGGTCGGCCGCTGTATTGGCTGCAGTGGCTGCATTTTCCGCTGCTGTCACTGCCGCCTGGGTCGCCTGCTGCCTGGAGGTTTCTCCCTGCTGCCGCAGAAGCTCTGCCGCTTCCCTGGAACTTTCTGCTCCTACCCTGGCGTTCTCCGCCGTCGCCCTGGCGCTTTCTGCCTGTGCCCGCGCCTGTTCCGCCGCCACTCTTGCACTTTCCTGAAGTCCGTACCGGTTGATTTCATCGTTTCCCGCCTTCAGGGCGTCGTGGATGGAGCCGCGAACCTCTTCCCCGTATACCGCATCCATGATTGCATTTAATTCTTTGTCGATATTTGCCATTTTTCTTCCTCCTTAAATTTTTATTATCATATTTTTCTTTTGTTTCTTTATTGTGCTATTGGATTATCAAACAATTTAAAGAGCCTTCCATTCACCCCAGTGTGAATTTCCGTAATAAATCCTATATGATAATCCAATTTCATAAGTACATCTAAACTGTAGGCATATATAATCAAATCCGATGGTAATATACAATCCTCCATTCGATATCCCCATTCCGATTGCCTGATTTGTAAGCTCATCTATATTTTCGCTTATGTCCCGAAACGAAATCTTATTTTGTACATTGTCGATTACCTTCGCAATCTCCCCATCCATCTCCGCAAGGCTCTTCTTCACCTTCCCGCAAATGGTTCCTAACGTATCCCCGGATTCGATCTCACTTTTCTCCGCTGCCTCCGTAAACTGAACCTGTTTGTCGGATATATCCTCATCCGCCACTGCGTTTGCCCGGTCGGCCGCCGTATTGGCGGCAGTAGCTGCATTTTCTGCTGCTGTCACTGCAGCCTGGGTTGCCTGCTGTCTGGCACTTTCTCCCTGCTGCCGCAGAAGCTCCGCAGCTTCCCTGGCGTTCTCCGCCGTCGCCCTGGCGCTTTCTGCCTGTGCCCGCGCCTGTTCCGCCGCCACCCTTGCACTTTCCTGAAGTCCGTACCGGTTGATTTCATCATTTCCCGCCTTCAGGGCGTCGTGGATGGAGCCGCGAACCTCTTCCCCGTATACTGCATCCATGATTGCCTTTAATTCTTTATCAATATTTGCCATTTTTCTTCCTCCTTAAATCGTCTCAAGTTTACGCTATCACAAATTCTCTGTTTCTCCCCCGCCTTCCGGCAGCAAACGTTTTTCCATAATGACGGTATTATTTTCAGGCTCATCCAGATACCAGTCCCTTTCCGTAACCGGAAAGCGTCCGTCAATCCCATGTCCTGTACTCCTCACCATGATTTCATTTCCTGGTTTAAAATCACCGGATTTTCCATCGCCCCCAGAACAATCAAGGGCCGTGACCTTCAGGGAAAATCTTTCACCGGAATTTTCCTGAAGCCATGCCTCCCCCTTTTGCTTCAGAAGAAGCGGGTCTGTCACATCCCGGAAAAAGACAGCTTTCGGCCTGTACCCATAAAGGGCGGCGGCAGTCTCATGTTCCACATAATCCTTTCCATCATTGACAGACTCAATGGTCAGATACGTATCCTGGGTTTCCACAGGGTTCTCTCCCTGCCCCATTCCCAGCGGAATACATACTGTATAAGTTTCAGAAATATCCACCGTACCGGATAAATCCAGAAGATTTTTCCCAAATTCAATGGCCTGATTGTCCACGCTCTGATATCCGGCCAGATAATCCAGATAATTTTTCCCCTCCAGGCGGCGGACAGTAATCCTGCCTCCCATATTTTTAAGTAATGCCTGCCTGATACATTCCAGAGTCGTCTCATAACCGGTAAAGCAGCTTATACTACCCTCCACTGTCACTTCACCCGGATAAATCTTTTCCTCTTCCGGCGCCTGTTCATTATGGCGTTCCAAAAGGCCGGAGAGAAACTGATACGGGGTCTGATTTATATGTTCCAGCGGCCTCTGAAGGCTGTTGGTTAAATACCCCATAACTCCCGTACATTCCACATACCTGGTATTTTGGAAGTCACTCCTAATCTCCGTGATCTTCCCACGGAAAATTTCAGTTTCATCTGCGGGGGCTTCGTTTCTGATTTCATATACGGCAATCTCCCCTTTTCCCGTTTCCAGACTTTTCACATAAGGGTTTTTAGCCGGAAGATAAAAAGAAAACTTCGCCGGACGGTTCTCCTTTTCCGACAAATGCAGCCGGAAGGCCAATCCCCCTTCGGTTCCCGAAGAATAAATGACGTTCCCTTCATAAAGCACACGGTACATTACAGGCTCACCTCCTTATAATCAATGGCCACATGGCCGGAGCCTGTAAAAGTAAGCCAGTTGTCTCCCTTATTCAGGCCATAATCGTAGAACACATTTCTTCCCGGCTTCAGCGGATGCTCCACTCCCCGGAACGACACGCTCACTTCCCCGGACAGAAGCAGAATCTCAAACTCTACGTTGTGCTCATCACCGACGACTCTGAATTCCAGGTTTCCATCCACTGCAATATCCCCATAATTTCGTATAATTCCATCCACAAAAGAAAAGGGATCCCATTTCCATGGTTCAAGAGTAGATACCTTTCTGTATTTAAAAGGTTCTGCATCCAGTTCACACTCCAGCTTTCCGAGCCTGGCCACCCGCTCCAGGGAACCTTTCACAAGGAATCTGCCCCTGTAGTACCATTCCGGATCCACATCCAGGGTAATTTCCACCTTCTGTCCATGGTATGCGTTCAAAAATTTGGAATAAGCATCCGGCCAGCTGCTTTTTTCTTTCATTCCTCCGAGACAAATTGGAATGTGCCTGCCATTAAACCGAAGCCCACACAAATCTTCTGTCAGGTCAAGCTTTCCATGGCGCCCCGGTATATCCACATAATACACCTTGGGGGCCGGCGTCTCCTGCGGCATAGAGTTCTCCAGGATAAAGCCCCAGTCGGAACTATGTTTTTCCTCTCCTGTTTTTACCTTTTTAATTGTAATTCCTTCCATAATAAACCTCCTTATTTCCTTTTTTACTCACTGTTTCACAAAAATTCTGAAAGAATCCTTCTCCCTGTTATCCTTCGCTTCTTGCAGCAGCCAGCTTTCTATTGATATAAGAAATCGCTTCTGCCTCACTGGTAAATTCCTTACGGTATCTCCATTCTCCTGAAGCCGGTTCACAAATCATGAAAGTGATGGTCTTCGTTGTAAAAAAATCACTGCTGCCTTCCGTCCCTGCATTGTCCATGCCCAAAACGGCTTTCACCTTCGGATAATAGTGAGCTTCATAAATCCTTTCTTCATTTCGTTGTAAAGTTTTGTAGTAGCCCAACCCTCCGTAAGGAGTGTGGTTGCTGTCCCGATCCACAATTTCCCGCGCCTCATACGCCTCCCCGTAAATTCCGGCTTCGGTTTCTTTTGTCATATCGTCTACTTCCACTACAAGGCTTCCGCTGACAAACTCATCCTCCCTCTCTTTCAGCCTGTTGTCGGCATAAAGTTCTCCTGTGACGACCTTTACAGCCAACTCCGTTTTAACCGGTTCTCCGATCTCCATCCTTCTTCCATAAAGGGGAAGACCCTTTTCCGGTTCCTTTGTCACAGGTGCAAAATTGATATACTTTGCCCCAAATGCTGCCATAATACGTTCCTCCTTATAAATTTTTGTCCCTTTCCCCTTAACGGTAGGAACGCTTGTATTATACATCCGTTAACGGTTAATGTCAACAAATTTTTTTCCTTTAATGGGAAATTATGTTGACTTTATTGATAAACAGCGGTAAAATATATTATATAAAATTCAAGTACAGGCAGCGATAAATGCACACTGCTGCCTATCTTTTTATAAAATGGAGACTCCCATGGGATTAGAAAAGATTGCAGAATATAAGAAGAAACTCAATTTGACGACAGAAGAACTATCCGAACGGTCAGGTGTTCCGGTTGGCACTTTAAACAAAATTTTAAGCGGCGCCACAAAAGACCCCAAACTTGAGACTTTAAAAGCAGTCTCCAGGGTTTTGGGGCTCAGCCTAAATGATTTTGACGACGGGATTTCCGACAGATACACCGTGGCCGCCCATTTTGACGGCAATGAATATACGGATGATGAATTGGCCGAAATCCGCCAGTTTGCGGAATTTGTCAAAGCCAAAAGGAAGTGATCATTTGAATAGTTATGAAAAGCTGCGCCAGGTTGCCGCAGAGGACAATATAGAAATCATCTCCCGCCCCTTCCAAAGTGAGAGAATACGGGGGCTTTATTGTGACGGAACAATCGCAATTAACCAGAATATCACTACGGAAGCGGAAAAATCCTGTATTCTGGCCGAAGAGTTGGGCCACCACTATACGACCACCGGCAATATCCTGGATCAAAAGAGTGATTGGAACCGAAAACAGGAATACCGTGCGCGCTTGTACGGCTATAACCTAAGAATCGGCCTTACCGGCATCGTAGAGGCTTATGAACATGGCTGCCAAAGCCGCTATGAGATGGCCGAATACCTGGAAGTGACGGAAAAATATCTGGAAGAATGTATTTGCTGTTACCGTAAAAAATACGGCGTCTGCACCGCCGTAAATAATTATATCGTTTATTTTATACCGTCTCTGACCGTATGTAAAATGGTGTAACTAAAATGAACCGCAACAACCAGTAAATCCTGCCTGGCGCCCCGGGGACGGAGGCAGCGGGGCGCCGGGCAGGATTTACTGTCTGATGTGGTTCCATGTAGATTCCCTGATTTTCTTTCTGAGCCGCAGCACCATGGACGGCGCCACCGAAAACTCATCCATCCCCATCTGGACAAACTTTTCCGTGAGAGCCGTATCTGCCCCCAGTTCTCCGCAGATTCCCACCCATTTTCCATGTTTATGGGCATTTTCTACCGTCATGCGTATCATCCTCAAAACCGCCTTGTGATATGGATTGTAAAAATCATCCAATCCCTGGTTCTGCCGGTCTATGGCCAGTGTATACTGGGTGAGGTCATTGGTCCCTATGCTGAAAAAATCCACCATTTTTGCCAACTCATCACTTATCAGGGCCGCTGCCGGAGTTTCAATCATAATCCCCTGCTCCGGGTATTGATAAGGGACTTTTGCCCTGTCCAGTTCTTCCTGAACCTCTCTCACAATTTTAAAAATCTCCTGTACTTCTTCCACGGAAATAATCATTGGATACATGACTGAAATATTTCCGTATATCGTTGCACGGAATATGGCCCGAAGCTGTGTCTTAAAAATATCATGCCGCCTCAGGCAGATACGGATGCCGCGTAAACCCAGGGCGGGGTTTTCTTCTTTTTCCAGGTTAAAATAATCCGCCTGTTTGTCCGCGCCCATGTCCAAAGTACGGATAACCACCTTTTTCCCGCCCATGGTTTGTACCACTTGCCGATACGCCTGAAACTGCTCTTCTTCTGTGGGGAAATCCTTCCGGCCCAGATACAAAAACTCACTTCTGAACAGGCCAATCCCCTCCGCATCATTCTCCATGGCATACCCCACATCGCTGGCGCTCCCGATGTTGGCACATAGCCTGATTTTCTTCCCGTCAAGAGTTATGGTTTCTTTCCCCTTCAAATTTTCCAACAGGCGCCGCCTCTCCAGCTCTTCTGCTATTTTCCGCTCTGCCTGTATACACGTTTCCTCATCCGGGTTAAAAATAACCGTCCCCTGAAAGCCATCCACCACCGCTTTCATTCCATCATGTATTTCTTCCAAGTTTACAGGGACTCCAACCACTGCCGGAATATTCATCATCCGTGCCAAAATAGCCGCATGGGAACTGGAAGAGCCTTCTACGGTTACAAAAGCCAAAATTTTTTTTCTGTCAAGTTTAACAATCTCTCCGGGAGTCAGATCTTCTGCCACAATCACTGCCGGTTCCTCCAAAAACCGGCTGGTTTCCTCCCGTCCTTCCAAAATACGAATCAGACGATTGGAGACGTCCCTGACATCGGCGGCCCGCGCCTTCATATAATCATCATCCATGGCAGAAAACATCCGGGAAAAATTATCCCCTGTCACTGCAACTGCATACTCCCCGTTTACCATTTCTGTCCGAATCATATTGTAAATAGATTTCCGGTAATCTTCATCCTCCACCATGATCTGGTATGCCTCAAAAACAGCGGCATTGACCTCTCCCACCGCACTCAGGGCTTCGTCATGCAGCGCCTTAAGCTGTGCTTTGGCCTCCAAACCAGCTTCTTCTATCCGCAATATTTCTGCGGCCGCGTCTTCAATCCTTTTTCTCCTGACTGGCTCCTCCCGGTCTTTAAATACCGCGACCGTTCCCAATACGATTCCCTTATACACAGACTTTCCCGAAAACTGCACCATATGCCTCTCCCTTTTGCCAGTTGCCCTATGACCTGTAAACCACCGCCGCCACGGTCTTCGGGGTCATCCTTCCGAACGCCAAAGTCTCAATCCTCCGTCCCTTGGGAAGATTTGTGAATATCATCATGGTCACTGTATCATATCCGGCATTTTTCACCTGCTCCTGGTCAAATTCAACTAAAAGCTGCCCCCTTTTTACCGCAGCGCCGCTTTTTACATGTGCTGTGAAATATTCTCCCCGCAACTTTACTGTATCCATTCCAATATGAATGAGAATTTCCGTCCCATAATTGCTGACAAAGCAGATGGCATGCTTCGTATCAAAAATACCGGCAACCGCTCCATCAGCCGGGGCATAAATCTTTCCTGACGCCGGAAGGACTGCTATTCCGTCTCCCAGCATCCTGCCTGCGAAAATGCCATCCCCGACGCCCTCCAGGGCCGTGAATTCTCCTTCTGCATATCCAAAAAAACTCTCTTCCCGTGGCGCTTTCATTATATCATAAATTTCCTTTCCCGTCCTGGTTTCTATAAAGGCATCGTTTATTATTCTTCCCCTTTTGCAAGTATTTCATGCCCAAATTCCTGGAGCACAGTTTCCACAGACGCAAGATTGAAACTTCTTCCGGCTGCCTCCACATTGACTTTAGCCACAGGCAACCGGCTCTCATCTCCCGTCCATATCCCTGAAACCTTTCCATCCTGGATCCCCACATGGCCATAATAACCTTCTTCCCCTTCGCTTTCCTTCACCATTACATGTTTGATTAATAAATCCATTCTTTCTCCTCTCTTATATCGCTTTGCCCAGTACAATCCCCGGCGGCTTTTTGTCCTATACAACAGCAAAAGGCCCGAAAGCTTTCGCTCCCGGGCCTGTCAGCCATCAGCCTGTTATGTATCACTTCACTGTTTCCTCAAAGAAGCACACCATAAGCCGCCTGACCACATAAAATGCCCGGGAATCAAACAACAACAGCAACAGCTTCTCTTTGCGGTTACATGATCAAAGTTTCTCATGGTTTTGTCTCCTTGTACGAATTCAGTAGGGAAGGGCCGTCTTCCCCTATTTGCCGCGCCAGGGCGGGCCGCATGGCAACATTCTCCGTTTTGTCGTATGGGCAAACGAAGTTTCCCATACGATAAAAGGACCGGGGATTTTCCAATCGCCCGGTCCTGTTTCTTCTATGACGTCGCCGTCGTTCTACCCGACAGCCCTGGATACGGAATCTGACATGCAGATATACCCAGCCATAATATAACAAGCCCGGGAATCAAACGTACAACAACAAAGCAGTTCTATTGTGCTTTTGCGATTTGTCTGCATATCACTTTCCTCCTCATTTTTCTCTGCCCTAATTATGGAATAAATGATACTACATAGCGGGCCTTTGCGTCAATCTGTTTAAAATGTATCTGACTGTTTTAGTTGTCAATCAGCTTTGTAGTGCCATTCCAGCTGTAAAGCTTCCGAAGCTCTGCGCCCACGGTCTCCAGCTGATGCTCTGCTTCTCTTCTGCGCATAGCTTTGAAGTGGGGGGCATTTGCCTGGTTCTCAAGGAGCCAGTCTTTTGCAAAAGTACCATCCTGGATATCGGACAGGACTTTCTTCATGGCCTTCTTTGTCTCGTCGGTGACAATCTTCGGGCCGGTGATGTAATCGCCGTATTCTGCCGTATTGGAAACGGAATATCTCATTCCTGCAAATCCGCTCTCATAAATCAGGTCCACGATCAACTTCATCTCATGGATACACTCAAAGTATGCACTCTCCGGTTCATATCCGGCTTCCACCAAAGTCTCAAAACCAGCCTTCATCAGGGCAGTCACGCCGCCGCAAAGCACCGCCTGCTCACCGAAAAGATCCGTCTCTGTTTCCTCACGGAATGTGGTCTGAAGGACACCGGCCCTTGCTCCGCCGATAGCCAGGGCATAGGCCAGAGCCAGGTCATGAGCCTTTCCAGTGGCATCCTGCTGTACTGCAATCAGGCAGGGAACACCCTTGCCGGCCTGGTATTCACTTCTTACCGTATGACCGGGACCCTTAGGCGCGATCATGGACACATCCACATCCTTCGGGGGCACAATCTGTCCGAAATGGATGGAAAAACCGTGGGAGAACATCAGCATGTTGCCTGCCTCCAGGTTAGGTTCCACAGACTCTTTATACATCTTTGCCTGCTTCTCATCATTGATGAGGATCATAATGATGTCGGCTCTCTTCGCCGCCTCAGCAGCCGTATATACCTCAAATCCCTGAGCCTCAGCCTTTGCCCAGGATTTGCTTCCTTCATAAAGGCCGATGATCACGTGGCAGCCGGACTCCTTGGCATTCAACGCCTGGGCATGTCCCTGGCTCCCGTATCCGATCACAGCGATGGTCTTGCCTTCCAGCAGTGATAAGTTACAATCCTCCTGATAATAAATCTTTGCCATAATTCATTCCTCCAAGAATATCGTAATAAAATTAATCTATGGGTGATACGCTGCCTCTTTCAAGACCCGTAAGACCTGTCCTTGCCATTTCCCGAACTGTAAAACCTTTAATCAAACGAAGGAACGCCTCCACCTTCGCCTGGTTTCCGGTCAGCTCAATGATCAGAGAATCCTCCGCCACATCAATGACCTTCGCCCGGAAAATATTTACAATAGAAAGAAGCTGGTCTCTTTCTTCCGGCGCCGTTTCCACTTTAAGAAGCACCAATTCCCTGCATACGGACGTGGTATGAGATTTTAGCTCTTTAATCTCAATGACATCCACCAGCTTGTCCAACTGCCTGCGAATCTGCTCCAAAATTTCATTGTCCCCTCTGGCAACCACCGTCATTCTGGAATACGCGGGATTCTCCGTTTCTCCCACGGTAAGGCTGTCGATATTATAGCCTCTGCGGCTGAAAAGCCCTGAAATCCTGCTTAAGGTGCCAGGTGTATTTTCCACTAAAAGTGAGAATACTGCTCCTTTCATAAGCGTCCTCCTTCCACTCCCGTCTTCCAACGGATTATCCCCATAATATCACACCATTTTCGGAATTTCAATCGCTGTTCCCCTTTTTTTGTTATATTCCCCCTCTATTTCCATATCTATTAGTTATGTCTTTTATTCGTGGTGCGCATAATTCCTGGTTTTTTCCGTATACTAAATCCCGGAAACCTAAAAACAGAAAGAACGGGCCTTTTCACAATATTATCTTCATCTTCGGCCCCCTTTTCCTCTCAAAAAGCGAGGTACTGATTTATGGACAAAGTAAAAAGTGATTCCCTCACCGGGAAACCGAAAAATAATATCCCGGGGGACCATTTTGAAGAACCGGACTGGGCCATCCGTCAGTTTTCCGATTATACTGACACAGACCGCCCCGTCCCAGACAACAACCCCTTCTGGGAAAACGGGCATAATCCGTTAAGTTCCAAAGGAAATTAAAATCTCCCTAATAATCTTCACGTTTTTTTTAGAAATCATACAAACTCTTGTCACAATTACCTTGTATACTAAAACCATCAAATGAAGTTGATGACAAATAAAGCGCGCAACCGTTGTCAGCTTCGCCAAACAACAATTACCATTTATATAGATTGTCTTTTTCATACTCGGTCGGTGCAGTGCACCGGCCACTCCTCTGCCTATAAAAAAGGATCGGCCTCTGACAACCATATCAGAAGCCGCTCCCTTTTTTATCTTCTCCGGTTTGCAATAAATTTGAATTTGTCTGCTCTCAGATATTCCTCAGCATAAATGAGCGGATTGCAGTATACATCCTGTACTCTTACTTTAAATTTCAAAAGTGGTGTGTGCAGAGACACTTCCAGTTTTTCTGCCAAATTTTCATCTGCCGCCACCGGCAGGATCTCCGTCATACAAAGTCCGATTTCAATCCCGCATTTTTCCTCCACAAAGTTGTACAGGGAAAACTCCATATCTGTAATCTCCAGAAAATGGCTGGCAAGCTGCGCCCCCAGATGGTCGAAAGAATACACAACAGGAACGCCGTCGGCAAGACGGATCCGCTCGCATACCAACACATCGGAGCCTTCCGGGATATCCAGCCCTTCCGCTGCATCCTGACCTGCTTTCACCAGCTTTTTCTGAAACAGGGATGTAGAACAGGTGTAACCATTGTCCACGATCATCTCTGTCACACTCTTATTCAAATTCAGGAAATTTGGTATGTAGTGATAGTCAAAGCTTACAAAAGTCCCCTTTCCCTGAATGGCAGAAATAACCCCCTCCTGCTTCAATGCATTCATGGCTTCCCGCAAAGTCAACCTGCTGATTCCCAGAATCTCGGCCAGCTCTGTTTCAGCCGGAAACCGGTCTCCCCTTTTCATCTTGTTTTCGGTTATATATTGAAAAAGCCTTTTTCTGGAATTTTTATATGCATGCACCTTACATTTTTCCTCTCTGCCAGGGAGCGCTCGGGCGGCCCCTTATGCCAGCCAACCTGCACTGACCTTTTTATTTAATTACTTTAATCCATCCTTCCGGCGCCTTAATCCGTCCCATCTGAATACCAGTCAACGTATCATAAAGCTTCTTGGTGATGGGACCCATCTCCGTCATGCCGCTGGGCAGGCAGATTTCCTTTCCATGATCCACGATCTTGCCTACGGGAGAAATAACTGCAGCCGTACCGCAAAGGCCGCACTCTGCGAAATCTTTCACTTCTTCCAGATAGATTTCCCTCTCCTCCACCTCAAGGCCCAGATATTCCTTCGCCACATGTACCAGGGAGCGGCGGGTGATGGAAGGCAGGATACTGTCGGACTTGGGCGTCACCACTTTATTGTCCCTGGTGACAAACAGGAAGTTGGCCCCGCCGGTTTCTTCTACTTTTGTCCTGGTTTTCGGATCCAGGTACATATTCTCATCAAACCCGGCTGCGTGAGCAGATACAATGGCATGCAGGCTCATGGCATAATTGAGGCCGCCTTTGACATGGCCGGTGCCACAGGGCGCCGCACGGTCAAAATCACTGACACAGATTGTCAGGGGCTTCACGCCGCCTTTAAAATAAGGGCCTACCGGTGTACAGAACACCCGAAATTCAAACTCATCCGCAGGCTTTACGCCGATGACCGCATTCTTTCCATACATATAAGGTCGCAGGTACAAAGTCGCACCGGAACCAAAGGGAGGCACATAAGCCTCATTGGCCGCCACCACCTGAACCACTGCATCGATAAACCTTTCCTTCGGGAACACAGGCATTTCCAGACGCTTTGCGGAATTCTCCATCCGCTCTGCGTTGAGGTCGGGACGGAAAGTCACGATATGTCCGTCTTCCGTCGTATACGCCTTAAGCCCCTCGAAACAAGTCTGGGCATACTGAAGGACACAAGCACACTCGCTCATGGTTACATTGGCATCAGAGATCAGGCCTCCCTCATCCCATGCGCCGTCCTTGTAATTGGAAACAAACCTTTTATCTGTTTCCATGTAGGCAAACCCAAGATTTCCCCAGTCGATATTTTTCTTTTCCATTATGATTCTCCATTCTGCTGTCTGCCAGCCATGTTTTATCTGTTCGGGCCCATATGCCATTCGGCTGTCCCGCTATGGCCACCCGGCCTTAGTATCAAGTATAACTCAGGAAAAACAGATTTTCAATGCTCTTTTCCTGTCTGGGTGGATAAAAGAATCCTGTCATTATCCAGGGCATGGCCCGCACTGTCCTTAAACTGTGCCAAAAGCCCGTCGACCGTCATACCCTTTCGTTCCTCCCCGGAAATATCCAGCACAATTTTCCCGTCCGCCATCATCAGAGTACGGTTTCCCACACTTAACGCCTGGTTCATATTGTGAGTCACCATCATGCAGGTAATTCCATTGGAAGCGATGATTTCCTTCGTCAGCTCCAATATTTTTTCGGCAGCGGCCGGATCCAGGGCCGCCGTATGCTCATCCAGCAGCAAAAGCTTCGGAGGCACGATGGTTGACATCAAAAGAGTCAGCGCCTGTCTCTGTCCTCCGGAAAGAAGCCCCACCGGCTGACTCATCCTCTGCTCCAGCCCCATATCTAAAAGCGCAAGCTTTTCCTTGAAAAATATCCTGTCTTTTTTGGAAATTCTGCTGAAGGGAGCCTTCCCCCTGGAGGTGCGCAGATACGCCAGGGCCAGATTCTCCTCTATGGTCATATGGGGGGCCGTTCCCCTCAGCGGATCCTGGAACAGCCGTCCGATCACACGGCTGCGCTTATACTCCGGTGCAAAAGTAATATCTTCCCCATCCAGGACAACGGAACCTTCGTCCACATAAAAGCTCCCGGCAACCGCGTTAAAAAGCGTCGACTTGCCCGCTCCGTTGGAGCCCACAATGGTGACAAAATCCCCAGGTGCCAGATGAAGGGACAAGCCCAAAAGAGCCTTTTTCTCATTGACCGTACCTTCGTTAAAAGTCTTGGATATTGATTCAACAAGAAGCATATTAACGTCCCCCTTTCTTTCTGGAAGCCGCCCATCTGCGTTTCCTCAGGGCGCCGTAAGCCTTCAGTGTGGGCATGGCAATGGCAAGGGCCACAATAACAGCTGTCACCAGTTTCAGACATTCAATGGGAACCACCTTCGTTTTCAGGACAACGGCATAAATGAAACGGTAAATGACGCTTCCGGCAAGAACCGCAAGGACGCCCCGCCTCACAGAGCCCCGGCCGATCACTGTCTCACCGATGATCAGGCAGGCCAGGCCGATCACCACGATTCCTGTACCGCCGTTGATGTCCGCCGATTTCTGAAGCTGGCCCACCACTGCCCCGGAAAGGGCGGTAAATGCATTTGCGATACATAAGCCCACTGTCACGGTAAACACCGGATTAATGGAAGAAGCCCGCACCATATCCCGGTTATCCCCGGTGGCACGGATGGAAAGCCCCAGCCTGGTTCCGAGGAACCAGATGAGAAACAGGCCGGCTACTATGGTAATCACCGCCGCCAGCAAAAGCTCATACCATCCGCCACCAATCCCTGTCTTTTTAAACAGGCTGAAAATCGTTTCCTGTTTTAACAGGTTCACATTGGAACTCCATCCCATGGCCATCAGATTAACCGTGTAAAGCCCCGTATTGGTGACAATACCTGCCAGAATCGACGGGACACCCATTTTTGTCTGAAGAAAAGCAGTGACAAAACCGGCCAACGCCCCTGCTGCCATAGCCGCAGGAACCGCCAGAAACGGATGTCCCATCGCTGCCAGCGAAACAGATACCGCCATTCCCAACACAAAGGCCCCATCCGTGGTCAAATCCGCAATATCAAGCACCCGGTAGCTTAAAAACAGAGCCATGGACACAAGCGCATACATAAAGCCCAGCTCCAGGGCTGTCTGAATAACAAAAACCATGAGAATTCCCCTTTCCTGCCATAACCTTCAGGGGGCCAATGGCCCCCTGATTTCCGGCGTTTTCTGTTACAAATTATTCTTCGGTGGTCTGGACCTCCACCAGATCTCCCATGTCTTTAAACAGGGAGTAATCTATGTTAAGCCCTTCTGCCGTTTCCGTATTGACGGTGATGATGCCGCCGTCCACTTTGTAATAATCCTCCATGCCGTCCATTCCTTCTGTCAAAGCTTCATAAGCCAAATCCGCTGTCTTGGTCCCAAGATCCGTATAATTGACACCGCAGGTGACAAACGCCCCGTTCCTCACAAAAGAATCTGCCCCTGTATAATGGGGGATACCTGCCTCAATCAGCGTATCGGCAATGGCAAGCTCCGCCGACATGATCACATTATCTGTGGGCGTAAAGATGGCATCCACATCTTCCGACACTAAGACGCTGGCCGCTGCAATCACTTCATCATTTGTATTGGCCGTTGCTTCCGTATAAGGAATATTCTTTGCATCCAGATAGGCCTTTGCCTCGGCAATGGGTGTCGCGGAATTGGCCTCCGACAGGGAATAAAGCAGTCCCACCTTTTTGATATCGGGATTCTGGGCAAACATCATATCCATAATGAATTCCGTATTCAGTGCATCACTTGTTCCTTTGACATAATCAATCCCTGTCACTTCCGCCGCTTCCGGGTCGGAAATCGCTGCATAAATAACAGGTGTCTTTGTATCCTCCGCACATACGGTCATGACCTGGGCTGCCAGGGTAGCGATGGGAATGATCACATCCACCCCATCGGCAATGGCCTGGTCGCCAATCTGTTTCAGGGTATTTTGCTCCCCCTGTCCGGAATAAATTTCATATTCAATGGTGATGCCATTGGCCTCCGCCAGCGCATCAAGCTCCGCTGCCACGGACTCTGCAATCTCATCCAGGGATGCATGATCCATCTGCTTCACAATGGCAACCTTCAAGGTTTTCTTTTCCGTGTCTCCTGCCTGAGATGTCTCCTTTACCTGTGTCGTCTCGTCTTTGTCTCCCTCTTTCTGTGTTTCACCTGATTCTTCCTTTTTTGTCTCCGGCGCCTTCGTCTCGTCTTTGCTTCCTCCGCAGGCCAGTAAAGAAAGGCTCATAGCGATAGCTGCTGTCATAGCGATTACTTTTTTTACCATGCTGTGTTTTTTCATTTTGATGTCCTCCATATACCATATAATTTCAGGCGGCAGATGGCCTTTCCGCCTCGCCAAAACGGAAAACTTTTGCGCATCTTCCCCGAAGGGCTTTTTGTTCTACAGGAAACTACGTTCCCCATACAACAAAAATAAGCCTCTGTCCCCACATGGGACAAAAGCTTCTGCTTCTGCGATACCACCCAAATTGACGTCATACGTCCTCTCGCTACACGTACCATCTATACGCGTCCCGGTGGATAACGGGTGGGATGCCCGTCGGTCCCTACTTGGCCCTCTGCAGATGACCAATCACAGTCTCCGCTTTTTGCCTTTCGGTCCGCCCTCCGAAGTCCATTCACCAGCTATTCCCTGTCCCCTTCACACCAACCGGGGACTCTCTGAAAGTTCATATACCGGATACTTCTCTCCGTCACAGGTTTCAATTATTCAGTTCTGTTACATTATAATGAATCCGAAGCTATTTGTCAACCCCGGATTAACCTGAGTTTTCAAATCTCCGTGAAGGTGCACCGCTCCCTGATGCCCGAAGCGTCAATATGGAACATCACCGTCCCGTCCGCCAGAATTTCTTTTTCGTAGGTAACGGCTTTTCCTTTAAATTTATTTTTCACATATTCCTCCGGGTCGGAAACCTCTGCCTCTTCGATAAACACATCCCTCATCTGATTGTTGGCACACTGGTTAAATATTTCCCATACAATTTCATATTCTTTCATAAATTATGGCTCCATATCCTCACTGCAAGTCTTTGTCACTGGTATAGACCAGGGCGCACATACCAGCCCCCACATGGGCGCCGATGACCGGGCCGATGTCCGCAATGATGGCATCCTTAATAAGCCCCCGTGCTAAAAGCGTCTCTTTCAGCTTTCCTGCAAGCTCAGGATTGGCCGCATGGCCGATCACAACAGTCTGGCTGCTGCTTTCATACCCTTCCGTCTCAATTTTCTGGCAGAAAGTTTCCAATACTTTTTTCGGTCCCCGCAGCTTGGCCGCTGTCACCAGTTTTCCTTCTGCGTCCACGCTCAACAGAGGCTTCACCCCAAGGGCCGTCCCCAAAATAGCCGCCGCCGCAGAAATCCTTCCTCCCTGCCTCAGATGATCCAAATCATCCACCACAAACCAGTGGCGCACTTTCAGGCGGTTTTCATAAATCCATTTTTCCAGTTCTTCCATGGACATCCCCTGTTCCTTCAAAAGAGCCGCCCTGTACGCCAAAAGCCCTTCCCCAATGGATGCACAGAGAGAGTCCACGCTGACAATCTTCCGCTCCGGATATTTTTCCATCAAAGTATCTGCCGCCAGAAGGGACGCCTGATATGTGCCGCTTAATCCTGAGGAAAAGCAGACATACAGAATATCCAGTCCTTTCTCCAGAATCGGCGTAAACACTTTTTCATAAGTAAAATAATTGATCTGGCTGGTACTGACCTTGTCTCCGGCCTTCACTCTCTTATAAAACTCGTCAAAGCTCATCTCCCGGGCGTCTGCATAGTGCTGGTAAGGCTTTTCGTTCACCAAAAACTCCATGGGAACAACCTCGACCCCCAGCTTTGCAAAAAGCCCGCCCGGCAAATCTGCTGTGCCGTCCGTTACAAGTACATAGTCAGCCATTTTATCCTCCCTGCGCTTTCGCGTCCTAAAATCCGTACTTTCTATGTAACCGGGAGGCCTCCTCCCGGCACTGTTCCATTAATTGTATCGACAATCAAAGTATTTGTCAATGATTACTTTTTCACCCATACTTCCACATTTCTGTCCACACCCATTTTGTTGGCTATGGAACAGTTGTCCACCAGCACGTCAATCCGTTTTCCCTTGATTCCGCCCCCGCAGTCCTCGGCCACATATTCGTAGTCCAGCCCTCCGATGCGCACATGGGTATAATAGGGAATCACCGACGGGTCTACGGCAATGGTATGATGGAGCTGCATAGGTTCCTGGGTACTTGTTTTCCATGCCCACTGGTCATTGCAGCAGGAAAGAGGACAATAATACGTGATAACCCAGTCATCCCCCAGGCTTACCCATTCTCCATCTGCCTCCAGTGCTTCTTCCTCTTCTTTCGTTTCTTCCGTCTGGGCCTCCACCGGTTCGGATTCTGCATCACTTTCCGCGTCAGATTCCGCCGCCATATTCAGTTCCAGCTCCGCATTCCAGTCAGGCTCGCCCACCATGGACACACCATCCTCTTTTGACGGTTCGTATTCACGAATCCACCGGATATCGAATCCGGCAATATGATTACCTACCTGTGCCAGTGCGGGAGTTTCCGTACCAAGCAACAGGAGGGCCATTCCCAGTCCTACGACAAATCGTGTTCTCATAAAAATCTTCCTTTCTATTTATGATATGGATTTGTCATAGTATTGCCCTGTTTTTTCCTGATTATTCCAGATTATAAAACCAGATGGTACAAACGGAGGATAAACCGGCTCCCTTTCCCCGGCTCACTCAGCGCCTCAATCTGCCCGTTTTGAATACTGAGAATGTGCTTGGCCATGGCCAGCCCAATGCCAACGCTGTCTTTTCCGCCATTCTTCCCTTTATAAAAACGCTCAAAAATGTGGGGCAGGTCTTCCGGCGCAATGCCTTCTCCGGTGTCCTCCACCACAAGCTGCGTATAAATCCCCTTGTTTTCACTGTAAATCATAATCCTGCCCTCTTCCGGCGTGTGTTCCATACAGTTTTTCACAATATTGGAAATGGCCTCCGCCGTCCATTGAAAATCGCAGACCAGGCTCTGCCCCTCAGGGATATTTACCACAAATGTCTGGTTTTTAAGTTCCATGGGAATCAAAAGATGCTCCACAGCCTTTTCCACCAGAGCTTTCACAGAAACCTCTTCCCTCTTAAACTGGATGGTCCCCGCATCCAGTTTAGACATTTTAAGAAGCGAACTCAGCAGCCATTCCATCCGTTTTAACTGGGAGCGGATGGAACGCACAAAAACTTCCCTTTTCTCAGCCGGAAGGTTTTCTTCCCGCAGAATGTCGGTCATCACCATCATGGAAGTCATCGGCGTTTTCAACTGGTGGGAAATATCCGACAGGGAATCTGCCAGATATCTTTTATCATCCAGCAAAAGCTCTGCCTGGGTTTCCATCTTTGTCACCAACTTATAAATATCATTTCGCAGGATACTCAGCTCCCCTTCCACATTATCAGGAATATCCAGTTTCTTTTCTCCGTTTAACACCCTCCGTAAATATACGGATAAAGAAGCGATCTTCCGGTAACGCAGCGCCCCTCCTGCCAGGAAAATAAAAAGCCCCGCCACGAAAAACAAAAGAAACCAGAGAAAACCCTCTCCGGATTCCGCAAACACCGCACTGCCGCAAATCACTCCTGCCGCAGTATAAGCCACACATCCGTATTTCAGCTCTCTGTTCCGAAACATATTATTCCCCCAGTCGATACCCCAGGCCCCGCACCGTCCTGATCAGTTCTGTTTCACCGTTTTCACCGCCCAGTTTTTCCCTGAGCCGTTTGATATACACGGTCAGCGTATTGTCATTGACATAATCCCCGCCAATATCCCACAGGCTTTCCAAAAGCTGATTTCTGCTGAGTACCCTGCCTTCTGCCTGCACCAGGGTAAGAAACAAGCGGTATTCCATGGCAGTCAGGCTAAGCTCCGACTCCCCTTTATACACTTTGGCCTGCAGCGGATAAACAGTAATATCCCCGATATGGAAGACCTGTCCCCCGCTATCCATTTTCTGATAACGGCGCAGTACGGATTTCATCCTGGACAAAAGTTCCCTGATCCGAAAGGGTTTTGTAATGTAATCATCCGCCCCCATATCAAGCCCCATGACCACATTCCCCTCATCGTCACAGGCTGTCAGGAAAATCACCGCCACATCATCCCGCCGTTTTGCCATTTTACAAATTTCATAACCGTTTCCATCCGGCAGCGTCACATCCAAAAGGCACAAATCAAAACGTGCCTCCCCCAGGGCCTTCTTTGCTTCTGCCACCGTATGGCAGGTACGGACATCATATCCCTCCTGTTTCAGGGAATATTCCAGCCCCAAGGCAATGCTGTGGTCATCTTCTACAAATAAAACCTTCATCTGTCCGCCCTCTCTTCCCATTCATCTTTTCTGTTTATTTTACCATAAATGGTACAAGAATTTTTCATAAAAATTAAGAAAAATAATGACGATATTTCTTTTCTTCGTGTTATACTTAGACAGCAAGATAAAATTTTGAAAAGGACTGTTACCAATGATTGCCGTTTTACTGTCTCCTTTATATATTCTTGTGACCCTTTATCTGCTCCGTTGGAATCTCTGGTGGTTTTCGGCCTGCGGCGCCTTTTTCAGAAAAACCTGGTTCCGTATCATTTATTCCATATTCTTTCTTTTTATCTCCCTTTCTCTTGTCATCGCCTTTTTTATAAAAGAGCCTTCTCTCAAATGGTTTTTCAAACATTTGAGCAATTACTGGTTGGGAACCCTTTTATACATTGTGCTGGCTGTGATTAGCGGCGACCTCATCCGTATCATCCTCCTCCACTGCGACCGCGTCAACAAGATCAAGCTCCGTTCCAGGAAAACCTTTCTCATAAGCGGCGGAATTGTCATCGCAGTGATTCTTTCCCTCAGCGCTTACGGCATTATCCATGCCAGGGCTTTAAAAATCAAGCACTATGATATCACCATCGACAAAGCCTGTGAAACCGGGGACTTGAAAGTGGTGCTTATTGCCGACCTCCATATGGGATACAGCATTGACCACAGCTATATTGAACACATGGTGGAAAAGGTCAATGCCCTGGAGCCGGATTTAATCTGTATCGCCGGAGATATTTTTGACAATGATTATGGCGCCCTGGATGACCCGGAGGCCATTACCGCTGCCTTAAAGAATATGAAAAGCACTTATGGCGTCTATGCATGCTGGGGGAATCACGACATTGATGAAAAGATTCTGGCTGGCTTCACATTCGGTTCCGGCAAAGATCTGGTGGATGATGCCCGTATGGCCGGTCTTCTTAAAGATGCAGGTATTGTCCTGCTCAATGATGAAACAGTCTGTATTGACGACGCTTTCTACCTGGTGGGCCGGAAAGATATAGACCGGGTAAAAAAGATTGAACACTCAAGGAAGCCTCCTGAAGAACTGACGGCAGGGCTTGATTTAAATAAGCCTGTCTTTGTTTTGGAACATCAGCCCAAGCAGCTTGACCGGCTGGCGGCAGCAGGTGCAGACGTCCAGCTTTGCGGGCACACTCATAACGGCCAGATGTTCCCCGGAAATTTGTTAATCAAGCTTTTCTGGGAAAATCCCTATGGCCTCGTGAAAAAAGGCTCCATGTATTCCATCGTCACCTCCGGCGTCGGTATCTGGGGGCCTGATATGCGCGTCGGAACTGACAGTGAAATCGTGGAAATTGATGTGCATTTCAGAGAGTAGATAAAGAATGTTGCTGCCCGTTATTATATGGTGTGGTTATGCAGCTTTTGAATAATCAATAATGGCGATTTCCTGCATAAGCTGTTTTGCGGTATTGACAAGATTTTCAAGTTGTTTTGCAACTTCATTGGAATAATATTTCTCTCCACATTGTTCACATTCTTCGCAGGGAACATTCTTAATAATAATAATACAATTTTTATAATTAACTACATGGGTTGTGAAAGACGGAATGGTGGTTTTACATTTACAATACATACACATAGTTATTGCCCCTTTCTTGTTTTTAAATCTGTTTCAAATTTAGCCGTGTCAGGATAATAAGCAGTTATAAAGAATATGGTATTACCGTCTAAATCAACAACAATATGCAATACTTTATTTCCTCTCGTATATCCGAAAATAAGACAACTGGGATGAGGAAAATCGTCCGGATACTCCTCTATAATTTCCCCTGTTTGTAAACAGGATTCTACATCATTTATGCTTATATCTCTTTCCTGCAGTCGTTCTAAGCAATGCTTCGCCCATTTTATATTAGAACCAGAAACATTATATAGCCGTTGAAGCTGTTTTATGTCCATATCCGTACTTCCTTTTCCCTTGTTTACAGATATTATACACCATTTAAGCCGCAAATAAAATAAGGAGATTTTTCTGCGGCAGAGAGCTTTCGTATGGTTCAATATGCGTTACAATGAGGCTGTAAAAGGTCCACTAAATTTCCACCAGGAGGACGAATCCATGAATGAAAAAGAAAACGCAGGTATCTATCAGTTAGGTAATGAGCGGCAAAGCCTATACGACAATCAAAAAACAAGACAGTTTGTGGGAGAATCATTTAAAAGAAAAATTTGGAAACCGCTTTATTGATGAAATCAGCGTGGCAGAGGTAAATGATTATCTTGAAACGCTTTACTATAAGGGCCGCGCTTATAAGTATGTGGAAGGATTTTTGAAAATGTTTTATCTGATTTTCGGGCAAGCCTATTCCCGCAATTATCTTGACATAGATACCTATAACAAGTTATGTGTCACAAAAGAAGGCAGAATAAAAATGCCGAAAATGAAAACGGATGAAGATTTAGACATTGTAAGACAAAAGTATAAAAATATCAGATAGTATGTTATAATTTATGTGTTGCTCACCGACACCCGCAACGGGGAGGAGGTGTTTGCATGGAAGTTGTGATTTCTTTTTTAGTTGCTGTTTTGGCTGGTGTAGCCTGCCACTACATCATCAAATGGTTAGACAGTGACGACAAGAGCAACAACTAACCTAGTGGGTGCTTTGCCACTATAAAAGAAAAGAAGAATCCCCAAACTGTGCGGCAACACGGTTTGGGGATTCACTCTTGTCCGCATGGACTTGTGATTTCTTTTTGCCTATTGGCATTATAGCATATGCAAAAACTTTTTTCAATATGCTTTTTCAATCTGAAATTGATACTCAGAAACCCTTATAAATCCTATGCAAAAAGCCATGCCCGCTCAAATCCTTCGGATTTTCGCTGGACGGCTGGCGCCGTATAAAAATAAAGGGATGCGCCCTCTCGTGAGCAAGCTCCCGGAGGGCGCATCCCTTTATTTTTGCATGGCTTGTAGCTTAACCAAAGTATCTCTCTAACAGGCCCTTGAAGGCTTTGCCGTGTCTGGCTTCATCCCTTGCCATCTCATGTACGGTGTCATGGATTGCATCCAGGTTAGCAGCTTTTGCTCTCTTGGCCAGGTCAAATTTGCCGGCAGTTGCGCCGTTCTCAGCAGCCACACGCATCTCAAGGTTCTTCTTGGTGCTGTCGGTCACTACCTCTCCGAGGAGCTCTGCAAACTTCGCAGCATGTTCTGCTTCTTCATAAGCAGCTTTCTCCCAGTAAAGGCCGATTTCAGGATAGCCTTCTCTATGTGCAACTCTCGCCATAGCCAGATACATACCAACTTCAGAGCACTCACCGTTGAAGTTTGCTCTCAGATCATCCATGATATCCTGGCTGGCGCCCTGTGCTACGCCTACCACATGTTCTGCTGCCCATGCCATATCGCCGGACTGCTCGGAAAATTTGCTTGCGGGAGCTCCGCACTGAGGACATTTCTCAGGAGCAGCATCGCCTTCATGTACATAGCCACATACGTCACATACAAACTTTTTCATTTTTGTATTCTCCTTTTCTTATATATAATTTTTAAGGTCTCAAAAATAGTAATGATTCCTGTTATTGAAAGATTATCACATCGTTCATTGCTTGTCAAGTTGTTTTTTTAAGTTTCTGTTTTTTTTATCACTGTCGGCATTTTCCGACGCTCCTTCATTCTGGCAATTTCGGCAAAGCCCATAAAACATCGCCGTATGACTCTCTATGGAACCTTCAAAAACCGCTGCCGCCATAGCCTCCAGGTCTCCCGAAGGTATCATGGGAACATCCTGTACGCAACCGCAGCCCCTGCAGACAAAATGATAATGTGATTCTGTATTTGGGTCAAATCGTTCTACCCCGTCGCCACAGGATATTTTCCGCACCTCTCCCAAAGAGGCCAGGAGAGAAAGATTTCGGTAAACAGTTCCCAGACTGATATTGGGATAAGACCTGCGGATATTTGTATATACCATATCTGCCGTCGGATGATCCAGGCGGCCAGCCAGAAACTCTTTGATACTTTCACGCTGCCGGCTGTATTTCAGAGTTTTCATATCATCTCCTCCAAAAACAATAATAAATACTATTTTTATTATAGATATTTCCGTCTATGTTGTCAACTGGTGTTAATCAATATTTATCCAACCAATTTTTCCCAAATGAAGCAGCTTTGTAAAAGCGGGTACTTTCCCTCTTGCTTTTTTTTCCATTTTCCGTTATACTGTTTTATGTATCGGAGACATAGCTCAGCTGGGAGAGCGTCTGCTTGACGTGTAGAAGGTCGCAGGTTCGAGCCCTGTTGTCTCCAGTAGATAAGAGTTCCGTGTATGCGGAACTCTTATCTTATTATCGCAGTAGTTCGTTTTTCTGGCACAGCACACATCCTTCGGTCAGTCTTTAAGTATGCAGGTTGTCGCTTGAGAGAAACATAGTTAAGGAGAATTTTATGCAGCACAAAGTGAAATTAACGGTAATTGATAAAAAATTGTATCTTGAGCTTCAGGCAAAATATTGTGCGGATCCCAATTCCGGCATGTGTCCCTGTTACAATGTGGGGGATGAGTTTGTGTTTGAGCGTTACGGTACGGCCGATGATTTCTGGCATATGGGATTAAATACGTTAAAACAAACGGTACATACGGCAGAAGGCACCGCCGGAGGCTCTGTTTTTCCCCATTGTTCTGAGGCATGGGATGCCATTTCCCGCTATATTTACGCCGGACTGCAAGGTGGTTCCATTATGCGCGGGTGGATGAATGATGAACGGGTGATGATCGCTTGTTGTTCCGACGGTACAAGGCCGGTTATTTTTAAAATTGAAAGGATGGATTATAAAGTTCTCTATATTGACGGCATAAACTGCGATAAGTGTAAAAATAAAATCAAAGACTGTCTGAAAAAGATAGATGGTGTTACAGATGTGGTTTTCTCTGGAGATTATGTCGAGGTGTATCTGCAGAACGAAATTGAAGATGAGGCTTTGAGGCAGCATACAGAAAAAGCCGGACCATATACGGTCACCAGAATTCTTTAATGGTAAATAACAGGCCGGATTTCTTATTTCTTAAGTTTCCATATTTTTCATCCCGGCAGGAAGAAAAATATGGAAACTCAAAATCTTATTTATCTTCCACGCAGAATTCCCCTGCATTTTTCTCCTCACATACGCGAATTCCATGGTAAAACATATAGCTTATGGGAGTAGGAACACCAAGTTCTTTCCCAAGGCGCAGTACGGTTCCGGCAAACAGTTCTACCTCCGTCTTTTTCCCATTCTCCAAATCCTGCAGGGTGGATGGCTTGTTTCTATAAGGAACATGCTTCAGGGTTTCCTCCTGTGTTTCAATGTCCGACTCATTCAAATCCACTCCCAGCCTGTTGGCAATGGCCATGACTTCCCGCATGGCCCCCCGGCGGATTTCATTGGCAGAATCACTGGTACGAAAAGCGCCGAAAGGAATACCAAGAAGGGCACAGGTCATGTTTTCCCCCACGTTACACATATATTTGAACCAAAGTCCGTGTTTCATGTCGCCGTCAATCACATAAGGGATATCGCAGGCTTCAAAAAATGTTTTAATTGCCGCCACCCTGGGTGAAAGTACCTCATTTCTGGCTTCTCCGAAATGGACAGTCCCCCAGTGGGGATCAAAATCAGCCACACCATCTTTCATCACAATGGACATCCGCATAAAGGAATAAAGCACATGCTCCCATCCATAAGCTGCCGCCACTTTTTCCTCACTGTCTATACCGTTCATGACACAGAGAATCTGCGTATCCTTTCCCACAAGATTCCGAATGTCCTCTATGGCCTGGGCAAGTCCCATATCTTTCATCGCCATGATAACCAGATCTGCCTTGGGGCCTTCTTCCTCCGGTGTCCGGACGGAAAATTTGTAATTTACGCCATTGACAGTGATCCCCTGCTGTTCCAGCCGTTCTTTCCTTTTTCCTGCCGCTATCACCTGAAAATGTTCCCGGCCAAGGTATGCCTCCATCCTGGGTGCAAAAAAAGAACCCATGGCTCCAAGTCCGATCAGCGCCGCATACTTTATCTCCATTCTTATACCTCCAGATTTTTCCTATACGGCTCTATCATACCTTTTTCATGGATGCTTTTCAAGTTGTTGATTTATAAAAATGCCGTCAAACTGTGCGGGAGGAAACAGATGTTACAAAATATCAGAAGTTATATATGCCCGGCACCCCTTTCCGTACAGTTTGACTACGTTTTTATAAACGACCGCCTCAGTTTCACCTGGTAAAAAGGGCCATGATCTCGTGGGCCAAAAGCGGCATGGCCGACAGCACAAGGAGCATCAGCCATTCCTTCACTGCAAGCGGGCTTGTTCCAAACACCCTGATAAAATAGGGGATTTCCGTCACAAGGAGCTGTAGAAGGATACCTACTGTGACGGCCAATATCATCAGTTTATTGCGCAGGTGATTCATGCGGAATATGGAAGTCTCCACATCTCTCATTCCTATGGCGTGAAAAAGCTGAGAAATGCCCAGTACGGTAAAGGCATAAGTCTGGCAACGGCCAAGAAGCGCGCCGTCCGCCATTAAAATCCCGAGATTTTCCAGAGTAACCGGCTGTCCCGCCCTCATAAGCTGCCCAATGGGAATCTGTAAAAACGCCGTCGTGCTGATGATTGCAATGAGTAGGCCGTAAAGTACGGTACAGCCAAGCCCTCCATGGGCAAAAAGACTTTCATTCTTTGGTCTTGGCGGCCGTTTCATGTAGTTCCTGTTTCCATTCACATCCACTCCCAAAGCAAGAGCCGGAAGGGAATCTGTAATTAAATTAATCCAGAGGATGTGGCTCGGTTTTAACGGCGAGGGAAGCCCCAGGCTGATGGCAGCCAGCATGGTAATGATCTCCCCAAAATTGGAAGACAACAGAAAAAGCACTGATTTTTTAATGTTCTCATAAATCCCCCGCCCCAGGGCAATCGCTTTTGTAATGGTGGCGAAATTGTCATCCGTCAGTACCAGGTCAGCCGCATTTTTTGCCACATCTGTCCCTGCCATTCCCATGGCGACTCCCACATCGGCTGCTTTGAGGGACGGAGCGTCATTGACGCCGTCCCCGGTCATGGCGACAATCTCTCCTGCCGCCTTATAAGCAGATACAATCCGTACTTTATGTTCCGGGGCCACATGGGCAAACACCCGCAGCCAGGGAAGGCGATTTTTCAGTGTTTCGTCGGAAAGTGCGGACAGCTCCTCACCGGAAATACACTCTTCCGACCGGTCAGCAATGCAAAGCTCTTTCGCTATGGCGAAAGCCGTATCCGTCCGGTCACCGGTTATCATGACTGTCTTTACCCCGGCGCGGCGAAACTGTATCACTGCTTCTGCCGCCTCCGGCCGGATTGGATCTGCCATGCCTGCCATTCCCACAAAAATCATATCCCGTTCTCTTGGCGCTTCCACGTCCCGGCACATGGCAACCGCCAGCACACGGAGGGCGGCTCCTGTAAAGCTTTTGAGAACCTGCCGTATCTCCTCCCTCTCCTGCCAGCTCATCAAAATGGGATGGCCTTCCTTCCATACAAAGCGGCAACGTTCCAGCACCTCATCCGGTGAGCCTTTTGTATAGGAAATCCGGCTTCCGCGGTCGGCATGATAAGTCGTCATCATCTTTCTGTCCGAATCAAAGGGGATTTCATTTCTTCGCGGCATACTCCGCTCCAGTTCCCGCCTGTACAGGCCGTGGGGCGCTGTCATATCAAGAAGCGCCAGCTCTGTGGGATCTCCCAAACGTCCGTCCGGTTCCTCTTGTCCCTTTTTCTTGCCGCGGCCTTTTATCGTTCCCCTGGAAACCGCCCCTGCCCTGGAAACTTCCGCATCGTTACAGAGAGTGAATCCCTGGAGAAAATGCCGGTCCGAATCGCCTCTCAATTCCTCCGGCCCACAAATCCGTCCTCCTGTATAACACTTTGCCACTGTCATCCTGTTTTGCGTCAAAGTCCCCGTCTTATCGGAGCAGACCACGCTGACACACCCCAAAGTTTCTACACTGGGAAGCCTTTTTACGATGGTATTGACCTTCACCATCCGTGAAACGCTCAAAGCCAGAACCATGGTGACAATCGCCGGAAGCCCTTCGGGCACTGCCGCCACTGCCAGGGAAATGGCCGTAATCAGCATTTCGGGAATATCCCGTTTCTGCCACACTGCCACCAAAAACAAAAGCACACAGAGAATTACCGAAACAATACTTAAAACTTTCCCTAAATCCGCCAGCCTTTTCTGAAGCGGGGTTTTTTCGGCCTTTGTATTCTGCAACATTCCGGCAATTTTCCCAATTTCCGTATCCATCCCAATGGCCGTTACAATCCCTTCGCCTCGTCCATAGGTGACATTTGTAGACATATAAGCCCGGTTATTGATTCCCGTATCCTTTGTCACCGGAACAGACTCCCCTGTCAGGGCCGACTCTTCAATTTTCAGGTTTACCGCTGTCTTTAAAAGTAAATCTGCCGGAACCTGGCGTCCCGCCTCCAGACAGACAATGTCTCCTGGTATCAGGCTGGCAGCAGGGACTTCGCTGACCCGCTCCCCCTCCTTTAAAAGCGCTTTGGGACTGGACATTTTCTTTAATGCGTCAAGGGCCCTTGCCGCCTTTCCCTCCTGAATTACCCCCACAAAGGAATTGAGGCTGATAACCACGAGAATAATGGCCATATCGCCATATTCCTTTAAGAGTGCAGAAATGGCCGCTGCCACCATCAGAATATAAATCAAGGGACTGTTTAATTGTTCTATAAAACGAACAATCACAGAATCCCTCTTTTCCTCATCCAATACATTCATGCCGCGTCTGTATCCGGCCGATTTGACTTTTTTCTCCGCCACTTTATTCCTCCCGTTTTCATACTGCCAAACCCCCGGAGGGCTTTTTATCTGTACGGTAAAAACTATGAGGACATGCGGGAAAATATGTGTTATAATACCCGAAAAAGAACGTGATACGACTGAAAGGAGTTTTCTTTATGCCCAGCATTATAAGTTCACTGTCTTATCAATATAAAATGCAGACCAATGCCCGAAGGGGGTTAAAAAAGCAGCTTTCCACCCGCACCCATGGCAGTCTGAAAGATATGACGCCTTCCAAATCCATAGAAAAGCGTTACCATGTTCAGGCCGATTCCCTGTTGGGAAGGCCGGTTTATTACATGGATTTTGAAAACACGGAAGATAAGCCCTGTATTTTGTATTTTCATGGCGGTACGTTTCTGACGGGCCTTAAAAAAAAGCACTGGCGATTCATAAAGACACTTCTTTTCGGTACTGGCTGTCCGGTGGTCGTCCCTGACTATCCCCTGATTCCTGAGCATACCCATAAGAAAATTCTCACCTTTTGCATGGAAATTTACCTGTCCCTGATTCCAAAATGTCCCCAGGGCATCGTGGTTATCGGAGACGGCGCCGGGGCAAACCTGGCCATGACGACGGTTCAGCAAGTCATTCAGGAAGGCCTCCCCGCCCCCAGGCAGCTCCTCCTTTTGTCCCCCTACCTGGATCTCACAGGCGCCAACCCCATCAAAAATGTGCTGGCCCACAGAGATCCTGTACTGGAACCAGACAGCCAGCGGGAAGCCGCCCTCCTCTATGCAGGGAGCCTCCATCTAAACGACCCTTTGATCAGCCCCGTTTTTGGTTCCATGAAAGGCTTTCCCAAGGTCAGCGTATGGACCGGGGACAATGATATTCTCTATGCAGATACCCTTCTATTAAAAGAAGCCCTGCAAAAAGCCCATACCCCCTACCATATTTACACTTATCCCCATATGGTCCACAACTGGATGTTTGACCGGATACCTGAAGGGCGGACTGCCCTCCGCCAGATTGTAATGGCCCTTCGGGAATATTTGTAAACAAAAAAATGCCATGAAATATACGGCGCCCTTTCTGTACTGGTTTTTGGCCGGTACAGAAAGGACGCCGTATATCGAGTCTAAATTTATGAAAGTGTCATCAAATTTTGCAGAAGGTTCGTATCCGGTACCTTGCCCTGAATATTAGAAGTTCTTAATGTTCTGTAAAAACATTGCAATTTTCGGACAGGATGTCCGAAAAAGGCTTATACCGCCATGGACGGCGGATTATAAGCCGGTTGCAGGAGGTTACGCTATCTAAATCAGAACATTTTAGAACTTCAAGATTCAGGGCGTCAGTACCGGATACGAACCTTCTTGTAAAATTTGACGGCGATTCATAAAAGGCGTATTTACCTGAAATATTCTACCCCAGACTCAAACACCTGCATATCCTGTTCTCCGTATATATTGACGGCCACAAACTCACCTTTTCGTTCAATATGGGCCATCTTTCCGAAAATACGGCCGTCAGGGCTTGTGATTCCTTCGATCGCCTGGTAGGAACCGTTGGGATTCCATGCTTCATCCATGGTAGGTACGCCGAATTCATTGACATACTGAGTCGCCACCTGCCCATTCTCAAAAAGCTTCCCAAGCCATTCTTCATTTGCCACAAAACGTCCCTCCCCGTGGGATGCCGCCGTACAGTAAACACCTCCCAGTTTTGCCTTCTGAAGCCAGGGTGATTTATTGGACATTACCTTCGTATACACCATCTTGGAAACATGGCGCCCGATGGTATTATAAGTCAACGTGGGGGAATCCGCCGTCTGTTCCCGGATTTCTCCATAAGGCACCAGGCCCAGCTTGATGAGAGCCTGGAAACCATTGCAAATTCCCAACATCAGCCCGTCTCTCTCATTTAAAAGCTTATTTACAGCTTCCGTCATCCGCCCGTTTCGGAATACGGTGGCAAAAAACTTTGCGGAGCCCTCCGGCTCATCGCCTGCGGAAAAACCACCGGGGAACATGATGATCTGCGCCTGGGAAATGGCCTTTTCAAAAATCTCCACCGAATCACGGATATCCTCTGCCGTTATATTTTTAAGAACCTTCGTCACCACATTTGCCCCTGCCGCCGCAAAAGCTTTCCCACTGTCATATTCGCAGTTGGTCCCGGGGAACACAGGGATAAATACCGTAGGCTTTGCCACTTTATGCCTGCATACATAAACATTGTCCGCCTTAGAAACGCTGTCTCTCAAAATCGCCTGTTCCGTGCCGGATACCGTAGGGAATACTTTCTCCAGGGGCGCTTCCCAAACTGTCTGAAGATCTGCAAGGCCAAGGCTCAAAGAGCCGTATTCCACCGCCTCTTTGTCAGTCACTTCACCGATGATACGGTAACGGCCTGAAAGCTCCGAAACCTTTTCTCCGGGCACTTCAGCCACCAGGTTGCCCCAGCCTGCCGCAAATAAATCTTCTGCCGCCACGTCATGTTCAATCTTCACGCCCATCCTGTTGCCGAAAGCCATCTTCGTCACAGCTTCCGCAATGCCGTTTCTTTCCACCGCATAAGCAGATACGATTTTTCCGGCCCTGATGTCGTCAAAGAATTTTCCATACTGACTCATGGCCTGCTCATAAACAGGCATATCGTATTCATCCCTGTCAATGGTAAAGAGCACCAGCTTGTTTCCGGCATGTTTCAGTTCCGGCGTGATAATGTCCTTTCCGCTGGCAATGTCCACCGCGAAAGACACCAGTGTAGGCGGCACATCCAGGTCATTGAAAGAACCTGACATACTGTCTTTCCCTCCAATGGAAGGGAGGCCGAGGCCCAGCTGGGCATCATAAGCCCCCAGCAGCGCGGAAAAAGGTTCGCCCCAGCGTTCCGCCTCCCCTGTCATCCTGCGGAAATATTCCTGGAATGTAAAACGGATTTTCCGGTAGTCCCCTCCGGCCGCCACAATTTTTGCCACTGAAGAAACCACAGCATAGATTGCCCCGTGGTACGGGCTCCAGGATGAAAGATACGGGTCAAACCCATAGCTCATCATCGTGACGGTATCTGTTTTCCCTTCCATCACCGGAAGCTTCGCCACCATGGACTGGGTTTCCGTCATCTGGTATTTTCCGCCGTATGGCATATAGACGGAACCTGCGCCAATGGAACCGTCGAACATTTCCACCAGCCCTTTTTGGGAACAGACATTTAAGTCTCCCATGGTTTCCTTCCATTTGGCGGAAACGTCCGCCACTGCTTTCTTATCAAAAGGATTCCCTGCACGGCCCGGCACCTTCACAGCCACGTCTGCCTCCTGGTGGGCACCATTGGTATCCAAAAAGGCCCTGCTTAAATCCACAATAACCTTTCCCCTCCAGGACATGACAAGGCGGGGGCTTTCCGTCACTTTTGCCACAGGGATGGCTTCCAGATTCTCTTCTTTTGCAAAGTCAAGGAACTGGTTCACATCCTTTTTGTCAACAACCACCGCCATCCTCTCCTGGGATTCGGAAATGGCAATCTCCGTACCGTCCAGTCCGGCATATTTCTTCGGAACCTTGTCCAGGTCAATCATCAGGCCGTCTGCCAGTTCACCAATGGCCACCGACACCCCGCCTGCGCCAAAATCATTACATTTTTTAATGATATGGCTGACCTCTTCCCTGCGGAAAAGCCTCTGCAGCTTTCTCTCTGTGGGCGCATTTCCCTTCTGCACTTCAGCCCCGCAAGTTTCAATGGATTTCTCCGTATGGACTTTGGAAGAGCCTGTGGCCCCGCCGCAGCCGTCGCGGCCTGTCCGCCCGCCAAGGAGGATAATGATATCCCCCGGGTCGGAAGTCTCACGGATCACTGCCCTTCTGGGGGCCGCCCCCATGACAGCGCCGATTTCCATCCGCTTCGCCGCATAGCCGGGATGGTATATTTCCTTCACATAACCGGTTGCCAGGCCGATCTGGTTTCCATAAGAGCTATAGCCATGAGCTGCTCCCCGTACCAGCTTTTTCTGGGGAAGCTTGCCTTTCATGGTTTCCGATACAGGCACAGTCGGATCTGCTGCTCCGGTCACGCGCATGGCCTGATACACATAAGTCCTGCCCGAAAGCGGATCGCGGATGGCCCCGCCAAGACAGGTGGCCGCCCCGCCGAAAGGTTCAATCTCCGTGGGATGGTTGTGGGTCTCATTTTTAAAGTTCACCAGCCATTCCTCAGTGGCGCCGTCAATCTCCACCGGCACCACGATGCTGCAGGCATTGATCTCATCTGATTCTTCCTGATCCTGCAGCTTTCCCTCTTTTTTCAGCTTTCTCATGGCCATCAGCGCCAAATCCATCAGGCAGACAAACTTGTCCTCTCTGTCCCCAAATATTTCGGCCCTGTCGGCCATATATTTTTCATAGGAAGCCTCCATAGGCTTTCTGTAATCCCCATCTCCAAAAGCCACGTTTTTAAGCTCCGTCTGGAAGGTGGTATGGCGGCAGTGGTCGGACCAGTAAGTGTCCAATACCCGGATTTCCGTCATGGATGGTTCTCTGTGCTCTTCATTTTTAAAATAATTCCGGATGTGGAGGAAATCTTTGAACGTCATGGCCAGATTCAGGGAATCGTAAAGAGCCTGAAACTCCTTTTCTCCCATGCTGCAAAATCCGTCTAAAATCTTTACATCAGCCGGCTCGCTGAATTTCGTAATGAGCGTATCGGGGATTTCCTCTGCCGCCTCCCGGCTGTCCACAGGATTGATGCAGTGCTCTTTTATGGCTGCTTTCTCTGCTTCTGTCAAATCCCCTTCCAGGACATAAGTGGTAGCGCTTCGGATCACCGGCTCCTCGTTTTCATTTAAAAGCTTCACACATTGTTCGGCAGAATCTGCCCGCTGGTCGAACTGGCCCGGCAGGTATTCCACGGAAAATATCACATCCCCTGTTTTTCTCTCAAAATCGCTTTCATAAAGGATGTCCACCGGCGGTTCGGAAAAGATGGTCCCTTTTGACTTTTCATACGTATCTTCAGACAAGTTTTCCACATCATAGCGGATGAGAACCCGCACGTCTTTCACTGTCTCAATACCCAGATAACTACTGATTTCTTCCTTTAGCTCCTTTGCCTGGATAGCAAAAGGTTTTTTCTTCTCCACATAGATCCGTCTTACGCTCATAGATACCTCCATGTATTGTGCTTTATACTTTATATAAACAGAATCCTGCCACGCAATCGCCGCGCGTCAGTGGCGCCTGACCGCTTCTTCCATATCATATTTCATTTTTTATGGAAAGTCAATTCTGCCGCCATTTAAGTTTCCACATTCTTTCTGCAATCAGGAAAATCACACTTTACATCTGCGGCCGTATTGTATATACTAAAGCCAGCCATAATATATTTCAGACAGGAAGTGAATACGATTGAAAATAGAAAAAATCAGTGAAAACCAAATACGCTGTACTCTCAATAGCAATGACCTGACCGACCGCCAGCTCAACCTTGGGGAACTGGCCTACGGCAGTACAAAGGCCCGCAACCTGTTTCGGGAAATGATGCAGCAGGCCTTCAATGATTTTGGCTTTGATGCCGAAGATAACCCTCTGATGGTAGAAGCCATCCCGCTGTCCACCGACAGCATCATGCTGATTATCACAAAAGTGGATGACCCGGAAGAACTGGACACCAGATTTGCCAAATTTTCTCCTGGTTCCGAGGAGGATGGTGCAGGAGATGATCCTTCCATTCCTTTTACTTTGGAAGGCGCGTCGGCCCCGGATCTTGCCGCTCCTTCTGACGAACCAAAAGAGGCGTCTTCTTCCGAGGATTTACGTATTTTCCATTTTCGTTCTCTGGATCACGTCTCCCAGGCTGCCGAAGTGCTGGAAGCTTCTTTTGATGGCCACAATTCCCTGTACCGGAATCCGGCAACGAAGGAATATTTTCTGGTGATCAGCCGCCAGGGCTACAAAGAGGATGAATTTGCCAGGGTGCTCAATACTCTTTCGGAATTTGGTTCCCGCATAAAGGGCACCTATGCCAGTGAGGCTTATTACCAGGAGCATTTTGACCTGATCATCGAAGGGCTGGCTTTACAGATTTTAAAAGCAGTCTGACAACCTGATTCCAAACTGCCCTAAGCCTTTCACAATGGATTCATACCCCGTCACCTGAACCGTATGAATACCAAACTTTTTCGCTGCTTCCAGATTTGCCGGAAGGTCGTCAAAAAAGACCGCTTCTTCCGGAATGATTCCATATCTGGAAAGCAGCGTTTTATATATCTCCGGTTCCGGCTTAATATGCTTCTCCTGATAAGAAATCACCTGCCCGTCTGTGTATTCCAAAAACTTAAAACTGGATAAGCGCTGTTCATAAAAAGTTTTTCCATAATTGGAAAGGACATAAATCCGATATCCCTGTTCTTTTAACTGTTTCAAAAGTCCCGGCGCATAATCATTTTCACTGACTGCCACAGCCGCCCCTGCGTAAATTTCGCGGATCAGGTTTTCATATCCTGGCGCTTCCCTGCATATGATGGATAAAATTTCCTCATCCGGTAACTGTCCCCGGTCCACTTCTTTCCACATGGGACTCAGGAATAACGCCTGCTCCACAATCTCATGTTCTTTGGCCGGAAGTTTCCAGCTATTCAGATAAGATCTCCAGTTAAAATCCGCCAGCACGTTTCCAATATCAAAAATCAATGTATGTACCATAGTTCCTCCTGCGTCTTGTGTGGAAAAAGCGCCGGAATGTTTCCCGACGCTTATGCCTCCTTTGGCTCCTGCCTTCAGATGAGGGGAGTCCTCTTTATGATCTCGTTTCTTCCGGGGCCGTTGGACACCATCGTCACAGGCACACCAAGCTCCCTTTCGATCTCTTCGATATAATTCCGGCAGTTCTCCGGAAGTTCCTCATAGTTGCGAATCCCGCGGATATTGCATTTCCAGCCGGGAAGGGTCTTATAAACCGGCTTGCAGTATTCCAGCATGGACGTAACCGGGAAATCTTTGGTGATTTTCCCGTCAAACTCATATCCCACACAGATGGGAATCTCATCCAGATACCCCAATACATCCAGGACCGTCAAAACAGCTTCCGTCGCTCCCTGTACCCGGCATCCATAGCGGCTGGCCACTGCATCAAACCACCCCACTCTTCTGGGACGCCCTGTGGTGACGCCGTATTCTCCTCCGTCTCCACCCCGGTCGCGAAGCTCCTGTGCTTCTTCTCCGAAAAGCTCACTGACAAAGGCTCCTGCACCCACAGCGCTGGAATAAGCTTTTACAACTGTTGTAATGTTTTTAATCTCATAAGGGGGGATCCCCGCCCCAATGGCGCCATAAGCAGCCAGTGTGGATGAGGATGTCACCATGGGATAAATGCCATGATCCGGATCTTTCAGGGAACCCAACTGCCCTTCTAAAAGGATATTTTTCCCCTCTTTTATGGCCTTGTCAAGATATGCGGAAACATCGCAGACGTAAGGAGCTATCATCTCCTTATATTCCATCAAAGTTCCAAAAACCTCTTCCGGATCCAGGGCCGGCTGGTTATACAGGTTCACAAGCATTACATTTTTCAAAGTACAGACATTTTTTACCTTGTCTTTCAATGCCTCCGGGCAGCCGAAGAGCTCGCTTACCTGAAAACCGATTTTCGCATATTTATCAGAGTAAAAAGGCGCGATTCCCGATTTGGTGGAACCGAAAGATTTTCCTGCCAGACGCGCCTCCTCACAGGCATCTAAAAGCATATGGTAAGGCATCATGATCTGCGCCCTGTCGGATACAAGAACCTTCGGAGTAGGTACGCCTTTTTCCTCCAGGGCTTTAATCTCCTTTAGCAGATAAGGAATATTTAATGCCACACCGTTACCGATAATACTGGTGGTATGATTATAAAAAACGCCGGAAGGAAGCAAATGCAATGCAAATTTGCCATAATCATTGACAATGGTGTGGCCCGCATTGCTGCCGCCCTGGAACCGGATTATAATATCAGATTCCTCAGCCAGCATGTCCGTAATCTTGCCTTTTCCCTCATCGCCCCAGTTGGCCCCTACAACCGCTCTTACCATTTTTTCTCCTCCTGCAATTATACATTGATTTCCGCTTTAACGCCGAGAACCTCTTTATTTGCTTCCAGAATCGGCGCAACCACCTCTGACAGGAACTCTTCCACCTGTTCTGCAGACCGTCCCACATACCGGGAAGGGTCCATGGTCTTTTCAAGTTCCGAAAGGCTCATATTAAAAGCGGGGTCAGCCGCAATCAGCTCCAACAAATTGTTCTCCCGGCCGTTGACTTTTACATTCCGCCCTGCTTCCATAGATAAGGTACGGATTTTCTCATGAAGCTCCTGTCTGTCTCCTCCGGCCTTCACGGCATCCATCATGATGTTTTCCGTAGCCATAAAAGGCAGCTCCGACTGAAGCCTTTTTTCAATGACCTTGGGATAAACCACCAGTCCGTCCACCACATTTAAGTATAAATCCAGAATTCCGTCCACGGCCAAAAAGCCTTCCGGAATACTGAGGCGTTTATTTGCGGAATCATCCAAAGTCCGCTCAAACCATTGGGTTGACGCCACCAGCATGGGATTCATGGCATCCGCCATCACATAATCCGCCAAAGATGCCATCCGCTCGCTGCGCATGGGGTTTCGCTTATAAGCCATGGCCGACGAGCCGATCTGGCTTTTCTCAAAAGGTTCTTCAACCTCCTTCAAATGCTGCAAAAGCCTGATATCATTGGAAAACTTATGGGCGCTCTGGGCAATGCCCGCCAGCACATTCAGTACCCGGCTGTCCACTTTTCGGGAATAAGTCTGACCTGACACGCTGTAGCAGCCGTCAAAGCCCATTTTCTCAGCAATCTTTTTATCCACCTGTTTTACTTTTTCATGATCGCCGTCAAAAAGCTCCAGGAAACTGGCCTGGGTCCCGGTGGTCCCTTTGGAGCCCAAAAGCTTCATGGTTCCCAGCACGTAATCCACATCTTCCAAATCCATGGTCAAATCCTGCAGCCACAGGGAGGCCCGCTTCCCCACCGTAGTTGGCTGGGCCGGCTGGAAATGGGTAAACGCCAGGGTGGGCTGAGCTTTATACTGGTCTGCAAACGCGGCTAACTCATGGATAACATTGACCAGTTTTTTCCGAACCAGCCTGAGGGCTTCTGTCATGATAATGATGTCCGTATTGTCCCCCACATAGCAGGATGTGGCACCCAAATGGATGATTCCCTTTGCACCGGGACACTGGACTCCATATGCATACACATGGGACATGACGTCATGGCGCACCTCTTTTTCCCTCTGTTTCGCCACCTCATAATTGATATCATCCTGATGAGCCTTAAGCTCCTCAATCTGCTCCCTGGTCACAGGAAGCCCCAGCTCATGCTCTGCCTCCGCAAGGGCAATCCAAAGTTTCCTCCATGTCCGGAATTTTTTGTCCGGTGAAAAAATATACTGCATTTCCTTACTGGCATAGCGCTCCGATAAAGGGCTTTGATATCTGTCGTACATAATGGTTTCCTTTCCAAATTCACCGTTCACACAACATCTTCTGCGTTTTTACAGTTATTTTATGTAATCCCCGCGGATATCCTCCCCGGGAGGCGCAATGGGATATTTTCCACTGAAACAGGCGCTACACACCGGAAGGCCGTCTGCCATCTGAGAAAGTCTCGGAATTTCCAGATACCCCAGGCTATCCGCTTCCAGCGCTTCCCTGATCTCTTCCACATTTTTTCCATGGGCAATCAGATGATCTTCCGACGGGATATCTGTGCCAAAATAGCAGGGATGGAGAAAGGGCGGCGCAGAAATCCTCACATGCACTTCCTTCGCCCCGGCGGCCCTCAGCATCTTCACAATCCGCCTGCAAGTCGTTCCCCTGACAATGGAATCATCCACCATTACCACCCGTTTTCCCACGACGGCTTCTTTTAACACATTGAGCTTTACCTGTACGCCGGATTCCCGGCTTTCCTGGCTGGGCTTAATAAAGGTCCGTCCCACATAGCTGTTTTTTACGAAAGCCGTTCCATACGGAATACCGGACTCTTGGGCATACCCTTGTGCCGCCGCGTTTCCTGACTCCGGGACGCCGACCACCAAATCAGCCTCTGCGGGATGGTCTTTGGCCAGGAAACGGCCTGCTGCCACCCTGGCATGATACACACTGACTCCGTCAATTTTCGTATCCGGCCTTGCAAAATAAATATATTCAAAAACACACCTTGCCTCCCGCTCCGGCGGAAGACATAGACTACTATCAGAAAGAATTCCGTCCCTGGTAATGCACACAATCTCTCCCGGGCGCACATCCCGCACAAACTCTGCCCCCACCGTATCCAGGGCGCAAGACTCTGAGGACAGAAGATAGGCATTACCTCTTTTTCCGATACACAGAGGTTTAAACCCAAAAGGGTCACGGACTCCTATCAGCTTCCGCGGACTCATAATCACCAGGGAATATGCCCCCACCACTTTCCTCATTGCCAGTTTCACGGCTTCCTCCGCACTCCCGGAATGAACCCTCGCCCTGGCAATATGGTATGCCATTATCTCAGAGTCAATGGTGGTCTGGAAAATCGCTCCGTCGTGCTCCAGCTCCCGTTTAAGCTCCGGCGTATTTACCAGGTTTCCATTGTGGGCCAGGGCCAGCGTTCCTTTGATATAATTTAGAACCAGCGGTTGTGCATTCTCCCTGATGCTGGCCCCTGCCGTGGAATAACGGACATGGCCAACGCCGATATTTCCATGGCCAAGCCCTGCCAGGTTGTCCGCCGTAAAGACCTCTCCAACTAACCCCATTCCTTTATAAGTCTTCACCCTGCCTTTGGGGCCTGCCGTGTCACTGACAGCGATGCCGCAGCTTTCCTGCCCGCGATGCTGAAGAGATAAAAGGCCATAATAAATGGTATGAGACACATCATTTCCGTCAAAATCATAAATGCCAAACACGCCGCACTCTTCGCGCAACTTCTCATCTTCCCCCCAGGGCTGTTCTCTCATAAGGCCATCCTTTCCTTAAAACACGAGTAAATTATAATATAAGGCCATTGATAACGCAACCGCAAAATTCAATAAAATTGGCCGCATCCCATCAGCAGATGCAGCCAATTTTATTTTTATCCTGTCTTTTCGGGCCGTATGCAGCAAATATTTCTGCATGGTTCCTTTTCCTGATATGGTTACTCTGTGGCATCCTCAAGGCCGCGGCTCAAATCATTGCCCACATCATCAATGGCCTTGCTGACGTCATCGCCGACATCGTCCAAAGCTCCGCTTGTTCCAGCTCCACTTGTACCGGTGGTTCCGGCTCCACTTGTTCCGGTGGTTCCGGCTCCACTTGTTGCACTGGTACTGTTGTCATTCTTCGTCTCTGCACCGCTTTGGCCATCATTCTTGTCTGAAGTGCCGTTGCTTCCACTTTCGCCACTGGCTGACTCATGGGTCTCAGCGCCATTGGTGGTTTCTTTGTCGTCTTTCTTTCCCCAGCCACAGCCGGCAAGCAGCAAAACAGCCGTCAGCAAAAGCAGCGCCGCTGCAGTCAAAAAACGTTTTGTTTTCATAGCTTTCTCTCCTTCTTACACATTTTCTACTTATAATATGTGCAGGAAGCACGAAAACTAATTTGTAAAATTTTTCCATATAAAGACTGGGGATATCAACCGATTACATCGCTCATATCATAAAATCCGGCAGGCTTCCCGGCCAAAAATTTTGCCGCCTCAAGGGCTCCTTTTGCAAATACCGCTTTGGAATATGCCGTATGCTTAAATTCGATCACTTCATCCGTCCCCGCAAAGATAACCTCATGTTCTCCCACAATATTCCCACCGCGGACAGCGCTGATGCCGATCTCCGCTTTGGAACGTTTCATCCGTTCTTTTGAACGGTCATATTTATACGAATATCCATGATCCAGCGCTTCATTCATGGAATCTGCCAGGGCCAGCGCTGTTCCGCTGGGTGCATCAACCTTCTGATTGTGGTGGCGCTCTACAATCTCCATGTCAAAACCGGCGGGGGCCAGTGTAAGCGCTGCCTCTTTTAAAAGTTTCAAAAGCATATTGATTCCCAGAGACATATTAGCTGATTTAAGAACCGCCACAGAGGCCGAAGCTTCCCTGACCTTTTCCACCTGTGCTTCCGAAAGGCCGGTCGTGCACACTACCACCGGGATTTTCTTTTCCACACTGTAGGCAAGCAAACCATCCACCGCCTTTGCGGAACAGAAATCAATAATCACATCTGCCTCCACATCACATTCTTCCAGGGTCTTAAAAACCGGATACGCATTTTTAATATGATCCGATAAATCAATCCCTGCCACAATCTCAAGTTCACCGTCTTCTGCCGCCAAACCGGTAATTACCTGCCCCATGTGGCCATTGCATCCATGCATAATCGCTCGTATCATGATTTGGAAACCTCCCGTAATTTTTCCTTTTTATCTATACCACCTGAAGTCCGTAACCTTCCATGGCTGCCTTTAACCGTTCCACATTCTGAGGTTCCATCGGTGACAGCGGACCACGCAAAGGGCCACATTCCTTCCCCATAAGGTTCATGGCCGTCTTGACAGGAATCGGATTTACCTCACAGAATAAGGCATCAATAAGCGGAAGGGCCTCCAGCTGCATTTTTCTACTTTCTGCCACATTCCCTTCTAAATAAGACATCACCATATCGTGCGTCTGCTTCGGAGCTACATTGGAAAGTACAGAAATCACACCCAGGCCACCCAGCGAAAGAATCGGTACAACCTGATCGTCATTCCCTGAATAAATATCAATACAACCGTCCGCCAGCTGTGCTAATTTTGCAATCTGGGAAATATTCCCGCAGGCTTCTTTAATTCCCACAATATTGGGAACATTTTTTGCCAGGTAAACTGCCGTCTCGGGAAGAATGTTGCAACCGGTACGGCTGGGCACATTATACAAAATAACAGGAATCTTCACCGCATTTGCCACTGCACTAAAATGGGCAATCAGGCCTTTCTGTGTTGCTTTATTGTAATAAGGAGTCACCTGAAGTAACGCATCTGCCCCCAGTTTCTCCGCCTCCACGGAAAGGTACACTGCTGTTTCCGTACTGTTGGAACCAGTTCCTGCGATCACGGGAATCCGGCCATTTACCACCTTTACCGTATGCCCGATCACATCTAAATGTTCTTCATGGCTTAAAGTCGAAGCCTCCCCTGTCGTACCACATATAATAATACTGTCCGTGCCTCCCGCAATCTGCTCCTCTAAAATCTCTGTCAGTTTATCATAGTTTACAGCCCCATCCTCACAAAACGGAGTGACAATCGCCACACCTGCACCTTTAAATACTGCCATTTGTTTTCCTCCTTCTAAAATATAACACATTTTACAAAAAACTTTTGATCCCCCGAAGGGCTTTTTGTCGTATGGGGAGCAAAGTTCCCTATACAACAAAAAGAGCTGACCGGAAGTCAGCTCTCTAAATTCAATGACGACACCATATAAAAACACATGCCGAAAAATCTTTTTAGTAGCGCTCCATCCGGCTGGATGACAGTCATATGGTTTTTCACCATATGCCCAGGAACTCCTATCCAGGCTATTCGTCCCTTCGGCGCTTTCCCCTTTCTCCCGTCCTCCTCTATGCCTGTGCATATCAGCCGGAATACTGATGAAAAACGCGACCTCTACCTTAGTTATTCAATTCTTTCGGACATCATAACACTATTATTCCATATTGTCAACCGCCGATCTGCAAAACTTTTAACTATATTTCTGGCAACTGCTCCCAATATCCACAGACTCAATCCTGGAAACCCGATCCACACAGCCACTCAGTTCTTTCGGAAACACAATCCCGGTCAAGATTACATCCACATCTTCAGCCCTGGCTTCCAAAAGCCGTTCAATATCCGAAGCCTCAATGATTCCGCAATCCACCAATCCCAATATTTCATCAAGAACCAGAATATCACAGCCGCGGGTAGAAAGCACTTTCTTGGCAAAATTCACGCCATTTTTCATGTTTGCCGCTTCTTCCTGCCTCTCTTCCGTGCTCAAGTCGCAATAATGCTTCTCCGATTTCTCAAATGAAAATACCTTAATCTCAGGCTCCAGCCGTTTGCTGATCTCAGTTTCCTCATTTTTTCCTTTCAAAAACTGGATGATAACAATGTTCTTGCTGCGTCCGGCCGCCTTTACCGCCATTCCTACAGCGCAGGCGCTTTTTCCTTTACTTTCTCCGCACACCACCTGAACAATTCCTTTTTTCATGGCCATCCTCCAGATTCTACCATCGTATTTTCTGTTATTCTACCATTGTTTACCGAATAATGCAACTTTTATTCCATCCACTCCAATTTGCTGACGGAAACTTCATAAGCTACCCGCCTTTCGCTTTCTGTTTCACTGAGACGTTTTACGTATTCCCTGCTCTGTACCCTTCCCCATACGCAGATACGGCTTCCCACTTCAAATCCGGAAGCATACCTGGCATTACGTCCCCAGGCGATACAAGGTATATAATCAGATTTTCCATAGGGACGGTTTACCGCCACCAAAAGATCTGCAATTTCCCTTCCCAGAGGAGTCTTTCTATAAATGGGAGTTTTACATATGTATCCATCCAGAAAAATCTGGTTCGTTTTCGTGTAATCTCCAAACTCCTCCAAAAAAGCAATTTCTCTCACAAATACAGACAATACCAACCGGTTTTTCGTTCCTTCATGGCGATTATAAGACCGGAACTGGCCGGAAGCTTCCACCAACATTCCCGTGTAATCCCCGGTAATATCAATCAACCTTTCCGAAATAAGAAGGGGAATAATATCTGTCTGTTCACTGAGGCGGTTAATGGATATTTCCGTTAAATAAAATCCCTCTCCGAACACCTCGTGGCTGAAAGTAAACCCTGATATGATTTCCCCGATTACTGTCACCTTGTTGTTTTCCATAATTTTCTCTGACATTGGTATTTCTCCTTTCACTTATGCTTCGTCTTTCCGACCGTCATTTTTAGGCTAATACTATGTGTATTCGCCTTCTATCGGTTTTATTACATATTTTTTTAATTTTTCTTCATTTACTTTTATAAAGGTGTATACTACAATATAAAATAGTATTTTTTATGAATAGGAAAAACTCTCATGAATTCTGTTGATATTGTTGTCCCCTGTTACAATGAGGAAGAGGTTCTTGAAACCTTTTACCAGGTTACGGAAGAAGTGGTCGCTTCCATGGCAGGGTATCATTTTACTTATATTTTTGTAGATGACGGAAGCCGCGATTCCACTCTAAAAAAACTATACGGTCTGGCACAGGCCCATGAAAATGTCCGTTATCTTTCTTTCTCCAGAAATTTTGGTAAGGAAGCCGCTATGTATGCCGGACTTTCCTACTCTTCCGGTGATCTTGTAATTATCATGGACGCTGATTTGCAACATCCTCCGTCTATGATTCCGCAGATGATGAAAGGTATTGAAGAGGGTTTCGACTGTGCCGCCGCAAGAAGGACAACCCGTGCCGGGGAATCCCGTATACGGAGTGCCTTTTCCAGCCTTTTTTATCGGTTAAGCAACCGGATGTCTGATGTAAAAATGCCCCAGGCCGCCGTGGATTTTCGTATTATGACCAGGCAAATGGTAAATTCCATTCTGGAGCTTTCTGAAGTGGAACGGTTTTCCAAAGGAATCTTCGCCTGGGTCGGTTATGAAACCAAATGGTATCCTTACGAAAATGTAGAGCGTACTCTGGGCACTACCAAATGGAGCTTCCGCGGACTTTTGAAATATGCCATTGACGGGATCACCTCCTTTTCCATTTCACCGCTTCGTATGGTGTCCGGTATGGGGTTCTTAATTTCTATCGTTGCGTTTATTTATATTATTGCCACCCTTATCCAGACCCTCGTTTTCGGAATCGACGTGCCCGGCTATGTGACCACTTTGTGTGCCGTTCTGTTCCTTGGCGGCATTATCGAACTCTCTATCGGTATACTGGGGGAATATATTGCCCATATTTATATGGAAGCAAAAGACCGGCCCATTTATATTTTAAAAACCACCAACCTGCCCAAAAAAGAGACAGGATCCGGTCATAAAGAAACATTCAAATAAAAAACTCTGATACTATGAAAGGCAACTGATAACATGACACTAAAAATTTCCCGACAGAAAACAACCTTATTGGAGAAAGCTCCGTTTCTCCTCTCCTTTTTTATCCCAGTCATAATTATGATCGGCATTTTTATACAGCGACAAATCTTTCCTTTCGGTGATAACAGTTTCCTCCGGACAGACATGTATCATCAGTATGCTCCATTTATGAATGAATTCATGGACAAGCTAAAGCATGGCGGCAGCCTGAGCTATTCCTGGAACATTGGTATGGGTTCCAACTTTGTGGCACTTTATGCCTATTATCTGGCCAGTCCCATAAACTGGCTGGTTGCCCTCATTCCCCAAAATCTGGTCATTGAATTTATGACCTACATGGTGGTTCTGAAAATCGGCCTTTCCGGCCTTTCTTTCTGTTGGTATTTAAGCAGGCATTTTAAAACAAGAGATCTGGGGATTTCTTTTTTCGCCATTTTTTACGCATTGTCCGCCTATATGGCTGCCTACAGCTGGAATATCATGTGGCTGGACTGCCTGATTTTGGCCCCCCTGGTGATTCTCGGTTTGGAACAGCTGGTAAAGGAGGGGAAGTGTCTGCTTTACTGCCTGGCTCTGGCCCTTTCAATTTTAAGCAATTATTATATTTCTATTATGATGTGCATTTTTATGGTGCTGTACTTCATTGCCCTGCTGGTGATGGAGTCTGACCGTCGCCTTTTCCTTAAGCGATGTGCAAACTTTGTAATTTATTCTTTTTTGGCCGGCGGCCTGGCTGCCTGTCTCTTAGTTCCCGTGTTTTTTGCTTTGCAACTGACTGCTTCAGGAAATGTCAATATTCCTAAAACATTGACATCCTATTTTTCGTGTTTTGAAATGCTGGCCCGGCATTTTGTCAACGTGGAAGTGGAAATCGGCCTTGATCACCACCCCAATATTTACTGTGGAGTTGGAATACTGATGCTCCTCCCTCTTTATATGGCAAACAGCAAAATTTCTCTCAGGGAAAAAACCGTCAAAGGTATCCTGCTTTTTGTTATGCTCATTGGATTTTCCCTGAATCTCCCCAATTTTGTATGGCACGGATTCCATTTCCCCAACAGCCTTCCTGCCCGCCAGTCCTTCCTTTATATTATTTTGATTCTTACCATGTGTTATGAAGCCTACAGAAAGCTGGAGGCCAATACCAGGGCACAGTTTTCCGGCTCTTTTTGGGGTGTTGTTGCTTTTATCTTTCTGTGTGAAGTCATTATCACGGAAGAAACTTTTTCTTTCAAAATCTACTATGTAACCCTTCTTTTTGTGGGGCTTTATGCGTTGTTGCTTTATTACCACAAAAACCGCAAGGCCTACGCGCCCGCCCTGGCTATCTTAGCTGTTGCGCTCATTGCCATAGAAGCCAGCATGAATACTGCCATCACCAGTGTTACCACCGTAAGCCGCAGCTCTTACCTGGAAAACCAGAACTCTTTCCGGGCCCTGGCCAGTTCCATCGAGCAGGAAGACACAAGCCTGTTCCGCATGGAAAAAGAACCACGGAAAACAAAAAATGATGCGGCTCTGGCCGGGTATCATTCTGCATCCCTGTTTTCCTCCACTGCCAACTCCCACCTGACTGATTTATATAAGGCTCTTGGACTGGAGGGAAATACAAATGCTTATAGTTTTACAGGGGCAACGCCTTTCGTCTCAGCTTTATTCGGTGTAAAATATACCTTATCTACCGATCAGCTTGACAGCGAGTTATATACGCTGCGAAAGACCGACGGAAACGTGAACCTTTATGAGAACCGTTTCAGTCTCCCCATCGGTTTTCTGCTTCCCTCCGACATGGAAAAACGCTGGAATTACCAGGCTGCAAGCCCTGCTGTATGCCAAAACACCTTTGCCGGCGCCGCAGGATGCGATAATATCCTCATTCCTGTTGTGGATACCTCCTCTTCCATCGGAGAATATACCCTCACCATACCGGAAACAGGTTTTTATTACATCGATGTCACAAATTCCTCCATTAAAAATGTCACTCTTTCTACCGGAGATATCACAAAGGATTTTTCCAATGTAAACCGTGGATTTTTCCTGGACCTTGGAAAACTGGAAGCGGGAACATTTGTCTCTTTAACCACAGAACAGGATGATCAAAATTTCACTGCCGAAGCTTACCGGCTTGACCTTACACAACTTGAAACCCTGGTGGACACTCTGGGTAAAACTCCTTTTATCGCAGATCACTATACGGACACCTCCGTAACCGGGCGTATTACCGCCCCCTATGACGGGCTCCTTTATACTTCCATCCCCTATGAAAAAGGGTGGACTGTCAAAGTAGACAATGTAGAAACAGAACCTGTTGTTTTTGCCGATACCATGCTGGCGATTCCGGTAACTGCGGGCGCCCATTCCATAGAACTTTCCTACAGACCTGACGGTCTTTTACTTGGAGTAATGATTTCAGTAGTGTCCGCACTTCTTCTGATTCTCTCCATATTGATTGGGCGGATGTATCATAAGCCTTCAAGGCAACTTCAATCTGAAGCCCCCTTACCCTCTGGGCAAAAGAAATTAAATTTGAAACGCGTAGAACAGGAAAAGATGGATTCAACGGATACGGCACAGAACAGCAATATAGATAAAAATATACAGGCAAATACGCAGGAAGCCTCAAAAACAAAGAATTAGAAAAAGACAGAAAAGATACAAAAAGGGAGGATTATACCATGAAATTATGGGGAGGCCGTTTTATTAAAGAAGAGAACTCTCTGGTCAATCAATTCAATGCTTCCATTTCTTTTGACCAGCGTTTTTACCGCCAGGATATCCACGGAAGTATCGCCCATGTGACCATGTTGGCAAAGCAGGGAATCCTGACTGATTCCGAAAAACAGCAAATTGTAGAGGGGCTGGAGGGGATTTTGACAGATGTGGAAAACGGTACGTTGGAAATTGATCCCGCCGCAGAAGACATCCACAGCTTTGTGGAAGCCGTTCTCACACAGCGTATAGGCGATGTGGGGAAAAAGCTTCATACCGGCAGGAGCCGAAATGACCAGGTAGCCCTGGATATGAAACTTTATATCCGGGATGAAATCAGCCAGCTTGATTCCCTCCTTAAAAATCTCCTCCACGCACTTTTAACCATCATAGAATCAAATCTGGAAACTTACATGCCTGGTTTTACCCATCTCCAAAAAGCCCAGCCTGTGACTGTTTCTCATCATTTTGGTGCATATTTTGAGATGTTCCTCCGTGACAGGAGCCGCCTTTCCGATATCCGAAAGAGAATGAATACCTGCCCTCTCGGCGCAGGAGCCCTGGCCGGAACTACCTATCCTCTGGACAGGGAATATACCGCATCCCTTCTGGGTTTTGATTGTGCCACCAGAAACAGTATGGATTCTGTGTCAGACCGTGATTATCTGATCGAGCTTTGCAGCGCCATGGCCACTGTCATGATGCATCTGAGCCGTTTTTGTGAAGAAATGATTCTCTGGAATTCCAATGAGTATCAGTTTGTGGAACTGGATGACGCCTACAGTACCGGAAGCAGCATTATGCCCCAGAAAAAAAATCCGGATATTGCTGAATTGGTGAGAGGAAAAACAGGCCGGGTATATGGCGCCCTCGTCTCTATTCTGACAACCATGAAAGGAATCCCTCTCGCTTACAATAAAGATATGCAGGAGGACAAAGAACTGGTATTTGATGCCATTGATACCACCAAAGGCTGTATCGCCCTCTTCACCGGTATGCTGGAAACCATGAAGTTTAACAAAGAAATCATGGAAAAAAGCGCTGCAAATGGTTTTACCAATGCCACTGACGCCGCAGACTATCTGGTAAACCACGGGATTCCTTTCCGTGATGCCCACGGTATCGTCGGCCGTCTGGTTCTCTATTGTCTTGATAGGGGAATTGCCCTGGACGATATGAGTCTCGAAGAATATAAGGCCATCAGCCCTGTCTTTGAAGAAGACATTTACGATGCCATCAGCCTGAAGACATGTGTGGAGAAACGTACTGTTTTGGGAGCACCCGGGCCTTCTGCCATGGCAAAAGTAGTCGTGGAATATAAAAAACTACTGGAAGAATAACCATATGACAGAAGCAGCTTCGCTGTTCCACCAGTTGCCCCCGCCGGTTTCAGCCTGCTTGGCAAAAACAGGATGAAACCGGCGGGGCGTTTAATATATAAAACCGGGGTTTTGCGGATGCTGCCTGACGCTTATGATGATTTCATTTACAGTTTCGCAAGTTCTTTGTACTGTCCCTTTAGGCAACCGTACAGGTTTTTATAAATCTTGTGGTACTCATTATATTTCTCCGTGTTTTCCGCAATGGCGCTGCAGGACTTGTCCGTATGAATCATCCGGTCACAGGCCGCCTCCACGCTTTCATAAATCCCGGCGCCTACACCTGCCAGGATTGCCACACCTAAAGCGGGGCCTTCTTTGGCAGCCACAGTTTTCACAGTGCAGCCGTACATATCCGCCAGCATCTGACGCCACACAGCGCTTCTTCCACCGCCGCCGCAGGCCATCATATCTGCAACCTCCACTCCCATCTCTTTCAAAATATCATTGCAGTCTTTCATAGAGTAGGAGACGCCTTCCATCACGGCACGGAGCATATCTTTACGCGTATGGATGGCAGAGAGTCCAAAAAATACACCACGGCAATCCGGGTCTAAATGGGGTGTGCGCTCTCCCATCAGATACGGAAGGTAAATCAGGCGGTTTGCCCCAAGAGGCACACTCTCCACATCCTGGTTAATATAATCATAGGCGTCACAATTTTCTGCCTTTGCCCGCTCCATATAATCCTGGCAGAAATTATTACGGAACCATTGAAGAGATAGCCCCGCCCCCTGGGTCACGCCCATCACATGCCAGCAACCGGGAACCGCACAGCAAAAAGTATGTACCCTGCCTTTGGGATCAATGGTTACGTTTTTGCTATGGGCAAATACGACTCCGCTGGTTCCAATGGTGGTAAATGCTTTTCCATCTCTGACAACTCCTGTCCCCACCGCTGCCGCTGCATTATCTCCTGCTCCGCCCACTACAACCGTCTTTTCAGAAAGCCCTGTCAGTTTTGCTATTTCCGGCAAAATCGTCCCTGTTATTTCAGGGGACTCATAGACTTTTGCCAAAAGCCCCTTATCGATTTCCAGCTTCTCCAATACCTCATCGGACCAACAGCGGTTAGGTACATCCAAAAGCTGCATACCGGAAGCATCCGATACCTCTGTTGCATATTCTCCTGTCAGAATCAAACGGACATAATCTTTTGGCAACAAAATATGACGGCATTTGGCATAATTCTCCGGCTCGTGATTCCTTACCCAGAGAATCTTGGAAGCTGTAAATCCGGTCAGCGCCGGATTCGCCGTAATCTCGATAATACGTTTTGCCCCTACTTTCTCCGTGATTTCCTCACATTCCCTGGCCGTCCTCTGGTCACACCAGATGATGGAAGGGCGGATGACCCGATTCTCCTCATCCAGCATAACAAGGCCGTGCATCTGTCCTGAAATCCCCAGCCCTTTAATTGCTTCTTTGTCCACACCGGATTCCTTCACCACTCTTGCGATTGTTTCCAGAGCCGCGTTTTTCCAATCCTCCGGTTCCTGTTCTGCCCATCCGTTCTGGGGCTGGTACAAAGGATATTCCTTTGAAGCCGATGAAATCACATTCCCCTCTTCATCAAACAATACTGTTTTTGTGGCAGAAGTTCCCAAATCAATACCAATTAAGTAATTCACTCCGTATTCCCTCCAGACATTCTATAGATTACGGTTATTTTATCACAAATGTCTTCTTTTGCCTACGGTTCCCCATCTCTGATTTTTCTTTCTCCTGTAAATAATGAAAATAAATCCTGCTGCCAGAATCCCTCCGGCAAATACTGCCACCAAAAAGAGTTTGAAAGGATTCCTGTATAATTGTATCCACCAGTCTGAAGTCACAAGAAACTGCCATTCCAAACATCCGTCTGCCCCTGTTCCGTGCCCATTCCCTGTCTCCAGACGGTTTCCAGCCTTATCTTCCGCATAGATCTCCAAAGCCTGCCAGTCATCCGCCCCTGAAAGCACTATCTCCAGTCCCCTTTGCGAAAAACTCTGTTCAATTTCTGCTCCCTCATAACAATACTTTTTTCCCTGTGTCCGTATTTCCACCTTCTGTAAAAACATATTGTCACGGACATCCAGAAAAAGCCGGAGCTTATCCGTTTTATACCTGCCTCCGTCTTCCGCCCCTGAAAGAAGCACCGATGGACCTGTTTTATCTATGGAAAAAGCAAAAGAGACCGACCGCTCCATATTTTTTGCCGACACATTTCCCATTTTATTTCCGGCTTTATCTTCAGAATACAAAAGAATTTCATAGTCCCCTTCCGGTTCAAAAATTTCTTTGTTAATTTTATATTCATACGCCATCCAGCCGGAATCGGAACCCTGCGTCGAAACTTTTTCACGGCTGAATGATTTCCCCTCCGCCAATGGGAAAATCATCCCATTCCGATTTACTGCCACGTGATAATCCTCCACCGGATCTACATTATATTCCCGCAGGATTACATCCTGTTCTTTCTGCAAATAGGGATATTCCCCTGTCCCCAGCCATTTTTTCGATTCTCCTGCCACTTCATAAACAGAACCATAGCGGTTGACTGAAAAAAACACTTCCTTTTCTGCCCTGTTTCCCGCCCGGTCGGCTGCAAACGCCTTTAAAAGATACAGCCCGTCCACTTCCTCCCTGTTGGGAAAGCTGTCCGAAAGCAATTCCTTCACTGTCTTTTCCTCTGTCCCTGCAAGTTCCCGGTATTGATAATCCCTGCTTTCCACCATACGATCTAAACGCAGCACTTCCAGTTTTACACTTTCCTTCCGCAGGCGTTTGTCCTCCCAGACTGCCACTGCTTCCACAGTTCCTCTATTGGCCGATTCATTCTCAATCCCGGAAACCTGTATTGCCGGCGGAGTACAGTCTATGGAAAACTTTTCTTCAAAATGCTCTTTTTCCCTGTTTCCAGCCATATCCGCGCATCCAAGCTGAAAATGATAATCCCCGTCTTTCCGAAACACAACCCTGGCCGTATGGATATCCCCCCGGTTGTCAAATTCCCCTACGTCCAAACCTCCGGATTCCCCGTCGTCAAACAATGCCTTAATCTCATCCTGTACTCCATCCTTCCAAAAATTATGCTCCTCAATGGTAATCTCCGCCTCCCTTTCAGAAGCATAATATTGGCCGTTCTGGGCCTTTGCTTCTTCTGAAAATACTACGGAAATTTTCGGTGGCGTCCGGTCTATGGTAAAAGAGTTGGGGGTTGTTTCTGACACATATCCTGCTAAATCCTCGCATTTTACAGAAAACGTATAATCTCCATCCTCAAAAAATGTAAGCTGGCAGCTATGTACCGCTCCATTGTGGCTCCATTCCGAAATTTCCGGTAAATCCCCTTCTGTATTTGTGATAAACAGCCACAGATGATCTTCGGAAAAATTGGATTCCCGGACAATGAGACGTACTTTTCTTTCCTGATTGTAATACATGCCATTTTCAGGTTTCTCTTCCCCGTAGATGACCTCCAGCTTTGGCGCTGTCACATCAATGGCCAAAAAAACACTTTTTTCCGATTGATTTCCAGCCCTGTCCTCCGCCCGTACCGTAAGCCAGAGCTTCTCTCCGTCATAATCTCCTGCTGCCAGAAAAATCGTCTCCTGCCACCTTTCGTTTATATCAGAATTCATTCCCTCCGAATCGTCGGATTCCATCAGTGTTTCCCTCCTCAAAAGTTCTCTTCCATCTCCCCTTTCCGCCTCCAGCAGATATTCCGCCCGTTTAATACCGGAAACAACCCCCGTTTCTTTTGGCTCCTCCAAAGAAACCTCAATCTCCACATCACCACGGTAGATTCCGCTTTCTGGAAAACGATTCCCCTTCGGCTCCAGTGTAATAACAGGCCCTTTATCTTCTACTATGAAACCAGATGAACTGAAATAATTGCTGAGGCCTGAATAGTTCGTCACTTTCAGATAAACCACCGCCTTTGTATCCGGGACAAGAAGCAGAGTGTTTCCTGTCTGCCAGTATTTCTCCGGAAGGGCCTTAAGCTCTGCTTTCGTCATTTCCCGTTCCGAACAAAAATACTGTAACGGCTCTACCGGGGAGATACTGTCCCGTCCTTCAAAAACCACCGGTTCTGCCTTTGACGAATACTTTCCAAAAGTGATCTGCTCCATCAGCATATTCCAACTCTCTCCCATGGATGTAATGGTGCCAAACTCCGGTTCTGTCATATCCACTGTAAATACTTTTTCCTTTTCACTTTTCTCTGTGAGGGGCCATCCTGCCGGATCTTCATAGGAAACCTGGATCCGGTAATTCGCATCTTCTCCCACATTGAGTGGAAACTTATACCAGTCCTTCCCTTTTTCCGGGGCCATTTTCCACATATTTTCTGCTTTTTCCACCGGGGCCACATCCCCTTCCCCAGTTTTTAATATAACCTGGGGAAGGTTGTCTTTCTCCTCAGGATTGAAATTATGTTCCTTCAAAAATAGCCAGACCGTAATCGGATGGCTGTAATATCCCTCATGGTTCAGTTTCTCTTCGGGAAGGGAAATCTGAAACTCCGGCGGCGTCCGGTCAACAGTTACAAAAACAGGTTCCGAAAGGCTGGAAATATTTCCGGCTAAATCCCTTCCGGACACTTCACGGATTGTAAAACTCCCCTCTTTTGGAAATCGGAACCTCATTTTCACGGTCCTGTTTTCGGTATGTTCCGGTCTCCCCTCTTCGCTGTCCAAAATCCAGTATTTCCGGCTCTCTCCGTCATCATCCTCCCGTATATAAGGAATCACTTCCAAAACTCCCTCTCCCAGCCCTGTTTCCCCTTTCCATACTCCGCCTTCAAAGGTAAGCCTTGTTTCTTTCCCTGTCTCATCGCCAATTTTTATCACAATGCTTTCACAGTCAAAATTCTTTTCATAATATGTAATTTCTGCCACTGCCGTATCCCGGTAAACATTGGGACGAAGGCTGTCCCCCTTAACCTCCACGGTAATATTCTCCTGTCCCGCGGACACCACTTCCGCTTTTTCAGTCTGTAAATATGGGATAGGGCCTTGTTCTGCAAAAGAAACTGCCGGCGCCGGAATGAAAACTGCCAGGCAGACCGCCACAATGCTCCTACACAGTTTCCTTTTTGAAGTTCTCCCTTTCCTTTTCTTTTCATCTTTTTTTCTCACCTGTTTCCCCCTCCACCCCTTAATCGCCCTCATGCATATTTTCCCATATTGAAACCGACGGAATAAAATAATTAAAATTATCAACCCCAAAATCCAGCCAGCCTTCAATATTTTTGACCAATTATGAAATATCCTGATTGTTTCCTGTTCCATTCTCCTCCTCCCGGGCCGGAAAAGCTGCTTCCAATGCCCGTTCTGCAGTCAAAACCCCATCTTTAACTTCCCGCCTTAAACGTACTTCATATTCCGACCCTTCTTTCTCCTGCTCCCATTTTTCCATTCGTTTTTCCACGCCGGAAAGGGCCTCCTCCATAGAAATCCGGCTGACACCGGCCCTTTTAAACTGTTCCACACGGAGCGCCAGCTGAACTGTCAGTTCCCGGTCTGCCAAAAGAGCTGTTGTCCTGTTGTCCACTTCCTCGATCTCCTGATCTGATAGCGCCCTTAAATCGTCCCAGTACTCCCCATAAGAAGCTTCCGTATCCCCATTTTTCCTCTGAATATCCAGTCCGTCATAATACTCCGCAATTTTACTCAAAATCCTGGCCCGGAAAATTTCCCTTTCAGAAAGCCCTTCTCCCGGTTTCGCCTCAGCTGCCGCCAAAAGCCATCGAAACGACGCCCTCTTTCCATCCACTTCCTCATAATCATAAAAATATACCTGTCCCACTTCATAAGCAACCCTCCTGTACTGCTCTTTTTCAGACTCCAAATATTCCAGAAAAGTACTTCCCCCCGCCTTCCGCTCATTTAAAATTTCGCGAAAAATCCTCTCCTCCTCTGCAGAAAATCCTCCGTCCTCCAGAAAAATCTTAAACAGGCGCTCATACCCTACAGCCAGCCCCGGCTCCAGGCCGATGGCCCTGCGGCAGGCAGCCAGCCTGTTTTCTGCTCCAATGGCCCACTGCGCTTCCGAAATCCGTGCCTGATACGTATTGGCAATCGCCTGTCGCTCCAAAAACTCCATCACCAGGTTTCCTGCAAATGACATGGCCGTAATAGCCATACATATAGTAAAAATCCTCTTTTTTCTTTTCCTCTGTCTGATATATTCCTCATCCAGTTCTCTGTAATGCTCTAAAGCCCAGGCCAGCTCTTTACAGGAAGAGTACCGTGTCCCCGGATCCTCCCTGGTACAGCACTGAAGAATTTTTTCCAGTCCTCCCGAAAGCTCCGGCCGTATACTCCTGAGGGATAAAAAACAGTATGGTGGAGCTGCTGGGCTGTATCCGGTCAGTAAATGGTAGAGGACTGCGCCAAGCCCATACACATCTGTCTGGGGTCCTGTCTGTCCGTATCCCCCATACTGTTCCGGCGCCGCATATCCTCTGGTTCCCAAACAGACCGTGTCCCCGTCCGCCTCCTCCTTCTGTTCTCTGGCCGTCCCGAAGTCCACCAACACAAGACTCCCGTCCTCCCTCTGCATGACATTGGATGGTTTCATATCCCGGTAGATCACCGGGGGTTTTCGTGTATGCAGGTAGGAAAGCACTGCACAAAGCTGAAGTCCCCAATCAACCACCTGAGCCTGGCTACATATTTTCTCCTCATCCAGAATTTCTTTCAGAGAACGCCCTTCTATATAATCCATGACCAAATATAACATTCCGTTTTGCTCTAAAACATCCCCCACCACCGGAAGTCCCGGATGGTGCAGTTTTTTCAAAAGCTCTGCTTCCATAATCAGATGGTTTTTCTCACCGGCTATTTCCTTGACTGCCCAAAGCCTGCCTCCACGTTCATGGCGCGCCAAATACACCGTACCGTTTCCACCCTTTCCCAGCACGTCCAGAATCCGGTAAGTCCCATAAAGGATGTCTCCGACCATACAGGCCATATACTCACCTCATACATTATCCCTTTTAATTTCATGGAATCATCGGGAGAATCCCCGAAAAGAAGCACCGCCAGATCCGACGGTGCTTTTATTTTAACTTATCTTTTTCTAAATGTCAACCATTTTAGCTAAAATTCCATTTTTTTACAAACTAACGCGTCAACACTCTAGCAGTGCTCCAGCACCACCCCATGGGCAATTCCCGGCACACTCTGCCCTTCATTATAACTGGTGCTGGAAAGCAGAGCTCCGGTAGGCAAAAACAGCACTCTGTTCCATTCTCCCGATTCCAGCTTCGGTAGGATATAAGCAGCAAGCACAATGGCCGAACAACCGCAGCCGCTTCCCCCGGAATGAGTATCCTGACTTTCTTTGTCAAAAATTTCAATGCCGCAGTCCATATGGCGCCCTTCTATTTCGTAACCATGGCTCCGCATAAAATCCAGAAGGATTTTCTGTCCCACTTCTCCCAGGTCCCCAGTGATAATTTTATCATAGTCTTCCGGTTTTCTTCCGAAATCCTCCAGGTTCCGGCATATGGTATCGCAGGCCGCCGGAGCCATACAAGCACCCATATTCATGGAATCTTTTAGTCCCATATCCACAATTTTTCCCGGTGTAATACCACATATCCTGACGTTTCCTCCCTGATTTCCCAAAATAAAGGAGCCGCAGCCGGTAATGGTCCAGGTGGTGGACAACGGCCTCTGGTTTCCATATTCCAGCGGGAAACGGAACTGCTTTTCCGCGCTGGCAAAATGGCTGGAAGCCATAGACATCACATAATCGGCATATCCTGCTTCCACAGTCATGGCTCCCAGGCAAAGGGCCTCCCCAATGGTAGAGCAGGCTCCATACAGCCCGAAAACCGGGATTTCCAAGTCTACAGTACCGAAAGATGTGGCTATCAGCTGCCCCAGCAAGTCCCCGGCAAATAAGTAACGAACTTCATTTCTCACCAGTCCGGCATTCTCAATGGCCAAATCCGCTGCTTTCTTCTGAAGCGCACTTTCTGCGGCTTCCCAGTTATCACATCCCACCATGGGATCCCACTCGATCACATCAAAATACTCGGCAAGCGGACCTTCTCCCTCTTTCTTTCCGGCCACAGAAGCCCGTCCGATGATTTTAGGGCCGTCTGAAAATTCAATGCTGGCTTTTCCCCTCTGAAATTTTCTTCCTGTCATGGATCTTCCCTCTTTCTTCAGTTTCTTTCAATATCGGCATTTACAGTCAGTATGTACCGTTTCACCGGCATTATTCCCAGAAAAAGAGGGAAAACAATTTTTCATCCACCCGTTTATTTGGGCCGGAACCCTTCAAAAATAAATAAATCAAACTGATCTTTCACCGCCTCCAGTTCTGCCTCCGACCGAATGGTCCAGGCCACCGACAGGTTCCGGTAAAGACGGCGGCAAATCCGCCTGGCCGGTACGCCTGCGCCTTTGTGGGAATAAGCAATAAAATCCGGCCTTGTGATAAAATTCGTCAAAAGATGATGTGCAATCCACATGGGGAATGTCTCTCTTTCCCCTTCTTTTTTAAAGTCGGCGGAAAGCTGTCCCCTTACTATTTCCGGCCGGTTTTTTTTATACCAGTAAACCGCCAGGGGATGAAACGATTCCACACAATAAATCCCCCGGTAGTTCCGGAGTATCTGGTCTGCCAAAACACAGACTCTGGTTTTGGAATCTACCATTTTGATTTCCACAATCAGGGGAACACGGCTACCCACTGCCTTTAGTACCTCTGAAAGTAATGGAATCCGTTCCTCCGTATGCAGCAGACAGAGGCTTTTAAGCTCCCTGTAGGTCATGGAATTGACAGGAGCGTCCACACCGCAAACCCTTTTTAACGTATTATCATGAAACACTACCACTTGTTCATCTTTTGTAAGTTGCACATCCAGTTCAATCCCATATCCCGCTTCCACCGCCCGCAAAAACGAGGGCAGCGAATTTTCCGGCACACCGGAACCATTGTCGTGCAGCCCCCGGTGGGCGTAATGTACCCCGAAAAACCGGGAAACATCCGGTTTTCCGAACATATGGGGCATAATCATAAGAAAATACAAAAGTATAACCATTGCCAGCAAAAAAACCGCGCTCCATCCAGTCAAAGTCTCTAATCCTCCACGTCAAAATGTTCCATCAGGGATTCCTTTGATTATCCCCCTCTCTTTACACCAGTATACCCGGATAAAGGCTGGATAGCAAGCCGGTACAAAAACACTTCACAAAAATCAGAGGCAACATCAGCTTTCGTGCCAGTGCCGCCCCTGTAATCATCCCTGCTTTCAGGTTCTATTCTGTTATGTATCTGGTTTCTAAGGCATCTCCGGGTGATTAGGGCCGAAATGTTTCAACATCACCAAGGGTTCACAGGACGACCTATTCACAATAGTAACTCCTTTATGCGCCGCTTCGGCCCCCACAAAAAACTCGTCCGCACTTCTCTGGCCAAACCGAAGCATTCCTGCCGCCTCACACTCATAGCCTTCAATCATTCCATGTCCCTGTGTCAAAACACAGCCATATGCGCCGGTATCTTTTATGGTAATCCTTTTTCCAGGAAATACTGTCAGTTCTTTTGCTCCGATGTATGGATTTCCATAAACGATCCATTTTTCCTCATATACATTTTCTTCCGCGGACGCCTGAAGCGGCGGGCAGAAATAATGTTCACAGTAATGGGGATCTACATTTTTATCCCAATCCATTAAATCCATAACTGCATCCAGATTATCCTGTTCTTCTTCCGGCATATTTTCCACCAGAAAATGCCGGTCATACACTTCTCCGGAAGCCACGTTTTCGTAAACTGAGTTTACATCACTGTTCCACTGTGGTTCATAAGTAAGGTAGGAACCAGGCGCATGTAATACGCCTGGAGCAGTATACCATCCGGTTCCTAATTGAATTCTGTATGCGCGCGATAACTCTGTAATTCGGTTATCCGCACTTTCATATTATGCCAAGCGTTTTCTAACCTCCGCCTTGCTGCAGTCCGGATCAAACCCAAAATAAGTAACGGGCATGTTACCAGGATAATTATTATACTGCGGCGGATAATAATATGCTTCTGGTTTCCCTAATACCCCCACTTTAGCCGCATCATTAAATCCCAAATGCAGATGATGGAATAACGGCACATCATAATCAAAAAATTTGGAATACATGGGCCATGTCCCGTATCTCTCCATCATATCTTCTCCAATCAAGCTGGCCCCCAGTACTTCTACCGCATCTTTAAACAAAAATTTATCTTCTGCCTCCGGCCCAAACGCCACATAGCTCAGGCCTTCATCCTCCATTGCCAAAGGCCCATTATTGCATTTAATTGTACTGGAAAACCACCGCTCTTTAATCGCCCCTCTTTTCGTACCAAAAGCAAAGTAATCATCCGGATGTAACCTTAAGCGATAACCCGGAGTAGAAAACGGACGTGGTACAAAAACTGGAATAAGCTTAAAAATCCCTTTGTTTTCTCTATAGGTTTTAACAATCGTCTGATGTTCCATAGTGCCTCCCCATTCAATGATTTTTCTTTCAGGTTTTTTAACTAGTGTTTTAAAATTACTGACAAAAACTGTTTAAGGCGTTCATTCTGATTATCCGCAAAAAATTCTTTTTTCTCTGCATTCACCAAAATCTTCGCATTCTCCAAAAAACAAATCCTGGTAGCCACTTCTTTGGCAAACCCCATTTCATGTGTCACAATCAGCATCGTCATTCCCATTTTTGAGAGACGCCGCATCGCATCCAAAACTTCTTTTATCATTTCCGGATCCAGGGCAGATGTAGGCTCATCAAACAGGATAATATCCGGATCCATCATCATTGAGCGTATGATAGCTATTCTTTGCTTTTGCCCTCCGGAAAGAGCATGTGGATATACGTTCGCCTTGTCCGCCACATTAAAGGCCTCCAAATATTCTTTCGCCCGCACGGCCAGCTCTTTTTTGTTGCGCCCCAATATTTTAGCCGGCGCGATGGTCAGATTGTCCAGCACCGTCAGATTGTGAAAAAGATTAAATTGCTGAAATACCATTCCCACATGTTTTCTTACTTCACGGATATTTTTTTGTGTTACCGGTGTCCCGCGGTAAATAATCTCACCAGATTGAATGGATTCAAGTCCATTAATCGTGCGCAACAACGTGCTCTTTCCGCCACCGCTGGGGCCGCATAACACAATGATGTCATGTTCACAAACGTCTAAGCTGACATCGTCTAAGACCGTTAAGTCCCCAAAACGTTTAGCCACATGATTCAATGAAAGAATCGCTTCTTTATTTTGTCCCATGAATATCCCCCATAATTTTACTTACAACATTCTTCTCGAGTTTCGTACCGATTATCGTAACGATCCGGCAGATAATAAAGAAGACAACTAGTACGAGTCCGTACAGGAGCAGCGGGTGGGCAAAAATCGGCAGCAAGTAGGAAACCTCCCTCGTCATCTCCATACATCCAACTGTCGATGCTACAACAGTACCCTTTACCAGTAATACGATCTCACCGATAATAGCCGGAAAACATACTAAAAGCACCTGAGGCAGAATAATACGTATCACTGTATAGGGAAGAGGAAGGGCCATCGCCTTTGCCGCCTCCCACTGGCCTTTGCTCATGTGAGATAAAGAAGTAAAAGAAGTGTAAAAAATTTTGCCGTTCCCTGTCCGGCTGACTGCCGGACGGGTCGGGCTTTAGTCGGGCAGCTCTACCTTGCCGACAAAAGAGTAATAGATTTCGATTTCCTGTCTGCGGAGCTTCCTCCGGCGTTTCCCGTCAAGGGCTTCCGATTCGTGGATTACGATTTTCTCCACAAACTCCCGCAACAGGGTAGGGGTGAGTTCCTCAAAGCTGGTGTACTTGCGTACCACTTTCATAAACTTTTCAGCGTTCGCCGTGGCTTC
>JAAWCJ010000003.1 GCA_022793195.1 Lachnospiraceae bacterium | reverse complement strand
GATATGAGAAAAGAATCTTTACAAGAGGGTGTAAAAGAGGGCATAAAAGAAGGGGCAATAAATACTGCTAAAAGAATGTTGGCAGATGGAATGTTGACACTTGAAAAAATAGCGGAATATGCAGGACTTCCACTTGACGAAGTGAAAAAACTGAAAGCAGAACGGACAGCATAGTAAAACCGTAGGGCGGGAATCTAAAAACAGGTTCCCGGCCTTATTTTTTTGCCCTGAAAGGAAACATTCCATTCTTTTTCCAAATCATTTATCATGCGGCTTTGCAAGTGTGTTTTTGCCGATAATAAGGATTTTATATCTAGCCCCGGCAAAATGGCATTCTATTGCGTAACATACCCACAGCAAACGGAGTGCTGAAGCTATGACTGTTTTCCAAAAGAATCTCAATCGAGTTTGCCCGGTATTGGAAAACCGGACACCGGAAAACCCGATATTAGATTTTCCGATACCGGATTATCCGACGTCGGAAAATCCAACGCAATTAAATAAAGATATACTAAATACCCTTTCCTTTCCCCTAACCACTATTCCTTTAACGAGAAAATAGTACCACAGTCGGAATGGAAGTGAACGGATTTAGCGCCACCAAAGAAAAAGGTTCCCAAACCCTCTTAAAATCCTCTTACTACCTGCAATATTGTACAGGATTAGTACGCCATTTTTCATATCTGCCTTGAGGAATTTAACGGTACTGCAAATAATCTAAGAACCGCTTTACCGCAAGGGAAGCATTTTTCTTGCTTCGGAGGGCAATACCGATTTTTCTATATGCAGGTACATCTAATTCTTTCGCAACGATTCCGTAGGGGACACGCTTCAATATCAGTTCCGGCAAAATGCTGATACCAAGCCCGCTTTCCACCATTGACATGATAGCGTAGTCGTCCCATGTTGTAAAATGAATTTTGAGTGTCAGATTACAACGCTCAAATATTTCCGAAACCTCTGCTTTTGCCCCTTTTTCCAATAACATAAACGGTTCGTCACATAAAGATGCCACCGGGATTTTTTCAAGGTTCGCAAGAAGTTTCATTCCGTCGCTGGTCAGCTTTACGCCGGACTTTCCCCTTTCCAGTAAGACAACTTTCCACTCTTTTTCCAAATCGTTAATCATACGGCTAATGCCGGATTGGGAATAATTCAGCATTTCAGCGGCTCTTGTAAAACTGCCATACTCCACCGTTTTTACAAACGCCATGTATTTTTGAATATTCATATCCATATCGCTACCGCCTTGTATCTGATTTCATCATGTTTTCTATGATAAACATTCGCTTTTGTTATCGCAAAGTAAATGATAAACTGAATACACAAAAAAGTCAGGGCAGGAGTGTGACCGAAAATGTTTTATGTAAGTGAAATTCAGACCGAAGCCCTCTCTCATTTTCAGACAAGGCTTCAGGAACTTGTTTACGAAGTATTGGGAAAACTGCAAATTCCTTTTGAGCGCGTCGATACAGATGAGGCAATCACAATGGAGGATTGTATCGCCATCAATGAAAAACTAAATATGCGCATGGTGAAAACGTCGTTTCTCTATAACCGCCAGCAGACACAGTTTTACTTGTTCATTACAATAGGAAACAAGCCGTTCCGCTCGAAAGATTTCGGTAATGCGCTGGGAGTTGCCCGCGTTTCCTTTGCCCCTTCAGAAGATATGGAAACGATGCTCGGCACAAAAATTGGCGCGGCTACTGTTTTTGGCAGTCTTTTAGACGGGGAAAACAAGGTGCAGATTATATTTGACAAAGAAGTGCTTTCAGAAGAATGGTATGGGTGCAGCGACGGTACGACAACAGGCTACATGAAAATACGGACGGAAGATATTTACCGGAAATTTCTGCCCTATACCAAACATACGGCAGTTGCGATTGAGGTGTGACATGGGACTTTACTAAAACAGGATAGTGATAAAAGTAGGGACTTCCACCCTGACAAATGAAATGGGAAAAAGCGACCTGCGTTCCTTTGACCGCCTTGCGTGTACGCTGTCTGATATTCAGAACATGGGATATGAAGTGGTCCTAGTATCTTCCGGCGTGATTGCGGTAGGAACAAATAAACTGAACATGAAAGAACGCCTCGCCAGTATGCGTATGAAGCAGGCAGCGGCGGCAGTAGGGCAATGCAGCATTATGTACCTGTATGACAAATTTTTTGGCGATTATGATAAGACAATCGCGCAAATCCTGTTAAATGCAAATGATATTGAGCAGGAAGAAAAAAAGGAAAATCTGATAAATACATTTAACGCATTACTTGAAATGGGAATCATTCCCATAGTAAATGAAAACGATTCTGTCAGTTACACGGAGATAGAATCAGAGGACAGGCTGTTTGGCGATAATGACGTGCTTTCTGCTGTTGTCGCCGTTTTATGCAGAGTGAAGCGATTGGTCATTCTGTCGGATATAGACGGTCTGTATGACGCTGATCCGCGTCTGCACACCAACGCGAAACTAATAAAACGGATCGATCAGATTGATGAAGACGTATATTCCCTTGCGGGAGGGGCAGGTTCAATGCGCGGCACAGGCGATATGAAAACAAAATTAAGAGCCGCCGGATTAGCTACCGCGCAGGGCATAGATACAATCATCACAAATGGAAAACACCCCTCTGCCCTCTATGACATCATAAAGGGCAGAGGGGCGGGAACATTATTTGCCGGAAAGGTATTTTAGCATAGGCAATTTATAGTCAGAGAGCCGCTGTTTCAAGGAATGACATAGACAGAGCAACAAACGGCGGTTTTGCAATAAATGAGATATATAGACAACTTTCCATATCCCCAATTTACCTGCCTCATAAATCAAAAGATTTCTTTTTCCATGCCCTTCTCCGTTGTTTTTCGCAAGTATAACAGATGGAGGCCAGCACTGTCAGGGAAACTCCAAAAGCCCACCACCACGCATACAGAGGGGTATGGTCTCCCGTGTCCAATGCCCCTGTGGCGTTCTTCTTTCCATTCTCTGTTTCCGAACCGGGAGCCGTTTTCTCCTTCGTTTCCCGGTCGTTGATAAATTCTGCCCTTGATTCTCTGTCATAAAAAATGTCTCCGCTGTCCCCGATGGCTTTTGTTGTATATCCATTTTGGTCTGCTTCTTTTTCCGTCACCCTGTAATGCGCTCCGACAGGCAGTTCCATAACCATTAGGTTTTCATTATGTCTCAGCTGTACCGTGTCCCCGCTGGAAATGGTTCCTACTTTAGAGCCCATATATGGGTAGCTGCCTGCCAGTTCTTTTCCATCTTCCCCCACAAATTTCACTTCAAAATTAAAATTACGGCGGGTATTTCCTGCTCCCGTTACCGTTTTTTGTAACGTCATTTCTCCTGACTCCGGCCTGATATTGGTATTGGTAAAGAAGGCTGCCGCCCTTTCACCACTCAGAATATTCCCCGCGGCCTCTCCGGTGGTGGGAATACTGTACCAGCCGGAAAGCGAAGCTTCCCTTACATGATACCTTGTTCCTTCCGGCAGACCCAACACTGTGACGCTTTCATCATGGTGTAATGGAATGATGCCTCCACTCTTTATGTAGCCGGCCTTATTGGTGCCGTAAAAATAATACTCTCCGCCAAGTTCCCTTCCCCTGGCATCTGTCAGCGTCAGGGCAAACGGATACAGGCGCGTATAATCTGCCTCTGTCAGCCCATCCCCTCTCACCATCTTACTGACCATTAATTCTCCCGTTTTACTGTCCGCTTTTGTCTGGTCTGTCACCACTACGATATTCAGGAGACTGAACAGGCTGGTGATATCCGTATTCCCCAGGTTTTCTTTATTGGTATCAATGCCGGAACTTCCATACATCTCACCTGTCAGGGCACGGTAATTCTGCTTCACCCTCACGCGGATAAATCCTTCGTCGGTAACAAAGAAGGGCTGAAGCGTCTCTCCGCCGTCCTCATCATGGAGCCCGTAGCCTGCCGCCACATTCATTCCATAATGGAGGTTCATGCTTCTAGGCACAGATGTGCCGGCCAGCATGGTATCCTCCCAGCCATCCAGAGAAAAAGCATCGCTTCTTTGTCCCTGGGCAAAAGCCGTAATGTCTCTCAAAGTAATTTCAACTTCTTCATCGGCAGCATATTTGGTCAGCGTCTGCGCCAGTTTTCCAACTCCTGCCATGACAGTGATTCCATCATCATCTATCCCGGCGTCCGCATAAATAGAATGTACGCCGACAACAACAGAAACCACGTTGGGATTCACCTGATATCCCGGCGGCGCACTGATTTCTTTCAGATAGTATCTTGTATTGGCTGAACGATCCCATTCCATATTCGCATGTCCCGGGAATCCACTGTCATGAGGGGTAAAGACAAGGACGCCGTCCCGTCCCTCTACAGTTGCCGTCACTCCGGAGGCAACAGGTGTACCGGTACAAGCTGCGCTGGTGTATAGCCCAAACCTGGTGCCGTTGACCCCCTTTCCATCCTGATCCACTTTCCATACCCGCAGTTCCCTTCGCTCATTGGGAACGTAAATGACAGAACGGAAAATCCGGATAAACTGGTCCACATTCAGGAAACTGAGTCCCCGCCCCACAGACGGAGAACTTATCCCGTAAATTTCTTCCACCACATCTGTGATACTTTTTCCTCCCTGGAGGCAGCCGTTAATATAATTTCCCAAAGCCGCATAACGGCTCCGGGAATCTCCGGCCTCAATATGCAGAGAATGAAAAACTTCAGGGGCAATCATAGCATAAACCATTTTCATGTCACTGTCCCCGGTATTATTTAACTGATAACGGTCCGCCCGTCCAGGCAGGTCACTTAAAAACCCTTCCAGCCGGTTTGTCTCATCATCCCATTCCAGATACCAGTGAGGCGTACTGTTTCTGCCATCGGCACATTGGCGCACCAGGGCCTCCAAAACCGCCCTGTCCCAATCCTGTGTGTCCTGTCCCTTTGGCGTCACAGTATGGAGCCCGTCCGTATTGCTTCCATATAATGCCTGCCATCGTTTTGTTTCACGCTGGTACAACATGGGAATGGCAACCACCAGTCCGTCTTTCTGCGTGGCAGTTTCCACCTGCCTGTCTCCTGCGGCAATATTACCGGTGTTACGGTCGAAACTTCCATATGTAATCTTATTGTTTCCGGTAATGGTTTCCGTAAAATTGGCATAGGCTCCCGTGGTCCAGCGGTTTACCACTGTCAGCAGGGTAGTATCCACATCATAAGTCAGCACAATATCTTCCGGCAGGCTTCTGTACCCCGGCGGAGTACTTGTTTCTTTCAAGATATATGCAGAGATTCCTTCCGCATACCGGTCGGCAAAATTAAAAGGCCGAAGCGTACCGTCAGAATCCACCTCCGTAAAACGGGCAACCCCGTCCTGATCCGTCATCAGGCTGGCAAGGGCGTTTCCCGTAGCCGCATAGCCCTCTCCTGTCCTCACAGCCTCATACATGGTAAATCCCACGCCGCGAACCGGATTCCCGTCATGGTCCACCTTTTTTATCTGCTGATAAAGCCGGGGCTGCAGGTTAAAACGCAGGGCAATACTGGAATCATAGTTTCCCCGTTCCAGGTAAAACATCCGCAGCGTATGGTCGCTGTTGCTGGCAAATGTCTCCCCTTTCCATGCGGTTTTATCTGCCTGTCCTGCTTCTTCAAACAATTTTTTGATGGTGGTCGCCGTCACCATATCAGGGCCTGAAGGATCGGAAGGAATCTTTTTTTCATTAAAGGCACGCCCAATATAGACCTCTCCTGTTTCAAAATTGATGGTTCCGTATATTTCGCTGTGCACGCCGCCCAAATCCAATACCAACACATCATCAATAAACACCCACACGTCATCATCCCCGGCAAATTCAAAACTCATGGGCTTATTTCCGCTACTGCCCATATTGATTCTGCCGTTTACAGGCTGCCTGAAGTCAATGGATACCGTCATCCCCAGATGATGATTCATGGAATTGCCGGAACATTTCACCGCGCTTGTCAATGCCCCCTGGTCGTTGATCCCCGTAAATACCTCTTCACCGGTGTTAAAAGGGAAGAAATTCCCTATGCTGATTTCTCCATTTTTTCCGTCGGTCCGCAATGTGGCCGCATGTTTATACAATTTGAAGTGCCCGTCGCTGTCTCCATTTTTCTCCTGCACAAACTCCGCAAAATTGTTGCGCATGTTATAATAATAGTACCCTTCCTCATCCACCTGGAAGAGTCCTGTCACGTTTTTATAAGAAGTCTTATTGGGATGGCTTACCGATGGGTCAAACAGGTAATTGAGGGATTCTTCGTCCATTCCGAGGGTCTTCCCCTGCCCTCTTTCCCAGGAAGCAATCACTTTGTTGCTGAGATTCCAGATATTTGACCCGTCATAATTGCTGGTTCCGTCACAATCCCCGGCCAGCAGATAATCCCTGATCGTTTTATAATCCCTGGAACCATCTCCCGTCATCTGGCTTTTTGCAAGTTCCGTATTGATCAGGGGATACCCGTCGTGCGACAGGGTCGGCTTTACAATTTTTTCCATTCCGGCGTAGTTTTTGCCGTAAACCGTATCTCCTCCCGCCCCCTTATTCCAAAGGCCGGCATGGACGACGCCGTCGCCGAAAATCAAAAGGTGCCCTGCATTAATCCCCTTATTCCAATCCCTTTCATCTGAAAACCCAATGGGGGTACTGGACAATCCCCCCGTTCCATCGGGGTTCACATAACGGTAATGGAAATCACTGTTGGGAAGCAAGTCTCCTCCCTGGGCCGCAGTCGGCTTTTTCCCCGTATCTTCAACCCAGTAATCAAACAGATTCACCGTAGCACCTTCCGGGTCGGAGATGCCTTTTGTAACGACATACTTGTCAAGATCCATAAAATGAATGGTGATATCCAGGGGCAGATAAGTACGTATCAGCCCGCCGCTTCCGTTCACCCCCCACAAAGTGTCGTATTCCGCCCAAATCGTATAACTTTTCCCATCCTGGAAATCCATGGTATCCAGACGGTTTAAAAGCCAATGGACCTCCAAAAAACCGTATACGATGTTACCTACTGTTTTTTCCTGGGTAAAACCATGATCCCACCAGGCAAAGGGAGATGTGGGCAGGGGAGCATATGCCTGACAGGAAATCTTTTCCGGCAACACCTTTTCTACCGCTTCCCTGATCTTTTCCGGTTCCAAAGATGTGGAGTAAAGTTCCAGGGACCATGTACCGTCGGGCTTCTCTTCCAGGGCAGTTTCATCCCGCGGGACAAACTTCCAGTTGTTTAAAAATTTTCTGGGCCCGCAGGCCTCCAGCTTAACATCAAGAGTCCGCCCGCTTCCCAAAGTATAACCGGATGGAAGCTCACCTTTTGCCAAAACGGATACTGTTTTTCCCACTTGCATCAAATCGCCGGATGAAAAGCCGGAAAAAGAAAAATCCCATGTCACCGCCACAGATTTTTTTCCTCCGTCCTCCATGGTAGCCGTGATACAAGACGGCAGTACCTGCAGCAAAACGTTCTCTACCCCCTCTTTTGTGAGAGAATTACCTGACTGATCTGTGACGTCCATATGGACTACCGCTTCCCACCGACGGTTCCCTTCATTCCACGCAAGAAGCTGATCCTGGCCGTTTCCCCCGTCTTCCCAGCTCCACGCTTTTATGGCCGTCCCTGCCCCATAAGTCTCCGATATCCCTTGTTCCTGGAGAAAAATGCTGTCCGTTTCCGTTGTTTCCGTTTCCATTGTTTCCGTCTCTATTGTCTCCGTCTCCGAAACACCGCCTGTGGTTTCGGCGCTCTGTGTCTCACCTTCTGCTGTTTCATGGTCAGGGCTTTCCCCTGTTGGCATTTCACCATCTGAATTTTGGCTTTCCGCCTCTTCTTCACTTTTACATAATTCGCAATCATACAAGCAGGGACTACTTTCCAGGCCTTCCTGATAGCCACATTCTTCTGTATGTTCCTGATGGTGCTCACATAAGCCATCATTGTCTGCCGGTGCGGCAAATGCCAAAAAAACATCCGACAGGTATGATGCCATTACAAAGACACTCAATGATACCGCCAGTATGCGATGCTTCCATCCACTTTTTTTCTCTATCAGTTTCCCCATCTTCATCATCCAGCCTGTCTTTCTGTCATACGATCTTATTTTGTCTCATCATCAAACCAGGAAAGTTCTTCTTCCTCCTGTTCCGTATCGGAGGCCTTCACCGCACTCACAATCAGTTTTACCATTTCCCAGATTGAACGGAAAGAAAGCGTCTTATTATGCTCCATCCATGTAATACGCCCCTGCCAGCTGTTGTGCTGCCTGTGCTGGACACGGACAATAAATGTCCCCAATTCCCCATGTTTTTTCAGTAATTCTTTGTCATCCATCCTCTTTATTCTCTCCCGTTTTCCTTCTGCTTCCCGGCTTTTTTGCTGGAATGTCCGTTCCGTGGTGGTCGCATATGGAAAATTTAAAAAATTAAAAAATTGTTCCAGCTGAAAAAGTGCCTGGTCAATGTTTTCAAATTTCGTCGCCTCCTCACTACAGCCATGATAAAAGCAGCCCTGAAGACGGTGGCCTTCCCATCGGTTTATGCACACCACCACTCCATTTGGAGCGCCGATATACCAATGAGATTTTTCCATAAGCTTCCTCCCTTTCCTACGGTTCCGGAAAACACAGGATATTATTGGTCTGATATTTAACCCCAATTCTCTGGCGTCCGATTATAAACTGATCATTGATTCGTTTCTGGACAATCTTACAATTCTCCCTGGTTATATTCACCAGAAGCGCCAGGTACTGCCCTCTTCCATAACGGCATATACAGTCTCCATGGCGGACAGAACGGCACAACGCCTGTTCCAGCCGTTCAGCCATCTCTTCCAGCAGCGCTCCCTCCTTCATGGGCCTTCCCCTGCTGTCCGTAATGGTGCACAACATCAGGTAAACGGACTGTCCGCCCCGTTCCATCATCCGCCTCACCATGTGGCAAATTCCCTGGAATACCGGATAAACGCACAGATATCCGCCGCCTTTTTCCCCTTGTTCTTCCAAAAGTTCTGCCTGGATGGAATCCAAAACCGCACAAGGATGGCTCATCTGTTCTCCCAGCTTCTCCAAAAGCTCCCGGAGCTTTCCCGACGGCTGTACTCCCTGTTCCCTGGTGTATAATTCTACCGTGTCATTATACAGCTTCCTGGCCTCTTCAAAGTGTCCCATCGCCCCCAATGCTTCCATGATAAGAATTTCCCAGTCCGCAAAAGGACTCACTTTCGACGCATGGATTCCAAGGGTGTGCAGACGTAAAAAATCCCCCTGCTTCCGCAGAAGCCCGGCCGCCTCCTCCACACAGGAAAAAAACATTTCCTGAAACCGCCTGGCTTCCCGGGAGGCCCATAAAACCGCGATCTGCTGCGGCAGAAATTCTCCACTATAACAGTCACATGCCTCCAGCAAGTATTCAAGCTTTTCTTCCGGCTTCTCCGCCTGACCGGCCAGTTTACAAAGCCTCTCAAACCTGGCTGAGTCCTCCGATACCTCAATCTTGTCTGTCCAGTAAAAATTCCCCTGTTTTTGTTCGATATAAAGGACATCCGGGAGCCCCGCTTTTTCAAGCTTCTTTTTTGCATTATAGATCACACTGCGCAGAGCATTATAGGTATTGCTGATCTCCCTGTCCTCAAACAATACCTCCTCCAACATTGTGCGGCTCACGCCTTCTTTCCGATAGTGGAGCAAAAGCTGCATCAAATAAGCAAACTGAGATTCCCGCGTTTTGGAACTGCCTGCAATCTGTACGCCCTCCCACGTCATAGAAAAGCCGCCGAACATCTGCACGTATAAAACTTCTTTTTCGCTGCTTTTCTTATCCCCCATTGTCCTATTCCCCCTCCCCTCCTTCAAAAACTCCTGCCAGCAGTCGAAGTAAAACCCCGAATATGGCAAGTATTGCCGCATAAATTTTTCCTGTTGTACCGGCCAGCAGAGTCATCAGTTTTCCCAGGAACGGAACATGAAATTCCACCTTGCCAATGAGGCTGTAGTAAGTTACCGGCATCATATCCTCCCCCAGGTTTGCATCCCCTTTTGTGATAAACTCTTTTTCTTCATGATGGTTCTCCCTCACGCGGTGGGTGATAACCGATTCGTTTCTCCGGAATACAATAATATCGTTTTCCTGAATGTCTTCCGGCTCCTCCCCTTTCACATAAATGGCGCTTCCCACCGGAATCTCCGGCTCCATACTTCCACTGACCACCTCATATACCTGGTATCCCATCAAACCCGGAATCGTCAACGGCAAAAAAGCCGCAATTATGATAATCAGAAGAAAAGTCCCGAAGAACCGGCAAAAGGCAGGAAAATTTTTCCTGCTCTTTTTCCCGGAAGGCCCTTCCAGATGCGATGATTCTGCTGTCATGGCTGCCCCGCTTTCTTTTTTCTTTTACGTAACCCCAAAAAGCACCATACACCGATGCCCATCAAAAGAAGTGCCGAAACCAGGAACACCGGGGCCGGGATTCCCAAAAGCTTCGCGTTACTGTCAAAGAAAAATCCCACGCCTAAAGGAACTTTCTCATCATCCAGATCTTTAATCTCTTCCGGCCCCTGGCCTAAAGGAGTATTTTCCTCCGGTATATTCTGAACCTCTCCGCCCGGAGTCTGCTCCTGGCCTTCTCCTCCTTCCTGAACCTCTCCGCCCGGCGCTTCCCCTCCGGCCTCTCCGGGGCCTTCCGGTTCTTCTGCTTCCTCCTCCGCAGGAAGTCCCGTCCCGGTGGGGTCATAAGTATAGACAAACGTAAATTCGTTCTCTGCCGCATTTGCAGACAAGGTTTTCATCAGATTATATGCCTGGGGCCTGTATCCTTCAATATACAGATAAGCTACTACCGGCTTATCGCCCACATTTCCATAGTAAGTTTCACTGGGTGCCAGTTCATTTCCCGACTCATCCACATAATTGATGGTATAGGCGGCGCTGTTCCCCAAAATCCCATAAGCAACTACGTAATCCTGGTCTTCCGTCACCCGGAATGAAGTCTCCTGTACCGTGTTATTATCCCTGCCGCTTTTTCGGATTCCCTGTACATAATACTTGCTTCCGTCATTTAAGACCACCGTATTCCGGTCAAAGGTGACTCTGTCTCCATAGTGAAGATTTTCTATGACTACCATTTTTTCGCCGTTTATGGTTCCCTGTTTTCCAGAAAAAAATCGGACTGTATAGGTATACGGTTCCTTTTCAGGAGCTGCAGCGCCGGGAATTGTCAAAAGTCCCATCATACACAGGGAGAGGACTGCGCCAAAAAACCGCTTCCATCTTTTCATTCTACCCTTCCTCCTTTTTTCTTCTTTTATTTTCCTTCCATTGGAAAACACAGAACAGCAGAAGTATCAGGCCGCTTCCCGCCATAACCGCCGCAAAAAGAGCTGCCCTGCTCTCATCTCCGGTCTTAATCACCGTCCCCGGCTTTTTACTTTCCGCTACATCTTCAGCTTCCCGCAGTTCCACTGCAAAATTCATCTGCAGATCCGCCAGGGTATCCTGGTAATCATTTCCCTGGGTCTCACCGTCCAGGGCAACTTCCAGGCTGATGGTTCCCTTTTGCCCACTGGCCAGGGTATCCAGGTAAAAATAATCCTTCAAGGCATTTGTTGCCCCATGGAGCCCTTCTCCAGCCTTACTCTCAATTTCCCCACCTACGGTTTCACTGTCAAATAATACATTTTCCGTACCTGCTGCATCAGTATAAGTCAGACGGTACGTATAAGCTCCGCCCCCCGTAGCCGAATTTGCGCTCCGGTCCTCCAGAGAGTAAAGCACCTTATTCGTCATATACCAGTCTGTGGTGTCCTTGTGGGTGTTTTCCAGCGCCAGCGTAATAAAAATATTGTCTCCGGGCTGCAAACCACTCACTACCTCATCCAGGTCGGCGGTCTTAAAGTTGCTCTCCATCTCTTCTTCCTGGGTAAAAGCCACGTGCCAGTCCTTATCTCCATAAAAGGTTTCCGCATGGACAGGGAGCACACAGCCTAAAAGCAGAGCAAGTGTTAAAAATAAACCGATTCCTTTCTTTCCCATGCTATCCTCCTTAATCCAGGCTCAGCACACCGCTGTTTACAGTCACATCTTTTCCCCATGCGCTCTTTGCCGCATCTGCCGCATTATGTTCCTGTACGGCGTCTACTCTGGCTTCAATCCGAAACTGGACCCCGTCATAATCATAAGAAGTGGTAATCGTCGTATATACGCCGTCAGTTTCCCTTTTCTGGGTCACTTTATCGGCTATTTTTCCGTCAATAGTAAGTGTATCGGCAAAAAGAGGCGTCTCCGATATGCCTTCCCCCTCTGCATACAGCAGTTTATTATAATAAAGAACCGTCCGTTCCGGCGTGGCCGCTTCCTCATCCACAATCCAGTCTGTTCCCAGATTCACTAAATGCAGGTCGATCAAATCCGGGGACAGCTCTGTCATTTTATTCCCATCCTGGTCTAACCAGTATTTATAGATTGTCACGCGCACATACTGATTAATATTTCCACTGTTGGTCACGCTGAGATTTTCTTTATAAGCCTTTCCTGGTTTCACGGATTCTCCGTCATCCAACATGTGGGAAAGAAGAACACCTGTATTCTCGTTCCATGTTCCATTGGCGGCGCTGTTATAGTCCCTCCAGGAAACGGATTCCCCGTTCTCATTTAATGAAACGCCGATATCATACATCTGGACGCGGGAAGCATAAGTTTCAGAGTAATAAGTGAGCGCCGCCCTTGTGCCTTCTACGGAACCGAAAACCAGCATGGCCACAGCCGCCGCAAACAGTACGGCTGTCAAGGCAGGCGGTAAAAGCTTTCTCTGTCTTTTTTCTTTCACTCTTGCGCACCTCCTTCCACTTTACCAGAATCCAGCACGGACTTCCAGTCCGCATATGGATTTCCTTCCGTATCATAGCGAACCGGCGTACTTTCGTAGATAACGGCCACATGAAAACTGTCCCCATCTTTCTCTCCTCCGGGGATATCCATACCGTCGGCACTGCTGATTTTAATTAGCAGTTCGCCCGTGGACTCACCGGCCTTCACCATATCGCTGTAATAATAATAGCCGTCCTCCCCTGCCGTCCATCTGCCGGAATCATCCAGATACTGCAGTCTGTACGCTGTTCCGCTGAAGGCTTTGGCACGGATATAGACAGGCTGGGATTCGGCATCATTGGCAATGGACACGTGTTTTACCCATTCTTCATATTCTTCCCTGATTTCTGTCCTGTCGCCAAGCTGAATCGTATATCCTCCTGCTGCTTCCGCATAGGTCGTAAAATATGCCCAAGCCTTTCCCACTCCTGCAGTCAATATCACTGCCAGGACAAGAACAGCAAGGAAATAACTTCTCTTTTTCATATTTCATCCCCCTATTCCGTAATCGGCGTCCAATCCCACGCTCCCGATGTCTCATTGTACCGGAACTGGTTGACGATTCCATGGCCGCCCTTTTGCTCATCATTATAACGGTTTACAAATTCAACTGTGGAAATCTGATCTGCAGCAATGGGCCGTGTCTGAGTCTCGTCTGCCTGCGTTTCCAGACTATAGGCAGCCCCTTTGTAAACTTCAGTCACAGTCACCACCGCTCCTGCCGGAATCTTATTTTCCAAAAGTATCTTTTCCTGTCCTGCCTCTGTGAAAATAATACTTTCCACATCGCTGTAAACCGTCTCCCCATCTAAAACTGCTTCGATCTGAAATACAAACATGGCCGGTTCTTTCGTCTCGTAACTTTGTAATGTTTTCACGATTTCCAAAGAACCATATCTGCGGTTTTGCTCCGCTTTCAAAGTAATCTCCACATCATAATCCCAGGAGCCTTCCCCGGAAAGTATATTTGTAGTTCCGTCGCCTTCTACACTTCCCAGAGGCAGGGAAACAAGCTGAGGCTCAAAAGTATAAGCATAAAGAGGGGACTGGGCCATCGTCACAAGTTTCTCCCCGTCTTCCGTCTCTATGGTCTTTGTATAATTTTCCAGGTCGTTTCCTCTGGCAACCAGCAAATATAATCCGCTGTCCACTTCGATTTTTTCTCCCGGATTCTTTGCCCTATAGGGAGCAGATGCACCAGCACCAGCCCCATTCCCGTCCGGTTCTGTCCCGTCTGCCGGTTTCACATAAGGGTCTATTCCGGCGCCTTCGGCCAGCGTGATTTTTGTCGCTTCCTGCGCAAGCACTCTCCAGTCTTTATCCGTCTGATCTGCTATGGGTTTCAACGCTTCCTGGTTTTTGTAAGGAGCCGTAAGTTCATAAACATAGCCACGTCCCCCCTGTACCTCCACGGCATCTGCCACCTTATACATATCCAGGACCACCTGGGCCTTTTCCAAATCTTCCCGGAACTGTGTATCGCCGGCCCAAACAGTCACGGAACATGGCTTTTCCAGATAGTCCGCATCTTCTACGGCGCCGCCAATGACAGGTTTTGCCAGACACAAACCGGCTGCCAGCAAAAACGCCATGACCGAATATATTCCCTTCCGTTTCATAAACCGTCCCTCCTTTACTTATCATGACCTATCATCTTCTTTTATATCTTTATTTTCCTTGTTTTTCCCTGTCCTTTTTATATCTCCATCTTCTTTTCCTTCTTCCTGTCCTTTCCTTCTGATAACCTCCAATATTTCCTCTGTGCTCTTTTTCGGATGTTTCATTTTCTGATAAAGAAACACTACAAAAAACATCAGGATAGCCAAAGGAACCGCAACCGCCAGAACCACCCGGTAAAGCGGGTATTTTACCGCTTCCGCCTTGATTTCCTGTTCTTCAGAAAGATTCTGGATTCGCTTTCCCCGTACTAAAAGCCTGTGGCTGTTTACCCCGTAAGGGGTACAGGTAATCAAGGTACAATAGTCTTCCCCATCTGTAACTCCAAGCCCATTTTGCTCTTCCGGCAAAACCACCCGGATTTCATCCACCTGATATGTGGCTGTCTGGTTCAGTACCGTCAAAGTAAAAATGTCTCCTTCTTCCAGCCGGTCCAAATCGCTGAACAGCTTCGCCGAAGGGAGGCCTCTGTGACCGGAAATCAGGCAGTGGCTGCTTTCCCCTCCTACCGGGAGGCTGCTTCCAGGAATATGTCCAATGGCTTTTTGGAGGATATCCGCTTCCGCTCCATGGTGGACAGGCAGATTCACTCCTATGGATGGAATCTGTATGTACCCCATGACTCCTGTACCGGAAATATCCAAAAGGCCATTATATTCTTCTTCTTCCTGTTCACTTAAGATAAACCCGGAATTTTTCTCTGCCAGCTTTTCATTGTAGGCATATGCCTCTTCCAGCAGCTTTTCACTCTCTTCTTCCGTCATTCCTTCCACATTTTCCACATAGGAAGCAATCACACGAGTTTGATGGAACGTATTCCACCAGTCGCTGACGGTAGGATACAGGATTAAGCACAGTCCCGCAAGCATCATCACAATTAAAACGATTTTCACCGCACGTTTTTCCAAAATTTTTTTCATCCTGCGGGCCTCTCCTTACTGCTGTATCATCCGCTTTCTTTTTATTTCCCCGGCTTTGCCCCGGAAGGGGTTGGGGCAAGGCCGGGGGTACTACACTGTTTCATATTGCCTGATATTTCCTGTTTTATCTGCGTTTCATGAGACGTCTTCTGACAATCAGTAAAAGCCCTGCAACTGCAATGAGACTTCCTCCGGTCACGTAAAAAATAGTCGTCCCAATGCCTCCGGATTCCGGAAGCCTGTAAGAATAGAGGGCGTCCACCACAGGTTTCTCCGAATACGCCACATCCTGCTTATACTCTTCTGCCGTAGCTGCCGACAGTGTAACCGGCTTCAAGTCTTCCCTGGAAACCGCAACAAAACCTGCCGGTGCCTGGGCTTCTTCAAACTGATACGTTCCTTTTGGCAGCTTCTTCACTACGATTTTTCCGTCACGGCCCGTCGTAAGTTCCGTCACCGTCGCCTTTTGTCCGCTGCCATCCCCTGTACCGCCGTCACTTCCGTCTGTTGTGGCCGTATCGGTGTTCTCAGAAGCGCTTCCTTCATAAATATAGCTGCCGTCACCGTCCTGCCTGAAGGCCAGCAGCGTCCCTTCCTGCGCCCCCTCATCCATACGGTAGAGTTTAAATACCGCTCCTTCCAAATAAGAGGGATTATCCGGGTCTGCCATGTTGCCTTCTTCGTCACCCATCACCTTGGTTAACGTCAGGTTATAGGGCAGGTCATCCACATGGGTATTGGTAATGGTATAGATCTTCCATTCCCCCGTGTCCTGTTTCCATACCCCTTCCGACAGAAACTGCTCAAAACGAAGTCCGCTGCCATCCTCGAAGGTGATATCTTTTTCTATTAATTCATATTCATATTCTGTGGTTTTGCCGCTTCTGTCTGTGGTTTTTAAAAGAAGCTTCTCCCACTTTTTCTGCCACTGGTTCCCTTCATTCAGGGAAACTGTCTCGTATACTGTGTCGGTATCCGTTCCCTTGACCTTTTGATGCAATTCCACGGTAACACCTGTCACCTTGCCCTTCGCATCCTGGGTGGCATCTCCTGTCCCCCATTCCTTCTTCACCTGGATATTGACCTGGTCGGCTTTCCTGTTGGTAAAGGATGCCTTCGCATTATTTTTGTCGGTTTCGTCGGCCTCAGGCAACGTATATTCCATGTCGCCTGAGGTTCCGGAGGCTTCGATGATTGTACCGGTTCCCCAGTCTTTCTCACCGCTGTCCCTGCTGTTAACCTCCACTTTCTCCACATTATAATGAATCCACGAATATTGGATGGCTCCCGATATGGAAGGGGCCGCCCCGTTTGTGGTGGTTCCTTTCACGGTTACAGTCAGCAGATATTCCCTGGAAGACCATTTAATTCCACTGTCGGACGCACCATCCGATATTTCACGTACCAGGTAGGTCTGTATCGTATTCCCCTTGGGGTCGCTCCCAAAGATGGAAATCGGTTCAAAGCAGATTTCCCCTTTGTCATTATTTTTTACCAGATTTCCAACCTGATCCCCGATCTCGTCTTTTGCTTTGTCATATTCATAGATGCCAAAGGAAAACTGCTGGTCGGCCAATGTCGTCTTGTTGCCATCCGCGTCCAGAAGCTGCTTTGTGGCCTTGAGCTGCAAAATGTCTCCGAAAGTATTCTGTTTGCTGTCGCCCAAAAGCAGGATCCCGTTACACTGTACACCGCCTCCATGGGTGGTGGAATAATTCCCGCTAATGAAAACCGTCGCACTGTCCAGCGCCTTATTCCGGGACGCTTCGGTGGGATCCGCCGTCAGCCCCATACGGTTGCTGGAAGAACGTGCATCTCCCTGATCCCGTTTAAATTTAATGGCCGTACTGTTTTTGGAACCATTCGCCTGCCCGCTCACATCTGTCAGGTCATTGGCGCTTCCAATCCAGTTGGAATAGCCGCCCCCCAACATCAGATTGCTGACCGTGCTGTACTGCTCGCAATAAAAATCGTTATATCCTTTGACCTTTGACTGGTCGGCTTTTTCCACCATCTGCTGAAATACGTCGTCGTACACAGCAAATTCCCTGTCCTGGGTCATTGTGGCCTTGTACCAGGGGTTTTCCGCTGTTTTTTCTCCCTCTGCCGTATTGTCGTAAACTGCAGTCCCCAAATCGAGAGTCATGGGAGTCACGCTGTTTACCACCTGGGCATTGGAACAGCCTCCCACGCCGCCTCCATAGCCTTCTGCCCAGTTATCCGTAATCAGGGCGCCCTGGATGGTCAAATGTGCACTCTCCACGCAGAAAATTCCGCCGCCGCCCCAGTCATGTATGGTTTCCGTCTTATTGTTTGTGATATAAACTTTGGTTCCGCCGGACTTGACCAGTGCAGTCCCTTTACCGCCCACCACTACAATTCCGCCGCCTTCATGGTATTTTGCCAGATTGCGGCTCACATGGCCTCCGGTGATATTAAGCGTGGAGCCTGCTTCCGTCGTCTGGATTCCCCCTCCTCCGGATGCCGTATTTCCGTTGATCTGCCCGCCGCTCATATTGAGTACACAACCTGAACCTATCAAGATTCCGCCGCCACCGTCATACATGGCGTACTCCACGGTTCTGTCTCCCGTCTTTCCCGGTGTCGTCAATGCATTTGCATTTTGCATCTCATCTTTATTGTTGCAGATGATAGCGTCGTTCCCCGACAAGTTGACTGTCACACCTTTATCCACATAAATGCCGCCGCCTTTGCCATATACGCTGGACTGGTTTCCAGTGACCATACCGCCGGTAATGTTGAGCCTTCCACCCTTTACCATGGCGATAGCGCCGCCGTTGCCCATATCTGCTCTTCCTGCCGTCCCGTCTGTCCGGTTATTGGCAATCACAGTGCCGCCCAGATTAATCTCTGCCCCACAGTCATCGTAGACGGCTCCGCCTCCCAGATCTTCTTTTTTCCAGTTGGCTACACTTTTGCAGTTACAGATATAACCTCCGTTAAAATTCAGTTTATTTGTATTATAGAAGGCAGACGAGATTGCCCTGCCCAGTTGCTGTCCGTCAATGGTCCCTCCCGATAAGGTAAAGGTTCCGCCTGCAACATAAATAAGCGAATTGGCTGATTGCTGGTTCCGTATAATCCTGCCGCCGCCTGTGACCGTATGGGTATATACGCTCTCGGAGGTTCCCGTACCATTTTTTGCCGAATAGATCTCATGATAAGTCCAGCTGCCGTCCGCGTTATGCTGTCCAAATCCTTTCCATCCATATTGGCCATCCCAGTTTTCCCCATCGGACGGGCGCACATCATTGGCCGGCTGGCTGTCTATGATCTCCAGTTCCGATCCGTTCATCAGCTGAACCAGCGTTTTATCTGAATAGACATTGATTTTATGGCCGTTTAAATCCAGCCTGACCTTGTTCCCTGAGTCAATAAAAATATGAAGGTAGTCATATTTATCATGTACCCTTTTTGCCAAAGGGTCATACCAGCCAGGCTCCGATTTATCCATACTTGTTCTGACTTCAATATCTTTTGTCAGCGTTATGGTATCACCGTCGGCCGCTTTTTCCAGCCTATCCCTTAAATCGCGGAAATTATCCACAGTACCGTCGCCGTTTGTGAACACTGCATAGGGTGAGAAAGATTTCGCGTCAAAGCTGGCCGCCCCCTCCCCATCAATCTGGGTTCCAGGCAGTACTTCTATCTTATCTTCCGCAAAGTGGACGATTGTAATGGGGTCGCCTTCCGCATATCCTTCTTCATTCAGGAATTGAATCGTCACTTTGACCGTATCCTGCGGCTCCACTTCTACCCCGTCCGCATAAAATCCGATTTCAAACAGGCATTTTAACCGTTTATCGCCTTCCAGGATTTTCTGTGCCTCATCCCCTCTTCTGGCATATTCTTCCGGATCCTCTTCTTCCGTAATTTCTTCCACCTGAAGCGCTGCATTTTCCGGAAGATTTGCCGCTTTTGTATAAGCTGCGGTAATGACATAATTTTCATTTTCCCAGCTCTGAGTGATGATTTCTTCTGTTTCGGGTTCCGCCAGGCAATTTTCCCCATGGGTATGTTCTTCCACTTTACAAGTCAGCTCTCCTGCCTCGTCGTAGCAGTCCTCTCCATGGATATGCTCTTCCAAGCCGCAAATATATACCGGAATTTCCGTGGTTTCCTCTGTCTCGCCTACTGTCTCCTGTTCTCCATCTGCCGCAGTCTCATCGACACTTTCCTGTTCTTCTCCTGCCACATCCACCGTCGTGAAGCAGTCTTCTCCATGGATATGTTCTTCCACCTGTAAAAGTCCGCAAGTCAGAATCTCATTACCATTTTCATCTGTTCCATAGCAGGCTGCGTCATGGGTATGAAGCTGCGTTTCCGTTTTTCCACAAACAAGCCTTTTCTCCACCTGGTAACATGCTTCCACATGTTCATGGCCGCCTGCCCCCGCTTCCATACCGCAAACCAGAGGTCTTTCTCCCTCTCCGTAACAACTTTCCCCATGAGTATGTTCTTCGTTTTCTTCCAGTCCACAAATCAGAGGTTTTTCCTCTTCTCCATAACAGTCATCCGTATGTTCATGGCCGCCTGCCCCCGCTTCCACACCGCAGGTCAGGATCCACTCTTCTTCATAACAGTTCCCATCATGGACATGTAATTCCATTTCCGGAAGTTTACACACCAAGCTTCCGTCGCTCCCATAGCAGCTTCCGTCATGGGTATGGACAGCATAGTCTGCATAGCCGCAGATCAATTCCTCTCCGCTTTCCCCTGTCACATAGCAGCTCTCTGTATGTTCATGGATCGTATATTGACAGCTGAGAATTTTTTCCTCATGGGTCATTGCCTTCCCGGTTGGTTTCAATAAGGCAATAATCCCAACTGCCGCTACAAAAGCGATACAGAAAAATACGGCCAGCCACCTTTTATTCTTTTTCCGCCTGCGCAAAATGTCTGCTGCCTGTTTAAAAACCGAAGATGCCATCTTCTTTCCTCCTCCCTTATGATTCACTTACAAACCCTACATCCGGCAACGGCCAGACACAGAACATAATTTTCCCGATTACCATTTTATTTTCAATACAACCAATGGCGCTATTGCGGCTGTCTATCGATACCGACCGATGATCTCCCAGGACAAAGAGCCTTCCTTCCGGTACTTCATAGGGCATCTCGATATTACATTCCCCCAGTGTTTTCTCGCTGACATAAGGTTCTTCCAGTAGCTGCCCGTCTACGTAGACATTCCCTTCCCCGTCGATATTCACCTTCTGCCCTCCTGTCGCAATCACCCTTTTCAGTAAAATCTCATTTCCATAATAAAAGGCCACCACATCACCGGCTTTTACATTCCCTCTGTTAAAGGCCACAACGATATCGCCGTCGTGTAGTGTATCTTCCATAGAGTCTCCGGAAATCTGCAGAACCGGGCATAAAAATACGGTAAGTAATGTAACTACCGAAATCACCACCAGAAGAATTGCCACAGCGCCTTTCACAACCCGTCTGTGGGAATGTTTATGTTTTTCCTTCTGCAATTCCTTTTCAACCAGCTCATTAAGCGTCTTATCCTCTGCTCCCATTCATGCTCCTTTCGGAAGGCTCTATTTCTTCGCCTTTTTGCACAACAGCAGAGCGTTTCCGTCCGCCGTACATTCGCTCGATATTTTCCAGATATAAATCTGCCGCTTTCTGGGCCGCTTCATAAATTCCACTGAGCTTAAGGGAAGCCTCCGCAATGGAACCAGCCTCTCTTAATTTTATCTTTCTGTCTGTCCTCAGTGATTCCAGATCACTTTTCAGGTTTTTAATCTGTTGGTCTTTTTTATTCAATCGGCCTGCCAGTTTATGGATTTGCGCATCTTTACTGTTTAGACGGGCCTTCAGACGTTCATAACCTTCTTCCAGCTCTTTAAGCCTTGCCTCTGTTTCTTCAAACTGTAAACGGAGTTCTTTTTCCCCCTGAACCTGCGTCAACAGTAGCTGAAGAAGCTCCTGGCGCTTTAATTTGCGAAATTCTTTCTCTGTCATAGCAAATCCCCTGTACTATCTCAATGCCGGTAATTCTATGCGTAAAGTCCCACTGGACACATTCCTAAGGAAAATTTTTCCATATATTTCCCATATAATTTGACATTAGTATAACAATCCCGTCGTCACAAAAAACGTCAAAGAACTCTTGAGAAAAGGGATTTTCTTAAAATTCTGTGCGGTCATGCCATAACATATTGGCATCTCACCGTTTTCGCATTATAATTAAGGAAAGAATACGTTTGATATGAAGGAGGGTTTCAGAATGGTAAACAGAAGTTACTACGGACATGACACTCAATTTTACGGTGTGGAAGAGCACCGGCTGGTGGGTGGAAAAGGTGACGGTCTCCGTCTGTTCCAGGTGCGAAACGGAAGCGGGTTGGAATTTACGGTTTCTGCCGACAGGGCCGCCGACCTTTCCCGTGTTTCTTATAAAGGGGTCAGCCTCAATTATATGGGCTCTGCCGGGTATGTGTCCCCTGCTTATTACGATGAACCAGGTTTTGGTTTCCTGAAATCTTTTACCGCCGGTTTCCTCACCACCTGTGGCCTGCAAAATATCGGTATTCCCGGAGTGGACGGCGATGAGCCTTACCCTTTGCATGGAACCCTTTCCCACCATCCTGCCGACAGGATCTATTACACGGAAGAGGATGGACGAATCCAGATACATGCTAAAATCAATGATGCTGTCATTTTTAAACAGAAACTGGTATTAAACAGGACTATATCCTGTGAATATGGCAGTAATATTCTGAAAATTTCCGACAATATAAAAAATGAAGGCTCTACCGATGAGCCTCTCACGCTTCTCTATCATATGAATGTGGGTTATCCTCTGTTAAATGAAAATACAAGGCTTGCCATTTCCTCCGAACGTGTCATTCCCCGTGATGAGGAGGCCGCAAAAGATCTGGATACGTGGGACAAGATGCTGCCGCCTGTTCCCAACTTCCAGGAACAGTGCTATTACCATGAATTTGCGGAAAAATCCCCTTGTGCAAAAGTTTGGGGGCCCGATTCAAATGTTGGTCTTGCCATCCGCTGGAACCAGTCGCAGATACCTTACATGACAGAATGGAAAATGATGGGAGAACGGGACTACGTCCTTGGCCTGGAACCCTGTACCAACAAACTGACAGGGCGCGCTGCCCTTAGAGAAAGCGGCGACCTTCACTTCCTGAAACCAGGGGAAAACCGCCATTTTGAATTGGAAATTGAATTTTTTGATGACGAAAAAGACTGGGAAGCGGCCGAATAAGTATATTCTCAAAATTCCCACCCTCCCGTGCCCTGGCCCTGCCCGCGTCCACGTTGATTTTTGGGTTTTGTTGCGCCGCCTTTTGCCGGCTGTCGTCGCTTCCATAAAAACTGGTCAGCGAGACAGCCGACGCTATACTCACAAAACCTGCAAAATCTGCCTACCGGACGCGGGCAGGGCCAGGGCACGGGAGGGCGGGGAATTTAAATTACTTTTCTTCGCGCGTTGTCACAATCCCTTTCACCAGAAGGTAAAGGGCTGCAAAGAGGACGCCGGCCACAGGCCAGATCAGCCCTGCGCCTTTCCCATCTTCTGTCCGGAAAAAGACTGCCAGAAAAATGGCCGTGACCGCGCACCAATAAACTCCGGAAAAGACACCAAGGATTTTGGACGCTTTTTTATTCTTTTCGCTGTAATCCCCTTCCTGGAGAAGTTTCTGATAGCAACCCTTGATCATCCCCACCCGGATAAACAGGTAGACGCTGCAGGCCACCAGGAAAAGCAGAATACCTACGGAAGAGATTTCCAGTACCGGGACTTCAAAAATCCCTGCTACAAAAATCGGTATGACTCCTACAATGCAGAGAAAAATTCCCGCCATGATTCCTGGCCGGAAAGAGGACTCAAAAGATTCTTCCTTTTCTGTCACCTGTTCTGTGATTCCCGCCTCCAAAAGCAGTGTTTCTTTTTCTATATATTCATACTTTGAAAGACGAAGGCCCTGGAAAACCAAAATCGCCACCGCCGGCGCCACAAAGGCAAGCAGAACCACCATGCCGACACTGGCTGCCATATCCTCTGTAAGAGAAAGCATCCCATACTCCGACAGGCCCCCGAGAGTAATCATACAAATGGGAGAAATAATGCACATAAACACAGCCAGGGCAATCCACTTTGATACCTTTTTCGTGACTTCCATAAAATTTTCGGCTTCCTCCAGAGAAACAAATCTCCCTGCCGGCCCGTTTTCCTTATTCTGACAATCATCAGCCTGAATATGTTTGTTGTCCCCTCCTGCCGCCCACTCTCCGTTCAGATCTTCCTCTTTTAAGAGATAGTCCGTCGTCACTCCAAAAATCTCGCTCATTCTTATGATTTTGTCAAGCTCCGGCACTGACAGCCCCCCTTCCCATTTAGAAACTGACTGCCTGGATATATCCAGCTGTTCTGCCAGTTCCTCCTGGGACCAGCCTCTGCCTTTCCTGAGCTTTACAATTTTTTCCGCCAATATCATGTAATATATTCTCCTTTCCTGAATTTTCCGGGAATAGTGTAACAAAAAATCCAGTTGACAGCCAGCAAGTGCGCCTTGAAATTTGTCAACCGGCAGTTGCCCTTCATTTTTTATATCCATAAACCCTCATCCGCTCCCCGTCGCTTCTCACTGTCACCGCCCCACACAGGTCTGTTCGGAAAATCTCACATCCCACATTTTCAAGTCTGTTTAGGGTTTCCTTCGCCGGATGCCCGTACCGGTTGTTCTTCCCACAGGAAATCACTCCGTATTTTGGAGCTACCGCCTCCAAAAATCCATCCAAACCGGCGCCGCCGGAACCATGATGGGGGACTTTTAAAATATCCGCCGACATTTCCGAAGTTTTACCAATGGCGCTTAGGTATGCTGTCACTCCCTGTTCTCCTTTCCCTTCCACATCCCCGGTAAAAAGCACATCAAGCTCCCTCCAGGAAAGCCATAAAACCATGGAAGCTTCATTTTTATCCAAGCTCTCTCCCTCTTCTCCATAAGAACCCTTTGGCCAAAGGCAGGTAAAAACAGTGTCTCCCGCCACCAGGCGTTCTCCCTGGTTCAAAAACAAAACCGGAATTCCTGCCTCTTTTGCCTTCTCTTCCAAATTTGCAATTCCCTCGTCCTCTTTCCTCCCTCCGGGCAAAACCAATGTCCCAATCCGTTCTCTTTCCATCAGTTCCCTGATTCCGTTTAAATGATCTGAATCCCCATGGCTGACCATGGCGAAATCCACCTGTCCCACGGCCTTACAATCCAAAAACGGTTCCAGGCGGTACTCTCCCACCTGCTTTTCATCGCTGCTTCCTCCATCAATTAAAAAAGTAATTCCATCCGACGTCCGTATAAAACATGCGTCTCCCTGTCCCACATCCAGAAAAGTAAGCTCCATCCCGCTGTAATGGACAGGAAACAGGCACAAAAACATCCCCAAAAGAATCAGACATCCTAAAAGGCATTGCCAGATCCCCCTGCTCTTACACTGCCTTTTTTGCACCTGCCGTTCCTTTCTCCATACTAAATATCCGTAAAAAAGAAGCAAGAAACATCCATATATCAAAATCTGCCAGATTTCCGGTTTCCCAATCCTCCATACTGCGCCGGGAAGGTTCAGGCTCTTTTCTCCCAAATATCCATAAAGCCGCAGAATTTTTCTGACCGGAAACAATGCCACAGAAAAAATCCCGGGGAAAACTCCCCCAAACAAAGCTCCTGCCATTCCCAAAAATGCCGCTACAGTAAACAATGGAAGCACAATCAAGTTCAAAAACAAGCTGTAAACCGGAAAACGGTAAAAAAAACATGCCTGGACGGGAAGTGTCGCCAGCTGAATCGAAATTCCAGGAAACAACGGACGGCAGATTTTTGGAAAACCGGCTTTACAGAAGACGGGGTACAGGATTCCCAGCGAAAGCACGGAACCAAAGGACAAAAGAAACCCACTTTGGAACAGCAAAAAAGGATGTCGAAGCAACATGACAAACACCGAAAGCGCAGCCGATGAAGCCAGGTCATACTGTCTGCCTGCCGCCTGTCCCAGGCCGTATACTGTCAGCATAAAAAATGCACGGCCCGCACTGGTGCCCTCACCGCTCAGAAGATAATAAAGAAAAGACATTCCCCCGCAGCCGAGAGCCGAGAGAAAATAGGGGACTTTCAGCCATTTCCGAAGCAGCCTGTAAACCCCCATTCCCACCAAAGAAATATGAAGGCCACTGATTGCAAGAAGATGCCCGATTCCGCTTTCCGTATAAAGGGATACCGTGTCTGCGCCAGCCGCCCATTTTTCCCCCAGAACCATGGCGCAAAGCATACCCCCCTCATTTTCCCCTGCCACCTTCAAAAGATTCTCAGAAAAATACTGTCTCAAACGCCGAAGCCATTTCCGTAAGTAATCTGTTCTTCCGGATATTTCCAGGCAAGCTTTGCCTTTTGCCATATAGTAAATCCCCTGGCTCCGATAATAATCCCGGCTGTCAAACTGTCCCGGATTTCCGGCCTCCTCCATGGAAAAAAGCCTCACATTCACCGTAATATGTTTTCCTTCTTCCACCCCTGCCGGCAATTCATCAAAAAGCAACAGTACGCCGTCCACCTGGTAATGTTCTGTTTCTTCTGCCCCAATCATGCATCCTGAAAGGTACAGCCTGTCGCTTTCCCTTCCTTCCACTTCCCGCCTCTCCACGCGGGTCACTTTTCCTGTTATTACGGTCTCAAGATCTCCTGTTATTTCCAGCTTTCTGTCCAGGCCTTCAATCGCAGGGAGGGCCCCTTCCCCACGAACCCGGATAACCCCAAGTATAAAAAAGAAGGGCAAAACAAGCCATATCCACCTGCTTTGCCCGCTTTTCGACACCTTTCGGCCAGCCGCTGCTGTTCCCGCCGTCAATCCACATAATACGGCCAGCCCAAGACCTCTGCCTTGCAGAGCAAGCACCTCTCCAAGCGCATACGCTCCCGCATACCACAGCAATGGTCTTTTCATCAGCAAACTAAAAAACTTCCTTTCTCATTCCTCGTTTTCGACGGCCCCTTCATCCTCCTTTTTATTTTCTATATATTCCAGGCGCCGCTCCAAAGGCTGCTCCAGAGCAATACTATCTCTGAATTTTATATTGTTGACCCCCTCCGCCGATATCTGTACCCGGCTCACATTGGGGAGCTCCGTCAGGGAATTTACAATGGAATAAATCGGAATATAATCGCTTACATTCAATGCATCGTTGATAAATGCCGCATCAAAGTTTACATAGCAAATCCCTTTCCGTGTTGCCACAGACAATACCTTTGCCGTGCCCGGCAAAGTATCATAACGCCCTTCCTCATCTGTCCCTTCCAAAAGCTGTTCGATCACCAATGATTCCATGGACTCCCCGGCGCTACACACAATCGTCCGTTCTGTTTCCAAAAGTTTCGTCCCTGTCTCATCTGTAAAATACAAAGTCAGCGCCACCTTTTGCAGCTCCGCCGTATTATTTCCCGCACTCTCCGCAAAAGAAGAGGCCGACATCAGGTTTATGGTATTGTTTGCAGAATCCAGAAGCGGCTGGTCATTGATATAAAACCCCACATAATCCACCCCTTCAATCTGCGTCAAAGTTTTCACCACTGCCGCCCGGCACAAAATCTCCCGAATGGGCTCCATGGTATTATAAGCAGCGTTAAAATACACAAACATCTGTCCGTTTTCTTCCATCTGTATCCTGGCGACCCGGACTTCCTCAGGAATAACCGAAAAAAGCTCCATATTTCCAGGCGCTTCCTGCAATTTACCCAGAAGCCCTTCTGCCAGTAAAATAGTGCTTCCTTTCTCAGCTCCCTTAGCCTCGTAAACTTCCGTCTCCAGTTTGGTAAACGCCTGGTTCGTATAGTAAAGATAATACTGCCCCTCTTCCAGTTCCTCTTTTTTCGCCTCCGTCTTTCCACAGCCACAAAGCCCACAGAAAACAAACAGGAGAAGAAGCAAATATTTCATCCGTCTCATGTCTTTCTCCTCCCAATTACGCAATATAAATAAGTGGAACCCGCACCGTAAATGTGGTCCCTTCGCCTTCTCTGCTGTAAAGTTTAATGGCTCCGTGGTGGGAATAAATAATGCTCTTCGTAATGGCGAGCCCCAACCCCGTGCCTCCGGCTTCCCTGGAGCGGGCTTTATCCACCCGGTAAAACCGCTCAAACACATGCTCCTGCGCTTCCTCCGGAATACCGATTCCATTGTCGGCAACCTTTACATAGAAAAACTTATGATCCGCATTGAGGCTCACTTTCACCCAGCCGTCCTGATTATTATATTTCACCGCATTTTCCACCAGGTTGCTGATGGCCAGTGTAAACTTTGTTTTATCCAGCTCAGCCAGCACCGGCCGGAAGCTTTCCAGGATCAAATCCACATTTTTCTGCTGGGCAATGGGCCGAAGGCGCTTCAGAGTCCCCTCCAGAAGCTCATTGACATTCATTTGTGTGATATTTAACTCCGTGGAGGACTTGTCCAGACGTACCAGGCTCAACAGATCCTCTATGATCTGGCTCTCCCTGTCAATCTCCTCAGAAATATCCCCCATAAACTCCCGGTAAAGTTCCACCGGCGCCTCTTCCTGGCTCATCAGCGAATCTGCCAGCACACGGATGGAGGTAATCGGCGTTTTTAATTCATGGGAAACATTGGAAACAAACTGCTGACGGGATTCATCCAGCCGTTTTAACTGTTTCAGGGTTTTATTATAAGCATCTGAAATCCGCCTTGTCTCCACAAAATTGCCCACTTTAATCTCATCCCCCAGCGGTCTTTCCGTGGCATGGTTTAAAGAAGCTGTAATTCGTTTAAAGGGCCTTACCATCCAGAAAGAAAGCACCGCTGAAATGATAATGACAATGACAAATTCAATGACTTCCAACAGACGTACTCTGGCCTCCAGCTTTTCCGCCAGCTCTTCCAAAGAACTGGTGGAGGAAGATAGAAGCATGACTCCGACGATCTCCGTATTGTCCGCGCCATAAATGGGCTGGGCGAAATCGAGATATCTGTCGCCTTCCTTGTAATTTATTTTCACTTCACCGGAAAAACACTGAAGCACTGCTTCAGAAATATTATATTTTCCGGTATCAATCTCATATGTATCTTTGATGGTCCGAAATCTTTTGTTTACTACAATAACCCGGCCTTCCTGCAAACTGGCCATCTGCTCCAGTTCCGAATCCACAACTTCATTCTGGGGATTGTCAATATAACCGCTTTTGGACACCTGGTTTGCCACAATCATCCACTGGTTCTGAATCCGGGCAATCCGTGACTGAACCTCATTGGCTGAGGCTGTGGCAAGAATAATCTCACTGATAATCACCACCGGCAAAGTCCCCAAAAACACCAACATTAAGAACCAAACCAGACGAAGGCTTTTAAAACGGCTCTGTCTCTCTTTTCTCTCTCTCTTATCCTTTGAAAAAATAACCAACGCCCCATTTCGTATATACATACTGCGGGTCACTGGGATTTGCCTCCACCTTCTCCCGCAGCCTTCTCACATGCACGTCCACTGTCCTGACATCGCCGGGGTACTCATAACCCCACACAATATTCAAAAGCTTCTCTCTGCTGTAGACCTTTCCCGGATTCGTAAGCAGAAGCTCCAGGAGGTCAAACTCTTTTCCTGTCAGGTTAATCTCTTTCTCCCCATTCCATACACGGCGGCTTTCTTTGTCCATGGTCAGTTCCTTGACTTTCAGGACATTCTTCTGCTCCACGTATCTCGCCCGTTTTACATTCCGGCGGATAATAGCCTTAATTCGCGCCTTTACCTCCAGAATATTGAAGGGCTTTGTGATGTAATCATCGGCCCCCATATCCAGCCCCAGAATTTTATCCATATCGTCGCCTTTTGCCGTCAGCATAATAATGGGCACATCAGAAAACTCCCGTATCTGCTGGCAAACCTCAAATCCATCGAAAACCGGAAGCATTACATCAAGAAGCACCAGATCATACTCATTCCGCTTTGCCAGATCAATGGCTTCCTGTCCGTCGTAAGCACAGTCCACTTCCATGCCTTCCTGTTCCAGACTGAACCTGAGTCCTTTCACGATTAGTTTTTCGTCATCAACCACTAAAATCCTGTTTGCCATCCTGCTCTCCCTGCTCTTTAATTGCTGCTCACCTAACCGTTATTTTATCTTTCAGTTTCTCATAGGCAGCTTCCTTGATGCCGGATACCTGCATAATATCTTCCGGTTTCTGAAAAGCGCCATGCTCCTCCCTCCATGCAAGTATCGCCTCTGCCCTGGCCTCTCCAATCCCCGGCAAAGCCATCAGCTCCTCTTTGTTTGCATGGTTCAAATCCACAAGCCCATTTTTATCCTGGCTGAAGGTTTCTGGGTTTTCTAAGGCAACATTCCCTGTCACGCCATAAACTCCGGCTTCTCCATATACCCCGCCCTCAGAAATCTCTTCTGAAAAAGGCACCCGTACTTTCGCTCCGTCAAATAAAAGCTCCGCCAGGTTCAGGTAATCTTCCGCCGCTTCCTCCGCCATGCCTCCGGCCGCTTCCACCGCTTCAAAGACACGACTTCCAGCCGGAAGCCCATAAACCCCCGGTTTTTCCACTGCCCCGCAGACATGCACCTGTATGGTTTCATCCAAACATGTCTCCCGGCTCTCTTCTTTCTGATTGTTTTTCTTTTGATTTTTTTCCGGTATACTTTCGTCCGCGACTTCTCCCGGCAGAATATCCTCCATACCGCCGCTTTCCACCCTGCCCTCGGGCACCGTTTCCAAAAGCACACTTTTTTCCCGGCCACAGCCGGAAAGCCCGGACAAAGCCACCGCCGCCAGCCAAGCTACGGCTGTCCTCCTTGTAAATTTGCTTTGCTTTCCTTTTTTGTACATGACATCCTCCTTCCGGCGGATGCCTTCATTTCCCACACCTCTTTATTTTACCTGAAACCCCCGGCCTTTACAAGGGCTTACCACTTAAAAATTACAATTCCGGCCACGCAAAGTACCATTCCCAGAAGCTTATGCCACTCAAAGGCCGCTTTCTCAACTCCGAACATTCCAAACAGTTCAATCACATAAGCCACCGCCACCTGAGCCACCACAATCAGCATGGCCGCCCTGGCCGGCCCCAGGTTTCCCATGGCCTCAATCACCGTATAAGTAATAAATGCTCCCATTATGCCGCCAAGCAGCATATATTTAGGCTCCACCTGCCAAAATGCCAGAATGGGCTCCCTGCCGGTAAAAAGCCACGCCGCCACGCATGTCAGGAATGCCGTAAGCTGGACAAATCCTGCTGCCACCCATACACTGCTTGCTTTTGTCACCGCCGTATTAAAAACGCCCTGAACACTCATAAGTGCGCCTGACAGCAGGGCAATCAATACTCCAAACATAAGATTCCTCCATTCCGATATGGCTGTAACAGTCCCATTTTATTTCAAGTATTCCCAGAGACCATTTAAATCATTCAGAATGTCGTCGGAGCAGGAAAAAAATAGGCTGTTGCAAAATAATATCCTGATATTTTGCAACAGCCCGTTTTATCTTATACTTTTCAATTTTCTTCAATGGCCGCCACAAGGGCCGCGATCATCTCATCCACATGCTCTTCTTTGATGATAAGAGGCGGAACAAAGCGAAGGACATTTTGTTCTGCTGTGATCAGGATCACACCTTTTTCAATGGCCGCCCTGGCGATATCCCCGGGAGCCTTTGTAAACTCCAGGCCCTGAAGGAGGCCTGCGCCCCTGTGGTCTTTTACCACCGGATACTTCCCTTTCACTTCCTCCAGTTTATCCCAGAGGTACGCCCCCACCCTGTTCACATTTTCAAGAATATGCTCCTCTTCAAAAATATCCAGCACTGCGCTTGCCCCTGCACAGACCAGAGGATTGCCGCCATAGGTGGTGCCATGGTCTCCCGGCACAAGCACCGCCGCCTTTTCCGTGGTCAGGAAGGCCCCGATGGGAAGGCCGTTTCCCAGGGCTTTTGCCACCGTCATCACATCCGGCTTCACGCCATATCCCTGGCAGGCAAACATACTTCCACTTCTTCCCATGCCACACTGGATTTCATCTAAAATCAAAAGGATATCCTTCTCATCACAAAGTCTCCTGACGCCCTGCAGGAATTCTTTCTTTGCCGGATAAACGCCGCCCTCTCCCTGGATGGATTCCAGGACAATGGCGCAGGTTTTTTCATTGACCAGGGCCTTTACACTTTCCAGATTGTTGTACTGGGCAAAACGGATACCGGAAAGCAGAGGTTTAAAATCCTCCTGGTAATGGGGATTCCCTGTCACAGACAAAGCCCCCATACTTCTTCCGTGGAAAGAGTGATCCATGGCAATAATCTCATGGTCTTTGCGCCCGTCCTTCTTCGCCGCATACTTCCTGGCTGTCTTGATGGCCCCCTCAATGGCTTCCGTCCCGCTGTTGGTGAAAAATACCCTGTCCATGCCGGACACTTTTACTAACTTTTCCGCCGCCTCGATGGCAGGCACATTATAATACAAGTTCGATGTATGGGTCAGCTTTTCCACCTGGGCTTTCAGGGCAGACTCAAACTTCGGATTTCCATAACCCAGGCCCATCACGGCAATTCCTGCCGCAAAGTCCAGGTATTTCTTTCCATCCACATCGTATAGATAAACGCCTTCCCCCCGCTCAAAAACGATGGGGGTCCTGTTGTATGTATGGAGGAGCACCTGCTCTCCCCGTTTCATATATGTCTCAGCCTTCATAGTAATACCGCTCCTCCTTGCTGTTTAAAATCGCCGTACCAATCCCTTTGTTGGTGAATATTTCCAGAAGCAGGCAGTGCAGAATCCGGCCATCCAAAATATGCACTCTGGATACTCCTTCCCTCAAAGCATCCACACAGTTTTGCAGCTTGGGAATCATACCGCCCCCTGCCATCCCCTTGGCAATAAGCTGTTCCGCCTCATCCAGGGAAAGCTCCGAAATCAGGCTGGATTTGTCTTCAAAATCCCGGTAAACGCCTTCTACATCCGTAAGAAACGCCAGTTTTTCCGCATTGACCTCCCTGGCAATGGCACAGGCTGCATCATCCGCATTAATATTATACGTATCAAAATGGTCGTCGTAGCCGATGGGACAGACAATCGGAAGGAAATCCTTTTCCAGAAGGTCATACAGAATCTTCGGATTCACATGTTTGATCGAACCTACATAACCGATATCCTCGCCTCCCGGACAGCGCTTTTCCACATTCAAAAGCCCGCCGTCCTTTCCACTGATTCCCACAGCCTTGACGCCAAGCTCCTGCACCATCTGGACAAGGCCTTTGTTGACGCGGTTAAGCACCATCTCGGCAATTTCCATGGTGGGGGCATCCGTCACCCGCAGCCCATTGATGAAATGAGGCTCCATCCCCACTTTTTCCACCCAGCTGCTGATCTCCTTTCCACCGCCATGGACGATAATAGGTTTAAAACCCACCAGTTTAAGGAGCACCACATCCTTGATCACGTTCCTTTTCAATCCCTCGTCCACCATGGCGCTGCCGCCATACTTCACCACAATAATCTTCCGGTTAAACCGCCGGATATAGGGGAGGGCCTCGATGAGCACCTCCGCCTTGTGCATAATCTTTTCATCCATTTCCATAATCTAGCCATCCCTTTCCGTCACGGATTTAAGCCGCTGTCAACCCAGGAAAAATTTTGAGATATATCCCCACACAAAAATAAACAACACGATCAGTGGAAGAAGGATGGTCACATACCACCTGGCCCAGCCGGGGAACTTAAGCCCCTTGCCTGCATTGGCCTCCTCCGTAAAATTCTTCCAGCCCCAACCATATCTGGTAACGCAAAACAGCAGGTATACCAGGCTTCCCAGAGGAAGTAAGTTGTTGCTGACCAGGAAATCCTCCAGATCCAGGACATTGCTTCCGGCACCCAGAGGCGCAAACCCGCTCCAGAGATTGAATCCCAGTACACAGGGCAGGGACAAAACACTGATCACGATAATATTGATAAGGACTGCCTTCTTTCTTGAACAGCCGGTTAAATCCGTCGCAAACGATATAATATTTTCAAACACGGCAATAACTGTGGAAATCGCCGCAAAAAACATAAAGATAAAGAACAAAGTTCCCCAGAGCCGCCCAAAAGCCATCTCATTAAACACATTGGGCAGGGTAATAAAAATCAGGCTGGGACCTTCGCCGGGATTCACATCATAGGCGAAACAGGCCGGGAAAATAATGAGTCCCGCAATGAGCGCCACCACGGTATCCAGCACGGTAATGCTGACCGCCTCTCCCATAAGCCTCCTGTCTTTGCCAATATAGCTCCCAAAAATAGCGATGGCTCCGATACCTAAACTTAAAGTAAAAAACGCCTGGCCCATGGCCGCGTAGAGCACCTCGAAAATCCCGTACTCCTTAAACTTTCCAAAATCCGGCACCAGATAAAATTTAAGGCCTTCGCCGCCTCCCTTCAGGGTAATGGAACGAATTGCCAGTATGATCATCATCACCAGCAGGCTGATCATCATCACTTTGGTGATCCGCTCCACGCCTTTCTGGAGGCCAATGGCGCAGATTCCAAAACATAATACCACAATGGCCACCATAAAGGCGGCCATCAGCCCCGGGTTCTGGGTCATACTCCCAAATTCCCCGGCCACCTGCTCCGTATTCATGCCCGCAAACTGCCCGGATGCCATTTTATATACATAATAGAGCATCCAGCCGGCGATGGTCGTGTAGAACATCATCAACAGGTAATTTCCTGCCATGGCACCCCATTTATACCAGTGCCATTTACTGCCTTCCGGCTCCAGCACATCAAAGGAATGGGCAGCGCTTTTCTGGCTGGCCCTTCCCACAGAAAGCTCCGCCACCATAATGGGCAGACCCAGAATCAGCAAAAAGAAGATATAAAGCAACACAAAGGCCGCGCCGCCATATTTTCCGGTAATATAAGGAAAACGCCATACGTTACCCAGCCCGATGGCACACCCTGCAGAAATCAGGATAAACCCCAGCCGGGAAGAAAATCTTTCTCGTTTCATACATGAAACCCCCTTTTTGTATTCCCAGCCAGTATACCCTAAAATCCGCCGGATGGCAATAGCAGGACAGCACTTGATTTTTAAGACCGGTAATCGGCGTTGATTTTCACATAATCGTAAGTCAGGTCACAGCCCCATGCCACGGCTGCCTCCTTCCCCGCCTTGATGTCAGCAATGGCAGTCACTTCCGGCTCCGAAAGGATTTTCGTCGCCTCCTCTTCGCTATAGCCGGTGGAAACGCCGTTTTCCACAATTTTAAGTTTCCCGGCCTTACTTTCAAACCAAATATCCACTTGCTCCGGATCAAACTTCACACCGGAATAGCCCAGCGCGCACAAAATTCGTCCCCAGTTGGCATCGTGGCCGTAAATGGCGGCTTTGGTAAGGCTGGATGTCACCACTGACTTTGCCAAAACCCTGGCCTCTTCCTTCGTAGGCGCGCCAAAGACCTTCACCTCGAAAAGGCAGGTGGCTCCTTCACCGTCCCCTGCGATCTTTTTGGAAAGTTCCTCCATGACCACATGAAGCGCCTGGCAAAAAGCCTGGTAATCTTCATTTTCCTCTGTGATTTCCACATTCTCTGCCATGCCGTTGGCCAGAAGCAAAACACTGTCGTTGGTGGAAGTGTCGCCGTCCACGGAAATCATATTGAAGGTATCCACCACATCATCACTGAGGGCCTTCTGCAACAGTTCTTTGGAAATAGACACGTCGCTCATGACAAAGCAGAGCATGGTTGCCATATTGGGGTGAATCATACCGGAACCTTTACACATTCCGGCCACAGTCACTGTCTTCCCGCCAATTACGGTTTCCACCGCGACTTCCTTCGGTTTCGTATCCGTAGTCATGATGGCCTCTGCCGCCCTGGCCCCATCTTCCCTGCCGTCTCCAAGAGCCTTTGCCAATGTCCCAACCCCTGACTTTATAATATCCATGGGAAGTTTCGCGCCGATCACACCTGTGGAAGCCACAAGCACTGCTTCAGACGGGAGCCCCAGAGCCTCCCCCGCCGCTTCTGCCGTGGAAGCGCAGTGGCGAAACCCTTCTTCTCCCGTACAGGCATTTGCCACACCGCTGTTGACCACCACCGCCTGGGCATACGCGCTTTCGTGAACCACCTGGAAATCCCATTTCACCGGAGCTGCCTTTACCACATTGGTGGTAAACACTCCCGCCGCCCGGCATGGTGTCTGGCTGTAAACCATAGCCATATCTTTTTTCTCACCTTTTTTAATCCCGGCGTAAATTCCAGCCGCCGAAAAACCCTTTGGCGCCGTCACGCCGCCTTCTATCCTCTTCATATTTCTCCTCCTGTCCGACATTCTTTATTTCCACCAAATCCTGTTCTCCAGGTTTTTTACAGCATCCTCTTACGGAAACATGGGGACTCTCTTAAGCCCCATATCTTCCGGAAGCCCAAACATCAAATTCATATTCTGGACTGCTTGACCGGCCGCCCCTTTCACCAGGTTATCCAAAGCGCCGATGGCGATAATCCTGCCCGTCCGTTTGTCAATTTTAAAGTTAATATCCACAAAATTGCTTCCTTCCACCCATCTCGTCTCAGGATAAACCCCCTCCGGCAAAAGGCGGATAAAGTGTTCGTCTCCATAATACTTTTCATAAACCGCACGTACCTCATCGTAAGAGGCGGCCTCTTTAAGGGAGGCATAAGCCGTAGCCAGAATCCCTCTGTTCATGGGGACTAAATGGGGTGTAAAGTTTAACACCACCTGTTCCCCGCAGGCATAACCAAGCTGCTCCTCGATCTCCGGCGTATGGCGGTGGCTTGCAATCCCATAAGCCTTGATGCTCTCATTTACCTCGCAAAACAAATTCGGCACTTTGGCTCCCCGCCCGGCTCCCGACGTACCCGACTTGGCATCAATTATAATAGAAGAAACATCTATAAGCCCCTCCTTCACCAGAGGATATAGCGTCAGGATGGAACAAGTGGTATAACAGCCGGGATTCGCCACCAGCCTTGCTCTCTTTATATCCCCCCTGTTGATTTCACAAAGCCCGTAAACCGCCTCGTCGATATATTGGGGGCTTTTATGCTGGAGGCCGTACCACTTTTCGTATATTTTTACATCTTTGATGCGAAAATCCGCGCTTAAATCCACAATCTTCGCCTGTTCCAAAATCCTGTCATTGACAAGGGAAGCACAAAGCCCCTGGGGCGTCGCCGTAAAAATCACATCCGCCTGGGAAGCCAACTCTTCCATATTATCATCCAGGCAAACGGCGTCCGCCATGCGGAACATATTCCTGTATATGGAGGAATATTCCTCCCCCACATAACTTCTGGAACCATACCAGACCACCTCTGCCTCCGGATGCCCCAAAAGGAGCCCTGCCAGCTCCGCACCCGCATATCCGGTGGAGCCGATAATTCCTGCTTTAATCATTTTCCTGTATTCCTTTCTGCACATTCAGCCATTTTCTCTATATTCATCGTTTTTTCGGCACTTCCTGTTTCCAGGCCTATTTTACACACCCTTTCCCCTTTTGTCCAGTGTCTTTTCCACGAAAGGGGACGCTGATTTCAAAGGCTTTCATAATTATACATTATATATGAATAATATTCAACTACTTTTTGATTTTTAAATTTAGGGGTTGCATTTTCCTAAGATTTATTGTATATTTATTCTCGTCGATTACAAAACCAAAACAAATATGTTGTTTTTACGAGGAGGAATAAATATCATGAAAGAAAAAGTAATTCTTGCGTACTCCGGCGGCCTGGATACATCCGTGCTGATTCCCTGGCTCAAGGAAAACTATGATTATGAAGTCATCTGTGTCTGCATTGACGTGGGACAGGGAAACGAGCTGGACGGCCTGGAAGAGCGCGCCCTCTCCACCGGTGCTTCCAAACTGTATATCGAGCACGTGGTAGATGAGTTCTGCGATGAATATATCCTTCCCTGCATCAAAGCAGGGGCCGTATATGAGCACAAATATATGCTGGGAACTGCCATGGCGCGCCCGCTGATTGCAAAAATCCTGGTGGACATCGCCCAAAAAGAAGGGGCTGTCGCAATTTGCCACGGCGCCACCGGAAAAGGCAATGACCAGGTACGTTTTGAACTGGGCATTAAAGCCCTGGCTCCCCACCTGAAAATCATTGCTCCCTGGCGGATTTGGGATTTAAAGTCCCGTGAAGATGAACTGCGCTACTGTGAAACCCATGGAATCAAGCTGCCCTTTAAAGCGGACAACAGCTACAGCCGTGACAGGAATCTCTGGCACATCAGCCACGAAGGCCTGGAGTTAGAAGACCCCGGCAATGCCCCCAACTATGACCACATGCTGGTTTTAGGCCAGACACCCGAAAAAGCCCCCGACGAGGGTGAAACCATTTCCATTTCTTTCAAAGAAGGCGCACCCGTGGCATTGAACGGAAAAGAAATGAAGCTTTCTGAAATCATCACAGAATTAAATGCCCTGGGCGGTAAGCACGGCATCGGCATCGTCGATATTGTAGAAAACAGGATGGTGGGTATGAAATCCCGCGGTGTCTATGAAACTCCCGGCGGGACTATCCTCATGGAAGCCCATGACCAGCTGGAAGAATTGATCCTCGACAAGGAAACGCTGGGAATGAAAAAAGACCTGGGAAATAAGTTTGCAGACATCGTCTATTCTGCAAAATGGTTCTCTCCCCTCCGTGAAGCCTGCCAGGCATTTGTGGAATCCACACAAAAATATGTAACCGGAGAATGTAAGATGAAGCTCTACAAGGGCAATATCATCAAACAGGGAACCACTTCCCCTTATTCCATGTACAATGAAAGCATTGCCTCCTTCACCACCGGCGACCTGTATGACCACCACGACGCAGAAGGTTTCATCAACCTCTACGGACTCTCCACTACGGTGAGGGCCATGAAAATGGAAGAGATCGCAAAGAACAAATAATTAATACAAAAGGGATGCCGCAAAATATAAGTGATTTCTACTTTATATATGCCAGGCGCCTCCCTTTGTTTACGGCTTTGTCTACGTTGATTTTTAGGTTTTGTTGCGCCGCCTTTTGCCGTCTGCCGCCGCTTCCATAGAAGCTGGTCAGCGGGACAGACGACACTATGCTCACAAAACCTGCAAAATCTGCCTATCAGACAAATCCATAAACAAAGGGAGACGCCTGACAAATCCAAAGCTCAATATTTTGCGGCGTCTCTTTTGTATAAATAAATCCATACTGCACAGACTATTTCCAGAAACATAATCAGGAAAGGTCGTGCCAGTATGGATTTTTTAAAAGCATTTTTAGTTGGAGGGCTGATTTGTGCCCTGGTTCAGATTTTGATGGACAAAACAAAGCTGATGCCTGGGCGTATTATGGTGCTTCTTGTTTCTTCCGGCGTAGCCTTAGGCTTCCTCGGTGTCTATGAACCTTTCATCGAATGGGCCGGCTCCGGGGCCTCTGTCCCCCTTCTCGGCTTTGGAAACACCTTATTCAAAGGTGTAAAGGAAAGCATCAATGAGGAAGGTATTCTCGGACTCTTCCTGGGGGGCTTAAAAGCCAGCGCCGCCGGAATCAGTGCCGCCCTGGTCTTTGGCTATATTGGTTCCCTGATCTTCAATCCCAAAATGAAAGACTGATTCTTTCCGGTATTTCAGTAGAATACATGGCTGCCAATCGTAATTCCCTCATAACCGGGACGAATCGTACGGAAATGAAGCAAGTCGCCGATGTAGTTTTCACTGCCATTCATGGCAACCTGCGCTGCCCGTGTACACTCGTCATTTACACCGTTTTGTAATGCCGCCCTGTATTTAGGGCCATCCCAGGGGGTAAACTGATAAGGCTGGGAAAGGACACCGATCATAGAGTTGGGATAACGGCCACTGGCAATTCTGTTCATCACCACATTGCCGACGGCAACTTTTCCGTCCCACGGCTCCATATTGGCCTCCCGGTAAATCATGGCAGCCAAAAGCTCCAGGTCGCTGTATGCGGAATAGTCAAATTCATCTGACGGTTCCTCATCAGGTGCCTCTGCCGAACCTCCACCGGAAGAATCTTCACCCCCTCCTGAAGAACTTCCGTCTCCTGTGGAAGAGCCACCGGAACTGTCTCCATCTGCCCCTGAGGAGCCGGCTGCAGAAGAGCCGCCCGGAGACGATGCATTGCTTCCTACTCCGGCAGCAAGCTGGTCTTTCCGGTTTTCTTCCTCTTCTCTTCTCCGCTCTTCTTCGGCCAACCTGGCCATCCGTTCTTCTGCTTCCAGCTCTTTTTGCTGAAGCTGCGCCCTGTAATCGGCCAGTTCACCTTCCGCATCCTCAAGTTCTTCGGCACACTCTTCCATTTTCCTTGTGGTCTCAGCAACAGCCTCAAACACTTCATTCTGCTTTTCCTCTGTCTCTGAAACTACCCGGTCAAGCTCTGCCTGATTCGTCAAAAGCGCCTGCTCCTTCTGTGCCACCAGTTCCTTCGTTTCCTGATAGGCAAGCAACATATTTCTGTCGTATTCCGCCATCTCCATGGCATATTCCGCTTTATTGAGAATGGAAGAAAGGCTGTCGCCGGAAAAAATCAAGTCCATAAAACCGGCATCCCGGTTTTCATACATATACTGTATCCGTTTTTTCATGGCTTCATACTGGTTTGCTTCCGTTTCCTTTGCTTCCAAAAGCTCCCTGGCCGTATTCTCCAGAGTCTGTTTAAGTTCTTTCCTCTGCTCCGCCAGCGTATCTAACTCCGTCTCCAAACTCTCAAGCTGGCTGTTTAATTCCTCCAGATAAACAGAAAACCTTTCTTTCGCTTCCTGCAAATCTTCAGCCCTTGCTTCCGCTGCCGCCACACGCTCCTTAGCCTCCTCCACCTCTTCGTCAGAAGCAGAGACGGGCAAAATCCACAATACGATCATCACACCAGCCAAAATAAAGCATAATCTGCGATATATATTTTTTATGTATTTTTCCATAAATGATAACCTCTGTATTTTGTCCCCAAATCTGTATTTTACAAAAAAACGCCGTTGATTAGACATGACTATTATAATACAAAAAACGATATGATTCAACAAAAAGAAGCCAGATTGGCGGAGCTCTGATTATGACACTGCCGATATCTGAATCCCAACATAAAAAAACCGCAGGCGGAAACCTGCGGTTTTTTTATGTTGGGAAGCCTAAATTTCCACGCTCCCTGTCTCTGTACCGTTGATTACGTAATATACCCGGTTCTCTTCCACTTTTACATAAAGTTCCAGGGTTTTGATATCACCGATTTTATGTTTAGAAGCCGTCCAGTCATTCTTGACACGGTTAATCATGTCTTTATCTGAGATATCCTTTCCCATGTACTGAACGGAAATTCCCACTTGCATCTCCTGTTTTTTCACAGACTTCTTAACCGCCGTTTTTACAGCCGTATCTTTCGGCACATCGGCAGATGCCTCAGACGTCTTTTTCTCCAGGCCTGTCTTTTTGGCTGCAGTTTTTTCTGTTTTTTTCACTGCAGGTTTTTCCTCTGTTTTCTTATCCTCCGAAGGCTTCTTAACCTCCACTTCCTCCACGACCGGCTCTACGGCTGCTTTCACGGATACTGCCTCCGCTTTTGCTGATTCTTCTACCGGCTTTGTTACATTTACAACTTCTTTTTTGGCAGTTGCTTTGCTCACTGTCACGGGCTCTGCGGCTTTTCCGGCCGCCTGACTTTTTCTCCTTGCCATTACAATTCTCCTCGTTTTCTTTTTGCTCTCTGATTTTGCAGTTCTATCCGAGCACAGTGCCATTGACTATCATACAGCTAACTGGAAATTTTTTCAAGTCTTTCCCGAAAAACTGTCAAAAAGAACAGATTTCCCCATTGACAGAGGGATTAAAATGTAATATGCTACAATACATACGTCTTATTTTGTGAATCAAACTATTTATCAGGAGTGCTGCCATCGTGATACGTATTCTTGTGGATTCTGCTTCCGATTATAAAATAGAAGAAATTCAAAAAAAGGGGATGGAGCTGGTTCCCATCACCATAACCATCGGAAAAAACAACTACATTGACGGGCAAAATCTCGGACGCGACGAATTCTATGAAATCCTCGAAAAAACCGGTGAATTTCCTAAGACTTCGCAACCCTCTCCCCACGCTTTTCTTGAAATCTTTTCAGATGTTAAGAAAAAGGGAGATGAACTGATCTGTATTTTGCTGTCTTCCGCCTTAAGTGGCACCTGTCAAAGCGCCTTTCTGGCTAAATCCATGGTTGCTTATGACAAAATATATATCATTGATTCTTTGTCCGCTACATATACCATTAAAATTCTGGCAGATTATGCACTAAAACTGGCTTCCCAGGGCATTGGCGCCGGAGAAATCGCCGCCCTTCTGGAGAGCTTACGATCCCGTGTCAAAGTTTTGGCAGCCCCCGATACACTGGACTTTCTGCAACGGGGAGGCCGGGTTTCCAAGACTGCAGCCGCCATCGGAAATTTGGCCGGAATCAAACCCATCATCACCCTTTCTCCTGATGGCCATGTGTCTGTCATCGGTAAATGTGTCGGCAGAAACAAAGCCATCAGCCAGATTCTAAAACATCTGGAGACCCTGGGACAGGATCAGGACTTCCCCCTCTATCCTATCTATAGTTATGGTACAGAAAATTGTACAAAACTCTGTACAAAACTGACGGCTGCCGGATATCGGACGGATGAAATGCTTCAGATCGGCCCCACCATCGGCGCCCACATCGGACCGGAAGCTTTCGGAATCGTGTTTGCCGCCTGCCCCTAACCCCGGAGCCGCCACTGTTTACTCATGCAAAAAATACAGAAGAAAATCAAATTGCTTTCCATTCAGGACACACTCTCGTTAAGAAAAAGACGCAGCGGATACTAAGAGATTTCCTTCATTTCTATTCGGAAATCTCTAAGTACCGGCGTCTTTTTATAGTCCTGAATCGGAAAGAATTGATTTTCTTCTGTATCATAAGTAAACAGTGGCGGCCCGGAGGCAGGGGCAGGCGACATTCACGATTCTGAAAGCTCTCCGATCAGATTCCATATCTCCTCACGCCCCTGTTTTGTCACTGCCGAAAAAGGAATCACCGTGACATCATTCCCGATGCCAAGGCTAAGCCGCACCTGCTTCACCTGTTTATCAATCTGGCTCCGCTTGATCTTGTCCAGCTTGGTGGCAATCACAACGGGGCGGTAGCCATTCCCCATAATCCACTCATACATCTGCCGGTCATTGGCTGACGGTTCATGACGGATATCCACCAAGAGGAAAACACATTTTAACTGTGTGGATTTCCTCAGGTAATTTTCCACCATCCGGCCCCACTTTTCCTTTTCCGCCTGGGAAATTTTAGCATAACCGTAGCCGGGAAGATCCACATAATAAAGGGCATCATTGATATTATAAAAATTGATAGTTTGAGTCTTTCCCGGCTGGGCCGAAGTGCGGGCATAAGACTTCCTGTTCATAAGCGCATTAATCAGGGAAGATTTTCCCACATTGGACTTGCCCGCAAAGGCGATTTCCGGCTTGTCATTGTCCGGCAGACGGCTGGTAACACCGCACACTGTTTCCAAATTCACTGTCTTTATAATCAACAAAGGGCCTCCTTCAGCACTTCATCCATGGTTCCCACATATTTGATATTCATGCCGTCTACGATCTCCCGGGACAGTTCCTGTACATTCGGCTCATTTGTCCCCGGCACCAACACCGTATGAATATCCGCCATCTTGGCCGCCAAAAGCTTTTCCTTCAAGCCGCCGATGGGAAGTACCCTTCCCCGCAACGTCACTTCTCCTGTCATGGCCAAATCCGCCCGCACTTTCTTGTTTGTAACGGCTGACATCATGGCTGTAGCCATGGTAATCCCCGCAGAAGGGCCGTCTTTTGGCACAGCCCCCTCCGGGATATGGATATGAATGTCATTCTTCTCATAAACCTCATTATCCACCTCATAAGCAGGGCTGGCTGAACGGACATAAGATAACGCCGCCTTTGCTGATTCTTTCATCACATCGCCCATTTGCCCCGTCAGCTGGAGCTTTCCATGGCCCGGCAGCAAATTCACCTCAATCTCCAGGGTATCACCGCCCACACTGGTCCAGGCCAGGCCACGGACAATACCGACTGCATCCTCTTCTGCCGGTTTGTCACTTCGCACCAATTCCCTTCCCAAATACTTCTCCAGGTTTCCTTCTGTGATCCGGATCCGCTTCTTTTTTCCATTTAAAAGCTCTCTTGCCGCTTTCCTGCACAAACGCCCGATATTCCTCTCCAGACTGCGGACCCCCGCTTCCCGGGTATAATTGTGGATAATCTTTCGCAGGGCTTTTTCAGAAACTGCAAACTGGGATTCCGAAAGCCCATTTTTTTCTCTCTGCTTCGGCACCAGATATTTTTCGGCAATATGGTACTTTTCATTCTCCGTATAGCTGCTGACCTCTATGACCTCCATCCGGTCCAAAAGCGGCCTGGGAATCGTATCGGTGGTATTGGCTGTGGCAATAAACAGCACATTGGAAAGATCAAGCGGTATCTCAATAAAATGGTCGCGGAATTTGTCATTTTGAGCGCTATCCAGAATTTCCAGAAGCGCTGAAGAAGGATCTCCCTTATAATCACTTCCCAACTTATCCACCTCATCCAAAAGCATCAGGGGATTGGCGGTCCCTGCCTGCTTAAGGGCTACGGCAATCCGCCCAGGCATAGCTCCCACATAAGTCCTCCTGTGGCCTCTGATCTCCGCCTCATCCCGGACGCCGCCCAGGCAAATACGCACATACTTCTTCCCCAGGGCCCTGGCAATGGACTTGGCAATGGAGGTTTTTCCGGTCCCTGGAGGCCCCACCAGGCAGACAATGGGGCTTTCACCCTTTCCTGTCAAAGAACGGACTGCCAGAAATTCCATAATCCGTTCCTTTACCTTTTCCAGGCCGTAGTGATCTTCCTCCAGAATTTCTTCCGCACGGCCCAAATCCTTATTATCTTTGGACATTTTATTCCAGGGAAGTTCCAAAAGCTGCTCAATATAATTCCGGCTCACGTAAGCTTCCTGGCTTCCCATGGGCATAGAACGATAGCGGCCAATTTCTTTTGCAATGGTATCTTTTACTTCCTTCCCCGCCTTCAACTTGCCAAGCTTTTCTTCAAAACGGGAAGCGTCGGACTGAATTGTATCCTCACCCAACTCTTCGCGAATCAATTTCATTTGCTCTCTTAAAATGTATTCTTTCTGATTCTGATCTACCCGTTCCCGCACCTTTTCCTGAAAAGACTGCTTAAGGCGGCCAATCTCCACCTCTGTCCCCAGAATCTTTTCCACCAGCACATAACGCTCCGGCAAAGAAACTGCTTCCACAAGCTGCTGCTTGTTTTCCAGGCTGAATGGAATATTGATGGAAATTTCATCCAACAATTCCTCAAGCTCCTCAATCTCCAAAAGCTCAGCAATGATATCCCTGCTGAGGGAAGGAGTCACCGAAGCATATTGCTCTACATGCTCTTTCAGAATCCGGCACATGGCCTCCTTTGTCACATCATCAGCCTCTAAAAACGGCTCCGTCGGGCAAGGCTCAATTTCTGCCTGCAGATATCCGTCCTCATCCTCCAGTTCACATAACCTGGCGCGCAAAAGCCCCTCAGCCAGAACCCGCACCAGGCCCCCCGGCAATCTCAGAATCTGCTTGATGCTTCCGATGGTTCCCATCGGATAGAGGTCTTCCTGTTCCGGCTCCTCATCCTGCACAGATTTCTGAGCCACAAGAAAAATTTTCTGATCTTTCACCATGGCCCTCTCCAATGCCACGATGGACTTCTTCCTGCTGACGTCAAAATGCACCACCATCTTTGGCAATACACACAAGCCGCGCAATGCGATTGCAGGTATCGTCATGTCCTAGTTCCTCCTTCTTGCATGCTAAAGCATATATGGGGCCTGCAGGCTTCCCTGCGGCCCCAAAACTCAGGCTGTTTCGCCTTTGCGTTTCCTCACTTCCGTGCTCCTGTAGGTAAACTTCGGCAAATCCAGGCCTTCCACCACATCTTTGGTAATCAGGCACCGCCCGATGCTTTCATCAGACGGAATCTCATACATAATATCAGTCATTACCTTTTCCAGGATAGCCCGAAGGCCTCTGGCTCCGATTTTCCGCTCCACTGCCCTAGCTGCTATGGCATCCAGTGCATCTTCGGCAAATTCCAGCTCCACGCCATCCAGGTCAAACAGCCTTTTATACTGCTTCACTATGGCATTTTTAGGCTCCGTTAAAATGCGGACCAGCGCCTCTTTATCCAAAAGTTCCAGAGATTCCACCATGGGGACACGGCCGATAAATTCCGGAATCAGTCCAAACTTAATCAAATCCTGAGGCATTACCTGAGCCAGAAGCTCACTGACATCCCGTTTGGTTTCATCTTTTAAATTTGCCCCAAACCCAATGGAGCCGGCTCCCAGCCTGCTTTCCACAAGCTGCTCCAGCCCGTCGAAAGCCCCGCCGCAAATAAACAAAATATTGGTGGTATCAATCTGGTACATTTCCTGGTGGGGATGCTTTCTACCGCCCTGGGGGGGCACACTGGCCACAGTCCCTTCCAAAATCTTAAGAAGCGCCTGCTGCACTCCTTCACCGGACACATCCCTGGTGATAGACACGTTTTCCGATTTCTTCGTAATTTTATCTATTTCATCAATATAAATAATTCCGTATTCCGCCCGGCTGATATCGTAATCCGCCGCCTGGATGATTTTCAGGAGAATATTTTCCACATCCTCACCCACATACCCGGCCTCCGTCAGAGCCGTCGCGTCGGCAATGGCAAAAGGCACATTCAAAACCCTGGCAAGGGTCTGGGCAAGGAACGTCTTGCCGGAACCGGTGGGGCCAAGAAGAAGGATATTACTCTTCTGAACCTCCACATCCGAATCATCGGGTGCCGTAATCCTTTTATAATGATTATATACAGCCACAGAAAGCACCTTTTTGGCACGTTCCTGTCCGATGACATACTCATCCAGGTATTCTTTGATTTCCCTGGGCTTTAAAAGATTGATTCCCGTAATCTGCCCGGCCGCATCTCCTTGTTCTCCCTCCGCAATCAGCTCCGCACAAAGCTCCACGCACTCATCACAGATATAAATATCTTTTCCGCCCGCAATTAGCTTTTTCACCTGTTCCTGGCTCTTCCCGCAAAAAGAACACCGAACATCAAATTTTCCTGCCATCCGCTCTACTCCTGACGACTTGTAATTACCTGGTCAATGATACCATACTCCTTCGCCTCCGCCGCGCTCATATAGTGGTCACGTTCCGTATCCACTTCAATGACGTCCAGAGGCTGCCCTGTATTTTCAGACAGAAGCTTGTTTAACTTCTTTCTGGTGGAAATGATTTTGTCCGCCACAATCTTGATATCCGTCGCCTGTCCTTTGGCGCCGCCGGAAGGCTGATGGATCATGATCTCCGCATTGGGGAGGGCCATCCTCTTGCCCTTTGTCCCCCCTGCCAGAAGAAACGCGCCCATGCTGGCCGCCATGCCGATACAAATGGTAGACACATCGCATTTGATATAATGCATCGTATCATAGATCGCCATCCCTGCCGTCACCACTCCGCCGGGGCTGTTGATATAAAGCTGGATATCTTTTCCCGGATCCTCTGACTCCAGAAATAAAAGCTGGGCCACCACCAGGCTGGCAGTCACATCGTTGACTTCCTCACCCAGAAAAATGATCCTGTCCTTTAAAAGTCTGGAATAAATATCGTAAGAACGCTCCCCTCTGCTTGTTGACTCAAGTACATAAGGAACTAAACTCATAACTATGCCTCCTGTCATCAGACTTCCTTTGCTTCCGCCACAATGAGATCGACAGCTTTCTGGACAGCCAGATCCGTTTTCATCTGCTGAACTTCCGCGTCTCCCATAAATTTCTTAAGCTGGTCAACCTCCATCTTGTAGGCTTTTGCCATCTCTTCCACTTCTTTATCCAATTCTTCATCAGATACCTGAATATCTTCTGCCTTTGCAATGGCTTCCAGCGTCAGGCGGACTTCAATCCTCTTCTTTGCCTGTCCCTCCATCTGCTCTTCCATCTGCTCCCTGGTGGTCCCGGTATACTGCATATACTGCTCCATGGTAAGACCCTGGCCCTGCATCCTCTGGGCAAATTCATTTACCATGTTGGAGGCCTGAGTCTTAATCATGGCGTCCGGAATCTCCATGGTTGCATTTTCCACCGCCTTGCTTACCACTTCATCCTCTTTTGTCCTTTTGGCATCTGCCTCTTTCTGTTCCCTCAGCTTGTCGGCAACAGACTTCTTATACTCCTCAAGAGTTTCAAACTCCGACACCTCACTGGCAAACTCATCGTCAATTTCGGGCAGCTCTTTGGCTTTCAGTTCTTTCACAGTCACCTTGAAAACAGCTTCTTTTCCCTCCAGCTCTTTTGCCTGGTAGGGCGTGGGGAATGTTACGTTTACCTCTACTTCCTCTCCCACATTTTTTCCAATCAGCTGATCTTCAAAACCGGGGATAAACTGGCCGGAACCGATCACCAACGGGAAGTCTATTCCTTTTCCGCCTTCAAAAGCTACTCCGTCACAAAAACCTTCAAAATCAATGACTGCCGTGTCGTCCTTTTGTACAGCACGTCCTTCCACCGCTACGATGGCAGCGTTTTTCTCCTGTTCCTTTTTGATCTCTTCCATCACGTCATCATCTGTGACGATCACTTCCTGCCTTTCAGCTTCAATACCTTTATATTCACCCAGTGTAACCTCCGGCTTCACGGCAACCTCTGCAGTAAAAATCATCGGCTTTCCGGCCTCGATCTGAGTCACGTCGATCTCCGGGCGGGATACGATTTCCAGTCCGCTCTCACCAGCAGCCTTCTCGTAAGCCCCGGGAATCAGCGCGTTGACCGCATCCTCATAGAAGATGCCTACGCCATACATTTTTTCAATCATCTTCTGAGGCACTTTGCCTCTGCGAAAACCCGGAACATTAAATCTGTTTTTATTCTTCTGGTATGCTCCCTGAATCGCTTTTGTAACCTCTTCGGCCGGTACTTCGATTGTCAGCTTTGCCATGTTCTTTTCTAAATTCTCTACCTGTACACTCATTGTCCGTGTATTCCTCCTACATATTAATATAAACTCTGCCGCCAGCGGACAGTTACCATCGCCTCTATATTACCTTTTCAGGTACTTTGTAACTATAATCCGGCAAATTACAATTATAGCATAAGTGTCCTCTAATTACCAGAAGTTTTTTTCGTTTTCATACTTTTTCTACCTTTATATATTCTCGTAGTACCGCAGATTTTTCGTTTTTCCTTTTTTAATCAGTACCCCTTCATCTGTCAACTCTCTCAAAAGTAAGATTGCTGTAGATTGAGATACACCAAGTGTCATTTCTACATCGCTACGAACGATGGAACCCTTATTGTGGCACAGTTCCAGGACTGCATTCATACGTTCTTCTTTTTTTGTCACACTCGTAGAACCACCTGTTTTAGAGTTATGCAAAGTCTTTTGTCTTTCTGCATGGAAATTGGTATTAGGAAGTGTAATCTTAAAAGCGTTACTTGTTGTTTCGATCATAGGTTGTACAGCATAATCATTGTAACATTCCTTGATTTTAAGGATTCCCGTACCATACGCTTCAATCAGTCGCAGACGATAGAATATATTCGCTAAATACTGATTACGCAATGCAGACACACCCAGCATTACGTCATCCAGTGCAATACCTTTCACCAAACCACCTATTGTCACGAATTCAATTCGGTCTTCAAAAATACTGATAAGAGTAGCGCCGCTGAAAGAATAGTCCCGATGGACGATCGCATTCAGCAGAGCCTCACGGATTGCCTCTGGCGGATAATCCCGCATATCTAACCGGTCCAGTCCAGAAAATTCTGCACGGGTGCGATTATAACGATCGATATAGTCGAAGGCTTCCTCCAACTGCTCCAGGAGGGAACCTGACAGTTCCCGGCGATCCTTGAATACGGATTTTTTACTCCCCTCAAAAACAGCCAGTTTTATCATATGTGTACACTGCTCAGACAACAGAAACGCCAGATTGGTATACGTATCATCCTTGCCAATCAGGTGAAGCGTACGCATTTGAGCTTTTTCAAACTCTACTTTCCGTTTTTTAAAGAAGTCCGTTGCCTTATTAAAAGTAAGGTTCTGGTCGAGAGAACGGGCTGTCTCATAACTGTCACCACCGGTCTCCTTAATCATATTCAGGATGGCGACATCTGTTGCCGGAACTGTCGATGCCCCCTGGCGAACATAAACACCTTCCGGCCGAATTCCTTTTCCACGCAGATAATACGGTCTTGCTGTTCCGCGCTGGACAGTTACACACACAATGGGTTTCTCATCCATGACATCATTGCGACATTCCGAAAACATCGTAAGATCCGGACGTACAGCATCTCTAATTGCATTGGTTACGCGCAACATAGTACCATCAACATTGTCAACGCCGCAAACTTTTCCATCATCGTTCACTCCGATATAAAGTGTACCGCCATCACAGTTTGCAAAGGCAACAATCGTGTTTTTGATGTCTTCAACATATTCTCTTTTGAATTCAGTGGTTTTGTTTTCTACGAACATAACGTATCCTCCAACCAATTCAAATCACATTCTAATCTAACAATTATTATAATCATTTTCTTGGTTTTTACAAGTAGAAAACCAAAAATCAAATAGCAAGGCAAAAGAAAACTGCTATGCAATCGGATAAACCTTTTGCACAGCAGCTATTCTTTTCCCGTTTACCTGCCATTCGTCATAAATTTTATAATGTTTCCTTGTGAGCTGCTGCCATTTAGCAGACCCTTTTCTTGCTTTATACCCGCGGTATCAGCATATCCACCGTTTCCCCCTGCGTTTTCCATAAACAAGGATACTGGCGGCCACACTTCCGGAAACCAACAGCATAAGGCTCCACAATATCGTGTTTGCATTGTCGCCGGTTTTTACACCGTAAACAGTTCCTGTACCTTTTTTTGTACCCGTGCCCGTCCCTGAAACCGGGCCGCCATTCTCCTTTACATCTTTTCATTTTTTGTCAAAAAGATTACGTCAAAAAACGTTTTATTCCACAAACAACCCTATTTTATTCCACAAAAGAACCAGCTTCTCCAGAGAACAGGCGGCATTTGCCGGACTGGTGGAAGGGAGCTTTACGGCCTCCCTTCCTGTCACTCCTCTCAGATATTTTTCATACAATTTGTAGGAGGTCCCACCATTACAAAAAATCCGGCGGATATCCGCCTTTTCCAAAATCGGCGTTAAATCGTTGGGAATAACGTTTTTTATGCTGCTGTCGCTGGATCCTCTGATTTCGCAGCTGGCAATCACATCCCAGAGGGCAATCCCATGGGTCAAAAGAAATTCTCTCTTTTCCTCGATGGAGGACGGCACCGTCTCTTTTTCAAAAACAGCCGCCAGCACTTTCCAAAAACGGTTCTGGGGATGGTGATAAAAAAACTGTCCTTCCCGGGATTTTACCGACGGAAAACTTCCCAGAATCAATATCCTGGAATTTTCATCATAAATGGGCGGAATTTCATGCCGTATCCTGTTTTCTTCCGTCTGCTCAAGTCTGGTCCCAGATAACATAGTCTTCCTTTCTGGCTTTTGCTTCCGGGTAATCCCCTTCCCCGTATCCTAAAATGCAGTGGCCAATGCCTTCATACCGCTCATCCAGCCCCCATTTTTTAAGAATCTCTCTTCCCTCCTCAGAAGAAAAAACTTCTTTCGCCCGATGCACCCAGCATGCACCCAGCCCCAGGGCATGGGCGCCATTCAAAAGATTCCCCATGACAAGGCTTCCATCATACTGGTAAGTGGGCACTGTCCGGTCACTCAATACTACGATGACTGTGGGAGCCCCATAAAAAGGATCTGTGGATGTCCCCATTACAGAAGCATTCATTTTTGACAGCTTCTTTATCATCTCCGGCTCCTGAACCACCACCATCACCGCCGCCTGCCGGTTCATTCCGCTGGGAGCATTCATTCCCGCTTCCAATACTTGTACCAGTTCATTTTTGGTAATCTGCTCCGGTTTATATTTTTTAATACTTCTCCTGGTTTTTAAATCCTGTATCGTTTCTTTCATTGTACAGCCTCCTGGTTTTTCTTTTAGTATAACATACCATAGAAACATTTTCATTGAGTTTTATCTCCTGAGGTCTTATAATGGTAACAGAATGAAATTAGGAAAGGCGGTTTTTTATGTATTGTACAACCTGCGGCAAAGAACTTCCCGACGGCACTACTGTCTGTGACGAATGTGGCGCCAGATTTTCACCTGACGGACAGCCACTAAATACAGATGAAAAATTTGACGAAAAGTCTGATGAAGAGTCTGCCGACTCCATCAGCCAGTCAGATTCTTCATCCTCCCACCGGCCCTATATGGATTATCGTCCTTTTTCCGGCGCCTACAGTGATGAGGACTACCGCCGCTCTTCTGAAGAACAGGAAGGGACTTATTATGGCCGCCCTCCCCGCGGTCAGGAAGGATATACCCAAAACCGGACAGGTTTTGCTGTGGCTTCGCTTGTTCTCGGTATCCTGGCCATATGCAGCTGCTGTCTCCCCATGATTACCATTCCTTTAGGTATCCTGAGCGTGATCTTTGCAGTTTTGGGGATGAAATCCATAAACCGCGCTATTGCCATCGCCGGCCTGGTGCTCGGTATTATCGCCCTGGTTTTTGGCTGCATGGTACTGATCATTTTCCTTTTGGACGGGACATTCCATTCTTCACATCTGTGGGGGATTTCCGGATTCACTATATAATATGGAAAGAACGGAGGCACATCTTTTGAACAAAGAACTGAAATTCGCCATACTGATCGACGCAGATAATATTTCAGAAAAATACATTAAGATTATTTTAGACGAAGCCGCCAAAACCGGTATCGCAACTTACAAACGTATTTACGGCGACTGGACCAATCCCCAGCTCACCTCCTGGAAACGTGTCCTTCTGGACAATTCCATCATTCCCATACAGCAATATGGATATACCACAGGAAAAAGCGCCACCGATTCAGCCATGATCATCGACGCCATGGATATTCTCTATTCAGGAACCGTAGACGGCTTTTGCCTTGCTTCTTCCGACAGTGATTTTACCAGGCTGGCAGCCAGGCTGCGGGAATCCGGTATGCATGTCATCGGCATGGGGGAAAGTAAAACGCCGAAGCCCTTTATTTCCGCCTGCAATCAGTTTAAATACCTGGATATCCTGCTCTCCAACGAATCGGGACCGGAGAAAGAGATAGACCAGCCGGCTGACCTGGAAAAAGCGCCGTCCTCCACCAAAAAAGGAAGAGTTGCTTCTAAGAAAGCCAAGACAAAGCCTAAAGAACCGGAACCACAGACCAACCTGAATATGATTAAAAAGGCCATCCTGACCCTTGTGGACGAGTGTTCCGACGACGACGGCTGGATTTTCTCAGCAGAACTGGGAAACCAACTGGCCAAACGGTTTCCTGATTTTGATGTCCGTAACTTTGGTTTTTCCAAATTTACTCCTTTTATCAATTCCCTGGGGCTTTTCGATGTAAAACGAAACCAGGCCAGCTCCAACAGCAATGTGCAGCTTGTTTATTTTAAAATCAAAGAGTCCGAACGAAAATAAGTTTCCAATATAAAATTCCAAAATACTATTGCTCTTTGTGTTAAAATCTGGTATCTATATATATCATCACCCAGTTAAAACCATACCCTTCGGGTATCCCACTATGGCCATCCGGCCGTTACAATAAGCTATAGAATACAGCGAGGTAGATAAAATGAAACCTGTAAAAGAAGGTAAAGTCCGCGAAATTTACGACAATGGCGACAGCCTGATCATGGTGGCAACCGACCGGATCAGCTGCTTTGATGTGATTTTGAAAAACACCGTCACCAAAAAAGGCGCCGTTTTGACCCAAATGTCTAAATTCTGGTTCGATATGACAAAAGACATCCTTCCCAACCACATGATTTCCACAGATGTGAAGGATATGCCTGAGTTTTTCCGTCAGCCCCGTTTTGATGGAAACAGTATGATGTGCAGAAAGCTCAACATGCTCCCCCTGGAGTGCATTGTCCGCGGCTACATCACCGGCAGCGGCTGGGCAAACTACCAGAAAGACGGTACTGTCTGCGGTATCCGCCTTCCCGACGGGCTTAAGGAATCGGACAAACTTCCTGAACCCATCTACACCCCTTCCACTAAAGCGGAAATCGGTGATCATGACGAAAACATTTCCTATGAGCAAAGTATCGTCCATCTGGAAAAGCATTTTCCCGGCAAGGGCGAGGCATATGCGGCAAAGCTTAGGGATTACACCCTGGCCCTTTATAAAAAATGCGCCGACTATGCATTAAGCCGCGGAATCATTATCGCCGACACAAAGTTTGAGTTTGGTCTCGACGAAGCAGGAAATATTGTCCTTGGGGATGAGATGCTGACGCCGGACAGTTCCCGTTTCTGGCCTGCTGCCGGTTATGAGCCGGGCCACAGCCAGCCCTCTTTTGACAAACAGTTTGCACGTGACTGGCTGAGGGCCAACCCCGGAAACGACTGGACCCTTCCTGAGGATATTGTGGAAAAGACCATCGGCAAATACCTCCAGGCCTACGAAATGTTGACCGGAAGCCCCCTGCAGCAATAATGTAATTGCAGAGAAAAAAATCACATGATATACTTATAGCAACCAGGCGGCCCGATGGAGCCGCAAAAAACGGAATTAGGAGGATATCATGAAGAGACTGATTTCTATAGGCGAAGCGCTGATTGACTTTGTACCGCATCAGGTCGGATGCGAGTTAAAAGAGGTAAAAGATTTCAAAGGCGTCGTAGGCGGCGCCCCCGCCAATGTGGGAGGCGCTTATATCAAACTGGGCGGTCCCGCCGCCATGATTACCCAGCTGGGACAAGATGCCTTCGGCGACCGGATTGTAGATGAATTTATCGGCCATGGGATTGATGTAAGCCATGTACTGCGTACTGACGAGGCCAATACTTGTCTCGCCTTTGTATCTTTAAAAGAAGATGGTAACAGGGACTTCTCTTTTTACAGAAAACCCAGCGCCGACATGTTGATGAACGCTGACGTGGTTGAAAAGTCCTGGTTTGAAGATGCCTATGCACTTCATTTCTGTTCGCTCTGCCTGGGGAATTTCCCCATGAAAGAAGCCCACAGAAAGGCCATCTCCTATGCCCTTGAATGTGGCGACATGATCAGTTTTGACCCCAACATCCGTCTGCCTCTGTGGAAAGACTATGATGAACTTCGCAGGGCCATCCTGGAATTTATTCCTTATGCCCACGTGTTAAAGATCTCCGACGAAGAGTTGGAGTTTATCACCGGAAAAACAGAAGTCCGAGATGCTGAGGATATCCTGTTCCAGGGTAATGTGCAGCTGGTTCTTTATACAAAAGGCGCCGACGGAGCGGAGGCTTACACAAAATCATCTTCCGCCAGTGTCCCCTCCAGAAAAGTAAAAGCCATCGACACCACCGGCGCAGGAGATGCCTTCATCGGTTCTTTCCTGTATCAGCTGTCCAAGGACGGTGTAACCATTGATACTTTAAAAGACCTGACAGATGATCAGCTGGCAAACTACCTGACATTCTCCAACCGTTACTGCGAATACAGCGTCCTTGGAAACGGCGCCATCGCCTCTTACGCAACCGCCGCACAGTTTGAAGAATACCTCAAAAAATGAAAGTATTAAACCAGGATATTAAAAGCCGAACATTCAAACCGGTTTACTGCCTGTATGGAGAGGAAGCTTTCTTAAAAAAAAGCTATAAGAACCAGTTTACGGAAGCCATCCTGGGAAATGACAGGATGAACTTCCAGAGTTTCTACGGAAAAGAAGCTGAGCCGGATGAAATCATCGGTTTGGCTGATACCATGCCCTTTTTTTCCGAAAAACGGCTGATTCTTATAGAAAACAGCGGTCTGTTTAAAAAGGACGCGGAGCCTCTCACTTCCTATCTGTCTCGTATGCCGGACAGTACCATCCTGCTCTTTGTGGAAGAATCTGTGGATAAGCGAAACCGATTTTACAAAAAAGTAAAGGAACTTGGCTACATCACAGAACTTGGCAGACAGTCGGAAGCCCAGCTAAAGACATGGATTGTCCGCAGCCTGAAACAGTCGAACCGTCAAATTTCCCAGGCTGCGCTGGAATTGCTCTTAAACAATGTGGGAAACGACATGGAGCATATCCGCACTGAGCTTGACAAGCTGGTTTCCTATACAGAAGGAAAGGAAGGAATCCTCCCAGGCGACGTTGAGGCTATCTGTTCTGTACAGATCACGGGACGTATTTTTGACATGATTACAGACATTGCATCCAGGCGGCAATCTGCCGCCCTGGATAAATATTACGATCTGATGGCTCTCAGGGAACCGCCCATGCGGATCCTTTTCCTGGTCGCCAGACAGTTTCACCAGCTCCTTTTAGTAAAAGAACTTTCTGTTTCCGGTAAGGGGCGGGATGAAATTGCTAAAAAGGCGGGGATTCAGCCTTTTGTTGCCGGACGGCTCATATCCCAGGGAAAAAATTTCCAGTTGGATGAACTGAAAACCTGTCTGGAAAAATGCACGGAAGCAGAAGAAGCTGTCAAGACCGGACGTCTGGCGGATAACCTGGCCGTAGAGCTTCTGATTACAGAATTTTCAAAACAACCGTAAAAAACTGCAAGCTTTGATTTTTGTAGCAGACAATAGGAAGGATTTGGCAAACAGCGTGAGCATAGCTGCCGCGCTGTTTTCGCCCGCTCCATTTGCGGAAATGGCGCGGCTCATAAGCGGCGCAGCGCTGTGTCAAATCTGACGTGTCTGTGAAAAAACCAAAGCTTGCAGTTTTTTACGGGATTTTGAGAATTCTAGGCGTACACATCCAAGCCATCCGGCCGCAGTCCGGGTACTCCCTGTTTTTCCTGTCCCGGTTTTTCTTGTTCCTTTTCCTTTTTCTTTTTTTCCTTTTCCTTTAACTGCTCAATCTCCTGTTTCACTTTCAGGATTTCCTGTTCCAGTTTTCTTGCCCTTTCTGTGTCCTGGGCCTCTTCCGCCTGCTTTTTCTCATCCTCCAGCTTCTTGAGCTTCTGCTCCAGGGATTTAAGCTTTAAACTGTCTCCGCCGCCGGAAACGCCGCCTACACCGGCGCCATACCCTGCTCCTGCCATAGCGTTTACATTCATGTTCATTTCCTCCTGTCCGTTCTATTGTTCCCTCCACGAAAGGAACTGTGATTTTACCGGATACGTTCCGGTTTCTCTTTACTCTTTCTATATCGCCGAAAGATTCCCTCAAAATCATCACATTGATGTGAAGAAACGCTACTATGTTGTAAATAAAGGGGCTGTTGCAAAATATCGGAATTTGTGTATGTCCAGTGCCCCTTTATATTACAAAAAGCAAGTTCAGTTTATATCTCCCCCGGGAGACTTCTGTTTCCATGATTCCCTGATGCTTTTCCACAACGCTCCTGATGTTGGAAAGCCCAACACCTTCTTTCACCACGCCCTGAATCTTGTGACTGCAGCTGTTTTCCACGAGGAGCAGGTAAAAATTCCCCTTCCTCCTGCTGTTTATTTCAATATATTTTTCCTCTTCCGAAACCTCGTCACAAGCCCTTACCGCATTATCAAGGGCATTGGAAAGGATTATGCACCATTCCAAGTCTGTCATGCCTTCAATCTTCGGGAGCTCCACTTCACAGGAAATACGGATTTTCTTTTCCTTTGCGGCAGAAAGCTTACTTCCAAGCAGCACATCTACTGCCGCTTCACCCGTATGCACCGGATAGGAAAGTTCTGCCGAAAGTTCTTCCAGGCAGGACAGGTAACGACATGCCTCGTCTGTCTGCCCCCTTTTCAACAGCCCTGCCAGTACGGCCAGATGATTTTTAATGTCATGTCGGAAAGAACGCGTCTTTTGTTCCCGCATTTTTGCTTCCTGGAGATACTGCCTCTGCTGTTTTGCCTGTTGTTCAAGCAGACGCAATTTCTGCTCTGTCTGCAAAATCCCCGTAATCTTATGATAGGCAAACAATATGGAAAAAAAGCAAAGACATGAAAATACTTGTATGAAAAACAATTCCCAATAATTAATATTGATATTGGGAAGTATTTCCACCTCCCCCGTCCTGGGATCCCATATGGCCGCTTCCCCTTTTCCGTAAATGGAATCCTGTATCATTCTCCCCACCAGCGATATAAAAAAGACGGGAACCGTCAGCTGCAGCAGCGCCTGCCGGTTTGTGTACCTGATGCTTTCCCGGAATCTTTTCAATATTGCGATTAAAATGCAAGATACGATAAAGATTCTCAGGCTCTCCCTGATGGTATCGGAAGGGATGACAAATATATTATGACTCAAAATTACCGGCGCAATGATTCTGTGATCCAGCCAGCGTATCATACTGTTGCTGACGTTCAATACCGACAAGAGCAAAACGGAAACGGCGGAGGCTTCCATCCAGCTTTTTTTAGAAAATGCACGGCCGCAAAAAATAAGCAGCAAAGTTTCTCCAAAAAGCCCGATGCTTCCAGGCAACTGCAGCCCAAGCTCCAACACAGAAAAACCGGCAGAAAAGACCATATAAAAAATACCATGCCTCCATTTAAACGGCGCTTCTGCATACTGGCAAAAAAAACGGAAAACAATCAGCGGTACGACCATGTATCCCAACAAAGCCGGTATCACCGTATACCAGCGGATATATGGTAATCCATCCGAAATCGCCTGAGACAGCCAGTCCATTTCTTTCCTCCCGCAACCCTAAACTTTTATTACCCATCAATACTGTGCAACATCCGCTCCATAAATATCCGGTGATAACTTTTTGACACAGGAATCTGCGCTCCGTTTTCCAAAGTCACCTGCCCGCCTTTGTATTCCTGCAAGTAAACGGGATTCACCAAAAAACTCCTGTGGCAACGAATCAGGTAAGGCAATGTCTGCTGTTCCAGGTCTTTCATTTTCCCATAATACTCAATGACATCCTGTCTCATATGAAGATGAATTTTCCGGTTCATGACTTCACAATAATAAACTTCGCTGAACTTAACCATCCTGTAACCATTCTGTGCCCGGACAAAAAAGCCTTTTTCTTCTTTTAGGCTCAGACGTTTCAGGCTGCGAAGAAGCGTCCGCTCCAGACGCGCCTCGTCAACCGGCTTACAAAGGTAATCCATGGCTTCCACTTCAAATGCGTCCGGCATACATTCCGTCAGTACTGTCACAAAAATCAGAATTCCGTTAAATTCCTTTTTGCGTAGTTTCTTTGCCAGTTCCACTCCGTTTATTCCAGGCATCTGGATGTCCAGAAAAATCATATCAAAATCCAAAGGAGAAAGAATCAGACGGACTGCGCTGGTATAACAGGTAATCACAAACTCTTCCTCCCATTTTTTAAGCTTTGCAGATATCATCTGGGCAAGCTGCCTGCACATTACCGATTCATCATCACAGACTGCAATCCGTATCATATATGCCATCTCCTTTAAGTAACTCCGGTTGACTGCACCTTATTTATATCTTACGGATTTCTTCCTTTCTTAAGCAAAATGTTGTAAAAGGCCATATTTTTGTCATTGCCAGCTGTTTCCACTCTCCCGTGTGCCATTTTCCTCCCATGAAACATCAGCCCTGTCATAAAATTTGTATTTTTCACTGCTTTTATTTTCCTGCATAATACAGTTTTCCAGTGTAAACACCGTGTTGCCCGCAGTACCTCCAAACAAAGGGGCTTCGCCGTTTCCAACAAACGCACACTCCATAAACCGAAGTTCCCCGTCTCCTCCCAGCCAGTACAGCGCCTCGCTGCTGCAGTCCCGAATCACGGTCCTCAGCGCCGTGATACTGCTGCTACTGCCGGAAAGTCCGGTCAGGCCGCATCCGTAAATATCACATCCCCCCAGCTTTACATCCTCACAGTTATGGAAAAGAACCACACCGGCCGTACATTCCGATATCTCCGGGGGAAGGTCGTGGCCCATAACTAAGCCGTACAGCAGAAGATTCTTGCAGTTAGATGCCGAAAGGATCAACTCATCTCCCCCTGTCGCCACCAGCCTGGTCTTTCCTGTTCCGATTATGGAAAGATTTTCAAATCCGTGAAAACTCAAATACTGTACTTCGTAAGTCCCTTCCCCAAGGTGAATTTCCGTATTGGAAAGGTCTTCATTCATAGCCAGTTCTTTGAGCTCCTCTCCATCCTTTACCTCCAGAATCTTCCTCTCAATCCCGTCTTGCGGAACCTCCGGCATCCCCAGTCCCACTTCCGGGTCGTAATACTGCTCAGCCACATCTTCTTGCGCAGTTTTTTCCGTGCTCTCTTCGGTGCTTTCCGTCTCTGTCCCATGGCCCATATCATCCGGCAGTTTTGGATCCTCATCCAGCACAAAGCCAGGGATTTCCTCCGGGGAAAGCGGAACTACCTGGATCTCATGGGCTCCCGCAGGAAGAACCGCCATCTGCCCGGCCGTAATGACCACGCTGTTCCCCTCCGGCATACGGCACTCCACCGTTCCTTCCAAAAGTCCCAGCCGACAAGCCTCCGCTCCCTCTTCCATCCATCCGCAGGTGCCCCGGATACCGGCAATCATCGAAGAGGTCCGAATATCCATGGACTCATCTTCTCCAAGCGGTTCCGTAACATTAAAAAACATGCTTCCGGATTTTATATCTATTTCCAGTTCTTTTTCATTTTTGCTCTTCTGAATCTCAATCTCACTATCCTGATCCATCTTGGTCAGTTTTGCCTGATCCAGGGTAATCCATGCATAGCTTTCGGTTTTCGTCCCCACATGATATCCACTGTACAGTCCCAGATTATCCATCAGGGAAACTTCTTTTTCCTTCTCATCCTGTACGCCGACTGTCCCTTCCGTCTGCACCAGATACATAGTTGCCGCCGTTTTTTTATCGCCGCAGCCTGCCAGAAGCACCGTCAAAATAAGGGCCGCCGCTGCAAGCATCCAGTCTTTTATCCGTCTTTTCTTTTTCATCTTCATATCTCCCGCTAATTTGTTATCTTTCTCCTCCGATATCCCCAAACCAGGCCGGGGACCCTTTGTCCCCGGCCTGGTTTCAGGATATTCTTTTTATTTTTGCTCAGCCGCCAATCTCGCTTTCTTGCTGAACCAAATCCCTTTCCCCTTCACCGGGGAGCCGTCCTTCTTAAACACGGCAAAACCGGTAAGGGCGTAGATAATCGCAAAAATGGGACAGAGAACCGGCATAAAAGTATAAGGCAGGGATTCCAGGGTCGGAACCTCCAAAACACCGGAAGTGTAAATGGCCGCCATGGACCAGGGCACCAGGAATGAGAAAATGGTGCCGCCGTCCTCCAGTGTCCTTGAAAGGACATAGGGAGCCACGTCCGCTTTCTCATAAGATTCCTTGAAAATTTCACCGGGGAGCAAAATAGCCACATACTGGCTGGCTGTCAAAACCACCGTCAGAAGGCAGGTGGCCAGCGTGGAAAGAACCAGGGGACCCGGCTTTCTCACCAGCGCCTGCAGCTTGTCTAAAATCGCATTCAAAACTCCCATCCGCTACAAAAGCTCTCCAAACGCCAGACAGAGAAGCGACAGGGAAACGGTGGTCATCATACTGGAAATGCCGCCCCGGTTAAAGAGCCTTGCCACCATGGCATTGTCAAACTCCTGGCTGAACCCTGTTGCGATGGAATTGAAGATGGTTGCCACGTCAAACTGGGGCTGGGCAATGAAAGCCACCACCACGGCCACCATGGCCCCTGTCAGCATGGCCAGGAAGGAAGGCACCTTCTTGATGGCCAGGATAATGGTCAGCACCGGAATCAACACCAGGAAAGGATTCACGTTGAACGCTCCTGTAATGCCGTCGGAAATGGCCTGCACATTGGCCAGATCCACCGAAGAACCCCTGTACTGTAACCCCAGTACAAAATATAATACCGCCGCAATTAAAGTTGCCGGAACCGTCGTAAAAAGCATGGACTTGATATGCAGGAAAATGTCCGTACCCGCACAGGCAGGCGCCAGGTTGGTGGTATCGGAGAAGGGAGACATCTTATCGCCAAAGATGGCCCCGGAAATCACCATACCTGCCGTCAGGCCGGGGTTTACACCGATGCCGTAGCCGATTCCCATAAAAGCCACACCCAAAGTTCCCGCTGCCGTATAAGAACTTCCCGTAAAGAACGAAACGATACAGCAGATGATAAAGCCCACCAGCAGGAAATAAGACGGTGACAAAATCTGTAAGCCATAATAGATAATGGAGGGAATGACGCCGGACACAATCCAGGAACCCACCACCATGCCCACACTCATCAAAATCAGGATCACGAGAATCGCCTTTTTACAGCCATCCAGGATCGTTTCCTGTACCTCCTCCATGGAAAAACCCGTAAACAGGGCAATGAGGGACATGGCCACCAAAACCAGCGCAAACACCGTGACCGTGCCAAGCTTCAGTACCGCCAGCCCCACGGCCATGACGGCAATCAGCACAAGCAACGTGAAGACTGCCACGGGAAAACTCATTTTCTTAGGTGCTTTTTCCTTACTCACTTTTCAACTCCTCCTCTTCATGTTCTTTTTTCAAAAGCCGGATAACATGCTTTCCACGTCTCCAGGCTGATTTTTCCTTCTTCGTAGTCGCGGGCCACCCGTTCCGGTTCCCGAAGCTTGGGATCGCCATAGCCGCCGCCCCCGGCCGAAACCAAAGTAACCGTGTCTCCGGCTTCCAAAGGGACATTACGCACTTTGTTGGCCTCATTGATCTTTTTGCCCATACGGCAAATGTCCAGATAAGAAGTGGCTCCGCCAAGGCCTCCCGAAAGACCCCAGGGCTTCGTACGAATCCGCTCCGTGGAAGCCGCCGCCAACATGGTGTTTTCACTGTCCGCAAGAACCCGGATACCTCTTCTGATTCCCAGCCCGCCCCTGTATTTCCCCGGGCCTCCGGAATCCTCCTCCAGGGCGTATTCCTCCACCATGAGCGGATACTCCATCTCCAGCGACTCAATGGGCAGGTTGGAGCTGTTGGTCATGTGAACCTGGACCGCATCCAGGCCGTCTTTGTTGTATCTTGCGCCGTTTCCGCCGCCGATGGTCTCCACATAGACATATGGTTTCCCGGAACGCGCATCCTGCCCGGCAATGCTGTAAAAAGTCACGGCCCCGCAACCGGCCGCAATGACATTCTCCGGATCGATTTTGGCAAAAGCCCCAAAGATCACGTCCGCCAGCCGCTGGGTGGTGGTCTCCCGGTCAAAGGTGGGAGCAGGCTCACTGGCACACACAATGGTCCCTGGCTCCGCCTTCACCTCAATACTGTCAAAAAAACCGGAATTGGCCGGAATAGTCTTATCCAAGAGACATTTCACCGAATAATATACGGTGGCAAGAAGGGCACTCCTCACACAATTATAAGGCCCCGGCACCTGGGGATGACTGCCGGAAAAGTCGAACAGGATCCGGTCTCCGTCGATACGGAGCTTCACGCATATTTTCAGGTTCTCATTACCGTTCCCGTCGTCGTCCAAAATGTCTTCAAACTCATATTCCCCGTCCGGCAGGGCTGCAATGGCGGCACGGGCCTTTTTCTCCCCGTATTTTAACCACTCCCGGCAGAACTCAAAATATGTCTCCAGGCCGATCTTTTTGCAAAGTTCGATCAGCTTGTCCGCTCCGAACTGGTTGGTGATCAGTTGGGCCTGGATGTCCCCTCTCCGTTCCTCCTTGAGCTGGAAGTTAAGGAGAATCAAGTCATAAATATCCCTGTTCAGTTCCCCTTTTTCATAAAGCTTCACCACAGGGATCCGGAGGCCTTCGTCATAGACCGTGGGACCCCTTCTGGAGCGGTCCGCATGGTGGCCGTTGTTGACCACAAAGGCAATCAGCTTCCCTTCATAAAACACCGGCCGCACCAGGGCAATATCCGGCAGATGGGAACCACCTCCGGTGTAAGGGTCATTGGCAATAAACACGTCCCCATCGTAAATCTCCGACTTGTCCCACCGCTTCAGCGCTTCCTCCACGGCTCCAAAGAGAGAGCTGAAATGGATGGGAATATGCTGGGCCAGGGAAAGCACCTTGCCGTCGGCGTCAAAGATGGCCACCGACAAGTCCTTGCGCTCCTTGATATTGGTACTGTAGGCCGTCTTTGTCAGTATAACCCCCATCTGTTCCGCAATGGAAAGGAGGCCGTTGCTGATCACCTCCAGGGTAATGGAATTGATCTTACTCATTGGAATCCCCTCCTGTTCTGGTAATGACCATGTTGAAATATTCGTCCACCACAGCCTTCTGATTCTTTAAAATAATGGTGGTGGAATCCATCTGTTCCACAATGGCCGGACCGAAAACCACATTTCCGCAGTGGAGCCGTTCCCTGTCGTAAAGCAGGTATTTCTCCCTGCTGCCGTCCTCCATCAGCACCATCCTACTCCCCATGACAGCCCCGGAAGAATCCTCCCCCACATAATCCTCCCTGGCCGTCCGGGGCTTTGCAATATGGCCGATGGCCGAAAGCCCGAAATTCACAATCTGAATCTCATCTGCCGACGAATAGGAATAAAGCCTCAGGTAAGTTTCCGTAAACCGCTCTTTAAGCTGTTCCATAGATACGATCTCTTTATCAAAATTTACGGCAATCTCATAATTTTGCCCTTTATAACGCATATCCAGATAATAGGTAAGCTCCCGCTCTTCCTCCGGGATCCGTTCCTTCTCAAACCAGGACGCTGCCTCCCTCTCAAGGCGGTTATAACGGTCTGTAATGGAAGAAAAAGGAATATGATTCAGGTCCAGTACATTGGTCTGGACAAAATCCCTGCGCATGTCCTCCGTCAAAAGCCCGTAAGCCGCCAGAAGGCCGGGAGCCTTCGGGATGATGGCCATGGGCATGTTGAGTTCTTCCATAAGCTCCGCCGCATGGAGAGGCCCCGCACCGCCAAAAGCCACCAGGGCAAAATCCGTGGGATTATAACCCTTCTCCACCGTCACATTTTTAATTTCCTTCACAATGTTGGAATTGCCCACGGTGACAATGCCCCTGGCCGTCTCCTCCACGTTCATGCCGATCTTTTCAGAAAGCGCTTCCACCGCCTGAAAAGACAGGGACGCGTCGATTGGAAGCTGTCCATTCAGAAGCTCTTTGTTGTTTAAATGCCCCAGCACCACGCGGGCATCGGTGATGGCCGCTTTTTTACCACCCCGGTTATAGCAGGCAGGCCCCGGTTCCGCACCGGCGCTCTGGGGACCCACCTTCAAAATCCCGCCGCTGTCCACCCAGGCGATGCTTCCGCCGCCGGCGCCGATGGTGGAAATATCAATAGATGGTATCCGCACCGGATAGCCGCTGATATTCTTATCCTTGGAGCTTTCAATGGTTCCGTCCACAATCATACTGATGTCGGTGCTGGTGCCGCCCACGTCAATGGTGATGACATTTTTAACGCCGATCAAATCCATCAGGTACTGAACGCCGATGACCCCGGCGGCAGGACCGGAAAGCCCCGTCTTGATGGGATAGGCCGCCGCTTCTTTAATGGACATGAGACCGCCGTTGGAATGGTTTATGTACACCTTTTTAATGCCGATCTGCTCTAGGGTATGTTTCAGGTTGTCCAGATATTTCTTTACCTCCGGCCCCACAAAGGAATTGAGGACCGTGCCGCAAAGCCTCTCAAACTCCCGGAACTGGTTGGAAATCTCGCTGGAAGTGGAAATATAAATACCGGGCAAACGCTCTTCGATAACCGCCTTCACCCTGGCTTCATTCTCCGGGTTTAAATAAGCGTTTAAAAACAGGACGGCCACTGCCTCCGCATGGCTTTCCGCAAGGCGCCCTACCAATTCCAAAAGCTCTTCATCCTTTAACTCATCCAGGATTTCTCCCCGGTAATTCATCCGCTCCGAAAGCTCAAACCGCAGGTTCCTGGGAACTAGCACCGGAGCCTTATCCATCTGCAAGTCGTAGAGATCCGGCCGCTTCTGCCTTCCGATCTCCAGAAGATCTCTAAAACCTTTCGTGGTGACGAGGGCCGTGCGGGCGCCCCTTGTTTCAAGAATCGCATTGGTGGCCACTGTGGTTCCGTGGATAAAACGATCCACCTCCTCATATCTCAGCCCGTATTTCTCCACGATTTTCTTTACGCCGCCCACCACAGCCTGGGACTGGTCTTTTAAGGACGACGGAAGCTTGTAGACCATCAGCTCCCCTGTCGCCTCGTCGATGGCACAGATGTCGGTATTGGTGCCGCCCACATCGACACCGATTCTGATCTTCTTCAATGGTTTTCTCTCCTTTGTATCCTCTGTATTTATAAAAATTCCACGAAACCGGCGCCTCATCCCGGCTCTATACAATAAAGCAGCCATGTGCGGTGATATATGCACGTGGCTGTCTCTCAACATTCTCTGTAATTTGATCGCGGTTTCTTTACATATTCCGAAAATAGGATATTTCCTGCCTTCGGTATACGGTGCTCTTCCGAAACGTGGCGGGTTTCGGAAACAGTCCTGCACCTGTTCGATGCAGACCCAAGCGAAACATTGCTTTCGGCGGATTTCCCTTTCCCTTTTCCGGTACTGATGATCTCCGCTCCCCCATATATACCAGTAAATATTATATCGAATTAAAGTATCAAAGTCAACAGAACTTAAAAAGATTTTCTTCCGGCGCGTTTTTTCTAAAAAATATCCTCTTTCCTCTGTTATTTTTCCCAACAAAATACGGAAAATTGTTATGAGGCTCTTCCCTTGCAATCCCCTCCGTTCTATTGTACAATTAAATCCATAAATCTTTGCCTTTCCCGGCTAGAAAGAAGGATATATGGACAAAAAACAGCTCCGCTCCGCCCTTTTCACCATTGCCGCGGCCGGCTTCATGACTCTCTTCCTGGGACTCGGTTTCTTTAAACATGCAGATCTGGCCCTTTCCGATTTCCTCTATCAGGAACGGGTCTCCACAGACGGAAAAATTGTCCTTGTGGGGATTGATCAGAAAGCGCTGGAGGTATACGGGCCTTATCAAAGCTGGGACAGGACCATCATCGCCGAAACGCTGGAGGTTTTAAATGCTTCCAAAGACTGCCATCCCACTATCATTGGAATCGATGTTTTATATACCGGTGAATCAGAACCTGACGCAGACCGCAGGCTGGCCGAAGCGGCAGGACAATATCAAAACGTCATCACTGCCTGCGCGGCAGAATTCGGGACTGCCCTGACAGAAACAAACGGAGATTATATTCTCGCCTCCCATTCTGTCACTGCTTTTGGCGAACCTTATGAAGCACTAAAATCCGTGTCGGGGCAAGGTCATATCAATGCCATGTTGGACTCAGACGGAATCTTACGCCACCATATGCTATACCTGACGCTCCCTGACGGAAACCAGGTTCCTTCCATGGCTTTGGCTGCTGCAAAGCTCTATAAAAAAGACGGCATCGTAGAGCCGCCCATCGACGCGCACGGCTTCTGGTATCTGCCTTTTTGCGGGAAGCCTGGGGATTTCCCCATGGTTTCCATTGCCGACCTTCTCTCAGGTAAAATATCCCCTGATTATTTTGACGGAAAAATCGTCCTTGTAGGTCCTTATGCATCCGGACTCCAGGACAGTTATTTTACCTCCGCCGACCATGCCCTGCCCATGTACGGAATCGAATATCAGGCCAATGCCATACAGGCCCTTCTCCGGGGAACCTATAAAAAAGAAGTTCCCGACTTATTCCAGCTTGTTTTGATATTTATTCTTCTGACACTTGGTTTTTCTGCCTTCAGGCGCTTCCGGGTCCGTATTTCGGTTTTTCTTTGGATAGCTTTTACCGGCGGCTGGCTCCTTCTCTGCCTGGGCCTGTACCGGGCCGGCTGGATTTTGCATGCCCTCTGGCTCCCGGTTTGCATTACCATCCTCTATGCCGCCTGCCTGGCCATCAATTATATCCAGGCCGCCCTGGAACGGCAACGTGTCACAAATACGTTCCAGCGCTATGTGGCCTCGGAAATTGTAACAGAAATTTTAAAAGAAGGAACCGAGTCCCTTTCCCTGGGTGGAAAATTGACCCCGATTGCAGTGCTTTTTGTGGATATACGGGGTTTCACTCCCATGTCCGAGCTTTTAGCACCGGAACAAATTGTGGAAATCCTCAACAGCTACCTGACCCTGATTTCCGACTGTATCCTGAAAAACGGAGGCACTTTGGATAAATTCGTGGGGGATGCCGCCATGGCTTTCTGGGGCGCGCCTTTTCCCCAGGAAGATTACGTCATGCAGGCAGCAAAAGCCGCCCGGGACATGGTCGAAGGTTCCAAGGAACTCTCCGATGAATTATGCAGAAAATATGGACGGACCGTATCCTTTGGAATTGGAATCCATACAGGGGAAGCCGTGGTGGGCAACATCGGCTCCCCCAGAAGGATGGATTATACTGCCATCGGAGATACCGTCAATACTGCCGCCAGGCTGGAAGCCAATGCTCCCGGCGGCAAAATTTATATTTCCCGAGCAGTGGCCGACGCCCTGGAGGGACGTATTTTGGCCACTTCCCTGGGAAACGCCATCCACCTGAAGGGAAAAAAAGAAGACTTTGAAATTTTGACGCTGGATGCCATTGGGTGACAAGGGCGCCAGCCCTCATCAACGATCCATAAGCTTCATAACCATACAGGAGGTATCATATGTCACAGGAATGGAGGCTTACTGTCTGGGGAGTCCGCGGCTCCGCCCCCAGATCTGCTCCCGACTGCCTGGAGTTCGGAGGCTGCACCACATGTCTGTCACTGGAATGTGGGGAGGAACTGGTGATTCTGGATGCCGGAAGCGGGCTTTCCTCCATGGGGCAGGGGTTCATCCATAAAAAGCAGTTTAAACGTCTGCACATTCTCCTCAGCCACCTCCATCTGGATCATATACTGGGGCTGCCCTGTTTTCCACCCTTTTTTGACCCGGAAATGGAAATCCACTTATACGGCAGCAAAGGATTTCGCCAAAATCTGGAGCTTCTCATGGCCCCACCCTACTGGCCGGTAGGTTTCCACGATTTTAAGGCCAGGGTAACGTTCCATGAACTGAACCCCGGCGATGGTTTTTCCCTGGAAATTTTAAAGGGAGAATTCCTCAAGGGATATACCATGCAGGGAAACCATCCTGGCGGCAGCCTTTTATACCGTCTGGAAGCTGCCGGAAAAAGCCTGACTTATGCCCTGGACTGTGAAATGGATGAAAAAACTTTCCATCAGTTGGCAGAATTCTCCAGAGGAACTTGCCTGCTCATCTGGGACGCCGGATTTTCACCGGAACATTTACGTCCAGGATGGGGACATTCCACCTGGCATCAGGGAATCGCCCTGCGCCTGGCAGCACAGGCAAAAATAGCTCTCATGATGCATTATGACTGGAGCTATTCGGACACATTTTTACGTTGCCAGGAACAAAAAGCCAGGCAACAAGACCCTGCAAGCCGTTTTGCAAAGGAAGGCATGGTGATCACCTTATGAAACAAGAGCATATGGAAAAAATATTAAAAATCGGCGTACAATTATCTGCCGAGCGCGACTTAAACCGTTTGTTGGATCAGCTTTTAACCTGTGTTATGGAACTGGCAAATTGTGATGCAGGGACATTATATTTGCTGGAAGATAACTTTCTGCACTTTAAAATCATGCGTAATCATACCCTACATATCTATTCCGGCGCCGACGGCACTGTCCCCGATATGATTCCAGTCCCCTTAAGCAGGGAAAACATGTGTGCCATGGCCCTTTTGGAAGGACGGACCATCCACGTCGCCGATGTGAAAGAAAGTCAGGAATATGATTTTTCCGGCCCCATCCGCTACGATGCCCTCACCGGATACCATACCCAGTCCATGCTGGCTGTTCCCATGTGCAACAGGGAAGGAGAAAAACTTGGCGTCCTGCAGTTAATCAATGCCCTGGACGAAACGGGCGCTGTCCGGCCTTTCCCGGAAGACATGGCTCTGGTGCTTAAATCTGTCGCCTCCCAGGCGGCCATTACCATACAAAACGTCCGTTACATCCAGGCCATCAAAGAACTGTTTCGCTCCTTTGTCCGCGTCATGTCTTCCGCCGTGGACGAACGCAGCCCCTACAACGGCAACCATACCCGCCATATGGTTTCTTATGGAGACCGTTTTCTCAATTATCTCAACAGCCTGGCAGAGCAGGAAGGCAAAAGCCTTCCCTTTCCACCGTCCAAACGCGAAGAAATTCTGATGAGTATATGGCTCCACGATATTGGCAAACTGGTGGTTCCCCTCGAAATCATGGATAAACCGGCCCGCCTTTTGCCAGAACAGTTCCATGCGTTCTTTCACCGCATGGAAGTCCTCAGCTTGCAAAGTGAAATCGACCTTCTGTCAGGCCGCCTTACCGATACGGAACAGGAAGCATTGGTAAGGCAAATCCACGAGGCGGAAGTGCTGGTACGTACAGCAAACACTGCCGGGTTTCTTTCCGATGAAACCCTTGAGTCCCTGGGCCGGCTGGCGGCACGGACCTATACAGACCGTAATGGGCAAATGCGGCCATGGCTGACGCCGGAAGAGTACGCCATGCTCTCCATCCGCAAAGGCACCCTCTCCAAAGAGGAACGTGAAATTATGGAAAGCCATGTCACAGTCACCGACAAACTACTTTCCCAGATTCAATTTTCTCAAGAATTCTCCCATGTCCATCAGTGGGCCGCCAGCCATCACGAATTCTTAAACGGAAGCGGTTATCCCAAACATTTAACAGATGGGGAAATCCCTGTGGAAGTACGGATTCTTACGATTCTTGATATTTTCGATGCCCTGACTGCCGACGACCGCCCCTACAAACCCGGCATGTCCATAGAAAAAGCCCTGTCTGTCCTGAAAATCATGGCTGAACAGGAAGGGAAACTGGATCCGAACCTTACCCGCCTATTTACACAGAGCAGATGTTGGGAAGACTCTGATGGTTAAAATCTTTGCCAACCCGCTGTCCATGGCGTTTATCGTATAGGGAACAAAGTTTCCTATACGATAAAAAGAGGCTGAACCACTGTTTTGTGTTCAGCCTCTGATTTATTTTATGATATTTTATTTTTGTCTCTTTATCGAAGGAATTTTATGTGATATCCTGTCCGCCTTATTCCCATTATCTTCCAACCTTTAGTTACCTAAAATACTTTCTGTTTTTGATATATCGCAGCATCTATCTTCGCCAAATAACTTTCCTGAATTTTTTACTTTTTATTTTATAGAGTAACATCCAGCCCCAGCTACTCGCCCGAAAACAGGTGATACCATATACATTCTGTTCTGAAAGCTTTGCTTCATTTTCCGATAAGGTGTTTTATAACTGAAAACTTCAGATTCTCATTGATGTTATCACATCTGATCCGATTTTTCTTCTTCGATATTATATCTCTTTCCTATAATGGACTCGGATTCTTACGTTTTTATCTCTTCTCTCTATGATGAAGGCGGTTCCAACAGGATGTCTCTTCCATCAACTGAGAATCATATGAAGTTTTCAGCTGGGTCGCTTCTGTGTCCAGTGGAATCCCCTCCTTTCCCTTTTTCCGGGAACAATCTTCTGAAGCTTCCATTGACGATCCCATCTCTTTTTTATGGTACGTCTCTCTTGTTGGAAAAAGCTCCTTTATCACCCCAGCCGATGGCCTATCTAATTTTGACTGATATCCCTATACAATCGCCACTGACTCCTGTTTCTTCTGGAATGATTTTACCAAATGCGGTTTCTTTACACCGATTTGTTTTCTGAAATCCTTTCTCGTCAGATTTCTTTGCTGCTTCTTTGCTTTTGAAGATTGTCTGTTTTTGTTATGTCCTTATGTTACCACGCTTCCAAATATTTGTCAATACTATTTTTAGATTTTTTTCAAATTCTTTTTCTTTTAATTGATATAAGTGTTTGATTTTTCTAAATTATCTGTTTTTTTTGAAATGTTTTGTACAATATCTGAAATACCGCCGCTTTCCTTAAAGCTCCGTCCTGCCCTCCAGAGCTCGAAGCAGCGTCACTTCATCAATATATTCCAAATCTCCACCCACAGGGACACCGCTGGCAATTCTCGTCACCTTGATTCCGGTTGGTTTAATCAGCTTGCTTAAATACATGGCCGTAGTTTCTCCCTCCAGGCTGGAATTGGTAGCGATGATAACCTCCTTCACGTCGCCCTGGAGCCGCATCATCAGCTCCTTTAAGCGGATATCTGCCGGTCCAATACCTAAAGCCGGGGAGATCGCTCCGTGGAGCACGTGGTACACGCCTTCATATCGTCCGGTTTTTTCATAGGCTGCCAGATCCCTGGTATTCTCCACCACCATGATTGTACCGTGATCCCTCTTCCCGCTGGCACAGATGGGACAAAGTTCCTCGTCTGTCAAAGTAAAACATTCTTTACAGTAGCGAACTCCGTTTCTGGCTTCCACAAGGGCCTGGGCAAGGCCCTTTACCCGTTCCTCAGGCATGTTTATCACATGAAAAGCAAGCCTCTGGGCCGACTTTGCGCCAATCCCCGGAAGCCTGGAAAATTCCTCAATCAATGCCGTAATTTTACTGCTGTAGTAGTCCATCAGAAAGGAAAACCTCCGCCAAGGCCACCTGCAAGACCGGACATATTGGCGGCTGAAGCTTCCTCCATCTGTCTGAAAGCTTCATTGGTGGCTGCCATAATCAGATCCTGAAGCATTTCAATATCATCGGGGTCCACAACTTCTTCTGCCAGTTTAATGGCAGTCACTTCTTTTTTGCCGGAAACCGTCACCTCCACGGCCCCGCCTCCCGCTGCCGCCGTAAATTCCTTTGTTTCAAACTCCTTTTGTGCTTCTTCCATCTGTCTTTGCATTCTCTGAGCCTGCTTCATCAGATTATTCATGTTTCCGGGCATTCCTCCCGGAAATCCACTGCGCTTTGCCATGAAAACATTCCTCCTTCATTTTGCAAATCTTCTATCATTCTAACTATTTTCCGTGACAATGTCCATATGAATTTTTGTTTTCAGCTCCTCATCACTGATATAACGGGTATTCCCCGTATCCCTGCTGCCAAGCATCCTGGCCTTAAATACAATCGCCTTCTGATAATTTAACCGCACGTAATCTGCCAGCTCCAGAAGTACGCTTTCCCTGCTTCCGATCAAGTAACAAGTTTCATCCCAGAACCCCAGCATAATCTCCCCATCCCCAAAAGGTTCCACCACTGCTTCTGAAAGCGCCGGGCGAATGGAGGTCCCCAGCTCTTTTATGATACGCCCCCACTGCTCCCGAATCAGCATAAAGTCCTCATACTGTGCCTTCGGAAGGGATACTGTTTGAATGTTTCCTTCCTTGCCGCCTGGTTGGCCGCTATCCTCCTCCGCGCTTCTGTCTTTTGTCTTTACCTGTTCCTTCCCGCCTGTCCCTACAGCAGCCTGGCTCCCCTTGGGCAGTGTAAACTCCCCCGCATCCAGGCGTCTTTCCAGCTCCTTTAACCGCTGAATGACAGAATCCATATTCTCTTCCATCTGCGGCTTTGTAAGGCGGATGATGGCCAGCTCCAAAAGCACCCTTTTCCCCGCCGCATAGCGCATCTGGTTCACAAGCTCCGAAAAGACGCGGATATAACGCATCAGGGTTTCTCCATCCACCAGCTCTGTCTCTTCCTTAAGCCGCCCCAGATCCTCCGGAGTCATATCCAGGTTTTCTTCCTCACCGGAAGCCTCCAGCAGCAACAGATTCCGCATATACCAGATAAAGTCCAGCACAAACTGGGAAAGTTCCCTTCCCTGAAGGATGATTTCTTCTATTATATGCAGGCTCCCTGCCGTATCCCCGGCCGCCACAATGCGCAGAAGGCGGCTGAATACTTCATTGTCCACAGCTCCCAGCACTTCCAGTACTTTTTCATAAGTAAGCTGTTCCCCGTAATAAAAAGCCACGCATTGGTCAAAAAGGCTGATGGCGTCACGCATGGAACCGTCGCCTTTTTTCGCGATATAGCGAAGCGCTTTTTCATCCGTTTCAATCTTTTCTGCGGCAGCCATTTCTGAAAGCCTGCCTGCAATGGTCTCCCCGGAAATCCTGCGGAAATCATACCGCTGGCATCTGGAAAGTACTGTCACCGGAATTTTATGGACTTCCGTGGTGGCAAGAATAAAAATCACATAAGAAGGCGGTTCTTCCAATGTTTTTAAAAGGGCATTGAAGGCCCCTGTAGACAGCATATGAACTTCATCAATAATATACACCCTGTACTTTCCTTCCGCCGGAGAGTATCGGGTTTCTTCGCGGATTTCCCGGATATTGTCCACACCGTTGTTGGATGCGGCATCGATCTCCACCACATTGACAGAATTTCCTGAAGACACCGAACGGCAGAGACTACATTCCCCACAGGGATTCCCGTCCACCGGATGTTCACAATTGACCGCTTTCGCCAAAATCTTTGCAATGGTGGTTTTTCCTGTGCCTCTGGTTCCGCAAAACAAGTACGCATGCCCGATACGTCCCGTCTTAATCTGATTTTTCAAGGTGGTGACAATGTGATCCTGCCCTTTCACATCCTCAAAAGTCCCGGGCCTCCATTTTCTGTATAATGCCGTATATGCTGCCATAGCGCTGCCTTTCTTTGTCCAATGTTTATTATCTGCCCCTCTTGCGGCAGACAAAGGGGGCTGCTGCAAAAATAAACGTTCCTGATGTTTTGCGACAGCCCCTGCCTTTTTTATTTTTCTTCTGTTTTACTGATCAATCTTTAAATGATTCATCTCCAAAGCTGATTCCGAGAAGACGCGCCTCCGCGATGATGGACGCATCAGGATCCACTGTTTTCAGCTTCCCGGCCACTTCTTCCAGAGGGGTCTTGGAAATCTCGCGGCTCTTGACCGCCACCATATAACCGTACTGCTTCTTACTGATCATCTTAGCCGCCGCCGCGCCTAAACGGGAAGAAAGTACCCTGTCATAAGCACAGGGGGCGCCGCCCCGCTGCATGTGGCCCGGAACCGTCACACGTACCTCAAGGCCACAGGCTTCTTCGATCTGTGCACCAATCTCATAAGCAATGGAAGGATAAATGGGCTTCCCTGCTTTGGCCGCCTTCTCCTTCTTCTTTTTCAGCTCTTTTTTGGAAAGCTTTGCATCTTCTTTGGAAATAGCCCCTTCCGCCACAGCAATGATGGAGAAGTCCTTGCCTTCTTTTTCCCTCTTTTTTAATGCCCCTATAATAGAATTGATATCATAAGGAATTTCTGGAATCAGGATAATATCCGCACCACCTGCCATACCTGCATTTAACGTCAGCCATCCTGCCCCATGTCCCATGATTTCGATCATGAATACCCGGCTGTGGGATGCCGCTGTGGTATGGATACAGTCAATGGCATTTGTGGCAATATTGACTGCGCTCTGGAACCCGAAGGTCATGTCCGTACCCCAAAGGTCATTGTCAATGGTTTTAGGCAGGCCGATCACATTGAGTCCCTCTTCCCTGAGCAGGTTGGCCGTCTTCTGGCTGCCGTTACCGCCCAGCACCACCAGACATTCCAGCCTCAACTGCCTGTAAGTATGCTTCATGGCCTCAACCTTGTCCAAATCATTTTCATCGTGCACCCGCATCAGCTTAAAAGGCTGCCTGGAAGTTCCAAGAATCGTACCTCCCTCTGTCAGGATTCCGGAAAAATCCCAGGGCTGCATGATCCGGTAATTCATGTAGATCAGTCCCTTGTAACCATCCTCAAAACCGATGATTTCCACATCATCATACATTTGATACAATGCTTTTGCCACACCGCGCATAGTCGCGTTCAGACTCTGACAGTCGCCGCCGCTTGTGAGCATGCCGATCCTTAACATAACAAAACCCTCCCTCTCGCTTCTTTTTATCCGGGCTTTTTCGCCTTGAATTATTTTTATTATATAATAAACAATGTCCTGGAGCAAGAAAAATCTCAGGGAAGATTTAAGATCTCCCGTGTCTGCCGGTTTGAGGGCAACTACAGTCACCCATCCTCCCGGCCCGATTTTTCCCATAAACTTCCATTTCAACATTCTATACAGAAAAACCTCTTCCCCCCTCTGGATTTCATTAGTAATTATAGACAATTTTTACATCCCTTTCATGTGAAAAATGACTGTTTTCCCTTGACATTTCCAGCTTCCCCATGTAATCTATAGCTAGGTAACTGGAACATCCTGTCAAATTGCACAGTTCCTGTACCCCCGGATTTTACATATGGCCAACCGCCTGAAAACCATAGATTTTCCAGAGGTTTGCGGCAGATATCCGGAGCGCCGGGAGCCTGCTACCTTATTTTTCAAATTAAAGGAGGGTATTGTTTTGTCAAAAGAAACCATTCGCAAAGTATTTGAAGACGGGGAGGGCGTCCTTCAGCTCACCCCCACCTGGGTTCCCCGTGGATTCAATGAACCTGGCCGCCGTCTGAGGCTGCATCCTGATGATTATTACGCCCTGGGCATGGATCGCGGCGGTATTTGTGAGCGCTGGCTCGGTTCCCTGGCCAAAGCCTTAAACGGCCCCAAAACCGGAGAGACGGAAGGCATGAGCTACGTCCTCACAGACCGTGCCTCCAAAGCAAAAGAGCTTTTTAAGGATTTTGTAGACGAGCTTGGCGCCGACCTGATCGGTGATGCCCTGATGGAAAAATATGGCACCTGGCCCACCTTTGCCAAACTCTACGACTATGACAAGCCCCTGTTTCATCATCTCCACCTGACGGAGGAGAAGGCCAACAAGATCGGCATGCACGGAAAGCCGGAGGCCTATTACTTCCCGCCCCAATACAACGCTTCTTATCTGGGAAGATTCCCTCTCACTTATTTCGGGTTCGACCCTTCCACCACCAAGGAAGAAGTCATGGAATGTCTGCGGAATTATGATGTGAAAGACACCAGAATCACGGAGCTTTCCAGGGCTTACCGCATCCAGCTGGGTACTGGCTGGTATACCCCTGCCGGAGTCATCCATGCCCCCGCTTCTCTAGTCACCTACGAGCCTCAGTGGAACAGCGATGTGAACACCATCATGGAGAATGTCACCATGGGTGAGGTGAATCCTCACAACCTGCTGACGGATTGTGCCCCTGAAGAGGAAAAAGACGACCTGGATGCCATCTTCAGCCAGATCGACTGGGAAGAAAGTACACGTCCTGATTATAAGGAAGTTTACTTCCGTGCGCCGAAAGTCCGTTCCGAATCTTCCGAAGCTGTGGAAAAATGGGTGGCTTACGCAAACGAATGGGTGGCCGCGAAAGAAGTTACCGTCCTTCCCGGACAGAGCTACGTGCTGACAGACGCCGCCTGCTACTGTGCCGTCATTTCCCAGGGCCATGGAACCTTCGGCAAATTTGAGTGCCAGGCCCCTGAACTGGTCCGCTATGAAGATCTGACGGCAGACGAATTCTTCGTCTCCGAAGCCGCCGCGAAAAAAGGCATCCGGATTACCAATGGCAGCAGCTATGAGCCTTTAGTCATCCTGCAGAACTTCGCCAACAACAATCCCGACGTGCCTGCTACTGTTTAATAAAATGGAGGATATCTTATGTACTTTAAATTTGGTGTGGACAGCTTCATCTGGGCGGAAAGCTTCAGTGAAAAAGATCTCTGGGTGATCCCCAAGGCAAAAGAGATGGGCTTTGAAGTCATTGATTTCGCCATCTCCAATCCTTTTACCTTCCCCATGGAAGCTGTAAAAACGGAGCTTGAGAAAGTGGGTATCGACTGCGTATGCACCACTACCCTGACCCCGGAGACCAATCCCATCTCCCCCGACCCGGAAATCAGAAAGGCTTCCGTGGCCGCCATGAAAAAATGTGTGGACATCTGCAATTACCTGGGGGCCCCCATCTTAGGCGGCGTAAACTATGCTGGTTGGGGTTATCTGACCAAAAAGCCCCGTACGGAGCAGGAGTGGGCCTGGGCCGTGGAATGTATGAAAGAAAACACCGCTTACGCAAAAGAAACCGGAAATGTCACTATCTGTGTGGAGTGTGTTAACCGGTTTGAAACCCATTTCTTAAACATTGCGGAAGACGCCGTTAAGTTCTGTAAAGACGTGGGCGGCGACAATATCAAAGTCCACCTGGACTGCTTCCATATGATTCGGGAGGAAAAGAGTTTCGCCGGCGCTGTGAAAACCTGCGGCAAAGAGTATTTGGGCTATATCCATGTCAATGAAAATGACAGGGGTATCCCCGGTACCGGCCTGGTTCCTTTTAAAGAGTTCTTCCAGGCTGTCCATGAGATCGGCTACGACGGTCCCTTGGTCATCGAATCCTTCGACCCCAGCTTTGAAGAGCTTTCCGGCAACTGTGCCATCTGGCGCAGCTTCGCCCCCACAGGAGAAGATCTTGCCCGGGACGGCCTGGCAAACTTAAAGGCCATCGCCGCTCAGATGTAAAACCATATCTCCCGGCGCTCCAAAGTTGCAGAAATCATATCGGAAGCGCCGGGAACAAGACAAGAAAGAAGGACCGGATTATGAAAATCGCAATCGGCTGTGACGAGGCCGCCTACGCACTGAAGGTGGCCATCATGAAGCATCTGGATACAAAAGAGGACATAGAATACCAGGACTTCGGAGCTGCAAAAGGGGAAGTTGTCCTTTACCCTGATGTGGCGCAGAAAGCGGCGGAAGCCGTTGCCAGAGGAGAATTTGACCGTGGCATCCTGGTATGCGGAACCGGCATTGGTATGTGTATCACCGCCAACAAAGTACCCGGCATCCGCGCCGCTGTCTGCCACGACCCTTTCTCCACAGAGCGTTCCAGAAAGAGCAATGACGCCCAGATCATGTGCATGGGTGAGCGGGTCATCGGCGTAGAACTGGCCAAGTACCTGGTGGATATCTGGCTGGGCTGCGACTTCGCCGGAGGCGGCTCCGCCCCCAAAGTCGCACGTATCAATGAGGTGGACGCATCTTACCGGAAATAACATCTTGAAAAAAGGAGTTTATTTATGAACAGAATTGTAAACGACCCCAATTTCGTCGTGGAAGACATGCTGAAGGGTTTTGTAAAAGCCAATTCCGATTTGGTGGTTGCCACCGAAAATCCCAGAGTATTAAAATATGTAAACGCCCCCATTGAGGGCAAAGTCGGCATTGTAACAGGCGGCGGCTCCGGCCACAAGCCTGCTTTCATTGGCTATATCGGAAAAAACATGTGTGATGCCGTGGCTGCCGGAGAGATTTTCTCTTCCCCCACTGCAAAAGCATTTCTGGATGCCATGAAGGCCGCCGATTCCGGAAAAGGCGTCGCCTGCCTCTATGGTAATTACGCCGGCGACAACATGAATGTAAAAATGGCCATCCGCAGCGCCAAAAAGGAAGGAATCACCGTGAAGACCGTTGTGGCCAACGATGACTGCGCTTCCGCCCCCAAGACAGAACTGGAGAAACGCCGCGGCGTGGCCGGTGAAGTCCTCATGTGGAAAGTGGGCGGTGCCAAAGCGGCCATGGGTGCAGACCTGGACGGCGTCATCGCCGCTGCCCAGAAAGCCATCGACAACACCCGTTCCGTAGGCATCGGTACGGCCCCCTGCACTATTCCAGCCGTGGGACATCCCAACTTTACCATTGAAGACGGCACCATGGAAGTAGGCATCGGCCATCACGGGGAGCCTGGAATCAAAGTGGAGCCTTTGAAGAGCGCCGACGATATGGCTGCCGAAATGCTGGACATCATTCTTCCCGACCTGCCTTTCGCTTCCGGCGATGAAGTGGTGGTCCTCTTATCCGGCCTGGGCGCCACCCCCGTCATGGAGCAGTATATCGTCTATAATAAAGTAGAAGAGCTGCTGGCAGAAAAAGGAATCAAAGTCTACAAAGCCTATGTCGGCAACTATTTCACTTCCCTGGAAATGATGGGCGTCACCCTGACAGTCATGAAACTGGATGACGAATTGAAAGAGTGTATTGATATGCCTGCGGATTCCGTAGGTTTGAAACAGCTTTAAAGGGAAGGAAAAGGAGAAAAATTATGTCATTGAAAAACAGCGCGGCCGGTTCCGTGGTTCTGGATTTGATCAAAACAATTCAGGCCAACAAAGATTTCCTCAGTGAAGTGGACGGAAAGATCGGAGACGGCGACCACGGTATCAATATGAATAAAGGTTTCACCATGACCGGCGATAAACTGGCAGAGAAAGAATTCAACCTGTCGGAAGGCTTCAGTATCCTGGGCGCCACTCTCTTAGAGGATATTGGCGGCTCCATGGGACCTCTTTACGGGGTATTTTTCGATGAGATGTCCATGGCCTGCGAAGATGCTGAAGAGATTGATGAAGATGTATTTAAAGAGATGATCTGCAACGCCGTGGACGGCGTCATGGATATCGGCGGGGCCAAGCCCGGCGACAAATGCCTGCTGGATGCCATGGTGCCTGCCAGGGACGCCTACTGCAAGGCTCTGGAAGAGGGAAAAGATTTTGCCTCCGCCCTGGACGACCTGAAGGCAGCTGCAAAGGAGGGCTGGCAGGCCACGGAAGGCATGGTTGCCAAAATCGGACGCGCCAGCCGCCTGGGTGAGAGAAGCCGCGGTGTGCTGGACGCAGGCGCCACCAGCTGCTACCTGATGCTCACTTCCATCGCAGATTCTATTCAGGCGCTGCTGTAAAAGGCTGCCACAAAATATCTGAATTATATATACCCCGGCGCCCCGTCTGCCTCTGCTTTTATCCACGTCGATTTTTGGGTTTTGTTGCGCCGCCTTTTGCCGTCTGCCGTCGCTTCCATAGAGGCTGGTCAGCGAGGCCGACGGCGCTATGCTCACAAAACCTGCAAAATCTGCCTATCGGATAAAAGCAGAGGCAGACGGGGCGCCGGGTAGATCTAAATATCAGAATATTTTGAGTCAGTCTCGCAGTTTATGGCAGAAGTTTTAAACCCAGCTCTTTCAAAAATTCATTATGTTTATCTTTTGCCTGTCTTATCTCCTCTTCTATTTTTTCGAGTTCTTGTGTGACTTCTTCAATATCAATGATTTTTTCTTCAGGCGCTGTGTTGATATACCTGGAAATATTTAAGTTGTACCCATTTTTCTCAATTTCATCCATATATATCCGGCGTGCATATTTTTCATCATCTTCTTTTCTGTATTGATATGTGTCGATTATTTTATCAATGTGCTCAGGTAAAAGCGTATTTTGACGCTTTCCTTTTTCAAAAGCCCCGCTTGCATTAATGATCAATACATCGTCAGACTTTTTACATTTTTTAAGTACCAGTATGCAAACAGGAATACCTGTGGAAAAAAACAGGTTTGCAGGTAGCCCTATAATTGCATCAATATTACCATCTTTCAAAAGTTTTTTTCTGATTTTTTCTTCAGCGCCACCACGGAATAATACGCCGTGAGGCAAAATGATCGCCATTGTTCCATCGTCGCTTAAAAAATGAAAGCCATGCAATAAAAATGCGAAATCCGCCGCCGATCTCGGCGCAAGCCCATAACTTTTGAACCTGAAGTCTTTTGCCATGTCCTCCCCAGGCTGCCACCTGTAACTAAACGGGGGATTTGCCACCACAGCCTCAAACTGGATTTTTCTAGCCGGATTCCTTTCATTTAAAATGTCCCAATCATTTAACAATGAATCACCATGGTAAATCTGAAATTCAGAATCCTTCAATCCATGAAGCAACATATTCATCCGGGCAAGGTTATAGGTCGTTACATTTTTTTCTTGTCCGTATATTTGCCCGATATTATTTGCCCCAAGCTGTTTCCTGACATTGATCAACAATGATCCTGAGCCGCAGGCAAAGTCAAGAATATTTTTAAGTTTGCTTTTCTTTCCTGTACTTGGGTTTTGGCTGTCAAGAGTCACTATTCGGGAAAGAATTGTGGAAACTTGCTGAGGGGTATAGAATTCTCCGGCTTTTTTCCCGGAGCCTGCGGCAAACTGTCCGATTAAGTATTCATATGCGTCACCCAAAAGATCCCTTTCGTTGGGAAATTCGGAAAAACCTTCCTCAATCTTCATTATAATAGAACATAAAAGCGTATTACGTTCTTTATGAGTTTTTCCAAGTTTATCCGAATCAAGATTTACCTCCGAAAATAAACCGCGGAATTTACTCTCAAACGATTTGTTTTCAATATATTTAAATCCGCTTTGCAAAATTTCCAGCAATTTTTCTTTTTGGGTTCGTGCTAATTCATATATATTGCTCCAAAGATATGCCGGTCTGATTACGTAGTGAATCTTGCGGCGCATTTGTTTCTCAAGCATTTCCACTTGATCCAGGTTATGAATATACCACGCGGCAAGGGGAAGGGCGTTTTTACTGTAAAGCATTTTATTGTTATCCTCTATAAAATTATCTCTCGCTTTCTTTATTACGTCCTGGTCTGCCTCCTCTTCACTTAAACCTAATTCTTTTAAAGAAGGAGATTCGGCGTAATCCGCAATCATTTGTTTCAGTTCTTCCATATAACGGTCCATATTATCGCTGTTTCTTTTTATTTCATCTTCACTTTTCTCATAATCTCTGCCCAACTCCTTTTTTACCGCCTCTTCATAATTCCCGGACAGATAGCGTAAAAAGAGGAAGGACAACATATAGTCTCGGAAATCGTCCGCGTTCATCGCGCCGCGCAATTTGTCGGCAATCGCCCATAAAGTGGAACCTAATTGTTTTTGTTGTGTATCATTCATTCCTCGCGCCTCCGTGGATAACAAAATTATACTTTTTCTGAATTTTATCAAAAATATCTATGAACAGTTCTACATTATCCGGAACCAATTCCTTCATTTCATACCTGAATACGGTCTTATGGGATAGTATATTTACAATTCGCGCAACCGTATCCGTATCGTCTATTCCGATTTGTTCAAATACATATGAAATACGCCCCACTCCAAGAAATGATGAAATATTTTCCAACACCTGCCTTAACAGCGCAAAATGATATGCGTATAATTTGTTCTCATTAATCGCGTCTTGGAGAACTTGGAGTAACTCTAAGTGATACATGAATACATCTTGATTGCGGTTAAGTAATTGTAAGGAGGCATTGTCGTTTTTTAATATGTAGTATTGGATTTTCTTTTTATATCCATCTGCCTTTTCACCTTTCCCCAGCCAATCGGCAAGTATGGAAAAGAAACCGACATGATGCGTTGTAATAATAATTTTTCTTTGTTCATAATGCTGGTCAATCAAATCAAGTACGGTGGAAGCTATTACAAAAATATTATGTTCGTCTAAACTGGAAACCGGGTCGTCTATAAAAAAATGACTGTTTTTTTGGCCTGTCCATCCCTGGACATCAAATAAAGCCAGAAAAAAACACCAGACAAAAATCCGTTCCTCCCCGCGGGATATCTTGATTGGATTTTCATCTTCAATTTCATTGCCCGGCCTGGAATAGAAAGTAATTGATTCAATTCCCTTTGAAGAATCGTCAAACAACTTAAATTTAAAGTCGAATTTAGGTTTGTAAACCGAAAGTTTTTCACGTACATTGTTTTCATCTATGGAAGAATGATACTGGTTTAAACTGGACGGTATCATATTAAGTTTCATTCCGTCGCCAGTATTTTCAACATCGTTATCCCATACGAACAAATCTTCGCTATAGGCATTGTAGTAAACCCCCGCATGAGTATCTCCATTCCTCTGTTTTGTGAAATTTTTATACTCGACTGACAACCGTGTTTTTCCAGTCCCGTTGAAAGCAAAGATCAATACTATGTTTTTTCTTAAATTGAAGATTCGTTCCGACAGCTCCTGCAAATTTTTATTAATGGCAGCGGTTATATCATTCATACGATTACCTCCTCAAAAGAAGGAAAAAGCTTTTGCATTAATCCTTGTTTATATTTTTTCAAATTTTCTACTTTTTTTGATTGCGCCATAATCAGAGAATCTATTTCAGACAGGCAGTCTGCTATTTTTTGTTGTTCTTGTGGTCTTGGGAAATATAATACGATAGATTTAATAATTTGACTGGAAAGATTCCCTTGTCCTCCCTGTATATATTTCGAAACTAACCATTTTTTTATATAGGATAAATATTGATAAACAAAAACGTTATTAGCTTCATGTCTTAAACATAAAATAGCTTGGTTTATCGCACCGTCAATTTGAGACAATGCGACATCTCCGCTATTTGCACCATATAACGCTATTAATATATCTCCCTTTTTCACCATTTTTGCAGAAGAATTCTTAAAGCCTTTATCCGTGATATATAATTCAGTGGTATTTTTTTTAATTTCCCCCGATCGAATAAAGGGAATTGTACCGCCATAAAATTCTTTTCTTAACGTATCGGGAGTTCCACCGCTGAACATATCACATGATTGTTCTATAGATTTTGCTTCCCACGCGCCGCACTCTTTAAATTCAGGGAATCTCCATTCAGGCAGGGTTTTACCCTCGGCCGGAAAAAGTTTTTGTAATAATCCTCTTTTATATTTTTTCAGCGCTTCGAGTTTTTTGTCTTCCGCATCGATGAATTTATCCATAGATGACAGACATTCCGCAACTTTTTGTTGTTCACAAAGAGAAGGGAAGGGGATTTTTATATCTGAAAACTGACTATATGAAATCATTTTTCCGTCTCTTATTCCCTCTAAATTCTTATTCAAATCCTGGATATATTTTCCCGTCTTAAAGTAATATTTATAATATCGTTCTGAGATGTCGCTTCCTTTTTTTCGCAAAACTATATATGCCGGACTACAAACCCCTTTAAAACGAGAATATTCTATTCCCCCTTGAAATGATCGCAGGCTGATTATAAAATCTCCCATTTCAACAACCTTATAAGAGGCTAAACTTTCTCTTGTAACAGTGACATTATAGTCAATCTGATCTCTCGGAATGGCCCCCTGGTCTTGTGTAATTGCGAGAACAGGCAAATCAGAGTTATGATTTTTATTGGTGATTGATTCAAATAATAAATTGCCATTCAGGAATTCCACGCTATAATCATTTTCAAATTCGGGAAATCTCAGCTTAGTTACCGCTTTCTCTTTATTCATATGCATTTAACCCCACAATCTCACGGCCATCTGCCAACCGCTTTAACAATGGAACCAGATCCTCCATAAGCTCCAGCTCTTTTTGGGTTTTCTCCCTCCAGCCAAGATCAAGCGGCGCCAGCAAATCACTCAGTTTTTCTCCGTCAAAAATCATCCTGTCGATTATTGCCTGAATAAATACCTGCAAATTCGGGGACTCAAGACCATGTTTTTGGGCAAGCATATTTATTTCGTTATTATGTTTTTGTTCTCTGAACTTTTGATAACCTTCTTTGATTTCATCTTCACTCAAAACCTGGCCGACTTTAAGCGAATTGATATACTCGATAATATCTTCTCTTTCCTCTAGCATATTGGAGGTTGCCGAAAGCATACTGATAAGCTGCTCTCTTCTCATTTTTTGTTTTTTCGGTTCATACTGCGTGTACTTGGAGATAAGCGCCATAATATAATCATAATCAATAATGGCGGAAGAAAACAGAACAAACTCGAAATCAAGTTGTTCTACTTCTGCGTCTTTAGAAATTCCTGGTTTTTCCCGCTCGGATTTTAATCTCTGCGCCACATCGATATACGCTCCACGAAACGCCCGCAATGTATCTTCCGGTAATAATTCCTCAATCTTGGCCGCGTCCTTTTCGTCGATTTCTGTATATTGGTCCAGCTGGGTTTTCAGGCGCTGGACTTCTTTAAATCTATTTATAAATTCACATCTTGCCGAATTTCCTCTGAGATTGCCCACTTCTTCCGGTTTATATTCAATGCCTTGGAGTTGCATGAATTTTTCCAGTTCTTTGACAGCTTTATCCAGCCTTTCAACAACTTCCGGTGCAGGATCGACAAGCCAGATTTTTTTTGCGCGTATGCTGCTGCTCTCGCCGGAAAACAGCGCGACGGCATCGTCCACTTCACTCGGCTGGTTTCTGAAATCCAGAATATTACCGTATGGTTTTGTGTCGTTGAGGACTCTGTTTGTTCTCGAAAAAGCCTGTATCAATCTATGATAGTTCAAATTTTGATCTATATATAAGGTATTCAGATATTTTGAGTCAAAACCTGTCAGCAGCATATCCACGACAATCGTAAGATCTATTTTATTTTCATGTGGATAATCCGCATTTGTATATCTCTGGTCTTTAATCCTTTGCTGTACATCCTGATAATATCCGTCAAAATTATTGATATCATAAGTTACCCCGTACTGTCTGCTATATTCATCTATAATCTGTATAAGCGCCCTTTTCTTTTTCTCCGGCTCTTTTTTATTATCCTCTTTTTCCTGGGGAAGATCTTCCTGTATTTGCTGGACATCTTTATTGCCCTCTGCCGGCGGAGAAAATACGCAAACAATATTTAAGGGCTTAAAATCTCCAGTTCCATTCTTTACAAGTTCCTGCTGTTCCCACTTAAATAACTCGTAATATTCAATGGCGTCGTTGATGGAAGACGTGGCTAAGATCGCGTTGTATCTTCTCTTATTGGTAACAATATCATGTTTTGACAAAATTGTTTTTACGACAGCTCTTTTATTCTTCTGTTCGCCGGTCTTTGAAACACCTCTGTTATCTTCAGGCTTAAAATAATCCACATGGAAACGCAAAACATTTCCATCGTCAATGGCATGTGTGATTGTATATGCGTGAAGCTCCTTTTCAAAAATATCCTTTGTTGTGATATAAGTCCTTTCTGTCCCGTCAATTTGCTTATATATTGCGTTTTCTGGAAAAATCGGAGTGCCCGTAAACCCAAAAAGCTGGGCTTTTGGAAAGAAATTTTTAATGGCTTTGTGGTTTTCTCCAAACTGCGAGCGGTGACATTCATCAAATATAACTGCAATTCTTTTGTCTTTAAGTGGGGCTAAACGCTCTTTGTATGTTAATTCCCCTCTTTTTCGTTTGCCTTGATTTCTTTTACTGTCTTCGTCCAGCGCCAAGCCCAGCTTTTGAATCGTTGTTACGATTACTTTGTCACGATAATCTTCAGAGATAAGCCTTTTCACCAAGGTCTCGGTATTTGTGTTTTCTTCAACACAACCCTCCTGGAATTTATTAAACTCTTCTCTTGTTTGCCTGTCGAGATCTTTTCTGTCTACTACGAACAGACATTTCGCTATATTCGGGTTATCCTTTAATAAAGTTGCCGCTTTAAAAGAGGTAAGCGTTTTCCCGCTGCCTGTAGTATGCCAGATATAACCGTTTCCCCTATCCTGCTCAATGCAATCCATAATGGCTTTAACGGCATAAATCTGATAAGGCCTCATAATCATCATTTTTTGTTCGCTTGCCACTAAAACCATATATTTGCTAATCAGTTCGCCTAAAGCACATTTGCGCAATAAAGCTTCAGAAAAATCATATAACTGGCTGATTTGCTTGTTATTCTGATCTGCGAACTGGTAAATGGGCAAAAACCTTTCATCTGCATGAAAGCTGAAGTGCTCCTTATTGTTATTTGCAAAATAATAAGTTTTCGTTTCATTGCTGACGATAAAAAGCTGCATGAAACATAACAGGGAATTCGTAAAACCGTTCCCCGGATCATTTTTATATTCAATAATCTGTTCCATCGCTCTTCTGGGGGCTATTTGAAGTGACTTCAATTCTATCTGAACGACAGGAATACCATTGATAAGAATCATTACATCATAACGATGATAGCTGTTTTCCGTATTTATACGAAGTTGGTTAACGACTTCGTATTCGTTCTTGCACCAATCAACCGTATTTACAAGAGTGTACTGCAACGGCGTATCATCGTCACGCTTAAAAGTATTTGTTTCTCTTAATATTTTTGCAGCTGTAAATACATCAGAAGTGATAACACTCTCTTTCAATCTTGAAAATTCCGAATCGCTTAACCTGACTCTGTTAAGATTTTGAAAGTGCGTTCTGAAATTTTCTTCAAGAGCTGTTTTATCCTTAATATCTTCGCGGTAAATATATTTTAACTCTTTAAGCTTTTTGATGAAATTGTTTTCTATCTGCTTTTCATTTTTCATATCACAACACCTTTCATTTGATCTCATTTACTAATTCCAGTGGTGTAATTAAATCTTATCTCCAATTTTTCTTTTTGTAAAAATCCATCAAAATGTGCCTTGCAATTTGGAATTCACTTTGTATCAAAGTAACAATACAAGAATACACTTTGATCATATCATAGGCTATAACAGATTGCAAATGCCATTCAATCACTTACATTATTCATTTTGCCAGACATTCCCACCCGAAAATTTCCATTGATTTTTCACAAATTTATTATAAAATAAAGATTGTATCCAACAACATTTTTTACATACAAGCGAGGTTATGATTTTGAAGCGTTTAAAATCTATTACATATCCCCGTTGGCTCAGTATTCTGGCCGCGGTTTTCGTACCTGTTCTTTCTTATTACCTGCTGGAACTCATGACTCACAACCCTTTTGAGATTCCTGTACAGTTTCAGCTCCTGGGATGGTTGTTTTGCTATCTTGTATCCGGCCTGGTCTTTTTTATAAGCGGACGGATGAACCTGGCGCTTATCCTGCCCTTGCTTTTTACAGCCCTGCTGGGAACTGTCAATTATTTTGTCCTCCAGTTCCGCCAGTCCCCCATCCTCCCCTGGGATATCGCATCAATGGGAACGGCCCTTTCCGTGGCGGACCATTTTTCTTTCACCTTTCCGCCGAAGCTGATTGGAATTCTGGCCGTTTATCTTTTGCTGGCTCTGTTTTGCGTGAAGGTATATCTGCCCCTGAAACGCCACTGGGCCATACGGGCGGCAGGTTTTGGGGTGACGGCTGTTCTTTCTTTCGTTTATGTCCTCTGCCTCCAAAACGATTCTATTATGAACGCCCTGGATGTTTACGAAATGCCCTTTACCCAGGATTACACTTATGAACAAAACGGCTTTTTTGTCAGCTTCCTGGTCAATACAAAATATCTGAAAGTGGAAAGACCTGATGGGTATTCACCGGAAAAAGCAGATTCTCTTTTAAAGGCGGCGGATTCTTCCGATGGCAATTCCGTTCTCGTGTCCTCCCAGGATATCAGCCGGAATCTGGCGACTGGTTCCGACAAAGAATTGCCCAATATTATTGTTGTTATGAATGAGGCCTACTCGGATTTGTCCGTAATTGGTGATTTTGAGGCTTCCGAAGATTACATGCCTTATTTCCGCTCCCTTTATGGCAGTGAGAATACCATTTCCGGTAATGTACATGTATCTGTCCTGGGCGGTAATACGGCCAATACGGAGTTTGAGTTTCTGACAGGTGATACCATGGCATTCCTGCCCACGGGCAGTATCCCCTACCAGCAGTTCATCTCTGACAATCTCCCGGCCCTGCCCCAGGTTCTGAAAGAATACGGTTACACCACCACGGCCCTCCATCCTTACAATTCCAACGGCTGGCGGCGGGAAGAAGTCTATCCCCTTTTGGGTTTTGATGAATTTTTGTATAACGGCACCTTCACTTACAAAAAAAGGCTTCGTGGCTATATTACCGACGAATCCGCTTTCAAAGAAATTATCCGTGCTTATGAAGAAAAAGACGATGAGGGGCCTTTCTTCTCCTTTTTGGTTACCATGCAAAACCATGGCGGCTATGCAAAAGAATGGGAGGATTTTGAGAGGAGCATTACGGTAAAAGGAAGGGAGGACGATGAGCTCTCCAGAATCAATGCTTATCTGACTCTTTTAAAAGTCACCGACGATGCTTATAAAGATTTGATTTCTTATTATGAAAATGTGGACGAAAAAACCATTATTCTCATGTTCGGCGACCATCAGCCCCACATGGAAACCGGTTTTCTGACAGAGCTTTACGGAAAAGATTACAATTCCCTTTCCCAGGAAGAAATGGCCCTCCGCTATCAGACCCCTTTTGTCCTCTGGGCCAATTATGACATTGGTGAAGCGGAAAACATCGATATCAGTGCAAACTATTTAGGTACTCTTTTGATGGATGTGGCCGGACTTGAAAAAACACCGTACCAGAATTATCTCAGCGAACTCCAAAAACAGCTCCCTGTCATCACAGCTAATTTTTGTAAAGACGCAGACGGAAATTTCTACAGCACAAGCGATTTTGACCAGTTGGACCAACTTCTGAAAGGTTATGAAATCATTCAGTATAACCACCTTTTTGATGAAAACCACCGGAAAGATGAGAACTATTTAAATCCTGACAGCTGAGAAGCAGATTCATAGTCAATGGCTTTCTGCAATGCGGACATACCGGCAGCAGTTCTGTTGGAATCCGCATATCATTCTGCTGAGCCATCATCTGGCGGATCATTTTCTCATTCTCAAAGGTTTCCTGACAGCGGGGCTCGCTACATTGGAACAGACCATAATCACCCTGTGTATAAAACAAGCGTTCCTTATCAAAACCTGCCTTTTGGAAACAATGATCCACATTCGTAGTAAGCACGAAATAATCCTTATCCCTCACAAGCTGAAAAATACTTTTGAAAGCGCTCTCCCGTATAAGCAAAGTCTGCCGAAGTAGAAAGACCAGCCCCCGCTCCTATTACAACAGCTTCAGCCGCCTCAATCTCCTTTTTCAGTTCGCTAACCTGCTCCGATAAGCTCCTGGTAGATATGCAGCAAAATGTTTCAATTCTTCCTGTAAATAATCATCCTGTACCTGCAGAAATTCACGGCATCCTAAACGGGTGCTTAGTACAAAATCCGGCTTTTTAATGCCTGCCATCCGTATAGCGATGAATCTTCAATTTCCTGTCCTTCTGTACGCCTCTTGCATATTTGATTTCCGGATAGCCATCTTCGCCCGGCTGTATTACCATAACATTTCTCCTGAAATCAAACGGTTATAACAATTTTACCATTGACATTATGATGATCCATATCGATCAAAGCCTGCCTTATATTTTCAAACGCATATGCCGCCCCAAGCATTGGTTTTAGATGGTGCTCCTCTAAAAACACAAAAATCTGCTCCATGATTTCCGGCGTTGGATAATTACTGAAAAATCCGGTCAGATATACACCGTTTGGTATATATTTGATCGGGTCAAAACCGTTGATCCCATAGACTCCTCCTAAAACCCCGGTATTGCAGACGATGCCACCTTTCTCCATACAGCATAAGGTATCATAAAGGGTTTTAGGGCCAACAAGCTCCAATGCTTTTGTCACGCCGGGAAAAGTTCCTTTCAGTTTCCCCGTATCCAAAATGGCCTCATCGGCCTGCCGCAAAAGCGGCAGCTTGCTGTCTTTATGTGTTGTGGCAATGACCCGACATCCCAGCGCCTTTGCAATCTGAATTGCTGCATATCCCAACGCACAAGTAGCCCCACGGACAAGCAGAGTATCTTCCCGCTTAAGGTTCAGACACTCAAATAATGACCCCCACGCAGTAAAATAGGTTTCCGGTACAGCCGCCATTTCCGCCCAGCTCAGACCCGTTTTTACAGAAAACACATGATGAACCGGCAGCAGGGCATATTCCGCATAGCTTCCGTCAAAGCTGCGCCCCATGCCGCCCATCAGAGCCACGACCTTTTCCCCTTTCACAAAATGGCTGTCCGAAGCATCCGCAATTTCTCCCACACACTCAATACCGGGAATGACAGGTTTTTTAATATAATCTGCCTGAATCTCATTTAACCGTAAAATCTGCTCCGAATGGTTCAGGCCAAAGGCTTTCACTTTCACCAACACCCATCCGGGACGAACCCGCGGTACCGGATAATCAATCAATGCCGCATCTTCAGCATTTGTCGGTTCCTCCAAAACAAGGGCTTTCATTGTTTCCAAAATCATACCGTAACCTCCTTCCAGCATTGGGGATCGGCAGCATAAAAATTCCCATCCTTGCCGCTCGCCACAGCAGGACATCCACGGCAGAAGGCTAAAAGCTCGCATTTTGAACACTTCTCAAATTTTGTGTAATCCCGGTAATTCTCCATCTGGCATACCCATACATCAGCAAGCCGATCCTCAAATACATTCCCGACTTTACTGTTCTGCACTCTGCGGCAGGCAAAAATGTCTCCGGTCGGAAGGATGGTCAGATGGCAATTACCACAATTACATCCTCCGTATATCATACCTTCCTCTATTGTTTCCGGAATCTTGAACGCCCCGGTTTCATACTCATACAACGTCCAAAGATGGTCTTTCTTGTTGAAATACGTCTCACACCCTTTTCTTTCATATTCTTTAAATTTTTTATCACAGTCTTCAAGAAACCTGCGGTAGCGCGCTGGATTAATCCCTATGTCTTTTTCTTCGCTGGTTGGGCAATATCGGGCGAAAGCAAATACATCTACTTTATGTTCAACAACTGTATCTATAATATCCGGGATTTCTTCAATATTCGTACCGGAAACAGTTGTCATAACCACACTTCGGATTCCCGCATTTTTAATACAGGAAATCTTCTCAAGGGTGATGTCAAAGCTGCCCGGTTTACGAAACCAATCATGTGTTTCCCTCATGCCATCCAAAGAAAGCTGGTACTTCTGGCAGCCATATTCTTTCAGCTTACGGCATACAGCATCATTCAGATGAAATGGATTTCCGAGGATTGTAAACGGAATTTCATTCCCTTTCATAAGAGAAAGCAATTTCCAAAAATCTGGATGCAGAATCGGATCGCCACCCGTAATGTAAAAATATGGCCGCCTGTTATACATTTCGCAAAAATCAAGACAGTTGTAGAAAGTGTCCTCCATCTGCGCCCAGGTCATAGCATCTAATTTCTTGCAATTATCTTCTGAAAAAATATAGCAGTGCTTACACCTCTGGTCACATTCATCTGTAATATGCCATTGAAAAGAAAAATACTGTTTCATAATTTCGGCCTCTCTTTATATAGAATCGATTTTCCCGAATAAATTTCGTATGCTCCCGGCAGGAGCTTCCCGCCGGGAGCCGTTCTGGTCGTAGATGGAACGATTTACTTATCGCCAGCGCCACATGCCGAACCGCAGGCTGCTGGTTTTTCTTCCGGCTTGTCGGAAGCTCCACAAGCTGCCGGGGTCTCTGCGGACTTATCGCCAGCCCCACATGCCGAACCGCAGGCTGCCGGTTTTTCTTCCGGCTTGTCAGATGCCCCGCAGGCTGAACCCGCATTGTTTCCGTTCCATCCAGTTAAGTTAGAAAGTGCCATTGTAGTGACCTCCATTTAAGTATTCAGGAGCTGTTTTGCTCTCTGTATCTACTATTGTACGGAATTTCTTCTCTCCTACAAGTACGCACCTTTTTATAACTTAGGTTACTTTTTTGTAACCTTTGCATCATTCCTACCGTCGATGGACAAGGACACACACGCCCTTGTCAATCGACGGTAATGTTTTGCAACAAAATCAGAAAATTTTAATACTGTCTTTCAGACTTGAAAAGCCTCCCATATTACACTATAATATGAATGTAACATTCAAAATCAAATGTAACATTCGAGGGGGGATTTCTATGAAAACAAAACACGAATTACCCATTTGTCCTGTTGCAACAACTGTACAGTTAATTGGAAGCAAATGGAAATTGCTTATAATGAGAAACCTGCTGGCACGTCCCTGGCGCTTTAATGAATTACAAAAATCTCTCGAAGGAATCAGCCAAAAAGTTCTCACCGACAGTCTGCGTTCAATGGAAGCAGATGGCATTATAACACGTACCGTTTTTCCAGAAGTGCCTCCAAGAGTAGAATACGCTTTGAGTGAATTAGGTGAATCTATGCGTCCTATTATCGCCTCTATGGAACAGTGGGGTAAAGAATATAATAAAACTCATGCCTGTTAAAATCTGCTTATTCTGTAAATTCGGTATAGCGAATCTCTGATTTTAGCGAATTCGGGACATGTCCCCCAACCCCTAAGATCGTTACCTGCGGTAACGGCTGCGCACCCTCCGGGCGCTGAAAAATTCAAAATGATGATTTTAGGAAAATAAAAAATGCTATGCAATTAAACAACTTCTTGCATAGCATTTTTTATCTTTTCGTTTACCTGGCATTCATCATAATTTTGTGAATGTTTCCTTATGGCTCCCCGTCATTGGGCGAAGATTTTCAGATTCATTTATTCCAGCTCCTTAAACAGGTTTTTATTCCGCCGGCGCCTCCACGACAGTCTCCAAAACAAAATCCTGTACTTCCTGCTGCCTTAAAATATCCCGCAGCATAGCTTCCCCGTAAGCGCTTTTTAAACTGTCCACAGTCATGCCTGTATCTGAGGCCAGCTGTTCCAGTTTACTTTCAAACTCCTCTTCACTGAAATCAAGGTTTTCCGCTTCCACGATAGCCCGGGTCAGAAGCTGCCATCTGGTATTTTGTTCTGCATATTTTTGGAGTTCCTCCTGATATTGCTCTTCGGTCATTCCCATGGTGCTTAAATAAGAATCCATATCTATGCCGTACATGGCAATCATACTTTCCACCTGATACGCCTGGCTGTCGTAGTAGTACTGAATCAGCTCCTTTGCCTCTTTTTTAAAGGTGGCATCAGCCTCTATTTTCTCCAGCGCCTCATTGACCTTATTACTCTTGGCATCTGCCGCTTTCCCGTTTTCCCGCTCTTTTCTCATATATTCCCGATACTCGTCCACGGTCTTACATTCTCCGTTTGTGACTTTTGAGACAAACTCATCGTTTAATTCATTGGGAATCTCCTTCCCCTGGACGTAATTGATGGTAACGGTAAACTCAACGGCCTTACCATTAAAATCAGGATTTGGCTTATAATCCTCGGGAAAGTTCAAATCCAGCACCACAGTATCCCCGATGTTTTTGCCAATCAAGCCGTCTTCAAATCCAGGAATAAACTGGCCCGAACCAATGGTCAAATCAAAGCCTTCGCCACTGCCGCTGGAAAAAACTTCCCCATCCATCCTTCCGACAAAATCAATATTGGTCACGTCACCTTTGGCCACTGTCCCTTCCGTAACCTGCTCATAAGAAGGCACCGCGCTTTCCACCTGGGCCTTAATCTCTGCTTCGATTTCTTCATCGGTCACTTCCAAATCCTGGGCTTTTACCTGGATTCCTTTATATTCTCCCAGCTCCACATATTCGGAAATATCCCCCAGGTCAAAAGCGCTCACATACTCCGGCATCTCAGGGCCGGAAGCTGCCGTCCCTGCATCTGTTTCTCCAGGCACTGTTTCTGCCGCTGTCGTCTCCGTACCAACTGTCTCTACTGCCGCAGTTGTTCCTGTTGTTTCCTTCTTGTCCTTATCACCACAGGCCGCCATGGAAAATACCATAAACACGCCAAGCACCACTGCCAATCCCTTTTTCATCATATTTTCTGTCTGCATCCTTTCTTTACATAAGTCACTTCGCAAATTTGCGGAACTTAAAAGTTCCGCCAAACGTCCCTATTATAGCATATCCCCCTAAAAAATTCAATTTTTCTAAGGATGTTCTTCAAAAAACACTTGTATTTTCCAAAATTTCTGCTATAATAGAGAAGTGTTTACAGATTTAAAGTAATTCACATATTATTAGAGATTATGTTTACTCGATGGTCTGTAATAATATGTGAATTTTTGTATGTGTAAACACTAGTAACCCTAAATCTATATAAATGGAGGTACCTGAAATGAACAACGGTACAGTAAAATGGTTTAACTCTGAAAAAGGCTATGGCTTCATCACTGCCGAGAGCGGCGAAGATGTATTCGTACATTTCTCTGCGATTACAGGTGAAGGCTTCAAGACTCTTGATGAGGGTCAGTCCGTAACCTTTGACATCGTTGAAGGCCCCCGCGGCAAGCAGGCTGCAAACGTTGTCAAACTGTAATCGATTAAACCAAAAACAGGAAAGAGAGCCGGTGGGCTCTCTTTTTTGTACACACGGGGCAGACGAGAGGAGAAGGTATCCATTCCAAATGGATACTTTCACCACTCTGACTTATTTCTCAATCCGCAGCGCCAGTTTAATGAACTCCAGCATGTTCTCCGTGTCTGCCTCCCGGTACAGGATTTCCCTGGCAAGAACGGGCGTGTCCGTAATGATATTGTCCACCTGCAGGCGTTTCATCCTGTTGAGTTCCCCTTTTGTATTGACTGTCCAGGCATGAACCTTTTTGCCGCAGTCATGGGCGCTTTCCACCAGGCGTCCTGTTATAAAGCCGGAGCGGATACTGAAAAAATCGATGTTTTCATCTTCAAAATAATTACCATAAGCCGCCGTCAGGATATATCCTGTCTCCATATCCGGATTTATTTCCTTGACCTGTTTCAGATAACGGTAGCTGGTGGAACTTATGACCACCTGGGCCTCCATATCATAGTCCTCAATAAGCTGCAGTACTTGCTCTACCAGTGTATCGCTGTAGTGGTCTGCCTTCAATTCAATATTCATATTGATACGCCCTTTACAGGTATCAAGGGCTTCTGCCAAAGTCGGTATGGAAGTTCCCGTAAACTCATCTGAAAACCAACTGCCAAAATCCATAAGCAGCAAATCTCCATAAGTATATTCCCAGAGACGTCCTCTTTCCCCGGTAATCCGCTTTAAGCTGGCGTCATGGTAGACTACAACCACATCATCCTTTGTCTCCTGGACGTCAATCTCCACATAATCAGACATATCGTCAATGGCAGCTTCTATGGCTGGAACCGTATTTTCCGGCGCCTCAGAAGAATTCCCTCTGTGGGAAGTAATCTTTGCTTCTGAGATCACTGAACTGGCTCTGACTGCACCTGTATAGATACTGTCATAGGCATAAAGCCCCCCGGCCGTCACCAGGCAGACGGCTAAAACAACAGTGAGCAGCCTTCTTCCTCCCTCCGGCATGTAATAATGATAAGGCGGAATCTCCCACCGATACTTTTCCTCCTGATAACGGTACAAAAGGGCCGTATGGATTCCCATATTCAGATAAACTCCCATTACAGAAGAGACACACAGCGCTGCAATATCAATGCCATTACTGATGGTCAGGACCAACGCCAATTCCATGGAACTGTCGGCAAAAAGTACAATCAGAAACGCAGCAACCACTTTTAAAAGAAACTGGCTTCCATAATAAAACAGCCATACAAAGCCGTTGGCTACCGTCAGAAGCAAAAGGATTTTTATCCACCGTTTTCTAAGCAGCTCCCTTGCCAACTGGCAGGTATCTTTAAAACCAACATCCCGCAGCGTTGCAATCACCGGCACAAATAAATGGGAAATGGCAATCCCTGTCATCACGACTGTCAAAATTCCCATGATGACCTTCACCGGAACAAGCCCAAAAGCTCCTGTTACCACATAGCTTAAGGGCCGGATATGGCGAACAAGCCCAATCAAGATCCAGCCTTCTGTGAGAAGATAGTAATTGATATTCAAAAATAAAACCCGCACATTTCCTGTCTGGAACAGCTCAATCATATTTTTCATACCAAAAAACAACATCTTCACAGGGCTCAGACGTTCTTTTGCCACCCCTGCCTGGAAGGCTGTGTAAAGGGTACAGATTTCCAGATTGGCAAAAAAGAGGGCCAACAGAAAAAAGCCTGCCAAAACCAAAAGGGTTACGGGCAAGCACAAAAACCGCAGGGCATTCTCTGCGGTCAGATAACTGAAGCCTGACTGTTTCAAGGCGAAAGACACCCCCCGGCCCATGGCCTCAATGAGGATAAAAGCCGAAAACAACCGGTACAAAATTTCAAAAATAAGGAGTCCGCCCCGGTTTACCCGGAGCGTATCCTTAATACTGCGAAGCGTTTTTAACACACCCACCACTCCATACTACTGATTCTTTTCCCTGCTCATTTTCAAAGCCCGGGAAAGCTTGATGGGATTTCCGTACATCAATGTGCCCATGCGGTAAATCTTTGCGCCGCCCACAGCTGCCACTGCAATGGTTCCCAGCAAAATTGCCAGGGATAAAACCACTTCCCAGACCGCCACATTTCCCATGGCCACCCGGACAAACATTCCATTGGGTGAAGTAAAGGGAATGAAGGACAGTATTTTCATCATCATACCATCACTGTTTTGCAAGTTAAACATAGTGAGAAGGAAGCTGGCAATGAAGATAAACATAAGCGGTCCCGATGTCCTGCTGACATCCTCTGTCTTCGATACAAGCGCACCCAATACGCCATAACAAAATGCATATAGAATGTAGCCCAGTACGCCAAACACGGCAAAGGCCAAAAGCACGGCCCCGGGAATGTGGAACACAAAATCCAACATTCCTCCCCAGGCTTCCCTGTTGACACTGTAGGAGATCAAAGCAGCGCCGATCATAACTCCCGTCTGAAGAAAACCTGCCGCTGCCCCTGCCAGAACCTTTCCGAAAATCAGGCTGTTGCTGGAAGTACTGGTCACTAAAACCTCCATAGCCCGGTTGCTCTTTTCCTGGGCCACAGACACCGCCACGGAATTCCCGTATAATAACACCATAAAATATAACACAAAAATCAACAAATAGGTATATAAAAAATTGCTGATACTGTCTTTTCCCAGTACAATGGTCTCAGAAACAGGCGACGCGGCATAAATGGATTCCACCGCCTTTGCGTCGGCTCCCATTTTCTGAAGCTCGCTGTTCCGGTAAAGATAAGAAACACCTGTTTCAAAAACACTATCCACCGAATCACTGAAACTGCGGTTCTTCACATAATAACGGTACTTGAGCAGGGATTCCACCGCAAAACCGCACCGCTTTCCTTCTGCCTCCTCACTGGTTCCGCTTTCTTTTCCCTCCATGGAACCGGCAGTTCCCGTTTCCACAAATTGCTTCAGTTCTTCTTCCGAACCTGCTTTCACCACTTCTGCCCGCGGAAAGATTCCTGAAAGGAACTCCTCTCCCACCTGGCCCTCCGGGTCGTATAGACAGATGGCACCTTCATAATCACCGGAAATACCTGCTGCCCCAGGCGCACCGTCCATGTTTCCCGTATCTGGCGCCATCTCCGTCTCTTCCGTTTTTCCGTTTCCGGAAAGCCCGGGAATCAGCCCCGACAAGTCAAAAAACGACGGAAGGCTTAAAAGAACCGCAAACAAAAGGGCAAATCCCAGGGTAATCCCCACATACGACTTGGTCCTCACATGATTAAAAAACTCATGCTTCCAGACAATTCCAAACTGTTTCATTCCTCGCCACCTGCCTTCGCCACAAAAATATCATTTAAGGACGGTTCATAAATACCCGCCTGCGCCACATCAATATCCGTATCCGCCAAAGCTTGGAAAAAACGCTTCTTCGCGTCTTCGCACACCCCTTCCAGAATCAGGGCATCTTTCTTTACCTGCTCCACGCGAACCAGGCTGCTAAACTCTGCCTTCACTTTTTCCGCCAGTTTTTCTGCCCCGTAATTGAGCGCTGACAAAATCAGCCTGTCTTTTCCTGCTTCCTGTTTAATATCCTTCAGGTTTCCGGCAAGGACAATTTCCCCATGATTGATAATGGCGATCTCTTCGCAGAACTCTTCCACATACCCCATCTGATGACTGGAAAAAATCACCAGCTTTCCAAGGGCAATCTGTTCCCGGACCACATCTTTCAGTATCTGGGCATTGACCGGATCCAGGCCGGAAAAAGGTTCATCCAGTATAATGATGTCCGGATCACAGATCAAGGTCTGGGCCAGCTGTACTTTCTGCTGGTTCCCCTTGGAAAGTGTCTCCAGCTTTCTGTCTGCATATTCACCGATCTCCAGCCTCTCAAGCCAACCTTTTCCACTTTGCCTGGCCTCCTTCGTCCCCATCCCGCGAAGCCTGGCCAGGTATACCATCTGTTCCAGCACCTTTTTCTGGGGATAAAGTCCGCGCTCCTCCGGCAAATACCCGATTTTATGTTCTTTGGGAATAAATGGTTTCCCATCCGCCAGGACACAACCTGCGTTGGGATGGAACACGTCCATCAACACTCGGATGGTCGTCGTCTTTCCTGCTCCGTTTCTACCCAGAAGCCCCAACGCCTTTCCACTTTCCACCTGAAAGGAAATCCCATGAAGTACTTCTGTGTCACCGAAGCTTTTCCTGATTTCTTTTACCTCAAGCTTCATAACAAATGTCTGATCCTCTCTTTCCTTAAGTCTATCCTAAAAAATATCCGGCCAGCGCTCCGATAAAGCCTCCAATCAGCCCGGCCTTTATCATCAACATCGCCATCCCTCCAAATGCGGAAGTCAGGCGGATGCCTCCTGATTCATTTAAGGAAACGGCGCTTCCCGCCTTTGCCCGGTACAGGATATTCCTGCTTTCCACCGCTGTCACAAACTCCCAGCCGGCTGCCTCTGCCTCCATAAGGCTCTGAACCTGCCAGTCATTGCTGCGCTCTTCCCAGTCACGGCTGTCTTTAAATATGCTGTTTCCCGCCCGTTTTCTCCTGCGGTTTGTCAAATACCTGGTATCCATCATATAGGAAATCTCTTCTGCTTCCCCTTTGGAAAAAGTATAATGAAACACCTGCATATTTTTCAGGTGATAACCGGATGCAGCCTGTTTTTCCAGATACCGCTCCAATCCTCCCAGGGTAATAATCAAGCGAAATTTCCTGACCGTATCCTTTTTTCCGTAAACGAAGCGCCATTCCTCCAGGGACATCCGAAGCTCCCTGTCATAAAGCCGTTTCCATCGTAAAAGTATCAGACAAAATGCAAGGCACACTGCCGTATATATCATCACAAAAACAGGAAACCATCCTGAACTGCCATCCTCTTGTGGAAGCAGCCAAAACAAAAAGCCAACTCCCTGTATAATTGTGCAGAGCCACAAAATCGTATGAATCTTCTCGGAAAACATCCGGCCATACTGCCTGGCCCGCGACGCCCTGTCCTCCGGGCTGTCATAAAGCTCATTTGTCTCCTCTGCCGCCCAGTCCTTTGCCAGATAATAGTTTTGCCCCTCATCTTTACAGATGAAGCGCCAGCCTGTCTCTGATGCCATGGCCATCAAATCCGACTTTTCCTGGATTTCCCTCCGGGTAGGGCTTTTCGTCAAATCAAACCGCTCCACATCATATGCCGTCCGTTTTGGTTCCCCTTTTTCAAAAGTATACCGAATCCCCATACATAGATCCGTTAAAAACCATCCTGCAAGAGACATCTCCTCCAGCCAGGCCCGCTCTGCCATAAGGCTGGTAAACCATTTTGTGACTTTTTTTACCTCTCCGGTTTCTGAACTCTTATCGTTGTCCGTCATCGCCTGTACCTCCCTGCAGAATTTCCAGCCCGTTTTGCAGCTGGTGCCGAAGCCGTTCCGTCTCCAGCTCCATAATCTCCCGGCCTGTTTCTGTAATCTGATACGTTTTTTTTCCATTTTCCTGGGAAACTATGGAGATCAGCCCATCCTCTGAAAGCCGTCCGGTCATGGTATAGAGAGTCCCTGTCCCCAGACGGATCCTCCCTTTCGTCAGCTTGCCGACAAACTGCATAATGGCATAACCATGCCTGGGTTCCATCACTGCCAGAAGCGTATAATACGTCGTTTCCGTCATGGGTCCATACTTTTTAAGAAGCGCTTCCGCCGCCATACCCTCCTCACTTTCTCCATATCCGCCCGGTAAAAGCCCACACCTCTTCCAGACATGATATATCACGCGTCAATATGTCGTATATCGACATATCGCCCATTGACATAATATCTCGGGAAATACGTACCTGTCAAGAATAACTTGATTTAAGTTTTCTTTTTACTTCCCCGGACTTTCTGGTTTCGATTCCCCATCCCCGGAGACGGGCAGGTGTTTTACAGAGTCCCTTCTAACCAGCCTGCTTTCCATAATCAGCCGCTTTTCTTTTGGCGCTTCCCCCTCCAAAATCTGCAAAAGCACTCTGGCGCCTTCTTTTCCCATTTCAATGGTAGGTCTCTCAATGACCGTCACACCCGGCACCGAATATCTGGCCAGAAGGTGATCGTCAAAAGCCGCCAGGGAAATTTCCCTGCCTGCCCGCATGCCCCGCTCCGCCAGAGCTTTCATACAGCCAATACAAGTCAGGTTGTTGACAGCCACAGCCGCAGTGGGACGGACAGGTTCCGGCAAAGAAAGAAAAGCAGACATTCCTCTGCTTCCCGTATCCTCAAAATGATATCCCGGCGCCATCAGCCTCTGATCCACCGGAATACGATACTGCTTCATGGCTGCCAGATATCCCGCCACCCTTCTTCCGCTGGCAGATTCATCCGGTATCCCACCGATCAACCCAATTCGCCTGTGGCCATTCTTAATCAACTCTTCCGTCAACAGAAAAGTCCCTCTCTCATTGTCAATCTCTATGGTGTAGTAATCCCCCTGGGGCCGGTAGCTGTCCACCAGCACAAAAGGCTTTTCCCACCTGGTATAGTCCATCTGGTCCGGATTTCCGGGCACCACCAATATCCCGTCGGCCAGCTTGGAAAATCTCCGGTAAAGGTTCTCAAAGTCCCTTTCCTTAAAATCTTTTGTAGAAAAAATCAGCATGGTATAACCATGTGCTTTTAAATATTCCTCCGCCCCCTGAATCACAGAACCGTTAAAATCATTGGTAAAATCAGGAACCACCATCAGGATGGTTTTCGTCTGCCCCGTCACCATGGAAACTGCCAGGGCATTTTGCACATACCCCAGCTCTTCCACTGCCCTCCGAACCTTTTTTTCTGTTTTTTCGCTGACTTTGTCCAGACCGTTAAGTACCCTGGACACAGTAGAAATAGCCACGCCTGCCCGCCTGGCCACGTCTTTGATGGTCACATCTTTATATTGTTTTTCCCGTTCCATAATTTCCCCGTATCTGTCCATATTCCGATGCCACCCCATAAGTATACCCCATCCCATTCATAATGTCCATTCGCTGTGGTGCACGGCCTGTATTTTATGTTATAATACCATCCGAAAGGAGTCTTTATGGACAGCACATGGGAAGCATTTTTCAATCAAATACGGAAACGTCTTTACAGGCGGCTTCATGTCCTGGCAAAACCTTTGGCCCGGATGTCGGATGAACCTGCCGGCCCTTCGGTCTTTCCCTCCTCTTTTGCCGCCGGTTCCCCTGAGTTCCTCTGCGCCACCGACGGCCTCCGGGTTTTCTGGAATCTGCCTTTTTTATCCTATATGATAAAAGAGAATCCTGCGTGGCAGGATTCTCCGCCTGAAGAAATGCTTTCCGCCATCGAGGCATTTTTGCTGCATCAGGTGATCCACTGCCTCTTCGGCCATCCTTTTTCCATCCCTCCCGCCTGTCCTCCCCGCATCTGGAGCCAGGCCTGTGACATCGCTGCCTGGCACATTCTGGAAAGCTGGATACCGGAGCTTTTACCTGAAAGTCTCCGTCAATGGTTGAAAATCGTCTCCGAAAAATTACCGGAAATTCCCCTTTACCAGGCCCGCCTTTTATCCTCCTGTTTAAAAAGCGTCCCACCCTGCGACCCTATTTTTGCAGCCCCGGACAAGTTTCCTTTTTCTGATAGCCATAATCTCTGGCCCATCCTGCAAAAGGGAAATCCTTCTGCCAAGCCTTACGGAAAAGGTGGCAGCGAAAATGTTTCCGGAACGGGAATCCCATCGGCAAAAATAACAGCGGCAAAATCTGCCGCCTGTCACTGGAAAAAGCTGCAAAAACAGCTGTGCAAAACAGACTCACCCCTCTCTCTAAAAAAACAGGAAAAAAATCGGCGTGGCAATCCCGGCCAGAATCCCGGAAGTATGCACCGCTCCCTTGTCCTCACAGACGCCAGGCGCCATGATTACCGCAGTCTCTTAAGGAGCCTTGCCGAATGGGGGGAAGAAATGAAAATAAACGACCATGAATTTTCCTATGCCCCTTACCTTTACGGGCTGGAGCATTATGACGGTATCCCACTTATGGAACCGCTGGAATATGAAGAATCCCAAAAAATCCGGGAACTGGCCATTGTCATCGACACTTCCGCCTCCTGTTCCCATTCCCTGACCCAGGCTTTTCTGGAAGAGACCAGGAATCTGATTCTGGAAGAAGAACTGTTCTTCCGTCCCTTCAACCTCCATATCCTTCAGTGCGATACAAAGGTGGAACGGGATGACAAATTGACCTCCCCGGAGGATTTAAGAGATTATACCGGGCATCTGGAAATATGCGGAATGGGCGGTACTGATTTTAGCCCGGCCTTTTCTCATATTGAAAACCTGCAAAAATCCGGCGAATTTTCCCAACTGTCCGCCATCTTATTTTTCACCGACGGCGCCGGCATTTTTCCCACAAAGCCGCCCGACGTCAAAACCATTTTCATTTTCCTGAACGACCAATATGATGACATAGACATACCTGAGTGGGCCGAAATTTTAGTCTTAAATACAAAATCAGAAAGGACCGCACCATGAATATCAAAGAAGCACAAGAGGAGATCTGCCATACCATCAAAGCGTATACTGCCAAAAACAGCGCAGGACTTTACCGTATTCCCATGGAACACCGCCGCCCCCTTCTTTTAATGGGCGCCCCGGGCATCGGAAAAACGGCCGTTGTAAAGCAGGCCGCCGCCAAATGCCATGTGGCTTTCCTTTCCTATGCCATGACCCACCACACCCGGCAGAGCGCCATCGGACTTCCGGTGATACGGGAACGTTCTTTCCAGGGCGCCCCTTACTCCATCACCGAATACACCATGAGTGAGATTGTCGGCGATATTTTACACATAATGGAAGAAACCGGTATGGAAGAAGGCGTCCTTTTCCTGGATGAAATCAACTGCGTCTCCGAAACACTGCTGCCCACCATGCTTCGCCTTCTTCAATTTAAAACTTTCGGAAGCCACAAGATTCCTGACGGCTGGCTCATTGTCGCTGCCGGAAACCCTCCCGGCTACAACCGTGCCGCCAGGGAACTGGATATTGTCACCTTAGACCGGGTTCGCCTTCTCACCCTGGAACCAGATTTAAACGCATGGCATCCTTATGCCCTGGAGCATGGGATCCACGCCTCCATCCTCGCCTATCTTTCTCTGCGTCCCGAAGATTTCTGTGTGTACCGGCGCCGGGAAGGAAAAAAGGAATTTGTCACGCCGCGAAGCTGGGAGGATCTATCAAAAGCCCTGGAAACCTACGAAGCGCTTTCGCTCCCGGTTCATGAAGAATTTTTTCCTCAATACCTTCAATGCAGCGAAATCTGTGAAGGATTTTCCTCTTTTTACCAGCTTTTTCTTCGGCTGGCTGGAGATGCCGGGCTGGAGGCGCTCACCGGCTGCGGCCAGATACCGGAAGGCTTTCCTTCTCTGAAAAATGCCCCTGCAGATGAGCAGCTTTGCCTGGCCCAATATCTGGTACAGAATATCCACAGGCAAATTCATGGCTGGAATGAAAAAAGGCAGCTTTCCGAAAGCCTGTCCTACTTTGTCGGCGGGCTGAAAGCCCTCCGGCCTGATTTCTGTTCCATAGAAGAAAGATGCCTGGAACTCCTGACGAAACGGAAAGCCGCGCTGCAAAAACGGAAAGAATTCGGCCTTCTTCCCGCAGAAGAAGAAACGAGGGAGCTTCTCCTCGCCGATACTGTCAAACTATTCGCTTCCAAAACACGTCTCCTGGGTACGAACCTGGATAATCCCTCTAATCGTGTTGGCTGCCATCTTGAAACAGACGGGACTTCCCCACAGCTTCCTGAAAATGCGGCAGCCGCCATGGAACAGTTTTCAACAAGCTTCCATTCTGAAACAGCCGCGGAAGCGGCGCGGCTGGAGGCAGTACTTCGCGGCGTCCTGGCATTTGTGCCGGAAATATTTGGAGACGGCCTTACCTGCTGCCTTTTTTTCACAGAACTGACCGAATACTCCGAAACCAGGACATTTTTATCGGAACGAATGGCAAAAGAATACTCCCGGTGCTTAGAATGGACATAATCAGTGTTTTTTGTAATATTTCTCCCTCCAGCGTTTTCCTTCTTTCTGAAGCTCCGCCGCATACCCTGCCAGTTCATCATATTGCTTTTTGACTTCTGCCAGCTGATATTCCTGTTTTTGCGCAAGGGCTGCCATCTGCACTTTATACTGCCTGTTTTCCTCCTCCAGGCGGAGAATGGTATCCCTGGCTTTCTGTCCTGTGCCAGATCGCAGGACCTCCCCCGGCTCCGGCGGCTGTTTCCCGTTCCAGGTACAAATTTTTCCTTCCGCCAGGACACTCAGCTTTTCTCCCACAGCGTATACCGGTTCCGGCGCCCTGGTAAATCCTTCCCAAAATGTTCGCGCCTCCCGTTCCGAAAGTGGACACATAAATTTAATCTCCCACGTCTTTCCTTTCTGGCTTCTGGCCCGGAAAAACAAATAAAGTTCCCCATTCCATTCCAAAAGCTGAAAACCGGAGTACCCTTTCTCATCTGAAGGATCTGACAGGATAGCCGTGGGCTGCCCCTCTCCCGCCGTCCCAAAAAACACTCTGTGTTCCAGGCTATGGTAGGCATAATATACAGAACCCCGAAACAAAACAGACGTCAAATCTTTCAGCACATCCCGTGCCAGTACCGAAACTCCCATTCCTCTCCGAACCGGCAGTGTCAGTGCCATTACCTGATTTTTCTCTTCCCACACCGCAAGCTTTGTCCCGTCCGGAAGGCTGTGGATCCTTTCCATAAAACAGCCCCTTTTCGTTTTATGCTTTCTTCAGTATATGGAAAAAATCACCGTCTTATGTCAGCAGGCATATAATATGGTGAACGATTCATATTGAAGGGATATAAGCTTATGCCTAAATACAAGCCTAAAGGCTGCAAATGCGGCCGCAAGGACACAGTAAACGTCACTCTGGCAAATGGAAGCTGCGGCGGCGCTTCTCCTATACCGGAACCCTGCTTTGATGTGTGTACGTCTCCCATATGCGGGACACCCCAGTATCTGACGCTTCTGGCCCCCGTCGTCTACGATGAAATCGGCATTAACCTGTGCCGTCAGATCACTCTTGCCGCGGATTTCGCCACCACTTATCCCACGGCGGAAAGCGCCACAGCGGAAGCTATTTCCGTGGCCTTCTCCACAGCTCCGGGAGAGGCTCCGGTCATTACTCCCATCAACGGACGCCCCAACTGTTATTCGGTGACACTGCAAAGCCTTACAGTAAATTTTGCCGTCAAACTTTATGACTGTGCAAAACGGATTCTGGCCGTCCTTCCAGTGTCCGCCGTATACCTGCCTGCCTCCGGCACGGCTGATTATACCTACTTTGACGAAGATACCAACCCCTCCTCCGTGGAGCTGGAGCTTTATGCCCCTTACGGTGTATCTTACTCTGCCGCCAACGCAGCTGGGCCCGTTATCAATTATGTAGGTTTTTCTACCGGGGCTTCCGCTCCGGCCCAGGGGCTTAACATGATCATCATCCCTAAAGTCTTAAGTTTTGATCCGGCCACCGGCGAAGCTTCCATGGGTCTGACCATTTATCTGAAGAGCATTTATTACTCCCAGTATCTGATCCCCCATAATGGCCGTGCCGTTGTGCCCAAAGGTAGCCTGATTCCTCAGGAAGACAGCGTCTGCATGGAATTTGTATCCGGCAGCCTCCTGGATCGCGAAATCAAGCCTCTGGAACTGGGGCCGCCCAAGAATGAAGAAAACCTGAAAAATGAATGTGAAGATTCCCGTGGCTGCTGTTGCCCGCCGCCTTCCCCCATGGTGCCGGCACCGCCTACCGGAACAACCGGCGGCGAAGGGACTGGTGACTCCCCTCAGACACCTCCAACCCCTTCCACTGATAATCCAGAACATGATGTAGATATAGAGATAGATGCGGCATCTCTCCATGTTCCCAATGATTCTTCTGCAAGCCTTTTGGATACTCTTGCGCGGCTGGGGAATTCATAAAAGACGTTCTGCCGCATGGAGAAGACGTTTTCCCATACGACAAAAAAACTGCCGCCCGGTAGGGCGGCAGTTCCTATAAATGCAGCTAAAAATTCTCTGCTATTTTACCTTAATGGCCTTGTGGGGGCACATTTCCTGGCAGCAAAAACACCGGATACATTTTTTATAATCATAGACCGGAGGATTCTTCCGTCCGTTTTTAAAAGTGACCGCTTTTCCCTCCACTGGACAGCTCTCCACACAGATTCCACATTTCACACATTTCCCCTCATCCACATACGGTTTCTTCTGAAAGACATTAAAAAAACGGCCCATTTTTACCCAGATATCGCTTTTCACCCGTCGCCTGTCCACATTAAAATCCTGTTTTCCCCAGCGTTTCACCGCCTCTTCCATGGAGATCTCCTGCGCTCTTCCCTCTTTTGGCAAAACCAGCTCAATCCTGTCTTCCTGCCACACCCCAAGCCCCAGCTTCTCCCCATGATAATTGGTGGGAACCAAGTCCGGTTTCAAATTGATCAGGCGGCAAAATACACTGTCAAGAGCCACCGGATCTTCAGATACAAGCAACACATTCATGGAAACAGCATCACCGGATGTGGGCCCATTCCCCTCCATGGCAACAATTCCGTCCATAATATAAAGCCTGGGTTTTAAAAACTGATTCAAGTCCACCAGCATCCTGGCAAAACTATCTGCGCTTGGGTAAAGGGTATGGCCTTTCGCCTTATGAAGCCCGTGAATACAGCCATACATATTTTTCACAGCCCCTGTCACCCGTTCCAGGGCATGGGTCTTCATTTTACAGACATTAATAATGGCATCTGACTCCAGGACTTCCCTTGACAGGAAAAAGCTTTTCGCCTGTACGCCATTTTCATATGAAACTGCACCTGTTCCGGTAAAATCCACCAGTTTCACATCATATTTTCCCAGGACGGTATCCATCCCCACCGCCGCGGCCGCAGCAGTAGCCATACCTGCTCCACAGGAATCCCCGGCTTTCACGTTCTTAATCTCCGCTTCTTTGAGAAGTCTGGCAACAGCTCCCATCACTGCCGGATGCGTCACCACCGGCCTGGGAAGTTTCGCCTTCCGTACCAAATTCGGCTTAAGCAATACTTTTTCCTCCGGCTTTATCAAAGCCTCCATGCCTCCCAGCAGGTTAATCCCTGCTTTTAAAGCCTGGTACACTTCCTCCTCTTCATAAGTATCACAGGGGATTAAAACTACCCTGCTTCTATCTTCGACATCTGCATAATTTTCTTCCATGAAAAAGGCCTCCTGCTTTCATATCCTATTCCTTATCCTTTTCTTCTGTCCTTTATTTCCGAATTCTTCCCATTCCGTCCCGGCCCATTTACCAGGTGAAATAACTTCTTCCCGCCGGCCGTTTATCCCCTGTCCGCTGTTTGGCGCTTCCCTGGAATACCAGAAGTCCGCCGCAAACAGCGCTAAAAGCACCGCACACAAAAGAAGCCGCACTTTCACAGATATTTTTCGGAGTCCCTTTTCCATCATGAGGGGCGCTAAAATGTAAATAAATGCACAACCGCCTAAGCCAAAGACCAACAACCCTTCTGCACAGATCCGGCCGTTCAGATTCAGAAAATATCCGCTGTAATCCCACCACCGGACACCATACATCTGTTCCAGAACCCAACTGGTTCCATACTCCACAACGCCGCATAACAACACTGTCATAAAAAACGTAGCCACCGGGTGATCCCGCAGTTTTTTCAATAGCACCAGTACCAGTACCCCGCCGGAGCCGTAAATGGGAAGCCACGGGCCGTGGAACACACCACGATTGACAAATTCCCCGCTTTGCACCATATGGAGGCCCACTTCCCACGCCCAGCCCACAAAAGAAAAGATAAAAAATAACAGAATAATTCCGGTAACTCCGTATTTACAATGATAATTAATTCCCGAATGTTTTGCCCGAAGCCCTTCCGGTATGGTAAAAAGAACGGAGGGATACTCTGCAAGGACATCCATCTTTGCCGTATTAATATTCTGGCTCTGCTCTCTCCAGTCTGCCCCTTCCATCATAAGTACTTCCCGCCGGAAAGCTTCTCTGAGGGCTTCTTCTTCCGGCGGACAAGTCAAATACCGATCCGTAAAGACGGCACAATATCCGGCCTGTTCCGCAATAGCCTGCTCTCTGATAGCCAGATAAAGCGCCGCCCGCGCCCCCGACTTATAGGCATTGGCATAAAAGATATTCACCAGACCAAGAGTCATCAGGCTGAGAAGGCTCCATCCCAGAAAGGAACAGTCCAGCAAAAAGGCCTTCCATTTATTCCCTTTCATCATCTTTCTGGAAACGCGGATGGCCTCCCGGCCTTTGATATCGGGATTTTCCGCCACCAGATATGGCACCATCATATAAGAATACCCTTTAATCCAACCGCCGATAATCGTTAAAGACCAAAGCCACTGATAAAGGAATTTCCGAAGCATCACAAAGGCTGTTTTCCGCACACGCCCTATTTTATAAGAAAAGAAAATCCTGTTTCCTTTTGTATTGTTATATGTATGGGCTTCCAGAAAAAAACGGCAGCTTCCCACCTGAATAATGTTCCGTACAAGCAGCCACCAGAAAAATAGCAAGGCGGCCCCCACAGCGGCAGAAATCAAAGAAAGCCATGCCCCTTTTATCACTGGTTTTAAAATCAGGGTAATAATTCCTGAAAATACGGAACCGGTGGCCACCGTCTGATTAAAAATCGCAGAAAAAAACCCTTCTTTATAAGGACTTCGCTTTACAATCTCCTCTTCTTTCCTGCTCTGTTTCTCGAATTTTTCCAGGAGAATATCCAAAGGCTTTTTCTCCCTGATATCATTGATATTAAATACTGTGTTTTCTTGAACCGCATCCGGCGTTTCCTTGGAAGAATCATAAGAAAATACGGCAGTGAATGTATTATTCCGGCTCCCGGACATGAAAGCCACAATAAAGTAGATTGCAATAACACGCCAATAATGTTTTTTCATGATGTTGCGGCTTTTTCTTTTCAGTTCTTTTCTATCCCACATAAGCTTCCCCATTCCACATTGTATAAAACGCTCCCTTTGAGTATGCCGTTATTACCATCCTGAATTTCACCGGACATACTCTATAGATACCGCCGATGAACAAGGAAGCTCCATTATCTATGCTCTTGTCAACCGACAATATCTTATTAGTATAACATAAAACCCCCCTGTTGTACAGATGATACAACAGGGGCCCAAGTTGTCAGACTATTGAATTGTCAATCCATTTATGATATACTATACAAGATTTTATTAGAGAATGAAATGAGGAAAACTCAATGAAAATCCAAGAATCTGCTGAAAATTATCTGGAAACCATTTTAATTCTGGGCCAAAAAAACGGCAATGTCCGCTCCATTGATATTGCCAACGAACTGGATTTTTCCAAACCCAGCGTCAGTGTAGCCATGAAAAACCTTCGTAATGCCAAGCATATCCTCATGGACAGGGACGGTTACATCACTTTGACCGAATCAGGGCGCAAAATTGCCGAAACCATTTATGAACGGCACACCTTGCTCTCTCTCTGGCTCATCCGCCTGGGTGTATCGGAAAAAACCGCCACAGAAGATGCCTGCCGTATAGAGCATGTCATCAGCGCTGAAAGCTTTTCTGCCATCAAAAAGCATGTGGCCTGCCAGGCGGGTTAAAGGTTTGCATGTTTCTTTTCCCAAAATTTATGGGACATTACATAATTTTTTTCAAAAAACTTTCTCCTGAAATTTTGCCTTTCAGGCCAAAGTAATCGAGAATCGTTGCCCCGATATCGGCAAACGTATTTCGCGTCCCGATATTGGCCCCTGCTTTCACAGGATTCCCTGCCATCACAAGCGGCACATATTCCCTGGAATGATCTGTGGACACGGTAGAAGGATCACAGCCATGGTCAGCCGTAATCATTAAAATATCTTCTTTTCCAAGAAGGGCCAGCAGCTGCGGAATCCTCCTGTCAAAATAAGACAGTGCTTTCGCATAACCATCCACATCGTTGCGGTGGCCGTACAGCATGTCATAATCCACCAGGTTGATGAAGCAAAGGCCCTCAAATTCCCGCTTCATATATTCTATGGTTTTATCGATCCCATCGGCATTTCCCGAGGTACGTACAAATTCCCCGATCCCTTTTCCGGCAAAAATATCATTGATCTTCCCAACAGCCAAAACATCTTTTCCATGGGCGAGAAGCACATCCATCATGGTATCCCCCGGCGGCACCAGCGAAAAATCATGGCGTCTTTCCGTCCGCCTGAAATTTCCCGGCGTACCCTCAAAAGGCCTTGCTATGACACGTCCCACTCCGTATGGCCCGGCGCAAAGTTCCCTGGCTGTTTCGCAAATCTCATAAAGCTCTTCCACAGGAACCACGGCTTCATGGGCTGCCACCTGAAATACGCTGTCTGCTGAAGTGTACACAATCAGCGCCCCTGTTTTCATGTGCTCTTCCCCAAAATCCCGGATGGCGTCTGTCCCTGAATAAGGCCGGTTGCAGAGGATCCCCCGTCCGGTCCGCTTTTCAAACTCCTCTAAAAGCTCTTTCGGAAAGCCATGCGGAAAAAGAGGCATGGGTGTTTCCGATATCAATCCTGCAATCTCCCAGTGCCCGGTGGTAGTGTCCTTCCCCATGGAAGCCTCTGCCAACCGCCCCACAGCCCCCGAATATCCTGCGGCATATTTCCCTTTTTCGGGATACCAGTCCCTTACACCGTCAATGGCCCCGATACCCAGGCGTTCCAGATTGGGCATGGAATAATGGACGCTGCCTGCACACGCCTTCAAAGTGTTACTTCCTTCATCCCCATAATTCTTTGCGTCAGGCATTTCTCCAATACCTACGCTGTCCAATACCATCAGAAATATTCTTTTCATCCGAAACCTCCTTCCATAAAGACATCTTACCATAGATCCCCTGAAACCTCAACCGGACATTATTCTTCCTCCCTCTGGTTCCCGGAGCATACTTCTCCTCCTGTCCCCCGGATTTTTCCGGAGCCATGGCAGCCGGCGCTGCAGCCGGAGCAGCCACTGCAGCTTCCACAGCATTTCCCCTGTTTTTTATTCCTCCAGATACTCCGCACCGCCAAAGCAACCATGCCCAAAACTGCCAGGCCAATCAATATTGTTGCCAGATTCCCATATAAAATTTCAAACATTTCCTCTGCGCCTCATTTCTGTTTTTGTTGGTTAGTTTTTGCTAACTTCATATCAAAGAATACCACATCATCACGCCGATTGTCAAGTGCTTACGTCCCTGAGCTGAAAAGTTTCTACCATATTAAAAGGCAAAGAAATCCAGGTATGGAAAGGGCTGTCGCAAAATATTTGAATATCTACATGCCCGGTGCCCCGCCTGTCTTTGCGTTTGTCCGACAGGCAGGTTTTGTGAGCATCGCAATTTCTGAGCCTTTATTTCTTTATGCTTCCTTGGAATGGCAATGGCCCTGGCAACCGTGACCTTCCCCATGATGGCCATGTCCTCCACACTCATGTTCTTCCCCATGGTGGCCGTGCTCCCCGCACACATGCCCTTCTCCGTGATGGTTGCACATGGCATCCGGATCATAGGACAGGGAGCCCGCCAAGAAGGATTCCACCTGGGCATCAGCTTCTCCTGCTGCCCCGGGGAACAGACGGATTCCAGCTTCCGCCAGTGCATTTCTGGCGCCGCCCCCTATATTGCCGCAGATGAGGACTTCCACACCATGCTCCCTCAAAAATCCCGCCAATGCGCCATGGCCTGTCCCATTGGTGTCCAAAAGTTCCGAAGAAATAATTTTACCTTCCTCTGTTTCATAAAGTTTAAACTGCTCTGTGTGTCCAAAATGTCCGAAAATCTGTCCATTTTCATAAGTAACTGCAATCTTCATAAGCCTTTTTCCTTTCCATGTTCCGTTGTCCGGCCCCTCCAGGCGGTAGTTTCCTCCTGCAATCTGGAGGCAGGCCCCCTCCACCAGAAATCTGGCCATTTTCTTTCTGGCCTCCGTATAAAGGGCCTGTATGGTAGCCCTGCCCACATCCATGCGGACTGCACACTCTTCCTGGGTCATTCCTTCATAATCCAACAGGCGAAGCACTTCATACTCTTCTACATTTAAAATGATTTTGCTTCCTCTGTTTTCCCCTTCTTTTCCTGCCGGCAGAAACTGCAGAAATCTGGGCATCCGGCTGACACATTTACTTTTGTTTGGTCTGGCCATGGAACATCCTTTTCTCTCATTCACGAAAAACACATATCCCGTGAAATCAAACATTGCGCAGAACCACCTGCTGCAAGATTCCGCGCATAATTGGTATATGTCAATAATTATTTTACCTTTTTTATTGGCATATGTCAATATAGTATTTCCAATATTTCTGTTTTATCCCCGAATTTGTCCCACACTCTTCACAATATTGTGATGGATTGGAACCCAGGTAACCCTTTTAAACAAAGCTGTCACTGCAATGGGAATATACGTAAAAATAAAAATCGGAAAAGTAAACATATACAAAATCTTCTTTTTCGATTCACAGTGAATCTGTTTCCATTCACTGAATGTCGTCACCATCCCAAAGAAAAACAGGGATAAATAAATGCCCATTAAATTTCCGCCAATGGCTTCAACCGTTATCCCGGTCCATTCCGGCCTTCCGGTAAGCAGTCCCGTTATGGCAAACAAAGTGTTACCCAACAACATCGATAAAGTCAAAAGTGTGGCAGGAGCCACCGTCATCAACATATCATAGCACTGAAAGCTGTGCTTTTTCACCACACCGTGAACCAGCTCCCTGCCGTATTTTCCAAACACCTGGTAAAATCCCTTGGTCCACCGGAGCCTCTGACTCCAGGACTCCCGGAATTTCTCCGGCTGCTCATCATAAAGCACTGCTTTTTCCGCATAACCGATCACCTCGCCCTGAATCACATGATCCACAGAAAACTCAATATCTTCCGTAAGAAGGTGATGTTTCCATCCGTTATTGGCCCGCACAATCTGACTGGAAATCAAAAAGCCTGTACCGGAAATGGCACAGCTTGTGCCGCATATCATCCTGGCTCCATTGAGATATCTGGATTCCCGTAAAAACCACAGTGCATAACCGGCAGAAATCCAGTTGGAACCGTAATTCTTGGAATTCCGGTAGCTTGTCACCACCTGATATCCTTCCGCGAATATCTGATTCATCTCTTTCACGTAGTTTTCATCCAGCACATTATCTGCATCAAACACCAGGTATGCGTCATAACTCTCTATTCCCTTCATGGTTTCTATCTGGGAAAAGAGATAATTGAGGGCATAACCTTTTCCCACCTGCGTCCCGTCAAAACGTTCAAACACTATGGCCCTGTGGTTTCTGGCCACCTGGGCCGTATGATCGGTGCAATTATCTGCCACCACAAAAATATCCAATAAATCCGAAGGATAATTCTGTTTCCGAATACTGTCAATCAGCTCGCCAATCACCATACTTTCATTTCTTGCAGAAATAATTGCTGCATATTTGCGCGGTTTTGCCTCTTCCCGTTCTTTTTTAGGTGCAGACCACTGGATCACAACATAAATAATCTGATAAAAGTAAGCAATTCCAAAAAGCACCAACACCAGGAAATTAAAACCCCGAATCCATTCAACCATACGCTGCCTATTCCTTTCCAGTCATTCTATCTCATGTTCCTGCTTTTCCATCCCTTTATCTTTTGCCAGTATACGAAAAAGACTATGTCCATTATGTGTCCAAAAGTTTAAAATTTCCTTACCTCTTTCTCCCCTTTCTTAATAATCTTTCCCCAAAAAATAAAAATTCCATGCACTGTTTTCTCAAACTACACATGGAATCTCCATTTTCAGGCTCTTCTCTCCTGTTCTGTCCGTTTTCTTTTTCTTAAGATTTTCTTATGGCCGCCAGAATAATCTGAAAACGTTAGCGTCGATTGACAAGGACACACACTCTTATCAATCGGCGGTATTCATGGCCCTTTAAAAATATATTCCAGAAACGCTTCACATCCTTCCACAATATCTTCATAGGTCACATCGAAATTCCCTGTATACCAGGGGTCCGCAATATCCCTGGGGCTTTTCCCGAAGTCCAGCAGCCGCCAGACCTTATGCTCCTCATCCTCTTTCGGCTTCATTCCCAGTATCCGGTACATATTGGACAGATTATATTTTTCCATTCCGATCAAATAATCGTATTTTTCATAATCGCCCTTCTCTATCCGCCTGGCCCGGTGATTTCCCACGGGAATCCCGCAAGACAGCAGCTTGCTTCTGGTTCCGTGGTGAACCCCATTCCCGATTTCCTCATAGCTGGTTGCCGCCGAATCAATCTCAAACATATCCGAAAGGCCCTGTTTATTTACCATATCCTGTAACACATACTGGGCCATTGGGGAGCGGCAAATATTGCCGTGGCAAACGAAAAGTATTTTAATCATAAACGAAAATCCTCCTAAAAAGCCGTATTCTACCATAAATCTATAAAGCAAAATCATATGAGCCTGATTTGTTTATAAATCCTAATTACACAATAGGACAGAGCGTACATCACTTGACAATTGGCCTGTCCGAATTAACCTATTCCACATCTGATTTTGTTCTCTTAATCGAAACATATCAATAATTTTGTTAAACTTTAAATATCATCTACAATACGTATATGACCATTGATTTCATTACTCTCATAAACAAAATATCCCTCACGTCTCTGCCACTTCTGATTATGACCTCCTAGAAAATATTGCTTTTCCCCTACTATGTTCCAAAACAGCTTAGCATTTGTCTTCTCCATATATTGATTTAAAATATCTTTCCGAATAACGAGTTCACTATGCTCATTACCCATGACCAATAAATCAAGTGCTGCAATTTCTTCGTTACAATAATAGATACCATCCACAGATTTTTCATAAAGATTCATCTCTCGAATGGTACTTCCTGCCGGAATCATAAATGAAGTTGTTTCTTCTTGAGAGGCATCATACTCTTCTTCCCATAAAATATTTATTGATGCTGGAATTGCTTTTATTGAAACTGTATCATCTTCCTCTTCCGACATCGCAAACTCTGCTTTATAGCCAGGACTCCAAGAATATTCACGACTAAATAGGGAATAACAGTCTCTTGTATTAGACGACTGGCTTTGAATAAATCCCGAAGATATTAACTCCTCTTCCGTAAGCTTCTCCCTTTTATCAGTAACAATATGCATTGATGCAATCGACCAAATATGTTGTTCCCCGATTGGAAAGCCCATAGCAGATACCTCTTCATTTGGTGGTTGCATTTTTGTTCTCTTGATAAAAATACAAAGAAACCCACTCTACTCCCGATTCATCTTTGTGTATCAATCGGTTGGGAAAATCCTGAAACATCTTATCATCAGAAATTATCCAGTTTTCCACCTCTAAGCCAGATACACCAAAGTCCAAAAAACTCTCATCTCCATACTCCGGCAATTCTATTTTGAGCATATTTTTTATAGGCTTTATCCTAATGTTTAAGGTAGGATCAAAATCTCTCACATATGGTTCCCATGGTCCTTCATAGGCATAACCTTTCTTATCATTCCAATCCCAGCCTCTTACCCTATAAACATCTGATAATCGTGCCAAAATATTATACATAGCTATCCACTGATATTTTTTTCCAATTCTTTCTACTTTCTTAACGTAATGTCTATCGAATCCCGCTCTATGCGAATCATACTCGCCAAAATATTCTGAACGGTAGCCCAAATCTTCAAAAATGAATCTTAACGCATAATAATAGACATTTGCCACATCTACATCATTGAAATGTCTAACCGCTGCTTGAAAAGTATACCTTCCAAAGTCTCCGTAGAATCCTACCCCTTTTACAGGGAAATCAAATTTCATAGAAAATAACAAATCCCTTACTCCCGGCTGATCAAACTTTTTATCTCCATAATCTGTTTCCTCGACCTTTGGAATAAACACAGATTTATAAGGCGGTCTGATTTTTGAAACATCAAACATTTTCGCATTTTCAGGGTATTCCCACAAAAAGCGTTCTATTATTAATCGTGCATAATCTCTTAATAGAATGTCTGGATACACATATTCCTGATCAAATATTTCGTCATAAATCCACCCCACTAATTCAGCAAATTTCTTTCTAAATTCTACGGTTCTTTTCATAACTGCGCCAAATACAATTCCATACATTCGCTGAATAATATATGGATCATTAACCGACTTGAAATTCTCAAGCAATTTTTTACACAATCCAAAGTGAGATTTCATTATTTCGATCATAGCCTTTGAAATTCTATCTCTCAGAGTACGATTCGAAGAAGACAGCATCCATGAGAAAAGTATCAACAAAAGAAATACTTTATCCTCTGGTAAACCCTCAAATTTATTTCCTTCCTCTATAAAATACGCCAGACTTACGATACGATCTTCTTCCGTTAAGTCATTAATTTCCATAGTCCACAAATAATCACGACGGCTAAGTTCATACTTGTTCAAAAGTTTAGTCAAACCTATTGCATTTAATTCACTGTTCTCTTTGGTTGCATTTTCAATAAAAATGTTCCACACTTGTCTAGGATATACATTATACTTATTTATTAGCTCCAAAAAATCGTCAAATTTAATATATGAACTTCTCCATGTAAATGTCCTGATGTATTGACCTACTAACTGTTCTTTATCCCATTCATCCATTATGCAATCAACCATATCTATACATTCTTCGCCATACTTCATAGCGTATAAAGATGAAAGCATTGCAAATATAGATTCGTTTCCATAATTCGTTACATTTCCCTCTTCATCTATTCCCAGTAGTTGTTTTGTACAATATTCTCTAAGTTTTTTCTTATCTTGTTCGCGATCAATAATCCTGCTTGCCTTTAAGTACTCTTCAAGCATGTTGTATCCAATATAAAATATCTCTTCCTGATTTCTTACATAAGAAGCCAAAACACCTGTACGCTCAATAGCCTTAATGTATGCTGTTTTCTTTGTCACACCATACATGTCCCACGCAGGCAAATTTAATAATGCAGATTTAGTAATTGTTTTTTCTTCCTCTATATCAATCAAATTATAAAGCAATTCTCTAAGCACCTCGACCGCTTCGCTAAAACCTGCTTCTCTTGAACCTTCTCTATCTGCCTGTTCTATAATTTTTTCTATCAGTTCTGTTAATCCCTGTTCCTCACCTGTATAAGTTTGGCAAAACCATGTAAGAAATAATGGATTTGTCATCTCAGCTTGAAGATAATACTCCGGTGAGAAGGGTATTCCACAATTTGACATAAATTCATATATGCCGACCGGAGAATCATCATTTAGTCCATAATGAATTATTTCAGCAATCATCCCATTTCTTTGATTCGATAGCACCTTCTCGCTTAATGTTAATTCTTCAAATCCTTTCCTCAAAGAAATAACAAGTCGTATATTTTTGTATTTCTCTATTTCGACTATTAACCGATTTATTCCATTTTTCCATATTTCACGATTCCTACTCTCATTTATTGCGTCAATAAATATTACAGCATCTCCTCCTGCCGAATAAGCCTTTTCATCTAGCACTGCCAATAAGGACTCAAAAGATTGTCCTACATTCAATCCTTCAAGCCCATTCATAATCTGTATTTCGATATTTTCATCTGAAGTATATGTTTGTCCTAAAAGCAGCAAAGCCGGACGAGCATTTTCAAGCACTCTTTTAGCAGAGTTTGCCAGAAGCTGAGACTTTCCTGTACCTATTTCTCCTGTAACCAGAATCACTCGATTAGTAATATACTCTAATTCTTTTTTCTGAAATCCAAGATAATCTGGTAATGTGATTAAATGATCCACAAGATAAGCTTTATTTCTTAATTTCTCATAATCTGAATCCCTTTTTTGATAAGACTCTATTTTTGCATATATTTTATCTCGTTTTATCTGTAAATCCTTAAAAATAGTTTGTCCACATTCTCGGAAATCATCTTTCCATCTAAGTGAATCGTAAATAGTCGCCGCTGTAATATCTGGTATATCCCTCACCAAATTAGATAAAGTATTTATTATTTTTTTATATTCACCATCGCATCTCCATCTAATATCCTTTATAGCAGACAGCAAATCCTTTTTCTTCTCATTAATGGCTCTGATTCCTGCATCTTCCCTCAGAAAAATTGATAAATCTTGCTGCGCTTTAGTATCCACATTAAAAAGTGAGTTGTATCTTTTTCCTAAACTATCAAGGCTAATTTGAAGATTCCTTTGAAACCAAGCCTCATCCAAAAAATCAAGTCCAAAATAGCATGACAAGACTGTCGGATACTCAACAGCACAATCCAATATTGCTTGTCCAGTAACCAAAATGACATCTATTCCCGCATCATTCAACATTGTTTTAATATCGCTGTAGGAATCACTTGTTTCCGTAATATCTTTATTGCTATATAAATATATCGTGTTTAATACACCTTTGTAATGTTCTATCGCTGTTTTTGCAGATTCTTTTATCTGATTATAACCAACTCCATTTTCAAAATATTTTGCTTGAAAACTAATCTGCGCCTTCCCATCTTTTGATAAAACAGGTGCAACTTCTACTCCAGGATGATTTGGATCAGAGTGAAGAATAACACCTTTTGCACATAGTTCTCTTTGAAATAATGATCTGCACAAGTTTTCAAATGCACTTCTTTTATCAGCATGAAGCTGTTCAAAATGCTCCCATGTTAAATCATATTGTTTTGTTCCAAGCATATATTCTACCTTTTTTTGTCATAAATGTAAACTCTCCGTAGAATCCACACTCTACTCTGGTTTATCAGCTACATTTTTCCCTTTTCCAACAATCAATTATCCAGACTGCCCTCATTCAGCAGGAAATCATAGACACTCATAACTAACACCCCATCGTCATTGTAATATGGTGTAGGCGCATCTTTCGTAATGATAATCTTCTTGAAGAAATCGCCGGTCAGCATCAGGGAACGCTGCTCCTGTTCCATTTTTACCTTATCCGGAATCGCATAAGCAGACTGGATATAATAGCGCTTAGAACCCTTATTGCAGACAAAATCAATTTCCAACTGTTTACGGATTCCGTGACCTTTCTCATTGGTTTTATTCAAAGTAATAACTCCCACATCCACATTGAAGCCTCGTATCTTCAACTCATTGAAAATGATATTCTCCATCGCATGAGTTTCTTCTAGTTGACGGAAATTAAGACGGGCATTACGCAATCCCAAATCAGTAAAGTAATATTTAACCGGTGTGCCAATATATTTCTTTCCCTTAATGTCATATCGGACGGCACTGTCAATCAGGAAGGAATCACAAAGATAATCGATATACCTTTTAATGGTTGCATTGCTGATGGTTTTCTGCTTGACACTCTTGAAAGTAGCCGATAACTTTGTCGGATTTGTAAGTGAGCCGAT
>JAAWCJ010000032.1 GCA_022793195.1 Lachnospiraceae bacterium | reverse complement strand
CTTCCCAAACTCATTTTTCAGAAAGAACCTCACCGAAAGGCGGGCCGCATTGGGGGAAAGGCCCAGAATGTAAAACGCATTGTCCGGCCGAAGTTCCTGCTCTTTCCATTCCACCGTCTCTCCCCGGCACAGTTTTTTGAGAGCCGCCTGGACGTCCGCGTCCCGAATCGTATCTTCCTGGTTTAAAAACGCCATCAAGAGATCCTGATAGGCCGCTTTTCCTTCCTTGGCCCAGCCAACCACCGTCACATCCCCGGCCCGATAAACCCGCTCCGAATCCGACAATAGATAGTTAAGGGCCGCGCCGTAGGCCCTGGCCGCGCTCTCCCCGGTCTGGGCGTTTCCTCCATTCTCCATCTCGTAGGAGCAGAATGCGTCCGCATTGAAGGAGACCAGCGAAGCCCCGCTGGACTGGGCGCCCCACACCCCTTTGATCAGGGGATGGAGCCTTGCGATGTGTTCCCGTTTCCCTGTCACCAGGCAGATTCCCGTCTCCCCATCTTTTTCCCGGTTCCGGTACGCTTCCCAGGCTTCCCGGATTCCTGGATCCTCCGTCACCGGCTCTCCCTCATAATAAAATACCAGGTTTGCGCCTTTTAGAAGTTCCTCCAGTTCCGGCTTTAACACTTCATGCTCCGGAGCCTTCTCCGGGTCCCAGTTTTGAAAGAAATTTTTCACCGCCTCCGCAGCTTCCGTGTGTACCTCTTCCAGAATCTCCAGATGTAAATTTTTAGAGGCTTTGAAACGATCTATTGACTTTTTCAAATCTCCAAAACTATCTACCCCCAACAGGTAAACTGCCTTATCCCATAAGAAAAATGAAATGATACCGCTGGCTCTTCCCGGGTGCTCCGGCACTCTCATCTTTCCGGCTTTTCCCTTCTCATCTTTCAAAGAAAGAAGCTGCCGGATGGTTCCGTCTTTTCCCAAAAGGATTCCGTAGGACACTTTTTCATCCATCCAGCTGGGGACGCCGATCTTCCCCTGTTTTACAAGTTCCTCATATAGTTTAGTCAGTTCATAAAAGATCACCGGAGCACCTCGCTTTCCGAAAGGTCCAGAATCCCGTCCGAAAGCGCTGCCCGGAAAAAGACCGGGCTGGCGTCGTAGACCATGGTTCCGTCTTTCAATTTGCGGGGACTGTATTCCATGTGGTGGAGCATGATCCCCAGATCCTTTTCCCCCCTGCACTCCGAATCCGGAACCATTCCTTCACACAGCTTAAAATGGGCCGGAAACTCCCGGACTCCGAAATACGGCTGGTGATAGCACTGCCCCCTTTTCGCCCTTCGCTTCAGAATGTCCTGAAACTTCCCCGGATTGTCCGTATCGTTGGACTCCGGGCCGATGTCGAAATGGGCCTCGATCACATATCGGACATTCTTTAGCACCGTGGCCGCCCGCTGGACGATGTCCGTTTTCGTGTTGAGATAAAGCCCGTCGAAGGCCTCTTTTTTGATGGCGGCTTTCACCCTGGAGCACCCGATTTTTGACTTCACTTCATTCCTCCGCACGCTCGTGAACCGTATGGGATTGATCACGTGGATCCGGTCGATCTCATAGTGGAGCCCCGGATGCCAGAAGATGGCTTCCAGGATCCCCACCGCCGCCCCCGGCGTCATCACGTCGTAAGAATACCGTTCCGTCTTGAGTTCGGGCCTGCTGAAGCACGCGTAATCCCCCCATACTTCCAGTTTTATGGACATCTCTCTCCCCCTTTCTCTTACATAAAGATTGCATCGCCTTCCTTCGCCGAAAAGGCAAGGCCGGCGTGTTCGTCGTATAGTTTCTCATTTGCCAAAACTGCCGTTCCCTGGATCAGTTCAATATCGCCCAGCCGCAAAAGCTCCCGGTAGTGGGGTTCGTACACATTCACGCTGTACCTTTCCAGCTTCCGAAAAAGCCCCCTGCCGCATTTTCCTCCCCGAAGTTCCCGGAGCAGCCGTTTTCCCTCTTCCTGCCAGGGAATATACACCGTATAAGTGTCGTCGTCAATCAGCCGGAAGGTTTCCGCAATTTCCCGGAACGCATACCGATCTACCTTCTCCATGATCTTCTTCCGGTCCAGGTTTTCCTCTCCCCGAAGTTTCTCTCTCCAGAAACGGAAGTACGCTTCAATGGCTTCCAGGCTGTCCCACTCTTTATCGTCTTCCATTATGTAGCGGGCCGCGTCCACCTGCTGCCTGATGGAATCCGGGGCTTTGCCCTCCAGGGAGAACACCTCCACGATGCTCTCCTCCGATTTCCTCTTTCCGTTCCGGTTGCAGCGCCCCGCCGCCTGTAAAATCGAATCCAGCCCCGCCTGTTCCCGGAGCGCGTGAGGGAAGTCCAGATCCACCCCCGCCTCCACCAGGGAGGTGGCTGCCACCAGGCAGGGAAGATTTTCCTCAAGCCGCCTCCTGATCTCAGAGAGCGTTTCCTCCCTGTGGGCCGGAACCATCATCGTCGTCAGGTGGAAACACCCCTCCCGGCCCTCCAGAAGTTCATACAGCCTCCTGGCCGTCCGCTTCGTGTTGACAATGCAGAGCGCCTGCCTGTGGGACTTTAGTTTGTCTGCAAGCTCCTCCGGCGACGTCTGCCCACCATTCACGAACGTGACACGCTTCAGCTGTTCAAACTGCTTCTTCGTATTTTTCGTGATCTCTTCCGGTTCCGTCCCTTTCGGGAATGTAATTGCGGGCTGGGTCGCCGTGCAGAGAACCTGGGTTGCCCGGAACGAATTGGAAAGCTCCTCCATGGCATGAATGCAGGGTGTCCAGTAGGAGGCCGGAAGCATCTGTACCTCGTCATAAATGACCACGCTGTTCGCAATGTTGTGGAGCTTCCTGCACCGGGAAGATTTGTTGTGGAACAGGGATTCAAAGAACTGCACCGCCGTGGTCACGACCACCGGCATGTCCCAGTTTTCGCTGGCCAGCTGTAAGGGATTCCTCTCTTCCCCCGAATCTTTTTCATAGATCACATTGGAATGGTGTTCCAGCACGTTTTCCTCTCCCAGAATCTCCCGGAATTTCTTTGCCGTCTGCTCGATGATGTTCATGTAGGGAATCACATAGATGACTCTGTCCAGCCCATGGGATACCCCGTGGCATAGGGCCCAGTACAGACTGCTCACGGTCTTTCCGCCTCCCGTGGGCACCGTCAGCGTGTAAATCCCCCGCTCCGCCTCCCGCCCGTGAGCCGCCGCAGTCCGAAGAAGTTCCGTACGCATCCCGTTTATGCCTGGCTTCTCCTCCAGCCAGCCACGTTCCTTTAACCAATCTTCTAGCCGCCTAAGCAGAGTTTCCAGGCTGTCTCCCCCGCCCCTTTTCGCCGGTTCTCCGTTCATGAATTCTTCCGTATCCAGGAAATCCGCATCCACCAGGGACGAATATAAAAATTTCGTCTCCATATATCTGCCGAAAGCCGTCTGGGAAGAGTCCATTTCCGGCACGTTCTTCGTGGGCAGGGATGGACAGGCTTCCTTCCACCCACTGTAATCCGGAATTTTCCCTTCCAGCCCCTTTTTCATGCGTCCCCGGACCGTCCCGTCCATGTCCATCTGTCCGCCCAAATCCAGCAGGCCGCTGTGGTGTCCCATGATACACATGGCCGCCGTCATCTGCCGCATTTTAAATGCTTCCAGGGCTCCGGCCGTGGAATGGTCGCAGGTCTCCGTGGAATTCGGATTGCGAATCCTCCTCTGAAACCCATCGCTACATTTCCCAATATCATGATATCCGCCGACAAACTCTCCCAGAGACTGCTTCCCGAACGCGGCCGCAAACTCTCCGGCCAGCTTTGCCGTCCCCTGCAGGTGTTCCTGTAAAGTTTGTTCCCTGTCTTCTGTCTTATGTGCCAGGTAGGTTTTCATCTGTCTCTCCTCCATATTTTTATTCAATTAACTTATAATATTCTTTCTATTAGTTAGATAATAGCATATATTGGAAAAAAACACAATCACAAATTGTCGAAATAAATAATTTTTTTAACTTTGCTTCCCCTTTTCTTTTGTGATATGATATTTTTGTCATGGAGCATGGTAAGGAATTGATTTTCCATGTAATTGAAATCCATGTGGATTGAAATAATTATCTTATTAAATGAGTGCTTTCCACCTAAACAGGTTTGTTTTCCTGTGGTGTGGATAAAGCACTCTTTTTCTTGAAGGATTAGGATAGTGGAAGCGTCGGAGATAAAATTCCGTTCCACACATGGAATTTCTTGACACCTTCACACTACTATGATAGTATATACTTGTTCATACTACTCTAGTAATAAGGAAAGGAGGCTATTTGATGGCAATGAAACTCTTTGATTCAGAACTAAAAGTCATGGAAGTACTCTGGAGGGAGGGGGATTCCACAGCCAAACACATCTCTCAGGTCTTGGAAGAAGAAATCGGATGGCACATCAATACCACCTATACCATTATCAAACGCTGCATCGAAAAAGGGGCCATCCGGCGCTCGGAGCCGAAATTTGTGTGTCATGCCCTAATTCCAAAAGAGCAGGTGCAGGAGGCGGAAACGGATGAACTGATCAACAAAATCTATGACGGTTCCGCCGACAAGCTGTTTGCCGCGCTCCTGGGCAGAAAGAAGCTTTCCGCCGAACAGATCAGAAAGCTGGAAGAGATCGTCGGCCGCCTGGAATGAAACGATAATTATGGAAAATCATCGATGTTTCCTGTGTGATTAAAGCGAAAGGAATGGATATCTTTATGAGTCTTCTTCAAATGAGTGTTTCCGGCGGAATGTTGATCTTTGCCATTATGCTCATCCGTGCTGCGGCCGTCCGGCGGCTTCCAAAGAGAACTTTTTCCCTATTGTGGAAAATCGCCCTTGTCCGCCTGCTACTTCCGGCTACAATCTCTTCTGCCTTCTGTATTTATCCCCTGCTCCTCCGGGAAGACCTGTTTCCCGCCCTGTTGGAAAAAGAGTCGGCAAGCTCCCTGGCCGACCATTCCTCCGATACTCTGGCAGCAGGCTCCACTTTCTCTGGGACAGAAAACCAAAATAGTCAGAAAGATGACGATTCAATAGGAAACCATCCGTCTTCCGGCAGGCAACATCCGGTAAAAGCCACAGATGACAGCGCCTTTCCCGGACAAATTCCCATCCCATTCCTTTTCATCTGGTGTTCCGGCTCCATTATCATGACCACATTTTTCCTTTTGTCCTACCGGCATTTTCTGGAAGAATTTAGAAGCTCCCTCCCTGTCCAAAATGAATTTACGCTGCGGTGGATCAAAAACCATCCCCTGAGACGCCGGATCTCTTTGCGTTTCTCCGACCGGATCTGCGTCCCCTTGACTTACGGCGTATTTTGCCCTGTCATCCTGATGCCCAAAAAGGTAGATTGGGAGAATACCGAACAGCTTTCCTGCATCCTTCTCCATGAACATATACACATCCGCCGTTTTGACGCAGCCTTTAAGCTGTTGGCTGCCGTCGCTCTCTGTATCCACTGGTTTAATCCTATGGTCTGGCTTTTATACGTTTTCTTCAACCGGGACACAGAACTCGCCTGTGATGAACAGGCCATACTCTCGCCCGACCATATCTCCAAATCCATATACGCCCGGACCTTAATCTCCATGGAAGCGCAAAAAAGCGGTTTATCCCCTTTCTGCAGCTTCAATGAAAATCCACTGGAAGAAAGGATTACCTCTATTATGAAAACAAAAAAAGCTTCCCGTCTTGCCATCTTTGTGTGCACAGGGATTGTCATGGTTCTCACAATGGCCTTTGCCACCCAGACAGCCCCAGAAACCGCCGATATCCGTAAAAATGAAACAGGGGATTTTTCCGCCCAGAAGGGGCTTCACGAAAAAGAAGAGTTCTCTGAAGAATTTCCCGATCTTCCCGGTTTTTCCGACGAAGACTGGGCAAAGCTTTCTGCCTTGAGGTTTGATAATTATGAAACCATGAGCATTACAGAATTCAAAAAATGCGCCGTGGAATTTTCCGGCGCCACAGATTATCAGGAACTGCTGAAACGGTTTTCTCAAAACGAAACCTTCCGTCTCCTGAAAGACCGCAACGCAATCTCCGCTTTCTATTTTTATATCTGGGAACCCCTCACCTCCGACCACTGGCAGATGCAAAGTTCCACCGGGTTTTCTTCTGCCAAATCCGGCTCTGAAGCCGTCACACTGAACTATGACGTATACTTTACAATCTCCGATGCAGATATCCTTACAGTGGGACAGTACAATACTGCCCGGACAAACGTTATAGGTATCCTCCAAAGCCTTCCCCCCATCCTCCAGGAAAAGAAGTGGCAAACCCTTTCTTCTGAAAAAGAATTCATTCAAAATTACCTTGAGGAGGAATTCATAAACTATCAGGCCGACGGGCTTTCCATCTCTGCAGAATACTCCTTGTCTTCCGGCCGCGGCCAGTTCTCCGGCGTTGTCGTCATTGAAGACGCCAAAATCACAAAAGAGCTGAACGAGCAGAGCAGACTCCAGTGTGAAAGAGATTTTGCTCCCTTTGAGCCTTTCGGCCTCACCTGGCAGTACACACCGGATATGCACGGAGGGGAATTAAAGATGTTCTTTGAAGGAAAAGAAGTGCGCAGCATTTACGACCCGCAGTCAGGGACCTGGTTTGCCGCCCACACTGGGGATTCCAGCTACGCAGCCGACGCCGTTGATCTCTATACGATTTATGAGAACGGAAAACTTGCCGGGCTTAAGGTGGCGGAGGAAGAAAATCCTGTGCCATGAACTCAGTTACACAATTCTTTTGCACCAGGCAACAAATCCAATATTGTACTACTCTCATGGTTTTTCGTAAGCCCTTGCGATATCAGTTCATATTCGTTATAATATCTCCTGTTCACCGGAGGTAATTATAACGGCAATTTTTTATTGATTATATATCCAACTCCGATTGCATAAAAGGTATGAATATGCTTCCTGAGAATTGCATCGATTTAATAATTGGGAGACGATTTAAAAACTCCCGGGAAACAAATGCGGACGGTCTGGGATTTATCCAATAATAAAAAACCCGAAGAGTCAAAATACGGGAAACACCCTACGCAAAAGCCCATTAAAATTCTAACAAGGATGATCAAACTTTCTTTTCATCCGGGTGATGTTATGTTGACGCCATTATATAGGTTTTGAAACAGAAAAAAATACTGCGAAATCTTGCCGGAACGTTTAGCCCATACCAGAAAACGCTCCGCTTAATTAAAAACAAAAATTATTGATTCCCCCCTTGAATACACGTACCGCACGTGTTATATTGTATTTGTAAGGAGGTGGAACATGAAAGACAAAGACCTGTTAAAGCTTTTAAAGAAAAACGGATGGAATGTAGCCAGAATTAATGGCAGCCATCATGTTCTTCAAAAAGATGGGAAAACTACAGTTATTCCCTTACACGGCAAAGATGTTCCCATCGGCTTACTAAATAGTATTCTTAAGGAGACGGGGCTGAAATAAGCCTTCTTTCTCCTTAAATCCGCACAAGGAGGTATTATTATGCTATTTGTATATCCCGCTATCTTCCACAAAGAAGAGGACTCGTATTGGGTTGAATTTCCTGACCTGGAAGGCTGCCACACCTATGGGGGTTCTGTTAATGAAACCATGGAGGCGGCGCAGGAAGCTTTGGCCGGTTATCTTCTCACCCTTTTGGAGCAGAAAAAGGAATTCTCGACCCCTTCTGACATTTCTACCATCCGTGTAGAAGACGGCTTTTCTTCCCTTGTGTCTTGCGACATTAATCAATACAAAGACACCAGGGCAGTAAAGAAAACCCTGACCATACCTTCGTGGATGAACGACCGCGCCATCGCCATGGGGGTAAACTTCTCCCAGGTATTACAAGAAGCTCTTCTTACAAAAATCCAATCTTAATCGATTGCTCGGGGAATAGATCAATAGAGCGTTGGTCTATTCCCTTTGTGCAATTTGACGACATCCATCTTTGACGGCGGCTTGCGTCAGCAAGATCATTCCTCTCCGCCGCAGGGCGATCCCCCGGAGGGCTTTTATCGTATAGGGAACGAAGTTTCCTATACGATAAAAAACCGGCACGTCTGGCAAATCCATGCCAAACCATGCCGGTTCTTTTCAATCTTCCGCGTAATCCACAAAATCCAAAGGATCAATGGGAGCTCCGTCTTTTGTCATCTGGAAATAAAGGTTTGCACCTTCCACCACATAATATTTTGTGGGTTCTGCCAGTGTTCCAACCACTGCGCCTGCTTCCAGATAATCGCCGGGATTGACCTGGGGGTCAGTAAGCTGCCCATAGGTAAGTTCATAGCCATTCCCCAAATCCAAGGTTACGTAATTTCCCAGTTCCGCATCCGTTCCAACCACTTTTACGATGGAATTCGCTGCAGCTGTCACAGGCATTCCTGCCTCTCCCTGGATTAAAACCGCAGGACTGCACTTGTACAAATCCAACGTGGGGAAATAGACGGTCTTGTCCATGGAATATTCCATGATGACATTTCCTTCCACCGGCCAGAGAAGTCCGTTTTCCTCCTGGAAACTGACTGCCTGTACCTGGGATACGGCTGCCGGCGCCTCTGAAGGTGCTTCTTCACTTTCAGCTGGCGCTTCCGTTTCATGACGGGCTTCCGCTTCCAGCCTCGTCTCTTCCTGTGCTTTTGTTTCAGTTGCTCTCGCTTCCTGTGTTGTCTTCTGTGTCTCTGTTACGGCTTTCGTCGTTTCTTCTTCTGTACCTGTTGTTTCTTCGTCATTCCATAAGAGTTGTTCTGAAGAACCATCCGTTTGTTCATATTGACGGTTCTCTTCATCCTTCTTGCCCGTTCCCTGCCATACCAGTACTCCGGCAATGGCGCTCACAGTGACAAGACACCCCAGCAGCATGACCAGCAATCCTTGCTTTTTTTTCACGATAATCACCTCGGTATTATTCTTGCCCGATTACCGCGTCCTATTCAAAAATTAACTGGGCATTTCTGGCTGGGAAATATTCTCTCCCGTTTTTTCAACCGTAATGTTTTGAAAATATGTATTTAAAATCGTTAAGGCGTCTTTTCCCTCCGCCGCCAACTTGTTGGCCCCCCACTGGCTCATCCCATAGCCATGGCCGGAACCCTTCACCACAAATTTAATCCCCTTTTCTGTCCGGGAAACGGAAAACGCAGATGACGGTAAACCGAGGGCAGCTGCCAGTTTCTCACCCGCATATTCCTCTGTTCCCACCAAAACACCCTGCACATAGCCCGCCCCATCCCTGGATACAATCTGAAGTCCAAGCGCTTCTTCCTCCCCAATGCTTTGTCCTCCCAGGCTGGAGACGGCTGCAGAAATCTCCTGTGCCGTCATTTCCCTGATTGTTACATAATTTTCCATATCCACATCTCTGCTTCCGTCCACACTTTTTAAATAAGGGAAAGCTTCTCCCCCATCCCGTGTCATACCACAGCTGGCCCGGTGGAACATGGCGTCCGCTAGGACTCCTTCATAAAGAATCACCTGTCCTGCTGTTTCTGCCGCTGCTGCCTCAAATTTCTCCTCATAGGAATCGGCCTCTTCCCCCCACACTCTTTTTCTTGCCGCAACGTCCATATAGGTTCCGTAGAGATCTGTTTCCGAAACAGTATCCGCTTCTCCCATGGCCTTATAAAGATAAGTCCTGGCCAGAATCACCTGCGCTTTCACAGCCTCCTTTTCATATTCGCCCGGAATCTGTGCCGCCGCCACGCCTATTACATATTCTTCCAAGTCTATCCTTTCTGTCCCATAGGCCCCTGACCGCAGAATCGTTTTTCCGCTTTCCGCTATTTCCTTTGTTTCCTCTCCAACCGTCCCGCTGACAAAAAGGGTGAATATATAGGGAAACAGAAAGAGAAGGATTGTCCCGCCCAAAACTGTGGAAAAATTCTTTTTCATAAAAAAAACTCCTTTGGCCTGTCTTTAAAACAGTGTACGCAAAGAAGTGTTTTTCTATGATTTATTTTTAACTGCGCCCAATACCGATTGCCATATTTAAAAGCCAGACTTTTCCGGCTCCGGCCTCCAAAAGAGCTTTCGTACATGCCTGTGCCGTGGCACCTGTGGTATAAATATCATCCACCAGCAACAGATTTCCCATACCGTTACAGTCTCTCGCTGTAAAAGCGCCGGCTTCGTTTTTCTGGCGCGCTTCATATCCCAATTTCTTCTGGGCCTGTGTATCTTCCATGCGGGAAAGGAGCTGCTTTACCGGAAGGGAAAGCCTCCAGGAAAGCTCTTTTGCTAAAAGTTCCGCCTGATTGTATCCCCTCTCCCGGCGCCGTTTCCGGTGGATGGGGACAGGCACCAGACCATCAGCCCTGAGCCTTAAAATTTTCTTTCCGTGGCGCCTGACCATCTCCTCTGCCAGAAAGCCTGCATATTCCCGGCGGTTCTTATATTTAAGCCCTGCCATCAGCTTCTTTGCCGTTTCATCATAATTGAGCAGGGCTATCCCACCGGAAAAGCATTTCTCATGGCGCATACAGTCCGGGCAGTACTCCTCTGCCCCAAAACTGTCAAAACCGCTTTTTTTCATCTCTTTTCCACAGCCCATACACACAGGCTGACTCACAAAAGACAGCTTCTTCCGGCAGCCGTCGCAGATACAAAAAGGGCCAAAAGGCAGAACTTCATTGCAGACAGGACAGCGCCTGGGGTAAATAAAATCGAGAATCAAACTGTACTCCTCTCTCCCTCTGGGGCCTCCGGCACAAGGGGTTCATATTATAACTCCTCCAAACGCCTGTCCAGGCTGGAATAGCGTTTCTGCTCCGTTTCATTTGAAGCCATGGCAAGAAAAGTTTCCGGAAGCCCCACGATACATACGCAGGATTTGGCCCTGGTCACTGCCGTATAGAGGAGATTCCTGGTCATCAGCATACGCGGACCGGAAAGCAGCGGAATGACCACTGCCGCATACTCGCTGCCCTGGGCTTTATGAATGGTAATGGCATAAGCCAGCTCCAGCTCATGGAGCCCGTCAAAGTCATATGTAACCACCTTTCCCTCGTCAAACTCGACTTTCACTTCCTCCGCAAAGGTGTTGATTTCTTTTATAATACCGATATCTCCGTTAAAAACCCCTGTTCCGGCGTCGGTTGTGGTCCCATACATTCCCGGGATTTCCCACTCCAGCTGATAATTATTTTTAATTTGCATAACCTTGTCGCCTTCGCGGAATACCCCCTGACTCCATTCCTTCTCTGCCTTTTTCGTGTCAGGAGGATTTAAAAATTCCTGGAGGATTCTGTTGAGCCTCTCCACCCCCAGGATTCCCCTCCGCATGGGGGCCATCACCTGAATATCATACATGGAGACACCCAGATAACCGGGCAGCTTATTACAAATCAAAGTAATCGCCGCATTGATGACAGAATTGGCGTCCGAACGGTTCACAAAAAGAAAATCCCGGCTCCTGGACTTTGGGTCAACCGGTTCCCCACGGTTGATTTTATGGGCATTTATAATGATGTCGCTGGCTTCTGCCTGCCTGAAAATCCTGGTCAGGCACACCACATGGAACCGGCCTGACTGGATAATATCTTTCAGCACATTTCCGGGGCCCACACTGGGAAGCTGGTCCCTGTCACCCACCAGAATCAGCCGGGCGCCGGAAGGAATCGCCTCCAAAAGGGAATTCATAAGCTGGATATCCACCATGGACATTTCATCGATGATGACCACATCGGCCTCCAGGGGATTATTTCTGTTTCTGGAAAAACGTACTTCCGCGGAAGACTCTTCCTGGATACCGGAAAGCTCCAGCAACCGGTGGATGGTGCGCGCTTCATGGCCGGTGGCTTCCGCCATCCGTTTAGCCGCCCTTCCCGTAGGGGCCGCCAGCTCCACGTCAAGCCCTTCCATCTCAAAAAAACGGATTAACGCCTTGATGGTAGTGGTTTTTCCTGTGCCCGGCCCACCGGTAATCACCAAAACGCCCCTTCCGGCTGCCTGTAAAACCGCCTCCCTCTGCTTCTCATCCAGACTCCTGCCTTCTTCTTTCTCAATCCTTAAAATCCTGGAAGCCGCTTCCCCCTCCGCCATTTCCCAGGCAAAGTCCAGTTCCAGAAGCCTCTTCGCCACCGTCATTTCCATATAATAATATCTGGCCGCATAGACAATGGGTTCCTGCTCTTCCTTCTTCACAATCAGCCGTTTGTCCATTACCAAATCCATCACGTAATCTTCAAAAGAAGGGACTTCCACCCCCAAAAGCTGATTTGTCTCCTCCCTGAGCTTTTCCATGGGAAGGTATACATGGCCTCCGGTAATTGCCTGGAGAAGGGTATACAAAATCCCGCTTTTCACCCGATAGTCAGAATCTGCCCTGATTCCCGCTTTTGCGGCAATATCATCTGCAATCTTAAAACCGACTCCGGCAATATCATCTGCCAGACGGTATGGATTTTGCTCGATAATCGTATAAAGCTCAGAACCATATTGCTTAAATATTTTGCCTGCCAGGTTCAGGGATATTCCATACTTCTGCAAAAACAACACTGCCTGGCGCATATCACGTTTTTCTGCCACCTGGCTCCCAAACTCCACAGCCATCCGTTCACTGATTCCTTTTACCTGAACCAGCCGTTCCGGCTCCTCCTCCAAAATCCGAAATGTATCGCTGCCGAATTTTTTCACAATCCTGGCCGCCAGGGCCGGCCCGATTCCCTTCACGGCTCCGGAACTCAAATACTGCATGACAGACATGGTATCCTCCGGGGCCTGCACCTCATACTGTTCCACCAGAAGCTGCTCCCCATAAAGGGGATGGTTTTTCATCGTGCCTTCCGCTGTTATGTACTCCCCTTCTTCCAGCATGGAAAGGGCGCCTACAATGACCGTCTCTTCCCCTCCGTTAAAAACTTCCACGACAGAATAACCATTTTCCTTATTTCGATATACAATTTTACTGACATAACCTGAAATGGTTTCCATCTGGTTTTTTCCTCCTGTAGAACAAAATTTCCTAATATAGAAAGGAGCCGTTGCAAAATATCTAAATATTTTATATTCTGCAACAACCCCTTTTAATCCGACTGGTACACCGGTCAGTCGGAATCTCTTTGACCATGCATAAATTCAATGAACTTCCCGGTGCCGATGGCCACTGCCGTCAGCGGTTCTTCAGCAATCACCGTATTGATTCCCGTCTTCTCCTCAAGAAGGGAATCCAGGCCGCTTAAAAGGCTTCCGCCTCCGGTCATGACAATCCCTCTGTCATATACGTCCGCCGCCAGTTCCGGGGGCGTCCGCTCCAGTACATTGTGTACAGCATCCACAATCTGCATGGCAGGCTCACGAAGCGCTTCCAGAGTCTCGTCGGAAGTAATTGTGATGGTTTTCGGAAGTCCTGTCACCAGGTTCCGGCCGCGGACATCCATGGCCACCAGTTCCGGCCGTTTGTAAGCGCATCCGATCTGGATTTTAATTTCCTCTGCTGTCCGCTCGCCAATCAGCAGATTGTGCTTCTTTCTCATAAAACGGACAATGGCCTCATCAAAGTCATCCCCGGCCACCTTCACAGATGTGCTAACCACCGTTCCGCCCAGGGAGATCACTGCAATATCTGCCGTACCGCCGCCGATATCCACAATCATATTTCCACAGGCTTTGGAAATATCAATCCCCGATCCGATGGCAGCCGCCACAGGCTCCTCAATGATGGAAACCTCCCTGGCCCCCGCCTGATAGGTGGCGTCTTCCACCGCTTTTTTTTCTACCTCGGTGGCCCCGCTGGGAATACAGACGCTGATTCTCGGCTTCCGTAAGGTTTTCTTCCCTAAAGCTTTACGAATAAAATACTTTAACATTTTTTCCGTCACGGTATAATCAGAAATCACGCCCTGACGTAAAGGGCGGACTGCCACGATATTTCCCGGAGTCCTTCCAATCATCAAACGTGCTTCCTCTCCGATCGCTTTGATCTGATTGCTGTCTCTGTCAAAAGCCACTACAGAGGGTTCTTTTAAAACGACGCCCTTCCCTTTTATATAGACCAGTATACTGGCGGTTCCCAAATCAATTCCGATATCCGTTGACAATAACATCTTCTTTCCTCCTATGCTTTTCGCTGCCCGTTTCCAATCCTTTATATTATAAACAATTTTTCCGGTTTTTCAATTCCCTTTTCAAAACTCTCACGAAATTTTGCATTTCCATAAAATTTCTTTTATGTTCTTAATGTTTTTTTCATAGACTGAACATATTTTGGTCACATTTTCACCGTATACTATAGGCATACCAATCGAGGTTGGTATAAACAAGCTTTTTCATACTCACGCCCGGCAGCCAAAAGCTGCCGGGTCCCCCCCCTAACATTCCACCCTGTAAAAAGGGTGTTTTTTTATCATATAGGAAACTATTTTTTACCCTTCCTCCGTTTTTCCTGTCTGCGTTTTTCATACCATTTTAATTGTTCTTCACGCACCTGGAAAAATTCTTCTTTAAATTTCCCGGAAGTAGCCGTCGGGTTCCGGCGGAACATCTTTAACTTCAGGTAAGCCATCCGCTCTTTCTGGGATTCATTTTCCCGTTTCAAAGACTTCAGCCGTTCACTCAAGCCTGACAATACGCGGATTTCTTCTTTTTCCCGTTCATCTTCTGTCTTTGTCAAAGCTTTCAAACATTCATTTACTGCTTCAACCAACGTATTAAGATATTCTCCAGCCGTGTCCGCCAGCATATTCAAGCGTTCTCCGGCCGCGTCCGCCAGCATATTTAAGCGTTCTCCGGCCACTGTTTTTCTTGATTCCACACGCTTGTCCCCAAAGGAATCCAACCAACTCTCCCGCAAATGCCCCAGCCGTTCCGAAAGCTGCTCCTGTACCTCTCCAAACTCTTTCTTAAAGCGCACCTTGGCATCCAGCATGTCCCGAATCCCAAGTGCAACTTTCACGGATACTACCGTATCGCTTATAAATAAAATAGATAGCACAATTACAGCCGCCAAAACAACTGCCCAGGGAAGGCCCAGGACAAATCTTTCCACCGGTTTATGAATATATTGATTTAAAAGCACAGTAAAAAATCCCCAGCACAGGGAAGAAGACAAACAGATAACCCCCCTGTAATTGAATTTCTGATTGCTGTAGTCCCAATATTTTACTTTAAAAATAGCTTCCATGGCAAGGCCCACCACCAGTTCCAAAACTGTGGCGCCAATCATACCAGCCAAAAACATCCACAAAATATGCGTCCGAATCCTCATGGTCACAAACAGCATAACCACTGCCCCTGAGCCATAAATCGGCAACATAGGAGAATGAAGAAATCCTCTGTTTACAAAACGGCGTTTTCTGAGAGATACATATGTGCTTTCAAAACACCAGCCGAAAAAGCAGTAAATATAAAAAAACAGCAGCCACTGCTGAAAAGTATAATTCATTTTTTTGCCCCCTGTGTTTCCAGTCTAGTGCATGTACCGCTGTCTGTCAACCTAAAACCCCGGAGAAAAACCAGTTTAATCCTGAAAAAAAGAAATTAGATTTCTCCCCCTGCAGTTTCTTGACAGGAGCCTCCAAAAAACTACAGAGGCTCCTCCACCGCCTCTTTTGAACCGTTTTTCTGCGTCCCATGTACCGCAGCTCGGACCGGAAGAATTCCGACAGCCCGCAGTGGTAACGATTGGCATCCTCCCTATTATATAAAGCTCCCTTTCAGGGACAGAAGATTCGACTAAAATCGACCGTCTTGTTTCACTTACATAAAATTCTTCAAAAATTGCAAAAAAGCCATTTTCAATTACACTTTTATCTTTCCTGTTCCTTGATTCTGAAGATTAGCATCGACAAACCGCTTTTTTACCAATAAAAAATCTTCCATATCCATCAGGATATGGTATAACACTGCCCGGTTTTCAAACTCTTCCACACTTTCCGGCAAAGCCTCTTGTCTGATATCCGCAAAAATTTCCTCCAGCCGTTCCAGCTGAGGCTCCGGCACATTCAATTCCAGCACGAAATCCGCCATGTAAAGCATGTAGTCTGCCACCAGTTTCGCCTGCTCCGGCATCATACGAAGCCGTTTCATTTCTGAATGGAGATTGTAAAGCACTTTACACTGATCCATACGCATCTCAAAATAATCAATGTAATAACCTGGATTGGAATTAAAAGAATTTTCCTGATATTCATAAGATTCCTGAATATATTCGTGGATTCTCTCCTCCAATTTACAGATGTGATCCCAAACATCCACCTCCATGGCCTTTTGGGACAGATAGGACGCTGCCTCTCCGAGAATAAACTGCATCTGTTCCTCAATATAAGACATCTGTTCCCGCAAGTGTTCTTTCTGGCTGCGGTTATGGTGAAACAGATTCAGCACAAATGCAATCACACTTCCAATAAAAACCAGCAAAAACTCGTTGAGGAAAAAATCCGGGCTAAAATCAAGGGTTGTCAGAAAGTGGGTTCCAATTACTGCATTGACTGACAGCGTCGTCATCCATCCCGACATCTGGCACATCAAAACTGTCAAAAAAATAAAGACTCCGAATGCAAGCCACTCGCTCCGCAGCGGAATAAATGTCATCCAGGCAAAGAGGACGACAACGCCAAAGGTCACAAAACGGGCGAGAGCCAGCTTAATGGTTCCCCGCTTCGTAGTCACCAAAGTCAGTAATGTGGTAATTCCCGCCGAAGCCGAAAACTGCAGCTTCAGAAGCTCCGCCATATAAATGGCAATACTGCTTCCCACTGCAATTTTCGCGGCAAGCATCAACATCTTAATAACCTGCCTTTTCGCAGGCATCCTCATCTTTTTCAAATGTACTCCCATTCCCCATCCTTTACCCTGTACTCTGTTTCGACTGTTTTTCTTCCGGATTCTAAACCCTTATTTGATTATTATACCATCGCGGCCTCTACAAAGTAAATATGTGATCGTCTTTTAACGGAGCCTGATGAAGATATTTTTCTTTGGTTGCCATTCCACCCCTGATGTGCCGTTCTGACTTATTGACGTCCAGCACAAGACGTGCCCTGGAGGCAAGGGTGGGATTGATTCGCATAAGACGGTCTGTAACGTCTTTATGTTTCGTCGTGACGAATTAGAACTGTTTCGTCCAATCCCAAATCCCCAATCAAACGCAGGTAAATGTCCACATTCCCGTCCTTATCCACTTCGATTTTCTGGATAATGCGTTTTAACTGAGCATTGGTCATCTGGTGTACATCAGTTATATCCTCAATCTCTTTGAATGTCCGTCCGAGGACGCTTTCCAGCTGTTCCCCTTTGGTAAGATGATACGCTACCATCTTCAGTTCGTTTTCCAGCCGTTCAATTTCTTTTCTCATGCCGCCGATTTTATCATTCAGTTCCTCTCTGGAAATCAAATCGTCTGCGTACATATCCATATATTTTTGCCGGGTTTTTTGCAGCTTTGCAAGCTGGGCATTCAGCTCTTTTTCATAATTCAGGTTTTCGTCCTTTGCCTTATAAACCCGCTGAAATTCTCCGACCACATAATGGATCACATTCTTCTTTGCTTTCATAAGTTCAGCAAAATATTCCTGCAAAACTTCAATCAATTCTTCTTCATCTACCGTCACAGCATTGGGGCAGTTGTCTGCACCACGCCCGTTATGCCCGGAACACACCCAGCGGACATAAGTGTTTTTATAGGTGCGGACTGTGCGCCGGAAGGACCAACCGCACTCCTTACATTTAATAAGAGTAGAGAATAAATATTTATTGCTTTGGCGTTCCTTATCCACCTTAAATGCTTTGCCTCTGGACTGCATAATCTGCTGTGCCTGTTCAAAAACCTCCGGCTCAATAATACGCAAATCTGGACGCTCCACGACCATCCACTCGGTTTCATCTTTGTCTGCTCTCTGCCCTGTCAGAAAGTCGGTTACTTCCTGTTTACCGTTGATGATCTTACCCGTATACAGTTCATTCGTAAGAATACGGCAAACCCCATTCTGGCTCCACTGGCAATTCCGCTTTGTCCGCAAACCTCGTTCATTTAAGAAAATGGAAATTTTCGCAGCACCATACCCGTCTTTGATATACCACTCATAAATTTGGCGGACAACCGCGGCTTCTTCCTCATTGATTGCAAGGTTAAAATAATCTCCAATCGTCTTATCATATCCGTAAACGATATTCGGGACACGGCCTTTTTCAGCATTCATCTTTTTTCCAAATTTCACACGCTTTGAAGTATTCGCACTTTCCTCCTGTGCCAATGCTCCAAAAATCGTCAGCACAAATTCACTGTTCCCCATACTGGTCATGTTGGCGGTCAAAAACTGCGTTTCAATTCCCAAAGATTTCAGCTTGCGGACATTCTGCAAAAGGTCAACGGTATTTCTGGCAAAGCGGGAAATATCCTTGACTACGACCATATCAAACAGCCCATGCTCGGCATCTGCCATCATGCGTAAAAATTCTTTCCGGTTTTTTATTTTGGTTCCAGAAATACCCTCGTCTGCATACAATCTTACTAAGGCGTCCCCTGTGCGTTTTGTGTATTCAGAAAAAAACTCTTTCTGTGCTTCCAGGCTGTTGAGCTGGTCAGCCTTATCGGTGGAAACACGGCAGTAAGCAGCTATATTCATGGCGAAACCTCTCTGTTAAAATTAAATCGTTCTGTTACATCTTAATATTATCACATAAAGCCAGCGTTTTCAACCATGAAAAAAGGACACTCCGCTCACGCAGAGTGTCCCTCGTCTAATTTTTCTTCGGTATCATCTGGTGCGGTTGCGGCTTCTTGAATAGCCGACTGTACTTTTTCCGTATTTGCTTCAATTAGGATTTTCAGCAAGTATTCGGCGGTCTCTGCCGCAGAATTAGGATTATGAAACCGATAGTTTAATTTTTGCTTTTTCACAGCAGAGTTCCACCTCCTCCTTGTGCGCTGCTCTTTGTCCATGTCTATGAAAACAAGGCGGAAAATAGTACCATATAATTTTTGTCAAAGTTCACGCCCACGCTTGTTGGG